>NZ_WUTY02000001.1:2620689-3275861 GCF_009828925.2 Methylicorpusculum oleiharenae
TTGCGCATTGGATCTGGGCCTGCGCAGTAGCGAGGTCGCTTATCTTAGCCTGGATGACATCGATTGGTCGGCGGCGACGATTACTCTACATGGCACCAAGGGACGGCGTGAAGATGTCATGCCCTTACCAGCGGCCACCGGTCAAGCGATTGCCGATTACCTGACGTATGAACGACCACCCACCAGTAACCGTGCGGTGTTCGTTCGTAACATAGCGCCACGCGATCAGCCTATCGGCCCTGATTTGATCCGGAAGTCGATCCGCCAGGCTTATGCGCGAGCGGGCTTGCCCTACACGCGGTCTCATTTGCTGAGGCATACCATGGCCAGCAGACTCCTGGAGAGTGGTAGCTCCCTCAAAGAAGTGGCGGATGTCTTGCGGCATCGCTCGCTCAATACCACACTGGTTTATGCCAAACTCGACAGCCAGAACCTGGCAACGGTCGCCTTGCCTTGGCCTGGGAGTGCATCATGAATATACCTATTACGATGACAACCCATGCCGAAAATTACTTGCGTGAACGGCGTCGACTAGGTTTTGGCTTGCGCTCGCCTGGCTACTCAATCATCAGTTTTGCTCATTATATTGATGCTTTGAACACCCAAGAACCACTAACCGTCGAGCTGATGGCAGACTGGGCACGGCAAGACCAGGGTCATAGCGATGATCCTGCCACATGGGCCAGGCGACTGAAGAATCTGCGTTCCTTTTGCCGCTACCTACAACAATTTGAACCGCGCACCGAGGTACCTGATGACAGCATCTTTGGCCGAGTCGGCCAGCGCTTGGCTCCGCATATTTATACTGAGCAGGAGATCATCGATTTGCTGGCCGCCGCGCATAACCTGGATTCCTTTATTCAAGGCTTGCGGGGTGCTACCTACGAGACATTGTTCGGGTTACTCGCGTCGACGGGGCTGCGAATTTCCGAAGCCTTGCATTTACTGGATTCTGATGTCGACTTAAAGACTGGCATGCTTGCCATACGGCAAACCAAGTTTGCCAAATCGCGCTATGTACCGCTTCATCCCAGTACGGTAGAGGCGCTTAAACAGTATCGGTCGCAACGCGACATCCATATCCCTGTCACGGACGATACGCCATTTTTTATCAGTACGCGGGGACGACTCCTCGGGCATAAACTGGATTCTCGGCAGGTTCATCGGGTGTTTATCCAATTACGTGAGCAATTGGGCTGGATCAATCGCGGTGCCCATCATGGTCCGCGCATTCACGACTTGCGCCATACGTTTGTTGTTCGCCGCATACTGCTATGGCAGGCACAAGGCATGGATGTCGACCGACAGATGCTGGCTTTATCCACTTATGTCGGGCATGCCATGGTCACCAATACTTACTGGTATATGACGGGTATTCCCGAGCTGATGGCCGTGGCAGCCAATCGGTTTGAAGCCTTTGCGCAGTTACCGGAGGTGTGTCATGACTGAAGCCACAGCACCCCATCCAGTCTCCTTCTCGGCTTTGGTCCAGCAGTTTTTTACCGAATATCTGGTCAATCAACGCGCCATGAGTCCGCGCACGATTGCCTCGTATCGGGATGCCATGCTGCTATTCCTGGATTTCACCCAGCATCGCCTGGGGAAAATGCCAACGGCAGTGAAATTGGCCGATATTACCCCGGATTTGATCCTGGCCTTCCTGGACCACTTGGAACTGCAACGCCACAACACCGTGCGTAGCCGGAACTTGAGGCTGACAGCCTTACGCGCATTTTTGAAATTCGCCGCCCGACGCGACGTATCGTCATTTTTCGTAATTGAACAGGCGCTGGGTATCCCCATGAAACGGTTCGAACGACCCATGCTGGGTTTTCTGAGCCGCGAGGAGATGTTAGCCATATTGGGCCAACCCGGTGAAACCTGGACATCCCAGCGCGACCATCTATTACTGACCTTACTTTACAACACCGGCGCTCGGGTTTCCGAAATCATTGGTATCAAAGTCGGCGATGTCGTCATGGGCGAATCGGCTTGTGTCCACTTGCGTGGTAAGGGACGCAAGCAACGCTCGACACCTTTATGGAAAAGCACGGTCCAGGAAATCAGAGCTTGGTTGAAACGTAATCCAGCATTAGATGCTGATGCCGCGTTACTGCCGAATCGAGATGGTCAGCCGATGACTCGTTGCAATGTTACCCAGCGACTCAATATTGCAGTCGAGCTTGCCGCCCAGACGATGAGTAGTCTGTCCAAGCGAAAGATATCGCCTCACACCATCCGTCACTATCTACCCTTCCTGACTATCTCTTGTAAGGCCTCGCCGATCGTGTATTCCCTGCAAACACACCTCATTTTATCGATATAGTTTGAGCTCCTTTCATCAGCCTCGTGTAGGGGAGGAGTTCACCATGAAATATCGTATCAATAACCAAGTCGTTTTATCGCAAATTCCCTTGGGCCCTCTTGCGGCTCATATTGGCTCATTTGCGGATTTCATTAGCGCTCAGGGCTATGCGCTGTATACAATTCATCGGCAGGTTCATCTAGCCGCGGACTTTAGTCAATGGCTTAAACTAAAGGGCATTGAGCTACATTGTATTTCCTCCGATCATCCAAGGCTGTATTTACGGGACCGCGCCCGGCAGGTGCAGCCATGTCGGGGTGATGCTGCGGCACTCAGTCATCTCATTGGCTTTTTGCGTGGTGAGGGTCTGATTCCCACAGAAAAAGTGTCGGAGCCTCGACTCACGCCGGCGGAGCACTGTGCGCAGGCCTACGAGCAATACCTGCGCGAGGCGCGTGCCCTGGCTGAAGCAACGATTGTCAACTACGTGCCGTTCATCAGCCATTTTCTTAAGGATTGCTTCGGCGACGGACCGGTTACACTCTCAGACCTGTCTGCCCGCGATGTCGTGAGCTTTGTTCAGCACCAAGCACAGCGGTTGCACAGGAAACGAGCCAAGCTCATGACCAGTGCCTTGCGCTCCTTCCTGAAGTACGCCCACTATCGCGGTGAGATGTCGTTGGATTTGGCGGCCGCGGTTCCGGTTATACCTAATTGGTCGATGCCATCGATTCCTCGTGCTATTTCGCCAGACCAAGTCAAGCAGTTATTGGAAGGCATTGATCAGCATACGGCGGTAGGACGTCGCGACTATGCCATTTTGCTGTTACTGGCTCGACTGGGATTACGGTCAAGCGAAGTGGCGCTTCTTGAACTCGATGCAATCGACTGGAACACCGGTACCTTCAGCGTGCGGACCAAGAGCGGTCTGCGCCATGAATTTCCCTTACCCTTTGCGGTAGGTAAAGCGATCGCTGCCTATCTGCGAGATGGACGACCGGTGAGTGGTAGCCGGCGTGTTTTTTTGCGCGCCAAGGCGCCCATCCGCGGGTTCCGGGGTGCCGGTGCGATTGGTTCTATCGTTCGTCATGCGCTTAAGCGCGCCGGAATCAAAGCGCCCACTTATGGAACGCATCAGTTTCGTCATGGCTTGGCCACCGAGATGCTGCGGCAGGGCGCCTCGCTAGGCGAGATTGGCGACGTGTTGGGTCATCGCCATCCCCAGACCACGATGATTTATACCAAGGTTGATCTTGAGGCGTTGCGTACGCTGGCTCTACCCTGGCCGGGAGGTGCACTATGAACACGCTTCGGCAAGCCGTTGCCGAGTACCTGACTCTGCGGCGTAATCTGGGTTTCCAATTGCGGGAAGCGGGTAAAGCTTTGCTCGATTTTGTCACCTTTATGGAGCAACAGCACGCGACCTATATCACCCAGGCGTTAGCGCTTGCCTGGGCGCAACAAGCTGTGAAGGCTCAACCCATCTATTGGGCTCAACGATTAAGCTGCGTGCGTGGATTTGCCCGTTATCGTAGTTCGAGCGATCCTCGCACGGAGATTCCACTGCCCGGTTTGTTACCGTTCAAGCCAAAGCGAGCTCGACCCTATCTCTACTCAAATCAAGAGATTACCAACTTACTGCAGGCTGCGCTAAAAATGCCGCATCGTTACAAAAACGGTGCTTTACTGCCCTGGGTCTATTATTGCCTGTTCGGACTGTTAAGTGTTTCAGGTCTGCGTCTCAATGAAGCCCGCAATCTCGAACTTCAAGATATCGACCTTGAAGCCGGGGTGTTGACGATCCGCAACGCTAAGTTCGGTAAAACCCGCTTGGTGCCCGTGCATGCCTCAACCTGCAAGGTGCTGGCAGATTATATCGCCAGACGCGAACGCCATTGGGCAGGACGGCCTGTTTCTACCTACTTGTTTGTCTCCAGTTGGGGCAATCGGTTGGACAATGGCCAGATCCATCGCGCTTTCTACGCATTGTCTCGGCAAATCGGATTGCGCAACGCGACCGACTGTCACGGCCCTCGATTGCATGACTTGAGACACCGATTTGCAACGAATACGCTAGTGAACTGGTATCGCCACGATCAGGATCCCGAGCGCCGTCTGCCTTTGTTGTCGGCCTACCTCGGCCATGTTCACATTGCCGATACGCAGTGGTATTTAGAGAGTGCGCCGGAGCTGATGCGGGAGGCGATGAGCCGCCTTGAGCAGCACTGGGAGGGCCGGTCATGAACACTGCCAACAGTTTAGCGCCCCTGTTGGAGCGTTTCTTTACCCAACGTTTGATGCAGCAGCGCCAGGCGAGTCCTCATACTATCCGCTCTTATCGAGATACCTTCCGTCAATTCCTGATCTTCGCTCAAGAGCGCTTGCATCAACCGCCGTCACGCCTTAATGTCGAGCAGATTGATGCCCCGTTGATTGTGGCCTTTCTGGATGAACTGGAAAAGCAGCGAGACCTAACCGTCCGCAGCCGTAATTTACGGCTCACGGCAATCCATTCCTTCTTTCGTTACGCCGCCTTCGAACTGCCTACTCATGCTGCCCAGATCCAGAGAGTGCTTGCCATCCCCAGCAAGCGCTTCACACGAACCTTGGTCAGTTTTTTCAGCCGTCCGGAAGTTGATGCGTTACTCGCCGCGCCCGATTGCAGCACTTGGTCCGGGCGGCGCGACCATGCGTTCATGCTAACGGCAGTACAGACGGGTTTGCGGTTATCCGAGATGACCGGACTCAAACGTGAGGACCTTGTCTTGGGAGTCGGCGCTCATGTGCGGGTAATCGGTAAGGGCCGAAAGGAACGCTGTATTCCTCTGGCAAGATCAACACTCTCCGTATTAAAAGCCTGGCTGCGAGAACCACAAAGAGGTGATGAGGGTGTGCTGTTTCCCAACGCGAGAGGCAACCGGCTCAGTGTCCATGGCGTTCAGTACCTGCTGAACAAGCATCGCATGGCAGCCTGCAATGGGTGTCCTTCACTTGGACAAAAGCGTGTCACTGTCCACCGATTGAGGCACACCATGGCCATGGACTTACTGCAAGCGGGCGTTGATCGCTCTGTGATTGCTTTGTGGCTCGGCCATGAATCCGTTGAGACAACCCAGATTTATCTGGAGGCAACACTTGCGATGAAAGAGCAGGCACTCGCCAGGACGACACCGCCACAGGGCAAGTTGGAACGTTATCAACCCGGTGATAAATTACTAAATTTTCTCAACAGTCTTTAGCCGAAAACTATGTCGGGTACTCGGATAGGTCTTAAGGCGCCGGGTGTATTAAATTCCGAGCATGCCTACTGAGGCCTTAACGTGACTCGACATAGTCAGGAAGGGTAGATAGTGTCGACTATGTCTTGAACGACATAGAAGGCACACGACAGCTATGCATCTGCTACAGTCTGGCGTGGCGTTTAACGTGATTGCCTTATGGCTGGGACATGAAAGCACCACCACTACCCATCGGTATGTAGAGGCCGACTTGGCGATGAAGAACAAGGCCTTGGCCAGACTTCAGTCGCCAGGGGAGCCAAGCTACCGTTACCAACCGGATGATGATGCACTGTTGCAGTTTCTTCAAGCACTATAATTATGTAAAGCACGCTGTCAGTCATCTCTGACAATGCGCGGGTTGCCAGTCGAAATAGATCACTTCTATACATAGTTGGGTACTATACATAGGGGTCGGTTGCGGACCCTCAAACCCTACGAAATCAACCCGGCTCCGGAATGTGTCAATGACATTGAGACACCAAGTTGTTTTATTTAGTGTCTAACTGTTGTGTATTTATGGGTCAAGTTTCTCCCTTGGTGTTGGTAGGCGGATTGATCCAAACGGTGCGGGGTAACTTGGGCGGCAAGGGACACTGTCCTTTGAATCGCTTTGGATTGGCGAGGAAGGCAATCTCCAGGGTTTTTGCGCGTGCTTGGTATACCGTAGCTGCTTGGTCGAAGTGGACGGTGGTCGGGGTCATGTAACCGATGCCCGAGTGGCAATGGGACTGGTTGTACCACAGGAAGAAGCGTTGGCAATGGCTGCGGGCATCTTCAAGGCATCCGAAGCGAGCGGGGAAATCAGGCCTATATTTCAGGGTTTTGAACTGGGCCTCGGAATAGGGATTGTCATCTGAGACATAAGGCCGGCTATGGGTCTTGGTGACCTCCAGATCGACCAGCAAGGCGGCCACCGGCTTGCTGCGCATGCTGGTACCGCGGTCGGCATGCAGCGTCAGCGTATGCGGCGGGATGTTGTGCTTGGCCACTGTTTCGGCGATCAGCTGCTCGGCCAGTTCGGCGGTTTCCCGCGGAGCGACCATCCAGCCGACCACATAGCGGCTGAAAATATCCAGGATCACATACAGGTGGAAACAGGTCCATTTGGCCGGGCCTTTGAGTTTCGTGATATCCCAGCTCCAGACTTGATTGGGCGCGGTGGCCAGGAGTTCCGGTTTGGTATAGACCGGGTGTATCCGTTGGCGCCTGCGCTCCGCTGACAGGCCATCCGCCTCCAGGGCGCGGTACAAGGTGCGCACCGAGCCGATGTAGCGCCCCTCGTCCAGCAGGGTGGCATAGACAAAATACGGCGAGCAGTCGGCAAAGCGTTCACTGTTAAGCACCGCCAGCAATTGCTGCCGCTCATGGGGCGAGAAAGCCAGCGGGACGGACGGACGGGGTACCCGCTTTACCGGCACGGGCACCAGGAGGCGCCGGCGGGCATCCTCGCGATAGACCGAACTGCGGTTCAAATTCAGGGCCGCGCAAGCCGGCGCCAGACCGACCTCCGGGGCCAACTGGTTAAGGGCTTGCATCAGCAGGACTCGCTCGGCGTCTCGTCCGTCGGCAGACCGAACAAGACGCAAAGTTTTTTTTGGACATCAATAATGGCATTGGCCTGAGCCAGTCTGCGGCGCAGACGCTCATTTTCCTGGGTAAGTTGATGCACACGACGATCCTCGGCCTGAGCCGGGTCGGCCTTGCGCCCACGTTTTTGCGGCGCCAACGCGGCGCGCTCATCGGCAGCACGCTGCCTACGCCAAGTGGACAGATGGGAGGAGTAAATCCCTTCTTTGCGCAATAAAGCGCCAATCTCACCCAGCTGGGTACAGCGATCAGCGGCCTCCAGGATGCGGCGCTTGTCGCTGCTGGTAAATTGTCGGCGCTGGGCGGTGGCAACCACCTCTGGGTCGGGCCGCGCGCCGGAGGTCGCGTTTTCAGCCGCCCTACGGGCGTCTTCCAACGCGACCTCCGGCGCAGTTACTTGTGGTGATTCCATGGTCTCTACTTTTGATTTGCTCATGATTCTGGCCTACCTTTATACTCTAATTTCCGAGGGGTAGGTGTCTCAGGTCATATTGGCACAGGGGGCTCGAAGAAGTTTTGACTTATGATTTTAAATGTCAACTTGCCGGATGATTTATCGTAAAGAATCAATTCCGCCTTCAGTCAACAGCTAAAATATCATTTCTTTTAATGGCATGATGACGGAGTATATAAGCGGATAGAAGCCTCGTGAAACGCAAACGATTTACAAATCGTTACAGAACACTGTCGTTTTTTTGGTTGCTGTCCATGACCACCTGTTTTAAACCTGTCCAGGCAAAGTGTAGTGCTCATTTTAATTTGACGCCAATCTCAAGCGGAAGCCCAAGTAGAGAACTATGCATCGCAGATAGATGCGTTGGCTTGTAACTGAAGAAACAGACAATGCAACGGCTTAAGGCCGGGTACATTGTCGGTTATGCCGTAAGCTGGCAGTCAAGTAAGCCTATCGGAGTATCGGAGTTGTTTAAATGTTCAACATGTTATCGAATGATCGTGGTCGCCCTCTATTTTGAATTCTAGGTTTAGGCATTTCCTTACGGCCAAAGGTCCTGCCGTTATCTTGTACTAAGGCCCTGGCGATGTGGTCAACCTTGGTAAGGTACTTCGCAGCACTTTTCAAGGCATCGATCAGATGATGGTCGTAGTAATTGATCATGCCGATGGCGAGGGATTCGTACTGGTTTTTACAAGCATTGCAGTTGTAATAAACCCCTCGGTTCTGTGTTAGCTTTTTCCAATATTCACCGATAAGCATGACCAATGTTTCATCTTCTCGGACCTGTGAACCATCGCAAAAGAAGAGGAAATGGTAATGCCAGCCTTTATCCGGACCACATTCAAGTTTCCATGCATACCCCACCACATTTTCAAACAGTTTATTGGAATCCATATTATCAAGGAACCGCTTGAGATCCTGTTTGGCTTCAAAGTATCGTGTATTCCAGTCTTGTTCTATCCAAACGGTATCCCACTGATAACCCAGATCAACCCGCAACACCAGGAGTCGAGCGTAGCGGTTAAACAAGGCATCTATATATGCCAGCAACCGTTCATACGCATTCCATGATGCATGATTGGCATTGTAGATCAGAGTTTTAAAACCCCGACTACCCATCTCTTGTCTGACTTGATACATGAAATCGTCTATGCCTGTCGCCATATCGACGAAGTTGTTGTATGTCTGATCGGTGTTATATACACCGCTCTGGATATTCAAGGCTTCGTGACGTCGTACCTTTTCGATCAAACCGGCAGTATCGGCATGTTTAGCAAAGATATTGAGATAGGGGTTAAACGTGTACAGGGGATAGTAACGGGCTACCTGTTCCATGCAGTTAGCCAGGGTGACGATCACTGCACGGGCAAGCAGTGACGTAGTGGTGTGTTTGCTACCGTCTTCAGCTGCCGTGACACTAAACAAGCAGTCGTCTTTTAACTGCTGGATGATCGGCATGAGGTTCTTGATGTGATCCAAGGCAAGGGTCGGCTGCTGCTGATGTTCCTGACACAGGATGCTGTGGATGATGTTGCTGAGGGTGTAGTCGTGTTGTTGTTGGATTGCGGTTGTGTTCATAACGGCCTCGTTGATTGAAGTGATTTAAAAACATCGATGGCGTTTATGCAGTAACGGATGCCGTAATAGTATGGAGAGCACTACTTACGACAGGCAGTTCATGGTCAGGCAATGGCGATAGGATTGGGATGCGTATGTGATGGTTTATTTGAAGTAAACCATCACAGGACCCTAAGCACCTGTAAGAAGTGGATTAGGGGTAGTAGCGAGGGATGGCATGAGTAGGTGTAGGAGAATTATGTATTAATAATATTAATATCATAAACTCCAAAAGTACCCTGCCATATAAAACACTTGGCATCCAGGATCATCGGTAACGATTGACGCTGGACACCTAGTAAAAACAAACCTGAAGATTTATACCAAGTTAGTGCACAACTCCAATTGATACCCCGTTGCCGATAAAATTTTATTGATAACCAATATCAGATGGGAGCCGATTAGCACGACATTGACGACATTAAAATCCGGATTTCGATAAAAAAGCCCTCCAAAAGAAGCGTTTTTTTGGTTTTTTGGGCAAATAATGTCGTCAATGTCGTGGCATCATCCAGGAGATATCCGCACAGGCAAAATTGCTTTTTGATTCTTGCAACACGTCATCAAAATGCTCAAAGCCGATAGCGGGATAGTTTCCGCTATTAGCAAAATGACTGTAGAGAGCGAGCGCCTAGAAGCCCTCGAGCAACCCAAAGCGCTGCTCTTAACGAACGAAGAAATCGCTTCTGCACTAGGCTTTCAGCAATCAGCTTCAAAGTTGACGGAACTTCCCGAAGCTTAAGTTGACCAAATCGAACGATTTGGACTAAATTAGCCAGAACAGACCGTCATACTCAGGAGGCTACCATGCAAACCTTTACCGCCAACGAAGCTAAAACCCGCTTTGGCGAATTCCTCGACATCGCTCAACGCGAACCGGTTCGGGTAACGCGTCATGACCGGGTGGTCGGGGTGATGGTCAGTGCCGAAGACTATGAAGCTATGCGGACCTATTATGCCGACCGCTTGCGCAAAACCATGGACGAAACTGCCGAAGCAGCAGAAAAAGCCGGCATGACACCGGACATCCTCGAACAGTTACTGGCGGATGAAAGCTGAAGGTGCAGGTCTAATCGCGGTCATCGACACCAATGTTTGGATCAGCGGTTTTCTGAGTAAAGCTGGCGCACCGGCGTTTTTGACCCGACAGGTGGTTAGCTATGGTCGACCGGTTTTCACGTTAGCTACTTTTGCCGAATTACAGGAACGCTTATGGCGCCCCAAGTTTGATCGTTACCTGAGCCTGGAACACCGCAAACAACTGTTACGTGACATTGACGCTGCCGCCTTTTGGGCCAACGTACCACCGGAAATCGAGCAGAAAACTTTTTCGCGTGATCCCGACGATGACAAGTTTATCCACGCTGCTTTAGCCACTAACGCACCTTGGCTGGTTACCGGTGATCAGGATTTATTGGTTCTGGCAAACGCTTTACAATCGCTGGGCGTAAAGATTCTGTCGCCCGCCGATGCATTGCAATTACCGAACTTTCAAATCGAACCCTAGCAAAATCAAACGTACTTAATGACGCTCAATCTTTCCATTAAACGGAGTTAATAAATGTCTACCCAGCGATACTCGGTCACTCCGCATCCCATTGAAACACTGCTGACCTGGGTGAAGTCTGGCGAGATTGCGATACCCGAGATTCAACGACCGTTCGTTTGGGAAGCGACCAAGGTGCGCAACCTGCTCGATTCGCTGTACCAGGGTTATCCGGTGGGTTATCTGATTGCCTGGCGCAACCCAAATGTCAAACTGAAGGATGGCACAACATCAACCGGTAAGCGCATTCTGATCGACGGCCAACAACGCGTAACGGCCTTAATGGCGTCTTTGCTGGGTGTGGAAGTGTTGAATGAAGATTACGAGACGGTGCAGATTCGCATCGCCTTCAATCCACAAGAAGAATCCTTCGAAGTTGCAAATCCGGCTATCCGGAAAAATGTTGCTTGGTTGCCTGATGTCGCCAGCGTCTTCAATCCAGCCACCAGCGTTTTTCAATTGGTCAGTGACTATTGCCAAGCGAATCAGAGTTGCTCTCAAGACAAGATATTCAAAGTCATCGAGAAGCTACGCGGCATCATTCACAACCATGTCGGCATCATCGAACTGGCCGAAGATTTGGATATCGATACAGTGACCGAAATATTTATTCGGGTCAATTCCGCAGGTTCACCCTTATCTCAAGCTGATTTTGCCATGTCGAAAATTGCAGTGAATGAAACCTATGGCGGCAACTTGCTGCGTAAGGCCATTGATTATTTCTGCCACCTGGCCGTTGCGCCTGACTTTATCAGTAAGATTAAGAAAAATGACCTGGCTTTTGTCGGTTCCGATTTCTTTGACAAGATGAAATGGATTGCCGACGTCAATGATGACATTTACGACCCGACCTACACCGACATGTTGCGGGTGGCGTTTACCTCCGAATTTGGCAGGGGTAAGTTACAAGACTTGGTGGCTTTGCTTTCCGGCAGGAATTTCGAGACGAAGCAATTTGAAGATGCCATTGCGGAAGACTCCTTTGCCCGTTTGAAGAATGGAATTTTAGCTTTCGTCAACAAAACCCATTTTGACCGTATCACCATGATCTTGCGTTCTGCCGGATTTATTACCAGCGGTTTGATCGGTGGTCGTAACGCCGTCAATTTTGCCTACATTATTTATCTACGGGGCCGCGCCGAAAAGGTGCCGCCCGCTGAATTAGAAAGTCTGGTCAGACGCTGGTTTGTAATGTCGATGCTGCGCGGACGCTATAGCGGATCACCGGAATCGACCTTTGATTTCGACATCCGGCAAATTAGCAGTCGCGGCTTGGTGAATTATGTGGAGTCTGTCATTCCGAATGAATTACCCGATAGCTTTTGGACTGGGATGTTGCCGCAGTTTATGGATACGTCATCCATCAACAGCCCTTACTTCTTGTGCTACCAAGCTGCACAAGTCAAATTAGGGGACAAAGGCTTTCTGTCGCGAGATATCACGGTAACGGATTTATTGCTTAACAGAGCTGACATACATCATGTTTATCCGCGCCAGCACTTAAAGGGCATGGGCTTATCACGGGGCACCTACAACCAAATTGCCAATTATGTTGTCGCGCAAAGTGAGATTAATATTGCGATAGGCTCTAAAGCACCGGCAGTATATTTTGCCGAACTAGGAGAGCAGTGTAATGGTGGTGCTAAGAAATATGGTGGTATCACTACAAAAGACGATCTTGCCGCCAACTTAGTTACGAACTGCATCCCGGTTTCGATGTTGGAAGGTGAGATACCTGATTTCAATGTCTTTCTGGAGGAACGACGTAAGCTGATGGCTTTGAAAATCAAAACTTGGTTTGAAACGTTATAATGACCGAAGCCACAACCTGAGCAGCATAAAGCGGTCCCGCGCTGGCTGATGTGTCGCTGAAAATAGCAGGGGCTGCGCGAGTATCCAACTTGCTGGGCAAGCGGGAATCCTTCCTGGACTTTCTAGTAATCCATTACGTCAGTGCGTATGAAGAAAAGTAAGACGCCACCAAACTGGCGCCACTGCGGCAATTGAAATAGGGTTCAACACACGATGCAGTGGACCAGCTGGGAGCAGCGGTCTGATGAAATTCGTCAAATATCAGCGGGTTTCAGCGCTATCCGTACGGTTAAGTCAGGCCTATTCAAGTCGCTACTGTGAGCGTATTTTTTGTGTTTTCTGACCTCTAATTCCGGCATTTTGCTCTGAGCTTTAGCGAGTTTCTGATGCGGCAAAGATGCATCCTGATCCAGGTGCGAATTTGCCTCATCACGATCAAGCTCTACAACTGTGACGGACAATTGCTCTTTTGGCTGCTCCGGCACCATCTCATTGAGCCTTGTTTCAGCCATTGACGAATGACTCGTCTCAAAAAAATTGTCCTGCATTTCGATTTTTTTAGCGGTGGTGATTCGCCATTTGCAATTGGAGCCACGTTTGCCGAGAGAGGTACAGTCAATTCCAAACTTTCGAAGAACCGGTGCGGCTCTTTTAAGATCGCTGCCAAATTTCTTTGGGGTAATTGACGGTTGCTTCAATCTTTCATCTATATAGGGTTTGATCTCATCAAGCCAATCGATCGCAGCCATTTCCTTGGTTGAGTTTGGATTATCAATTGCCCAAAAGTGAATCAAGTTGGCAGTCTTGTTTTCTTCTAGCGAAGCAAATATTTGTTCCGTAGCTAATAAGTTTAATTGGGCTTCGAACTCATTGGTATTGTTATAAATAATCATGCTGAGCTTCATGCCAATCTCAGCAATCTCATGCATATCCAAATAGTTACATATTGGAATGTCCTGAGTAGGATGAAAATTAGCAACGTATTTTGTAAGTATGAGCAATTCCAGGCGCGCGTCATCAATGTATTTCTCGCCAATTGCGATATTGTGCATCTTATCTGTCTGAGGTTTCAACTCAATAGTCAGACTTTTAGTCAGTAATCTTTCATTTGTTACAATAGACGTATCGGAATTCAATAGAATTGGGCGATTAACAAAAAAATCGCCAAGAGACTTAGCATTTCCGATAGGAGTTGTAATTCTGGCTCCCTTCGCTGTCATTATTTCGGCCATACGAATCTGAACCTCGTCTGGTAGTATTTCTACGTTGTCATAACTTAAGACATGGCCCTCCATGGTTTGTCGTTCAAGCTCTGCGATTGACCGTGGGGCTTTATTTGTCAGTTGGATATTAGGGTCAATTATTTTTCTTAAAATTTCTTGTGCCGTTGTCTTACCCGATTTTGACTCCCCGGTCAATTCCAGTAATGTATAGCTTTGTCCAATAATAGATTGAATCAACCATGATAAAACAAGTAAAAAACACTCCTCGGGAAGTTTCAGTTGTTTGCAGATAAGGTCAATTAAATAATTGAACCCAGGGCTTGATTGATAATTATAGTATAGAGGTTTGTTTAAATAGTCCGGATGGGGAGCTGGAATGTTAACCATGCCCTCTGGGAAATAAGCCTTACAAGGAAGGAAACCGCTCCTAATTGTGAAATAGTTATTGTTGGAAAAAAAATAAGCAATACCGCCCCCAACGAGGTGAGCAATTCTAATGTGCAGAATGCGTTCTGCTTCGGTGTCTTGGATCCATAATGTTGGGTTTCCAGAAATTATTGAGCAAGCAATCTTGATTTCTTTTTCGGTGATTTGCCGCATTGAGCCTGAGTATGCAGCCGCTTTAATTAGTTCAATAAGCTGTATATTGTCCCAAAATAAAATTCTATAATAAAATGTAACGTACTTAGTTCCTAACACACTTTTTCTTAACTGTATCATTCCTTCGTTTAATTCAGGATTGCTCAGGTATTTGTGCAAGAGGTCAATGTTACTCTCTGACTTTGTTTTTTTGGATGTTGAATTTTGCGGAATAGGTGCAGGGTTTATATATACTTGTTGGGGAAGCGAATAATCTGGGTTTTGTGGATACGATGGGTAGTTCATAAAATGACAATCCTTCAGAATAAAGTTATGAAGAATCAAATTTGGCTAGAGCTCCTAGTCAGTAATGCTGATGGTTTTGACTAGAGTGCTTTAAATAGCCAAGCTGATTCGAACCTTGTTGACTCGGACTCATCGTAAATTGAAAACGCAGTAAATCTCGAGGAAGAAAACTTATATTTTTCTAGCAGCATGATTGCCAGCTATCTGAAAATTATAATGTGGTGGGATGGTTAAATCTGATCAGAGACAATGCGATTGGCATGAAGAAGGATGGTTCATGTGTTTTCAATCGGCTGGATATATCAATTGGAACAACCGAATGCGAAACCATAGCAAAGCTAGCATTTCGGTAGCTTTACTATGGCGATTTTTTGACGATTTTAATGTAGGTTCAGTTAGGCTTTATTAGGTTTGCGAACGAAAAGCCAGGTACTAAGTTATTGAAAAAAAAGGAAATAAAAAACAACGAAGGCACTTTTAATGCGATGGTCGTGCGTTCGAATCGCACACGACCCACCATCATAACACTTTGAAATAAAAAAGTTTTCAAGGATTTGAAAGCTTTAGTAACTGTGTACTAAAACCACCGACTACAGTGATAACTACAGTAGTTATGTTTTAACCTCATTCTGAGGAACACAGATGCTTAACTTTCATATCATCAAAGTTGATCTCAAAAACGGCGAAACCCGTTATCGTACCATTCTTACCAAATCTGGTAAGGGAATCAAAACAAAAACTTTTCGACGTAAACAAGATGCCCGTACTTGGGGTACTCGTTCTGTTCATGAGTATCAAGAACACGAAGCTCAAGGCGTCCGCCCTTGTGTAATCCCTTTTGTTCGCCTTTCTGATGAATACATGACTTGGTGGTCTGGCAAAGATCACGATCGTGCCCGACTCGTACAGTGGTGGAGCGTTCAACTTGGTAAAACCGTTCTGACCGAAATCACTCCCGACCTTATCCGCTCCAAGCTGAAATGTAAGCGATTACTCGCCCCTGCCACATACAATAAACACCTCGCAGTTCTCTCGTCAATTTTGGACTTCGCTACCCGTCAGCAGGAAGATGACTCCATTTTGGATCAGTATATCGACGAAAATCCCTGCAAAAAAGTCCGCTCACTTACCGTCAACAATAAGGTCGTTCGATTTTTATCCGATCAAGAAAAGATTCGCCTAATCCGAGCCCCCTGTGTCAATATGACCTGAGACACCTACCCCTCGGAAATTAGAGTATAAAGGTAGGCCAGAATTATGAGCAAATCAAAAGCAGAGACCATGGAATCACCACAAGTAACTGCGCCGGAGGTCGCGTTGGAAGACGCCCGTAGGGCGGCTGAAAACGCGACCTCCGGCGCGCGGCCCGACCCAGAGGTGGTTGCCACCGCCCAGCGCCGACAATTTACCAGCAGCGACAAGCGCCGTATCCTGGAGGCCGCTGATCGCTGTACCCAACTGGGTGAGATTGGCGCTTTATTGCGCAAAGAAGGGATTTATTCCTCCCATCTGTCCACTTGGCGTAGGCAGCGTGCTGCCGATGAGCGCGCCGCGTTGGCGCCGCAAAAACGTGGGCGTAAGGCCGACCCTGCGCAGGCCGAGGATCGTCGTGTGCACCAACTTACCCAGGAAAATGAGCGTCTGCGCCGCAGACTGGCTCAGGCCAATGCCATTATTGATGTCCAAAAAAAACTTTGCGTCTTGTTCGGTCTGTCGACGGACGAGACGCCGAGCGAGTCCAGCTGATGCAAGCCCTTAACCAGTTAGCCCCGGAGGTCGGCCTGGCGGCGGCTTGTGCGGCCCTGAATTTGAACCGCAGTTCGGTCTATCGCGAGGATGCCCGTCGGCGCCTCTTGGTGCCTGTGCCGGTAACGCGGGTGCCTCGTCCGTCCGCCCCGTTGGCTTTCTCGACCAGTGAGCGCCAGCAACTGCTGGCGGTGCTTAACAGCGAACGCTTCGCCGATTGCTCGCCGTATTTTGTCTATGCCACCCTGCTGGACGAGGGGCGCTACATCGGCTCGGTGCGCACCTTGTACCGCGCCCTGGAGGCGGACGGCCTGTCGGCGGAGCGCAGGCGCCAACGGATGCACCCGGTCTATACCAAGCCGGAACTCCTGGCCACCGCGCCCAATCAAGTCTGGAGCTGGGATATCACGAAACTCAAAGGCCCGGCCAAATGGACCTGTTTCCACCTGTATGTGATCCTGGATATTTTCAGCCGCTATGTGGTCGGCTGGATGGTCGCTCCGCGGGAAACCGCCGAACTGGCCGAGCACCTCATCGCCGAAACAGTGGTCAAGCACAACATCCCGCCGCATACGCTGACGCTGCATGCCGACCGCGGTACCAGCATGCGCAGCAAGCCGGTGGCCGCCTTGTTGGTTGATCTGGAGGTCACCAAGACCCATAGCCGGCCTTATGTCTCTGATGACAATCCCTATTCCGAGGCCCAGTTCAAAACCCTGAAATATCGGCCTGATTTCCCCATCCGCTTCGGATGCCTTGAAGATGCCCGCAGCCATTGCCAACGCTTCTTCGCGTGGTACAACCAGTTCCATTGCCACTCGGGCATCGGTTACATGACCCCGGCCACCGTCCATTTCGACCAAGCGGCTACGGTATACCAAGCCCGCGCAAAAACCCTGGAGATTGCCTTCCTCGCCAATCCAAAGCGATTCAAAGGAAAGTGCCCTTTACCACCCAGCTTGCCTAACGCCGTTTGGATTAATCCGCCTATTAACACAAAGGGAGAAACTTGACCCATAAATACACAACAGTTAGACACTAAATAAAACAACTGGGTGTCTCAAAGTCATTGACACATTCCGGAGCAGCCCAAGAAATTGGCGGCAAATTTTATCTTAAAGTGCTAATGGCATTGACTACCGGCATGCGTAAAGGCGAATTAGAGCAATTACGATGGACCGACATAGACTTTGATCGTGGCTTGGCTATATTACACGACACCAAAAATGGCTCCCCAAGACACAGCCCAATACCGACGATCACCCTGGATGAACTCAAAGAATGTCGTGAACTTGGTGGCAATCTTCTGTTTCCTTCGGAAATCAACCCTGACAAACCAATGGATTATCGTAAACAATGGGCTAATTGCTTAAAAGCAGCGAATATCAAAAATTTCCGCTGGCACGACCTTCGTCATGATACTGCATCAACCTTGGCGCGCGATGGTCGTACGCTGAAGGAAATTGCGGAAATTTTAGGACATAAAAGCCTGATCAGCGCTGACCGCTATGCACATCTATGCACCGAGCATAAAAATACTATTTTAAATGAAACTATGAATAAGGCTTTGCACTTAGACATTGGGCATAGTTGATAGGTTTTACTATGGTTAATGATTATTGTTTTAGCTGGTTTAATGTAGATAATTACGACAGATATGCTTCTATGTCTCTTGAGGATTGGCATTGGCAACTTCAAATTAGGACAATAATGCACGATCTAATTAAATACGCGCCTGGTTTGAAATTTTGTTTTGAAGAAAATTTGATAAATGGAATAAAGAGTGGTTTTGTGGAGAGAGGATCATATCGCTGTCTAAGCTTTTCCGAGGCATTTACGCAACGTGACGCGAAACTTAGTGAGTCTAGCGTGGAAAGCATTACTTCCTTGCAATTATGGAAGATATTTAAACGCGAATTTGTTGACAATGAGCTAGTAGAGGCATGTAAGCACGGGGAAAGCTTCTGGCATAAAGGGGACTGTAATAGAGAACTTGCTAAGTTAGCAAATAGGCCGCATGCAATAAATAGGCGAGAGCTCTTAAAGCGTCGCAAGTATAGTCAATTCGAAATCTCAGTTGATCTAAATGCGCCTGATAAAGTTTTGATAAAGGATTTCCGCCTTTGGTTGGAGTCGATGCGAAAGACTATTAAGCCCAAAGATAGATACACATCTAAAGTAACAGAAATTGACACAGAGGAATTGAAAAATTGGGTCAAATTTAAATGCATTCCTTATCTAGATTTAAAATTTATGTGGCTTTATGGTGGTAATGATGAGGATGATTTTAAAGGTCAAATGATTCAAAACCTGTTGTTTCCTGATGATCCAATGAACGGCTACGATCCTTGTGATCGTGCTAGAAAATCGACTAAAGATTGGGCCAACCGAATTATAGAAACAAATGTGGCGCAAATTATAGAGCGGCAATTGCGCAGTTCGACGACAAAGTAGGAACTTTTGTCACGGACGACAAAAAGATAAACAGTCTCAGGCATGATCAGACGCACTATCATCATGACGAGGCCACCTTGTGTGTCAGTTCGAAGTCATCGTAAACACCGCCTCAAACTGCCCTGATGTAAACGACGCTTAAACAACCACGCGCCATTGCCGTCCCACAGAAACTGTCGCAATCGGTTGCCGGCCCGGTTACGGAAGATAAACACCGATCCGGCACAGGGCGAGTAACCCAGACTCTGCTGCACAATGGCCGACAAGCCATCCAGACCAAGCCGCATGTCCACCGGCGCCACCGCCAACTAAATCCGTGCCGGATACTCGATCAAGCCAGACATCGCAACAACTCCGCTACCCAGCCGGCCGGACAAAATTCAAGTTGATGGCCTTGAGCGTGTTTAAAGACGATCAGGTCAACACCGGTCGATTCAATGTGAATCGGTATCAGACCGACTGAATCCACGGAAGGCAGTTTTCGATACTCGCTCAACCGGGCAGTGAAGGTGCGGAAATTAATCTGTTGCTGCGCGCAGTACTCCAACTACGATAAACCACTACTCTGCCACGCGTCTATATGCTGACGCCATTTCGATGTGTCGGCCATATCCACTCCTGATGAAAAAATCAAAGGATGCAACAAATTAAGGTAGATGCATACGTGGTGCCGATAGGCCGTTACGATCAACTTGAGCGCGACGTAAGATTAATGCTCAATCAAGTCTTCTCGCCCGCATTACCAGCTACGACAAGTCATTTCGACTCCAAAACTCTTGCCGCAAATCGGCATTCCATGACTCTGCTGAAAGCCAATATTTCCTAAAACAACAAAATCAATCGAACGCAAGTTTGCGCATCTCAAGTTCTAAATGCCAGAACTGGACCGAAAAACAGGTGATTCCCGGTCCATCGATCTACGCTGGTTTTATGCAATATTTAGTCATCACGTAGAGCCACAAGGAGGCAAAATGCAAACAAACCCAATTAACTCAGAGTTAGACGAATACTGCTCGATCGCAGCATTTAAATCGCGTTCAGAAAATCCACTGAAACCTACAGAATTTGAATGGCTCTTTAGAAACCGAAAATCCAACGGTTTCCAGATGGCCTTTGTGCAAATTAATTCCCGGAAATTTCTGGTCCACATTCCGACATTTATTACCTGTCTGGCAAATCGTAGAGGGGCCTAATTTAAATCGATCTCGCGGGCATGCAACTGACTACCGATTTGGGATATTGGTCACAGATAGTCAGTTGTTCATGCCGAGCCATTTCTAACAATAAACGAGTTTTTAAAAACAGAAAAACAACAATAAAAACAAACGTGTATGTTCTTGTTATTTGTGGGAAGCGATGGATATAAAAAATCGTTAACGCATAATCAGTCAAAGCGTGCGTTTTAGTTATTAGTGGGGTGATTGAGAGATTTGAACGCGAGACTATCGCTTTTCGTCTTTTAAAAGATAAATCAATCAACTTTCATGGCCAAATATCTACGGTCAATACTCAGCGATCAATCCAATTAAAGCGGCGATTATGAATCTTCTAAAAATAGATTCTGTTCGCCATAAATTAGTTTAATTTATTGAGAAAACATTTATGTACGAAAAACCTTTAGACCATATGTACGGTCAGAAAATAGAAATTTTCAATAGCGCATACAGTATCAATGCTCTACTAATAGGCGTGGACTTTATAGCAGACAACAATTCATCAGAATTTGAGTATTTAGGTAATATTCTTCAGTCTAGATATTATCACCCAAATGGTCTGACGATTTCCATCAAATTCGACAACCTAATAGGCATTATTGAAATTCACACTTTCGATGGTTTTTTACTTGACCATGCTTTTGACATTTATGCACATTTCTACCACGGAGGAGATGTAAACAAAGCACTGAATTGGGAGTCAGACCTGCGAATTAATATGGCTAAATTACAAGCTCAGTCTAAACCCCAACCACAAATTAAGCTACAGCCATTTCAAAATCAACAATATCAAGGATATTCGTGCCAACCGTCACCCTATTTACCTCCTCCTGTTCAAAACTATATCAGTTATCCGACTCCAAACATAGATATGGATGTTCTGTTAGATAATTCATCACCAAAACAATATTTAAAGCTGGAAGATTGTTACCACGATAAAGATTCGTTGGCTCTTAAACTACCTCAATATATTAGCCACAAAACGGACATCTCTAACGGCACCAATATTATCCTTACTTTGAGCGTATTTAGTGGAATGACCAGTAAGCGTTATCAATGTGCATATAAAGATGGGCGCACTGTTGCCATTGGTTTGTATGCGGCTTTAGAGCAAAGTTCTGGTTCAGCTAAGTCACTCGCCCTAGGAATGTTAATCGAGCCTCTGACAAAGATGATCGAGCCAACGATTTCGCAAATCAAAGCTGCCATTGAAGATCAAGAAAAGCAATTGGACAAATTGGACGAATCGCTTGCGGGATGCACAACGAGAGAAGACAGGGCATACAACAAGAAACAGATAGCAGAAACGAAGAATTTGATTAAGAAGCTAAAGAAGAATTTTGATCGATTGCAAAACATGATGCCAATATCCAATGTCACGTCTGCAGCATTAGACGCGATGTTAACGACTACTGACGGATTCTTTTTTGCTGCCACATCAGAGCAAGGATTTGTAAATTCAATTTTAGGGCTACGTCAAAATCCCAAATTCAACAACAACGATTTGCTCCTCAATGGACGCGAAGGTGGATATGTGAATAGTAATCGTGTTGGCAGTAAGTCCTACAGCGGTCGAGTTTGTGGCGCTATCGTCATCTTTGCCCAAGAGGGGGTTATTGGAAGTCTTTTAGAAGCAAGTGGCAATACCGGGTTAGCAGAACGTTCCATAATGATAAGCGAACCTTCACCCATAGGTTACCGCAACAGAATTACCGACAAAATAAACGGTGACCATATTCTTGAACAATACGCAAAAAGGTGTGAGTTTTTTAAAATTTATGTCGATGACGAAAATGCATTATGTCACGATTCACTAATTACTTTGAAGATATCTGGTGATGGTTGGCGGCATATTGCACATTTCGAGCAGGAATTGGAATACAAAATGCGATCTGGCGAGGAACTGTCCCATCCTATTTTGCAACGGGTAGTTGGAAAAACGAAAATGCAAATCATGGGCATAGCATCGAATTTGTTTCTACTCCATACGGATAACCCGCCTGAAAGTGAATTGGATGACCCATTTATACCAAATGAGTTTGTTGTAATGGCGATCAACATTTTCAATGAACTGATAACTGGCGTGAGAAATTACTGTGAACGCAAAGGACTAATCAGTGATGTGGCGCAACTGGCCGCTGTTTTTAACGTATTTGTTGGCAAGGGCGAGAATGGCGCTTACACAGTTCAAGAGCTTAAAAAACGGTTGCAACAAATAAAGCCCTTCAAAGATATGGAAGAGCCGAGAAAGGCTATTCAGCAGGCGCTTGATTTTCTTGTTCTCCACCACGTGCTCCTGATTGGCTTCGACGGTAAGTATTTTAAAAACCCTGTTCAATTTAATCCTAATTGCCGATAAAAAACATTGCATCTGTAAAAATGCCAAAAAACCTAGTTTATCTAGGTAAAACGCCGTTTTTATAAAAACGGCGTTAAAAAATACATGCTTTTCGCTGGGGCTCAGTTTAGCCTTTACCGGAGTCAGCGGCTTAATAGCGTTGGCTGCCTAGTCAATCTCCCTGGCAGTAGAGCCGCTCATTCCGGCAAACTTAGCTGAATGAGCCGCACATAGCCACCCATCATTTCTTTTCAAAAATATGCTAAACGTAGACGCTAAAGAATTCCTTTCCAATTTTAAATCTCAGAGTACCCTTAAGGGACACTATTGCCTGATCAATGTTGATCAGATAGAGCCAAACCCCCACCAGCCACGCACGCATTATTCTGATGAATCATTGGACAGTCTCGTACAGTCAATTCATAAAAACGGCTTACTTCAACCTATCATTGTTCAAAAAACAGAAGCTGGTTATCAACTCATTGCAGGCGAACGGCGATGGCGAGCTCATCTTATTTTGAAAAAGCCACAAATCGAAGCGATCGTGAGGACAGTTGAAGATAAGAGCCGAGCGATTTATGCCTTGGCAGAAAATATAGTCCGGGACGATTTGAGCGATTACGAAATCGGTAAGGCCATTCGAAGCATAGAGAATGAATTTCCAAACAAAACAAACCTCGCTGAGGCGATTGGCATTAATCGTACCGACATGTACCGTTATTTGGCGTTCGACAGCCTACCCGCGTTCATCTTGAACGACCTCAATCGTGATCCGGCATTATTATCACGTACTGCAGCAGATCAGATTAAAAAAATATTGGGTGATCATTCAAATTCCAGTTCAGTACTTTCATCTTTAGAAACAGCGTGGGCATTACTCAAGGACCCCCTGTGCCAATATGACCTGAGACACCTACCCCTCGGAAATTAGAGTATAAAGGTAGGCCAGAATCATGAGCAAATCGAAAGCAGAGACCATGGAATCACCACAAGTAACTGCGCCGGAGGTCGCGTTGGAAGACGCCCGTAGGGCGGCTGAAAACGCGACCTCCGGCGCGCGGCCCGACCCAGAGGTGGTTGCCACCGCCCAGCGCCGACAATTTACCAGCAGCGACAAGCGCCGTATCCTGGAGGCCGCTGATCGCTGTACACAGCTGGGTGAGATTGGCGCTTTATTGCGCAAAGAAGGGATTTACTCCTCCCATCTGTCAACTTGGCGTAGGCAGCGCGCTGCCGATGAGCGCGCCGCGTTGGCGCCGCAAAAACGTGGGCGCAAGGCCGACCCGGCTCAGGCCGAGGATCGTCGTGTGCACCAACTTACTCAGGAAAATGAGCGTCTGCGCCGCAGACTGGCTCAGGCCAATGCCATTATTGAGGTCCAAAAAAAACTTTGCGTCTTGTTCGGTCTGCCGACGGACGAGACGCCGAGCGAGTCCTGCTGATGCAAGCCCTTAACCAGTTGGCCCCGGAGGTCGGCCTGGCGTCGGCTTGCGCGGCCCTGAATTTGAACCGCAGTTCGGTCTATCGCGAGGATGCCCGCCGGCGCCTCCTGGTGCCTGTGCCGGTAACGCGGGTGCCTCGTCCACCCGCCCCGCTGGCTTTCTCGACCAGTGAGCGACAGCAACTGCTGGCGGTGCTTAACAGCGAACGCTTCGCCGATTGCTCGCCGTATTTTGTCTATGCCACCCTGCTGGACGAGGGGCGCTACATCGGCTCGGTGCGCACCTTGTACCGCGCCCTGGAGGCGGACGGCCTGTCGGCGGAGCGCAGGCGCCAACGGATACACCCGGTCTATACCAAACCGGAACTCCTGGCCACCGCGCCCAATCAAGTCTGGAGCTGGGATATCACGAAACTCAAAGGCCCGGCCAAATGGACCTGTTTCCACCTGTATGTGATCCTGGATATTTATAGCCGCTATGTGGTCGGTTGGATGGTCGCTCCGCGGGAAACCGCCGAACTGGCCGAGCAGCTGATCGCCGAAACAGTGACCAAGCACAACATCCCGCCGCATACGCTGACGCTGCATGCCGACCGCGGTTCCAGCATGCGCAGCAAGCCGGTGGCCGCCTTGTTGGTTGATCTGGATGTCGCCAAGACCCATAGCCGGCCTTATGTCTCGGATGACAATCCCTATTCCGAGGCCCAGTTCAAAACCTTGAAATATCGGCCTGATTTCCCCGTCCGCTTCGGATGCCTTGAAGATGCCCGCAGCCATTGCCAACGCTTCTTCCAGTGGTACAACCAGTCCCATTGCCACTCGGGCATCGGTTACATGACCCCGGCCACCGTCCACTTCGACCAAGCGGCTAAGGTATACCAAGCCCGCGCCAAAACCCTGGAAACGGCTTTCCTTGCCAACCCAAAGCGATTCAAAGGACAGTGCCCCTTGCCGCCCCGCTTGCCCAACGCCGTTTGGATCAATCCGCCTAATAACACAAAGGAGAAACTTGACCCATAAATAAACAACAGTTAGACACTAAATAAAACAACTTGGTGTCTCAATGTCATTGACACATTCCGGGATGGCAAACTTCAGCAATCCAAAATTAATGAGTTTATTCAAAAAGCGCTCAAGGACGTCTACGGATTAAATCACGTTACCGATGACAAACTTATCCGGAATAAAGATGGCAGGACGATTGGGCAGGCGAAACAGACTAAAAAGCACTGGACAGTTCAGTTGGGTATTGATGTGGTTAATGAGCATCAGCAGCAACAAATTGTCGATTTTATCAAGGAACTACTTAATGAGCCTTCAGAAAGTGTCGCAAGTTGAGACTCGATTTGCGTATTTTAATTGCAAGGCATTTAGGTGCAGGTATATTTTATGCCTTTCTAATGATAACTTTTGCTTAAATAATTAGAACGCAGCGAGTACCCTGATATCCAGTTGAGAATAAATTCTACCTGAAATAAGCTTTTCTTTTTTTCTATTGATGCCTAAATCCCAAGCATTTTAGATCCGGTCAGACTGTATTTACTTGCTAATTCCGCTAATCTAGCAGATTTAGCAAGTAGTATTGGGGGGAGATGAGGATTTTTACTCGGAATGAGTAGCCTCATTATAAATTAGAGCTAGCAGGCTTTAAGAACGGACTCAGGAATTTTGATCTGACCATTAATGCATTCAATTAGCGGTGTATATGTCTAAGGGATAAATGTAAAAAAAGAGAGTTATGTAGATAGTATGGACCTGCACTAACTCGGTATAAAAAACGGATTTTATTTTTGCTAGCGCTCAAGTATCTCGTGAGTATTATTCTCAAGGAACGTTAGGGATTTTTAAGACAAGATAATTTTGTATTATATGTTATTAAATAATAGCCACTTTAATACTCTTATTAGTCCACCTATCTCTACGTCTTAAAACCCTCTCGATACCCTTTGAACTACTCAACCATCCAACAGAAGCAGACTTAGCACTCTCTCATACTATTACCAGTTTTTAGAAAAGATGGATTGCTCAAAACAATCCATCAAATCACTATCAAGCCAGCGCAGGTTCATATCTAACTCCCTTTAATCCAAGAGGTTTATTATGAACAACTTAAGCGATCAACTCGCTCACATCGGCCAACTGACACAAACCATCATCAGTCAACCTAATGACCCGCTCTACATCGTCACAGATCAGGGTAATGGCTTGTTACAGGTGCAACCGACTCAGTTAGCGATATCTATCGGGCATACTGTTGAACAGTATCTCTACGCACTCCTTGAACAGTTCCCGATACACGACTTTCATCCGTTCATCGGCGTCTTCATCAGAAACGTCGTCGATTTCAATCTTAAGCCAGCTCTTGACGGTCATCGATCACTGAACAAAACCAATGACCTGTATCAGATCGGCGTGGACTATGAAGTGATGTTAGACCTCATTATCAGGATGCGAACCTGTGTCAAACAAATCCTAGAGGTTGCTCAGAGCTCAGAAATCAAAGAACTGGTCCATAAAGCCCAACGTACAGCAAAGAAAAATCACGAAGGCATGATGCGCTATATCGACTCATTATTCGAACATTACTCACGCCTGCAAGTGATCAGGATCGATTTAGGCTACAACAAAGGCAATACCATCCAAAGTCTCAGTGACATCACCCATAAGTTTTGGGAGGCGAAGCATGATTTTAAACACTTGATGAACAACGCGAAGATGAATAGCCTCTTCGATCCCGTTGTTGGCTACATTTGGTCTTTAGAATACGGTCCAGAGAAAGGCTTTCACTACCATCTCATCTTATTCCTGGATGGGTCTCTGGTCAGAGATGATGTCTGCTTTGCTTGGACGGTCGGGGAATACTGGCACTCCGTTATTACGAATAGGCGCGGTACCTATTGGAACTGCAATGCCCACAAGAAAGACTACAAACAATGCGGTATCGGGCTGATCCACTACAGTGAGGTGGAGAAGATCAACTACCTTAAACAAACCGCTGCGTATCTCATCAAAGTTGATTATTACGCTCGTCTTATGGCTGAAGGTAATGGGAGAACCTTCGGGCGTGGGAAAATACTGCCACCAAGAACTGGTTCTGTGGGTCGACCAAGAGCTGCGTAATAAATTCCTGTACCCGTGATGGCCGTTGGCATCCCTCTATCTTATGGATGTCAACGTGTCTTCAGATCACCATATGTTTACCGACATACAGACTCCTGATCAAAAAATCCCAGGATGGATGAGCTAAATCTTTTTCATAGATAGTATGGCGGAGCACTTATTTTACAAGCAGCTAATAAACGCTTATCAGGCCGGCCACGATCGTTCGAATCCGTTGAGAACATCTAAACCGCTCCGATAGGCTTACTTGACTGCCAGCTTAAATCATAAGAGACAACACACCCGCCCTTAAGCCGATGCATTGCCTGTTTCTTCAGTTACAAGCTAACGCATCTATCTGCGATGCCTAGTTCTCAACTTGGGCTTCCGCTTGAGCTTGGCGTCAAATAAAAATGAGCACTACACTTTGCCTGGACAGGTTTAAAACAACCGGTGGTCATGGTCAGAAACCCACAAAAACGACAGTGTTCTATAACGATTTACAAATCGTTTGCGGTTCACGAGACTACAATCAGCTTACCCGCTCCGTCATCATGCCATTAAAAGAAATGATATTTACCTGTTGACCGAAGGCGGAATTGATTCTGGACGATAAATCATCCGGCAAGTTAATCTTGGCGTTATGCAATACAACTATAGGAAAATAGGATGTCAAAACTCAATGTAGATCAAAAAACTATATTCGATCTGCTTTCGGACAGAAAAGCAGATTTTCTTATACCTGACTATCAACGCCCTTATGCGTGGAATGATGAGCAATGCCAAACTCTTTGGGATGACATTTTTTTATTCTCATTCCCTGATAATAATTACGAAGCGTTTGATAAAAATGAAGAGTATTTTCTTGGCTCTATTGTTACCTATAAAAACGAAGGTAGTAAATCAGAGGTTATTGATGGTCAGCAGCGACTTACAACATTAATGCTTATCTTGCGGGCTTTTTATGACAAGTTCGCTAATATGCAAGACAGCAATTCAAAAAGTACCCGCGCTCGGATTGAAAAGTGTATTTGGAAAACAGATGAGTTCGATAACGCCGATAAAAATACCCTTAAAATAGATTCTGAAGTAGCCACTGATAATGACAAAGATGAATTTCTTGAACTGCTTCGTACCGGAATGGTTAAACAAGATAGCAAAAGTCAATATGTTTTGAACTATCAATTTTTCCAGAAAAAAATTGATGATTTTTTGCAAACATTTCCGGCTTATTTCCCCTATTTGCCTGCCCGTATTTTGGGTAATTGCATCCTTCTTCCTATTGAAGCTGAGTCACAGGATACGGCACTTCGTATATTTTCGACACTTAATGATCGTGGTCTGCCACTGTCAGATGCAGATATATTCAAGGCTCAATTCTATAAATACTATGGTTCCCTCGGCAATAAAGATGAGTTTATTTCTGAGTGGAAAAAGCTTGAGGAAATAACAAATTCAGTATTCAAGCCAATCACTGGCACACCGATGGATGAGTTATTCGCACGTTATATGTATTTCTTACGTGCTAAAGAAGGAAACAAAAGCTCAACAACTGAAGCCTTGCGAAAATTTTATGAGCGTAATAAATACCAGTATCTAAAACAATCCCATACAATTGATGAGCTGAAGGCACTTGCGTTGTTCTGGGAAAGTGTATCCGATCAAGATAAAAAACGTTTTTCGGACAATGTCCTCAAGAAATTTTTTGTGCTGAATTATGCTCCGAATGGGATGTGGCAACATATAGTATCCGTATATTTTTTGCAAAACAGAACTGAAGATGGAATGCTGGAGGACGCAAAGTTCTGCAAGTTTTTGGATAAAATTACCGCTTTCATTTTTGCTTATGCTATAACCAATCCCGGCGTAAACGCGTTGCGTACACCTGTATATGATGAGATGGTTAATATCGTAAATGGTGGTGAAGCCACATTTTCTAAATATAAATTTAACGGAATTCAAGCACGTACTGCTTTTGAAAATTACGTTTTCACTAATCAGAGGGGCGCAACACGCTCAATGATTACTTGGTATGCCTTTACTTTTCCTAATCAGAATCTTCTTGGCTTGAATGAAATTTTTCACTTAGAACATATCTATTCGAAAAAGCGACAAGAAATGGAAGGAGGCTTAAAATCTGAAAGCAATCTTGATTCATTAGGAAATAAAGTGTTGCTTGAAAGCAGTATTAATATCAAAGCCTCAGACTACCGATTTGACGACAAAAAGAAAATATATAGCGGTGAGCAGAGGCGTGGAAATTACAAAGACCCGAGTAAAATCTCTGAGATAGTCGATCTCATTGGTTTCGATGAATTTGAAGAGAAAGAAGTAATTGACCGTAACAAGAAAATTTTGGACAGGTTCTTTGAATTTCTACAGACAGAGAATTTAATAGCATAACAAGGCGCAGCACTCGGACGTCAACTCCGCTACGCTCTATTGCCACCGTTGAGCGTGACCGTTGAGTGACTGCTCTGAGACAGTCACCTTCCATTGATTTAAAAAGCGTGGTGGTCAGCTTTTGGCCGTAATGCAAAGCTTTGCATTACGGCCATTATGTGAAGTTTCCTTTTATGCACATTGTCTTGGTTTCTCATAGTTGACGCTAGGAATATAGCGGATTGAGCAAGGCAGCCAGATAAAAAGCTGGTCATAATTTTTGCAAACTGCAGGAGTCGTTTTCTGTAGTTCCATTCAGAAACTAACCCTCAGTACTACAGATAGCTTTTTCTACTTAAATATTGCTTCCAACAGGGAAACAATCACGCGGAATTTATCCATGATGTCGATAAAAAATGAGAATTCGACACGTCTGATGACATCGACTGGAATAATCGTTGATATTGCTCCATTTGGGTGTATTTGAAAGCTTGTTTTAAATCATGGAAATTATGCAAAGATTGCGTGCGAGGTAGAGGCTTTAAAGCCAGCTTAGATCATGGTTGTGCCAAAGCCGCTGCTCATAAAAGGAAACTTCGCATAATGGCCGGGTGGAGCCCAAAAGGACGTAAGGTTGGTTGCCGAATAGCTTCCATTCACCGAACTTAGGGATGGAAAATTTCGTCAACATCCTCAGTGGCAGGTTTTGGCCGATCGCCAATATTCATGATACTTGTCTCATAGCTCGGCACTTCGGAAAACCGGAACACCCCAAAAACTGCTTACCCTGATTTGCTCCACTTCGGGCCGTTCTCATTACCATCGGCTTGCCGCATTTATGGCATGAATTAACATCAGCCGGACGCTGTTTTTCCTCAATGATCGTTTTAACGTGCTTTACATGCTCCCGGTGCGTTTTAATCGACGGCTCTAACCGGCCGGATTCAATCTTGGAGTAAATAGCCATTATTTCACTATCGCTCAGGATCGGTTGCATTTTGCTATTGATAAACCGGATATAACCACCGGCGTTAACCACATTGTCCGGCATCGGCGTTTTGAATGTGCTGTCGCCGACAAAGACAACCAGCGAAAACACATTTCCAGGATCAAGCTCCAGCGCCGATTGCAGCGTCTGAGTATGTTTGTAATTTTGATGCAGTGGGTTCTGGAATAGGTTGGTATGCCGGTAAATCTTTTGAGTCCAGTTTTTTTGTTGAGGGCTGCCGAAAATCCAGCCTTTCATGTTCTTGGTTTCGATGACGAACACGCCATATCGGGACACGATGACATGATCGATCTGGGTGGTTCCGTCCTCGGTTGGGAGGGTGACGTTCTTGAACAACCGGTAGATGTTTTTGTCGAGAAAGAATTTAGCCGCCAGATTGACCTGAAACTCACCCAAAACGCCTTTCATGAATGGCGATTTTAAGAAGGCGACGAAGATAAGGAGGAGAATCAGCCACCAATAATCGCTTACTGATGAGGCAAAAGCTTGTATAAGAATTTGGGATACATCCATCAGTGCCTCGGGATAGGACGTTCATTAAGCACAACTTTTTTACCATCAGCACCAATCCGGACCTGTTCTTGGCGGCCATTACGGCAACGCATGTAAGTGTTGTTCAGGACGCCACCGGCTTTGGCAATACATTCTTCTTTGCTGCCGGGTTCGATCGTAATCCATTGCGGCTGTTGCTTTGCCATGCTGTTGCCGATTTCTTCGCCAACACCTGAGCCAATATTGCCAATGAGACTGCCAAGCTCTTTCAACAAGGATCCCTCGGCATGCGCAAGCGATGATGCCGAAAGTAATACATAAGCTATAAAAATATTCTGGATCTCTTTCTTCATAATGCCTGCCGGGTTGATAGCTTTTAATAGTTCGATAAACCGTTGGTCCACTGCCTGTGTTTGATCAAAACTGACTTTCGCAAGGGATGCCGTCACCATCGCCATCTATTTTGGTGCCTGAACAATTACGCAGGTAGAATACGGCCTCTTCATAAGAAGTCATTTGTGAGCAATGCACCTTGCCTTGGCATTGGAACTGTGGCTCGATTTTCCTGGTTAGTTGGTATTCAACTGAGGGAATATCGGTTGATAGGGTGATATCTTTGCGTTTCGAAAACGCTTTATAACCGACGGTAACGAGCACAATGACAATAAGAATAGGGAATGGATTAAAGCGCTTTTGTGGTTTACTAAAGTTCGCCGGCGATATGTATGGTTTTAACCTGGCCGGTGAAGGCTTGGACAGTTTGCGATCTTCAAAGGCGGCCAAGGTCAGAGCTTGACTGACGCCTTCTATTTTGGCATTGACCGCGCGTGTTTTACCGCTATTGTCAAAGCCGAGCTGATAAAGAATGACATCGCCAATAATAGGCTTCCGGCTCATGCCTTTTAAAGCCGAAATGTGGATGAAAACATCCTGTTCGCCGTTGTCCTGTTTTATAAAGCCATAACCCTTGTCATCAAGCCAGCGGATCAGCGTCCCTTTGTTAATCATACTGCAATCTTCTCCATAATCACCCCATAAGCATCATCTGGATGAACCGAATTATATGAAGTTCCGGGATGTAAAGTCTGGACACAGTAATCTAGCAGTTTGCTTCCTTCTCCGTGCAGCCCGAAAGCATTCCGGAACGTCATGCCAAGATTAAAGTGCAAATCGATCAGATCTTCCTCCGGCATGCCCGCAATCGCCAATTTTTCCTCACCACTCAGAAATTCGATGAGCCGATCGACGGCGTCGGCAAAGGTTTCCGGATACCTGGAATTGTCCTGCAAAAATGTTGGCCAGATTTTAGTCAATTTAACTCGATGGTGGAAGGGAAGGGGTGTTGTGGACAAATTTGACAAATTAAAGACAGGGTTATCCACAAAACCTGTGGATAACCGTATCGTTGATGATAATTTATCGTCCGGTAAGACGATCGAAAACAGCGTTATACGACTTGCATTTAAGATTCACCCATAAGCAATTCCTGTGTTGTTTCCACACTCTTGAGTGTAGACGATGTTTTTATTCTTGCTATTGCCGATACTTTTTACTTAAATAATCATTTAAGTCTATAGCAGCCCAGGCCTGTCACTTGAAAAATCCAAAACAGGTTTCCAACCAGCGAATGGAGGAACGATGAACGAATTGATTGAAACCCCTTTCGATGAAATTAAAAAAGATTTTGTCGGATTTTGGGTCCACTTTAATGCACCCGCCCTTAAGCCGATGCATTGTCTGTTTCTTCAGTTAAGAGCGATGGCATCTATCTGCGATGCATAGTTCTCAACTTGGGCTTCCGCTTGAGCTTGGCGTCAAATAAAGATTAGCGCTACACTATTATCGAGACTGGATTCAACTGGGGGTGGTGGTCATGAACAGAACGATCGTTATACTTTCCTTGCTCTCCACTAAAGCTTATGAAGGAGTTATGAAAAGCTGTTGCCGGATGATCCGCCCAAAAACGTCTGCCTTGATCCTGTTCTGGCTACCGACAACGAACACCCCGAAGATGAACGAATTATTAAACTCGTCGCAATACGGGAATATTAACAGCTAACTTTCTGGTTTCGACCCGTTTCTTCCGTTCACAAACACATCAATTCAACGTCCACTCCCTTGGAAATCATACAAACGACAAATACCAAGGTCAGAGAACGCAAGCTTCGCGGAGTTGAAACGTTAGATGCAGATAGTAACACGCCTTTGCTACTAATTGATGAGTAACCACTTTGGATAATTCAGGTGGATTTCAAATAAAGATCACTCTGAATTTCGATCAAATTTCTTGATCGCGATAGGCAATATTGGCAATAACTGGAGCTGTAATGGATTTAATCAATGCAGGAAACCTGAAAGCCTATTGGCATTTATGGGTTTTAGGTTCGATCATCATTGTTTTAATTGGATACTTTTTATTCAAATTTCTCATACCTTCATACCGTTTAAGTAAAGATTTAAGGCAAACTATAAAAAAGCTACGAAATCTGAAGAGCGACGGTCAAGCAATTAATGTGGAGCTGATCGGCAAACAGATCATGACCTCGCAAAAACTCAGTCATTGTTGGTCGGAGTTCGCAGAAACCTTACATCCACAAAGCGCAGCGGATGACATGGGGCAAGAGCGAGTGGTTCGCTGGCGATCAACTGTTCCAGCTGAAGTCTTCTTTAATGTCGAAACTCTGGTTGCCATAGAACTTAAAACTGAATATTTCAAACATCAACCCGGAATTCTGACTGGTATTGGTATACTGGGTACTTTTATTGGCTTGTTGCGTGGTCTATCAAGTTTTTCTGTTAGTAGTGACCCTGAAAAAGTGCGTGTTAGCCTTGATACGCTGATTCTGGGAGTTCGCGAGGCTTTTTACATGTCAGCGGCTGCCATTGGTTTGGCGATGTTTACTACCTTAGTCGAAAAATTGTGTGTCACTGGTCGAATTAAGCAAGTTGAAGATTTATGCCAATTGCTTGATAGTTTATTTGAAGGTGGGGCGGGCGAAGAATATCTGGCTAGATTGGTTAAAGCCGGGGAGAGTAGTGCGACCCAAACCGCACAGCTTAAAGATGCATTGGTTTCAGACTTGAAGGAAATGCTGACAGAAATGATCCGCCAGCAAACCGAAGCTATTGCTGGCAGCTTTTCAGAAAGTTCTAAAGCCCAGATAGTCACAACTGAACAGAGTGGTGACCGCATTGCCCAAGCTATTTCAGATAGTTTGAGTGAACCACTTCAAAAAATTGCCTCAGCTGTAAATACCACGACTGACACAAATGGCGAAGCGGTTACTCGTGTGCTAAATGAAGTGCTGATCACATTTTCTCAGCAAATGAAAGATATGTTTGGCGGGCAAATGGGCGACATCAGTCAGTTATTACAACAAACCACCACAGCTATGCAATCTACAGTTTCACGCTTTGATCAACTTGCTAATAATCTGGATGATGCGGGTAAAAACGCAGCGGATGTGATGAGTGAACGCTTGAGCATTGCTCTTGAATCAATGGAAACTCGTCAGCTAACCTTAAATAATACAATGGTAGAGTTTGTTAATCAGTTACGGGATATGGTGAAAACGTCACAATCCGAAACCAATGACCAGCTTCAGCAAGCATTAGAAGTCATGTCTGAAAAAATATGCACTTTGGCTGGACAACTTGAGCAACAGGCTAATAGCGCAGCAAATAACCATAAATATCAGCAGGAACAATTGGCTCAAGTTGCTTCAACATTAACAAATGATTTAACAGCTCAGGTTCAATCAATGATTGAACAAACAAATAACGCTGTATCTTCCATGCAAGCCACTGTAGCTTCTATGCGTGAGATTACCAAAGACAATACTCAGCGCATGGAAAACAGTGCAGGAACACTAGCTATAGCTGCCGACAACTTTGCTCAAGCCGGAAACAGCGTCTCTGGTGTTATACAACAGACAGGTACAGTGAGCGATAAAATGGCCACTACCTCAATTGCATTGAACAATGTCGCCAGCACAGTGCAAACTGCGCTTAATGATTACAACAATGCCGGTAAAGCCATGTCGCAAATGGTTGAAGAATTAAAAGCCACCGTCGAAACGGCAAAAAATGACGCTTCCGTATCGCAATCTTTGGTCAACCAGATCAAACAATCTGCCGATCATCTGTTACAGCGGAATGTGTCAATGACTTTGAGACACCCAGTTGTTTTATTTAGTGTCTAACTGTTGTGTATTTATGGGTCAAGTTTCTCCCTTTGTGTTAATAGGCGGATTAATCCAAACGGCGTTAGGCAAGCGGGGCGGCAAGGGGCACTGTCCTTTGAATCGCTTTGGGTTGGCAAGGAAAGCCGTCTCCAGGGTTTTGGCGCGGGCTTGGTATACCGCAGCCGCTTGGTCGAAGTGGACGGTGGCCGGGGTCATGTAACCGATGCCCGAGTGGCAATGGGACTGGTTGTACCACTGGAAGAAGCGTTGGCAATGGCTGCGGGCATCTTCAAGGCATCCGAAGCGGACGGGGAAATCAGGCCGATATTTCAGGGTTTTGAACTGGGCCTCGGAATAGGGATTGTCATCTGAGACATAAGGCCGGCTATGGGTCTTGGCGACCTCCAGATCGACCAGCAAGGCGGCCACCGGCTTGCTGCGCATGCTGGAACCGCGGTCGGCATGCAGCGTCAGCGTATGCGGCGTGATGTTGTGCTTGGCCACTGTTTCGGCGATGAGCTGCTCGGCCAGTTCGGCGGTTTCCCGCGGAGCGACCATCCAACCGACCACATAGCGGCTATAAATATCCAGGATCACATACAGGTGGAAACAGGTCCATTTGGCCGGGCCTTTGAGTTTCGTGATATCCCAGCTCCAGACTTGATTGGGCGCGGTGGCCAGGAGTTCCGGCTTGGTATAGACCGGGTGCAGCCGTTGGCGCCTGCGCTCCGCCGACAGGCCGTCCGCCTCCAGGGCGCGGTACAAGGTGCGCACCGAGCCGATGTAGCGCCCCTCGTCCAGCAGGGTGGCATAGACAAAATACGGCGAGCAATCGGCGAAGCGTTCGCTGTTAAGCACCGCCAGCAGTTGCTGGCGCTCACTGGTCGAGAAAGCCAACGGGACGGACGGACGAGGCACCCGCGTTACCGGCACAGGCACCAAGAGGCGCCGGCGGGCATCCTCGCGATAGACCGAACTGCGGTTCGAATTCAGGGCCGCGCAAGCCGCCGCCAGGCCGACCTCCGGGGCTAACTGGTTAAGGGCTTGCATCAGCTGGACTCGCTCGGCGTCTCGTCCGTCGACAGACCGAACAAGACGCAAAGTTTTTTTTGGACATCAATAATGGCATTGGCCTGAGCCAGTCTGCGGCGCAGACGCTCATTTTCCTGGGTAAGTTGGTGCACACGACGATCCTCGGCCTGCGCAGGGTCGGCCTTACGCCCACGTTTTTGCGGCGCCAACGCGGCGCGCTCATCGGCAGCACGCTGCCTACGCCAAGTGGACAGATGGGAGGAATAAATCCCTTCTTTGCGCAATAAAGCGCCAATCTCACCCAGTTGGGTACAGCGATCAGCGGCCTCCAGGATACGGCGCTTGTCGCTGCTGGTAAATTGTCGGCGCTGGGCGGTGGCAACCACCTCTGGGTCGGGCCGCGCGCCGGAGGTCGCGTTTTCAGCCGCCCTACGGGCGTCTTCCAACGCGACCTCCGGCGCAGTTACTTGTGGTGATTCCATGGTCTCTGCTTTTGATTTGCTCATAATTCTGGCCTACCTTTATACTCTAATTTCCGAGGGGTAGGTGTCTCAGGTCATATTGACACAGGGGGCAGGCGCAATCGTCAGTTGACGGCATATTTAAAGAAGTCTGTGATGAACTTGCTAACGCACACGAAGAATTTGCCAGCAACGTAGTTAAAGGGCTTAAATCGAGTAATACTGCCTACCAAAAGGAACTCAAGGATGCAGTTGATTATTTAAAATCCGCCATTGAAGAATTAGGTGAAGTAGCCGAAAAAATTCCGGCACGAGGATAGGCTATGCTCGGCACACGGATTACTATTGGCAAAAAACTCAAAGACGAAGCCGAAAAGCCTTTCTGGATTTCCTTTGCAGATTTAATGACCGCACTAATGGTTATGTTTTTACTGGTAATGAGCGTTGCCTTGTTAGCAGTTACCAAAACCGTTTCCGAAGAACAGCGTGCTGCTGATGCCCGCAAGGATGCCATTGAAAAACTTCTTGATAAAGTAGAACAAGCTGCACAAGAAGATCCTCAATTTTCAGGCATTCACGTTAACCGTGATCGGCAGACGGTTGATTTTGGTGACCGCGCCCGCTTTGATACTGCCAGTCACCAACTTAATAAAGATCAAGCACGCTTACTGCGCGCCTTTATTCCCCATGTACTTGAAATTGCCAATAGCGAATTGGGCAACGATTGGCTAAAACGCATTGTCGTAGAAGGCTTTGCCGATAAACGCGGCAGTTATCTGCTCAACCTTAATTTGAGTATGCAACGCAGTCAGCGGGTGCTTTGCGTACTCTTAGCTAAAGCCGATGCCGGTGAAGAAGAATTGTCACCCCAGCAGCATGAAGATATTCGGCAATTGTTTTTAGTTGGTGGCTATTCTTCCAACTCGCAAAAAGACACCCTGGAAGAAAGTCGTCGGATCGAATTAAGGCTGGAATTTAGAGGTATTAAAGAACCATCTCGGACTCCGCCCACGGCTATCGAGAATAACTTTGGCACTTGTGCCCTTTAGGAAAAAACATGGCCGGATATATTTGTATTGCAATGCTGGAAGATCCGCCTTACAACATGATTTTGACCGCAACGGAGGAGGAGCCTGAGGATTGGCTGGATGAGTTGCCTTTGCCCAGCCATCTTCTATGTCATGATTATTTTGAAGATGTTCAAGCCGTTGAGCGAGAATGCCTAATAAGGCTAAGAGCTCAAGGTATTGATGCCAGATCAGATAAAGCTTTTGCTGCGAAGGCTAATGATGTGATACAGGTTTATCAATTGGTTAGGGATAGCCTCAACCAAAATCAGGTTTTAGATAGCGATTTTGAGGAAGATAATGGCCAAAATGTAGAAGAGTTATTTGATAGTTTACACAAAGAGCTGGATGCGAATCTGCTTACGGCACTAGGTGGGACTGCGTATAGCATCGGTGACTATCAACAAGCCGTAATTTGTTATCGCGAAGCCGCCGAATTAGGTAATCCAGATGGGCAATTCAATTTAGGTGCCATGTACTATAGCGGTGAAGGGATAAGAAAAAACAGGAAGCAAGCGGAATTTTGGTTTTCCAAGGCCGCTGAACAAGGTAATGTGGATGCGCAAGACGCACTTACAGAGCTTGGAATTAACTGGACTGATGAGCGATTGCATGAACTAGCTGAAGAGGGTGATGCAATTGCACAATGTAAATTAGGGGGGATGTATTTCAGTGGCGACGGCCTAGAGCAAAATGATGGACAAGCTATGTTCTGGATTCGCAAAGCCGCTGAACAAGGCCTCGCAGACGCGCAATGTATCTTAGGAGTTCTGTATCAAATCGGTCATGGTATAGAACAAGACAATGAGCAATCCGTTTTATGGTATCGCAAGTCCGCAGATCAGGATTACGCCAGTGCACAATCAGCTTTAGGAATAATGTACGCCAACGGTCTTGGTGTCCCACAAGACTATGAAAAAGCCATTTTCTGGTATTGCAAGGCTGTTGAACAATTTGATGCGATTGGACAAAGAGAGTTAGGCGGGATATTCGCCGGAGGGTACGGAGTATCGCAAGACGATGAACAAGCCGCATTCTGGCTTTGTAAAGCTGCTGAACAAGGTGATGCAAGAGCGCAAAGAGATTTAGGTGTGATGTACCAAAGTGGTCGCGGTGTACCACAAGATAACGAACAAGCTGTGTTTTGGTATAGCAGAGCGGCTGATCAAGATTATGCTAAGGCACAATACAATTTAGGAGTAATGTATGCCAATGGCCTTGGGATCGAACAAGATTATGAACAAGCCGTTTTCTGGTATCGCAAAGCAGACGAGCAAGGTGATGAAACTGCGCAATTCAATTTAGGTGCTATGTATTACAACGGCGAAGGCGTAAGAAAAAATAGAAAGCAAGCGGTAATCTGGTTCAGAAAAGCAGCCGCACAAGGTTTTACTCCTGCACAAGAAGCCCTTACAGGACTTGGCCTTGATGGGGAGAACACATAATGTTTTTCGGTTTACAAAAACTACCCACAGGACATACGAAATTTCTGCATGAAGCCTATTTCCGTGTCCGCTTTCTGTTAACTTTCAATAAATTCTCATACACATCCGACCTAATAAGACCGATAATACATTTTGTGTACTCAGAATTTATTTTTGAGAAGAATCTATATGTTTACATTATCCATTCACGGCGATGTCCACATTCCCGACAATCTCATATGCATTGGGCTTAAAACCTGGGGCTGAGCTGGCTTTTGAACGCCGAGTTGATTCTATAGTTTTGCGCCCGGATAAAAAAATAAAACTTCACGGGTTGAAGAAGGCCCCAAAATTTTAGGTTATACCGGGTCCACAGTGCCTTTGGAGGAACTGGACGCTGTCGTTGCCAAAGGCGCGGCGCAGTTGGTCGATACCAATATTTTGGTGCGTTATTTTGCTCAAGATGATGCTCTGCAATCACCCTTTGCTTTGCGCATTTTCATTGACGAACCCGAACTGTTTGTGATGAAAACGGTGTTGCTTGAGTTTTTCTGGGTATTGACCCAAGCTGAAAAATTTCACTTTCCGGCTGAATAAGTCATGACCGTTTTCGAACATCTGCAAGAATTGCCGAATATCGTGTTTGAAGATGAGCTTTCGCTCAGAATAGCCATTACATAGTGCCGTGGGGGCCTTGAATTTCCAGATGCTTTCCATTTGGCGACGTCTGGGGCTTGCAGTGCATTTGTGACCTTCGATGACCGTAATTTGCGCGTCGCGCTCAACGCCTTAAGCTGATGCCTGTTTGTGAAATACCCGCCTAATCTTGCTGATACAACAAAATCAGTGATGATTTTATGAGCAAATATTCCTACCAGCAACGAAGCGAAAGCAATAGTTTGGAAATGCCCGCATGAATTCAATTGCCACCTTTCGTCACCGTTTGCTGCAAATCAATGCCGAAGCCCTTGCTTCTCCTATCCCGGATTTATCTGCAGAAATGGCCCGAACCACGCAACGCTTAAAGACTGAGTATGGCGACATTTCAAGAGGTTCGGGTGATCAGCAAGGGATTGCGACAGCAGTGATTGGGTATCTAAAAAACCATCATTTACTCACTTATCGCGACATTAAACTCGTTTGCTTTGGCGTGTCGTCACCTTACGGTACGCCGTTAACTCAAGTTATTGAACATGAAACTTTGTTCCCTAAGTTACTTAAAGAAGTTGAAATTTTACAACCAGAACCGCGTAAGTTTCGACGCTGTTATCAGGGTTTGCTGAAAGGATATTTACGCTATCCGGGTCTGCAGACTGACAATATTTACGGCCGAAAAAACTGGTTTGCGTTACGGGAATTTTTGGCCCAAAACTGCAAGGCTTTAAATAAACAAAAGCCGGTAACGGAATGGTCGCAAGCCCTTTACGAACACCGAAACTTGCTTGCTGATAACCCTTGCAAGCCTTATGGAAAGGCCATGCTGGGAGGTGATATGTCAGTTATTGAGGAGCTTAGAAACCGATTGGGAGTTGATGACGATACTTGGGTGATGAATGAGTTGATATTGGCTCAGGTTCAAGCGGCAACGGCATTAAAGGATCCCGAGTTTGTGTTGCAAGTGCTGCCCTTGGTAAAACTTCTGGAACGGCACTCATTGTTAATCACAAAGGGGCTTTCCCTGTTACTTAGACGCTATGTAGTCTGCAAAGTCCATACTGAACACCATACACTTCGAGAAGCTGCATTAAGGGAATGGAAAAGTCCTTGGTTGGAAGCTAATAAACCAATGTGGTATGGTCAGATTGGTGAGGCAGCCACTAACATGGTGAGTTTGTGGCTGAAACGGCGCACTATCCAAGATTTTTTTGAGTTATTGCAGGCTGACGGCCAAGCCGATCGGAAGCGAATGGAATTTTGGCTTAAATACGCCGAAGCGATTGATGACATCTGGCTGGCATTGGGGCAGCACAGCCTTTACAACAATAAGCCGGATTACAAGCGTATTCGTCAGAATATGGCTGGACGGTATATGGCTTTGGAAGGAGGTTCCTACAATCAAGATAATGCTTTTTTAATGCGAATTGGTGGCTATGTCTTCATTGAGTTTGGCAAGCAGAACAACGCGTGCCATGTATTTTTGGCAGATAATCTTCCATTCAAGTTTGGACAAAAATCGGTGTTAGGTACACAAGATGGGCTCAAAAACAAGGAACATCCAGGTCATCGCAGAACATTGTCACATCGAGAAGGTTGGCAAGGGGAGTTTACTGATTTTTTGCGTTATCACGCCAATGCAACACCTGGCGAAAACAAACCTAAACCCGTTTCATCAATCGTAGCTTCTCATATTTCGAGTTCGACAGTGCCGTCTGTAAAGCCAAGAGTTCACTCAATACCTATCCAGAATGAGCAGGCTAAGCCTCTTGACATTAAGCAGTTACAAGAGTTCTGTATTTCACATAACCTGCATTTTGATGATCATAGAGACAAAGGTGGAGCATTTTGGGTACGTGCTTCTGAAACACATGAACCGGCATCGACCATGCTAAAAAGCGTAGGTTTTCGATATAAAGAAGGACGCGGGTGGTGGTTGGAATGATGGAATTTAACAAGTTATGGTCATTCAAGGCACGTCATCAACAGGCTGTTACTGAACCATCCCATCATCTGACTATCCGGTTTAAAAACGACGGTATTTATTATGGTGTTGAGCCTGAATTAGCTGACTGGCCGAATCAATGGCATTATTTTGGCCAAGATTCATCCAGCATTAGCCTACTTAATCAGATTGAGGAATTGGGTCATTTAGTACCTCTCGAAAATCAGTTGTTTTTAAATTGGGATTCCCTATATCAGCTTTTGACAGATGAAGCGGGTAGTTCAAATGAATTACTGAAGCTGCTGAAGTTGCCTGAATTTTCAGATTTACGTCCCAGTCTTGCCAGCCAAGGATCTTTGGAAGATTTAGATTTTCGCATTACATTGAGTGACTGGGTCAGTCCGCCGGGGAACAAGCTTCAAATGGCACCTGAGGTTACAGGCGCAGTTATCCAGTATCAAGACCATCAATTCCTCTTAACAGAACCAGTTTGGCGTTTGGTTAGTGAAGTGCGTACTTTTTATTCTCTACCTCAAGAATGCAGAACTCCACTGGTTAATCGGCAAAAGTGGAGTTTAATACGTCGTTATGCTTGCTCTGCAAAAGTGCCAATGGTGGATTTTTTAAAGCGCACGGTAGTTTTGTCGCCAGAAAAATTATTGTTGCATTTACATAAATCAGCCAGTGTAGGCAATAAAACCGTCCAGGTAGAACCCCATTTTGATGGGGCTCCGCCGCAATGGCTTGATACGTTTGATAAATACACCACTGTACCTGAACGTTACGACATTCCAGATGGCCAAGGTATTATTCAAGTCCTGGTTTCGCCTCAAGTTCGCGCAGTGTTACAAGAATTGCGTCGTTGGCCGGGGCGTTATGTGGCAGGGCAACGCGCAGAAGCCTTCATTCGAAATCCTTATGCCGCGTTGGGGGATGATGCTGTCGCCGTGATTGATGAAGCTCAATTTGAAGAAGCCAGGGAAGTTGCCGGCATTGAGTTTGAACAGTTTTTTATTGATGTTAAGAATGACGAAAACGGTAGGATTATTGGCGTAGGCTTACTCATCGAATCAATATCATCTGCAAGTCAACAAACCAATCGCTATGCGTTTGCAGATACCAAGAAGCTGGAAAGTTTTATCAAACGCTTTGAACGACATATTCAAGAGGGCTTTCAATGCATAGCATGGGAAGGCTATGAACTTGAAATTTTGGGCGATGCTGAATACCAACTTGCAAACCTGAAACTACTGCTTTCGGAATGGATGCCCGCACCCCATATTAGTGTCGCCTATGCTGATATTTTTAATCTGGGCCGTTACTCTGAGCGCATAGAAGGTATTGGCGTTGAAAAAAACTATGTTTCGCCGTTTATTGCCAGAAAGGCTGACGAAAACGGTTGGGTGCCATCCAATGTCGAATTTGGCCTGGCTTTTATGCCAGAAAATTCGGCAATCCCTATAAATATCCAATTAAGTGATAGCGATAGAAAATCTATTCAAGAAACTATTGATCAAGCAGAACAACAGCAATTAGATGTGATTTCTATTCCAGGTATTGATAAGCCCGTGTCGGTTGCCGAAGCTAAACAAATTCTAGAAGTCATTCAAACCACTGAAGAACAGATACGAAAAGGCGAGTTTTCTACTAAACAACAAAAAGCCCCCTCTCAATCATTATTGCTAAAGAGCAATATTTATGCGGTTGATTATCAAGAGAATAGAAAGCAAGCATTGGAGTTGCCTAGCGATAGTCAGGCTAGATTACCAAGTGTTTTACGTGAATCTGTCAGTCTCAAACACCATCAACTACAAGGCGTCGCATGGCTCCAACATCTTTGGCGTCATGCTCCACAACATTGCCGAGGCGCATTATTAGCTGATGACATGGGTTTGGGTAAAACGCTGCAAATCCTTACATTTATTGCAGGTTGCATTGAAGAAGAACTAAATATTGATCCTGTCCTGATTGTGGCTCCTGTATCGTTACTGGAAAACTGGCAAGAAGAGATAGATAAGTTTTTTAAGCCTCAGGCCATGTCTGTCTTGATGTTATATGGCAATCAGTTAAAGGATCAAAAACTTGACCAGTCAGAAATTGACCCTCAATTAGTGCGCGAGGGATTGGTTAAATTCTTAGTTCCAAATTGGTTAGGAAACGCCAAGGTGGTTTTAACCACCTATGAAACCTTGCGAGATTTAGAGCTTTCTTTAGCTTCTCAGCATTGGTCAATTATGGTTTGTGATGAAGCTCAGAAAATTAAAAACCCAAATGCACTGGTGACCCGCTCAGCTAAAAAGCAAAATGTTCGACTGAAAATTGCGTGCACAGGAACACCGGTAGAAAATTCACTGGCTGATTTATGGTGCCTGTTTGACTTTATTCAGCCTGGATTCTTGGGTGCTTTAAATGATTTTGGCTCACGCTATCGCCGACCTATTGAAGCTAAAACAGAAGAAGAAACTGCCCGTGTTAATGAGTTAAGGGCATTGATTGAACCGCAAACGCTTAGGCGCACTAAAGCACAAGTGGCTAAAGATCTTCCCAGTAAAATCGAAGTTGAGAGTTGTCGCTCATTACCGCTGTCAACTTATCAGAGAGAGTTATATCGGCAGGTTATTCAAGCCTATCATGAAAAACAAAACGATAATGCCATAAAAAATCACTTAGGGCTGATTCAATATTTACGACAACTTTGCACAAGTCCCTATCCGGTGGGCGCTAAAGCCGCATTTGATGAGCCGTTATCAGAAAGAGAAATTAAATCCCCAAAATTAAAATGGCTTCTAGAATTATTAGCCGATATTCGGGAGCGAAACGATAAAGTTATCCTATTTGTAGAGTTCCTGGATCTACAACGGCAACTTCAGCTTTATATTGCTGAGCGTTTTAAAGTATTACCCGATATTATAAATGGCTCTACATCGGCTGCTTCATCGGCAACCAATAGCAGGCAAAAACGAATTAGGGCATTTCAGGAAAAGCCAGGATTTGGCGTTATTATTCTTTCCCCACTAGCCGTTGGCTTTGGCGTCAACATCCAGGCGGCAAACCATGTTATTCACTTCACCCGCACCTGGAACCCGGCTAAGGAAGATCAAGCAACCGACAGAGCATATAGGATTGGTCAAACAAAAGATGTTTATGTCTATTACCCAGTAATAACTGCCGAATTCGTTACCTTCGATATGAAGCTCGATAGATTGATAAGCTGGAAAAGAGGCCTTTCCGATGACATGTTGAACGGCTGCGGCGACCTATCATCTTCTGAATTCAGTGATCTTGGTGCTCCTGAAGGTGGCACCGTTTTTATTGAATGAATTAGTTTGTAGAGTCCGCGATATAAAACATCATTAAATTTAATGATAGATTTAGTTTATTTCCATTGAATCTCGTGTTTCATTTATCCGTGACCATAAAAGCTATGAGTGAATTGATTAGTTTTTTTATCGGTAAAAGTTTGCATTTTGCCAACTTTTAGTTCTCCAAATTAACCTGCCAGACAGGAATGTGATCTGTTACCTCAATTACAGAATGCTAATGGCGGTAGGTGGCTCACTGATAATGTCAAATTGTTCGCCGAATAACGGGCATTCAATTGGACCACAGAATGCCTTAACTATTTAGATTGGAAAGTTAACTCGCCCGGCGGGTTTTGGCCGAATTTGTGAATATACAACTCTAGAATTGTGAGGAACTACTCATATCAAATATCAAACATTCGTCTATTATGTTTCTAGGGTATTTAAGGTTACTTTTTTACTTTGGGTATTTGAACGAAATAGGTGCAATGGGCAATCCTGATACCCAATGCTAGATTTTAGATACAAATAATTAGAAAACTCAGGTCGCTCGATCAGACAATATGACTACTCCTAATATTCCAATTCAGGTTTTAATCAACTTTTTAAAAGACCTACCAGCTAACGATCTATTGATAACAGGTAAATCAAGTTCGAAAGTACTCGACTTATTACGAGAATGTTGGCCACACCTGAAAGGTAGCGGCGAACATAACACTTACTGGGATAAAATTTATCGAGCTGAAAATCTACACTGGAAGCCGCCTATTTTGCATTTTGAACTTGAGCGACACGGAGCAACCGTCAATGGCTCTAGCAGAGCAGATGTTCACTATTGGGAAGTCGATTTAGATGAAGGCACTGCTAAAATCGAAAGGAGGGGGCACCGTCAACTTGAAAAGATGTCTCCTAGGATGAATGTCAAAGCAAAAGCAATGGAAATTGCGAATACTATCATGCGGGGCCTTGAACACCCTGCACTCAAATGGGATAACAATTATGAGACTGTCGTTCTTACGATTAGTCAAATTATTCCAGAAACTATACCCCAGACTACAGCGTCTCGGAGAAAACGTTTTAAAGATTGCCTTGATTCGATGTTACTTGAGTATGGATGGGTACGCAAAAATCACGGTAATAAAATAGGCTTCATAAAAATACATAGCGAATAGCGAAGTTTTTTTATTTTGATCTATGTTTGAACCAACTCAACATAGAGTTACAATCACAGTAAGTCCGATATGCAGCATTTACAAGGCACTGGCTTAATGCCAGTGCCTTGTGTGCCGCTTAATAGTTAGCTTTTTCTACATACACTTGTAATTGATTGTACTGATTGCCATCCTGGCTTTTGGCTTTACCCAGCAACTGGATCAAGACACTGTCGCCGGGCTGTGCATGTGATCTTTCCATGCCATTGGCGATATAGGCATTCATGAATGCTGAAACTACCTCGCCGTTCTCTCGTTCGACGATGATCGTTTTCTGTAGGCCGTACCGGTCATGAATAAATTCACCAAAGCCTTTGATCGTGCCGATCAGCGGTTTGTGTTCCTCGTGATGCCAATGAAGAGGCTGTTGTACTGTTAACTCGCCTACTGCCATGGCTTTTAGCTTGGCAAATTTATCCTTGCCGTTTTCATCAATGCGGTCATAGTCGGGATTTGTTTCGTAGTTGTCGAACATTAGGAGCTCCAAAAATATCAAAGACGCATCAATGAACAGTGTGGTTTATCGATGCAAGATAAGGAGAGTGCACTCTCCATATCATTAGGGGTTTTCTTGGGAGCTTGGCTAACATGCGAGGCTGATAGTCATTGACGCTCTAAACCGGACGGATAGCCCGACATTTCGGAGACACGATAAATCCCTAAAACTGATTACCCAGGTTTCCGGTCCTCTTTGGAGCCTGCATTTCCATAGGTCTGCCCTAATACGGACAAGCTTTTTCGACTGGGTACTCGTGGTTATTTGATAAACTTTTAACTTTTTTGGGTTTAGGTGACCTGATTTTGTGGACCTACACACTCAAAAGGACGACATAGAACAGCGTAAAGACAATCTGCATTGGTTTAATTACTCCCTATCCATTAAAATTCATGTCAAACGTCTAATTTAAGGAAATAGGATGCTTGGCCTCAATCTACGCAGTGAATTCACAGGAAAGCGATTAAGCGGAACCACCATCGACTTTACCAACCGGCAGGGTACCGGTGCGCTGGACAAGCCAGCAAGTGATTTTCTCAACATCACCTATCCGTCTATCGATCTGCTAAAAACCATTGAGGCCGTAGAACCGGGCAAGTCACGCCCGACGGTAATCATCGGCGCGCGTGGTCAGGGTAAATCGCATTTGATGGCCGCATTGTCCCATATGCTTAGAGACAGTGTCGTCGGTCGTAATTGGCTCGATGATTGGTCTGTAAGACTTGGTAACCCGGCCATCGCAAGCCTTGCTCTGCGAACAGACCTGAATGTCATCGTTGAGAGCTTGCATTTACACAACTATAAATTCTTGTGGGATTTGCTCTTTGATAAACACCCTAATGGGGCCTTTATTAAAGGGAAATGGTTAGGCCAAGGAGACAACAAGACCGAAGTGCCAGGCTATGAACTATTGGTTGAATTGTTTCAACAGCAACCCACGCTACTGATTCTGGACGAATTCCAGACGTGGTACGAAGGCCTCACCAACAATAAACAATACCCGTGGCGCAATTGGGCATTCAACTTCATCCAGATTCTTTCAGAAATTGCGGAAAAAAATCCTGAACTGCTGGCGTTGGTGGTGTCGGTTAGGGATGGAGTATCCGATGCAGCCCAGCAAATCTTCCGCGTCAACCCTGTACGGATCGACTTCAAAGGTCCGCAAGCTAAAAAAGATCGCCAAAAGCTATTACTGTATCGGCTGTTCGAAAATCGGATGCAGATCAACGACAGCGACATAGAAACCGTCATCGTCAACCACGTCAATGAATACTTGCGGCTCAACCATATTTCCGGCGCTGATCATGAGAAAGTAAAGCAGGAGTTTATCGATGCCTGGCCCTATGCGCCTCATCTGCTAAAGCTGCTTGACGATCAAGTGTTGATCGCAACAGAAACCCAAGAAACTCGGGATTTGATCAGAATCTTGGTGGATGTCTTCAAAACAGCAGGCAAAGACTCACCGATCATCACCGCCGCCGATTTTTCGATTACCAATGAAAACAGCGGCGTGTCTTCGTTGCTAGATTCGGTTGCCAATCAAATGCAGCGCAATCTCAGAGATAAGGCACTGCGCAACTATGAAGCGGTCAGAGATGCTACCGCCAGTTTAGGTACCCCCACCAAGTATCTGGAACCGATACTGAGCTCGCTTTGGCTTCGTTCGTTGTCGATTGAATCCATGGCCGGTGCGGAAGCGCATGAATTGCAAGTAGACATCACTCGCCATAAACCCATTGATGATAATCAGTTTCAGGCAGAACTGGCTTTAGTTGAAGAGAACAGCTTTAACATTCACCGAAAAGGCAATCGCCTAATTTTTCTGAATGAAGAAAATCCGCAAGCTAAATTAATGGCGCACGCCAAAAATGATCGCTTGTTCGAGAAAGGTGAAGATCAAAACTACTTGGCGGATGAAATTCGTTATGTACTGGCTGGTTCGGGCGATGCCTCGCAGAGCTATCGAGTGCTTATTCTTAAACGGAGCTGGAGCAGCGATCCATGGAGCGACATTGACGAGCGGGATCAACCTCAAAACTGGGATAATCGCATTCCAGTAATCGTCCTCCCTTCCAGCAATGTTAGCGATGCGGAATTAGGTAAATGGCTCAAAGCCTATGTTCCTAAAAACCGTAATACCGTGCGTTTTTTATTGGCTCAAAAAGTCTTGGAAAACGTGTTCTATGACAAATCATTGCTGGTGCTCGCTCGTGCTGTTTTTTTAGCTGCGCAATGGAAAAAAGCAGATTCCGAATACTCAAGCCTGCACATCAAGTATCAAAAGGAATTGCGCGACCAACTGAATAAGCGCTTTGATCGTTTTGCAATACTTGAGATATGGAATTTTGCTGATCCACAAAAATGCGAGTTCATCACAACAAGCCACAACGCGGAAGGCAGCAAAATCTTGTCTGCTATTCAAGAACATATACAGCGAGAACTGTTTATACCGGAAGAATTCAAGGAGCTCGTGCTTGCTAGCGCTGAAAGCAATCACTCTGTCGCGCAGGTATTAAACCAGCTCAAAGAGCCTAAATCGGGTGGTGAGCCATCAGTACCTTGGTTAGGTGAAGTTGAGGCGAAAGAAAAAATCATTCGGCTATGTGCCCAAGGTACCATCGCTATCAACTTGCTGGGTAGAGAGCTACTGGAAAGACGGCCCGGCGAAAGCGAGGATGAAGCCTGGCAGCGTATGAAAGGCCGTTTGGCATCGGGCAGACAATTAGAAGAAACCACGCTTCACGAACCGGGCACGACCGTTTCTAGTGGTGGCAGTGTCGTCGTGCCGCCTTTAAATCCCCCGGAGCCACCCACAACAAATCCTAAACCTGGAGAACAAACAACCGGCAATAATGGGAACGAGCCTACCGGTTTTGGTTTATTTGGTGGAACCAGTTCGGGGATTCGTGACAGAACTCGCTTAAACGCGCCTGCAACGTCCTCGTTGAATTTGCTTGGCAAACTGGAAGGCTGGGGCATCAATCCAGGAAGCCAGGTCTATGGATGCAAGGTGTCCATCGACAAAATGACCGGGGCGCAATTGCAAGAATTGTTGAAAAAACTGCCTGACGGAATCACCTACTCGTTGGATTTGGAAAAGGATTGAAGCAATGGATCAAGCGCTAATTACCCAGGTATTCAACTTGCCTGCCTATCAAGCATGGCAAGCGATTTTTCAGTTCCTGCACCAGACATTTTCACCGCCAATACGTTCGGATTTGGTGGATGCCATCACCACCGAGCGGGATAAAAGCATCGAAAAGCTCGACAACGTTCTTTCAGGCAGCGCCTGGGAATTATGGCAACAATTTGAAAGCGCAGCGCCACGAACCAGCGAACAACTCAAGCAATTTTGGGCAGAACGCTCTAATGGCAAAGCCATCTTAATTTTGGATGCCTTATCTTTGCGTGAATTGCCTTGGCTGATAGAGCAAGCCGCGCAACGCGGCTTCAGCCTGCACAAATCATGCGTTACCGCCGCAGAAATACCCGCCAATACCAACCCATTTGCCAAAGCATTGGGGTTCGGCCAACGATCGGGGCTTGAGCATAATTTAACGAAAAGCCCTTATTTCCCATATGCCTGGACCGAAGCCACCGACATGCCTTTTGTCGATTGCGGAAGCCTGATCAAAGCCGATCCCAATATCATTTTTTGGCATCACTGGCCGGATAGTCAGATGCACGATTTATCCGACAATGGCGATGGCTATCGGAAGCTATCGAAATCCGCGGCTGAACAGCTAACATCCGATGATTTCTGGCACTTTGTCGATCGTCTCGCAACCGGGCGCAGGTTAGTAATTACCTCAGACCATGGTTACGCCCATTCCGGAATATTTCCCGATGTCGTGCACAAAGATCAGGCCGATTTTTTGAAGGAAAATTTCAAAAGCGGTCGCTCCGTTCAATCACCCGCAAATGCCAACAGCCACTGCTGGATTCCGCCACTGACGCAAACCATCACAACCCAGCACGGCGAATGGCATCTTGTGTTGGGACGAAAAAAATGGAAAAGCCAAGGCGGTTATCCGACGTTGACGCATGGTGGGCTTTCCTTGTTAGAAATGGCGGTGCCATATATTGAGTTATCGAAATGATCAGACAGCATCATTTAACCGATTTAGATGATCTGTTACTTTCAGTACGGAATAAAAATTCAGCAAGCTATGTACAAGAAGCGATTATTGCTTATCGGACAGGAGCATACCGCGCAGCCATTACTTCGACATGGATTGCTGTTTGTTATGACATCGTTTCTAAACTTCGTGAACTAGATACTCAGAATGACAATGGGGCTGTAACGTTCATAAAAAATTTTGATGCTCAAATTAAAAATAAAAATATACCTAAGCTACAAGATTTAGAAAATTCCTTATTAAAAAGAGCCTTAGAGGACTTCGAGTTTATTTCTGTCGATGAGCATAAAGACTTAGAGCGGCTTAAGGAAGACCGTAATCTATGTGCCCATCCTACATATACCGATAATCAATTACTGTTTCAACCAACACCAGAGTTGGTCAGAAGTCATATCGTTCACTCTATCTTACATTTGTTACAAAGGCAGCCTGTTCAGGGCAAAAGTGCCATAGATAAAGTATGTGCTGACTTAGAAAGTAGAGCATTCCCTCAAACTCAAGAGGAAGTGTTTGAATTTTTGAATGACCGCTATTTGCGACGAGCAAAAGTAGCATTTGTCAGAAATCTTTTGATTGTTCTTCTTAAAAAGTTGTTTAGCGAGGATGTCTCTTATCCTGAGCGAATTATTTTCAGCATTCAAGCAATTGCACGGGCTCATTCAGAGATTTATTCGGATGTTATCCAACAAAAAATAGGCTCAATTTTCGAACAACTTAATGATCATAATATTGGAGCCATCTTTTTACTGCTACGGGCCGACCCTGGTGTGTGGGATAAGCTACAGCAAGCCCAAAGAATTAAGATTAGTAGCTTCATTGGGTCATTACAAAACGATGATCTATCTGTTATTCGGAAGTACAATCCATACTTCTGTATGGATATACAAGATCTGCAGAACAACCTCTTAGAGCTATATGAGCGGCTATCTAATCATGCAAAAATAGAAATTATCGAGAAAAGCCCTAGCAAATATTTATCAGGCAAGGCGATTGAAATGTTCTCAAATTCAAATAATTTTAGAAATGCTGAATATTTTGCTAGAACTACGTTGTTACCTATAGCACCCTTTCTATCCGCAGAACAAGTCATCGAAGCTATCACTGCAACGAAAGAAAATGTTCAAATAAACTACGCTGGCGGCATACCTGAATATATTGCTGAGTTTTTTGAGTTAACTAAAAACCATCTTAGCGAAACCAGGCAGTCATGGATTGAATTTATTCAATCACGATTAGACAAGGAAAAGCCCGACGATCATCACTATGTATACCCTAAATTACAAGCATTGATGCATAGTTCGGGTATCACCTGGGATGCACAACAAGACAAAACCAATTAAGGAACGAAATGGCTAGCAAAACCCAAGCTGGAATCATTGCTGAACAAGTTGCGGAAGCGGTAAACGCGGGTGCGGAGTTGCATTTGGAATCCGTGGATTTTAGCGATCCGAATCGGCCAAAGACCTGTTTGGAAGTGGATTTTCCGATATTACCGATCAATCAGATTGCCCAAATTGAAGGCAATGCGGGTAAGCCTATTTATCAAATGTCCAAATGGTGGGCGCGTCGACGGTCCAGTGTGTTTCGCTCGATCTTGATTGCGGCTGCTACCAAAGCGCCGGATGATCCGGCGGAAGCCGCTAAATTGGTTTGGGATTCTTATTACGGTAATCACCAACACAACGAAGCCTTCCGCAAATTGAAGGTGGCCGACATATTTATGGGTGGCGGCACGACCTTGGTGGAGGGCGCGCGTTTGGGGATGCAGATGGTCGGTAACGACCTGAATCCCGTCGCCTGGCTGGTGGTAAAAAACGAATTAGCCGATGTCGATCTGGATGAAGTGCAAAAGCTGTTCGATCATATCGAGCGGGAAGTTAAGCCTCAAATCATGCCGTTTTACGCCTGCGAAGGCCCGAACGGTGAAAAAGGCGTTTGGACGAAGTTATCGACCAACGAAGTGATGGGCGATAACTTCGATCCCTTGGCGCTGACACCTGACGAGCGCAAAGACTATGCCTACGAAGGGCCGGAAGTGATTTACACCTTTTGGGCGAAACATGGGCCTTGTTCCGTGCCTGGTTGCGGGCATAGGACCCCATTGATGTCCAGCCCTGTAGTGGCAATCAAATCACTATCGATAAAAGCTTGGCTGGGCGTAAGCTGCGGCAAATGTCATGAATCATTCGATGTCGAACAGCGAGAAGCACGCATGGCACCGGACGTGCCGTTGGTGGTCACTGATTCGGAAGTGCCGTATGCGCTCATGGATAGTGAAGGTCATTACCGTTGTCCGCGTTGCCAGCATGAGTACCAGGATTTCAAAGCGGCCAAGACCAATGAATCGATTTTGTTACCTAAAAAACTGCTTAACAATAAAAAAGTTGAATTAACCTTATTAATTCATCCAGATTGGCTAAGAGGAATACCTGGCAAAGATAAGCTAGGCATGCTTGGTGGAGCCGTAAACAGTGATATTGAAGGAACATGTCGATGGAATATTGCCAGGAATGAACGCCAGACATTTATAGAAGTCCGTGGAGCCTTAGATTCGACTGTTTATCTTGATAGTCGCCCATTAGAAACTAATCAAGGCTGCATACCCAAGGATGCGCATTTTATTTGTCAAGCAGATACTTGTGGTAAAGAACAGAAAACGCTTCATTCTCTTCAAGAAAGCGGAGATTCTGCTTTTTTCTCATTGTTAGCGATTCAGGGGTATTCGGCAAAATTGGAGAAATCCGATAACCCGTATAGGGGGCGTTTTTTTATTTGTCCAAGTAACAAAGATGTTAGACGATTAAATGCTGCAATAATCGAATGGCATGTAAGAAAGGACGATGATTTAAAAAAATACTGGCCAAAATCTGAAATTCCATATGGATTGAAAACGCATATTAAAGACCCCTTGCCAAAGCATGGCTATAGCAAATGGGAGCACCTTTTTAATCCTCGTCAATTAATTCTGCACTCGCTAATCTTAAAGGCTATTGATGAAGCCCATGGTTTTACATCTGAGGCAATTGACTTTGTTCTAGGAGCTTTTCAACAATATCTCACGTATCAAAATATGTTTTGCTTTTGGCATAAATCGAAAGATCACTTTGCCCCATTTCTTTCAAATAACAATCTAAACCAGAAAAATATTTGTATTGAAGTTGGAGTTTTTTCACCGATAGGTTATGGGCCTTGGCGATCAGCAAAGAATCCAATACTTGAATCTATTCCTTGGATGAAAAACCCTTGGGAATTAGTTCCCACTGAACTAATTAAAGCAAAAAACAAAGAACTTTCTGGCAAGATAAAATCAAAGAGTTTTAAAGTCTATCCTGGTGATCGTTTATTGCCCCATAAAGCAATATCCCAAGGGTCTTCAACTGAATTACGACAGTATGATTCTGATAGTATCGATTTGGTTGTGACTGATCCCCCGTTTAGTGGATTATTTCAATATGCAGAGTTTGCAGATTTTTCATATGTCTGGCTGAGACTTTTGTTAAAAGAAAAATATCCAGAAATATTTAATCCTGAATTTACGCCAAAAACATTAGAAGCAGTAGCGAATGAAGCCCGCAATCCAGATGATGCCGATGATTTCTATAAGAGAGTTTTAACAAATTGTTGGAAGGAAGCTCACCGACTTCTCAAACGATCTGGAATTCTGGCGTTTACATTTCACCATAGTGAAGATGATCCTTGGGTTGATGTTTTAGAAAGTTTATTCCAGGCTGGCTTTTATCTTGAGGCCACTTATCCAGTTAGAAGCGATGAAACCAAAGGTGATAAAGCACAGTTTGGTTCTCAAAAGATTGAATACGACATCATTCATGTCTGTCGAAAACGCACGGAAGAACCCACTCGCATCAGTTGGGCCAAACTGCGCCGCAGAATTTTGTCGGATGTTCGGCAATTGCAGAATATTCTGGAACATCATCAAAACGAAGGCTTACCCAGGGCTGATATTCAGGTGATTAAGCGAGGTAAAGCGTTGGAGTATTTTTCCCGCCATTACGGACAAGTCTATGTCGAAGAAGGCCGGGAGTTTACCGTTAAAGAAGCGCTGGTCGGTATCAATCAAATTTTGGATGACCAGGATGAAGGCGAATCCGGCAGCACGCCGGTCAATTGCGAACCCATCACGCGGCAATTTTTGCGTATTTTTGCTGGTACGCCAGAAGTGCCGCGCGACCATATGCAGAAGTTCTTGCGCGGTACCGGCATAGGCCCCAGTGATTTTGTCGAACGGGGTTGGTGTGAGGAAAAGAAAAAAATCTTCCATTGGTTGTCCCCGCTGACATTTGCGCAAGCCAATAGCCAAAAAGCCAAGTCCTTAAGCAGAGACATGGATCAAGCCATGTTGCTGATTGGCGCTTGTTACCCGGATAGTGGGATTCAGGTTAAAAAGCTGTTGGATGAAGACTTCAAGCCGCATCCTGCCTTGGGCGATTTATTGGGTTGGCTGGTCACAAAGGGCGGCAGTTTGGAATTACGAAATGCCGCAATCACTGCCCGACAACTGTATAACAATTGGGCTGCACAGCATCAGGCTGTGATTCAAAAACAAATGTCGTTGTTTGACATGGACTAACTGGGCCGACGTTTAATCTTTATTGGAGAGCCAAGATGCAACTGATCGTTAATTATCCCGAACAATTACCCGATGCCCTGCAACAATCGCCGTCGCAGTTCGAGCATGAGGCCAAGATGGCGATGGCGGTGAAACTGTATGAAATGAAGCGCATTTCCAGCGGTATGGCCGCCGTGTTGGTGGGCATGGAACGGGTGGAGTTTTTGCTGGATTTACACCGTTACGGTGTGGCTGCTATTGATTTGAGCGAGGATGAATTGCTGGCGGATATGAGCAATGCCTGATACCAAGGAAATTGTCATCAACACCACGCCCATCCTGTCGTTGATCGCGGCGACCGGCACATTGGACATGCTGCCGTTGTTGTATAGCCGGGTGTGGGTGCCTTGGGAAGTGTGTCGGGAAATCCACGTTGGCGGCGCCGATGGTTTTGCGGTGAGCGAATTTCAACAGGCCGATTGGTTATTCAAACAAAATCAGCCTGTCTCCCTTCCGCCCTTGTTGCGAAACTCTTTAGATGCCGGAGAAGCGGCTGTCATTCAGTTGGCTTTGCAGGAAGGCATTCCTTTGGTCGCGATTGATGAGAGCGTCGGCCGCCGTTTTGCGCGCTTATCCGGTCTTACGTTGACCGGATCGATTGGCATTTTGTTGAAAGCCAAGAGTCTGGGTTATCCTGTCAAGATTGCGGATGCCGTGCAGCGGATGCGGCAACGGGGTATTTGGTTGAGCGATAAGGTTGTGGATTTTGCTTTGCGTGAAGCGGGCGAGTGAGTGAGTATTAGTTGCAGGGATCAGTGAATGAAACAACAAACAGTTTGCAATCAAGTATTGGCGATTAAATTTTCATCGGGGGCCCAATGAATCAGGCGTTGAACGATGATGTTTGGAAACGCCGAGGCATCAGCATTTTGTGGGATGGCGACACTCTGGGGCATTTGCAAGCGACCGATAAGGTCATCAGTTTGCGGCGATTTTTTGAATTTTACGAAACCAATTGGCCGGAAGACGAGATTCCGTTTATCAATAACGACGCGCTGATGGTTGCTGGCCTGGATGTGATGATCGATGCGCTGGAACCGGATGAAGCGGTTGACTGGGTGGAACAGCAGGTCTATAGCAAAATTCAAAGCTTTCAATCCTGTTTTGATCGCTGTGCTTTGATTTTTTGGATGGCGGATAAAAGCCGCTGGAAAGAGAATGCCGGTGAAATCAGTTACGACTGGTGGTTGAGCGGTAAATATAAAGATCAAACCTTTCCGATCGGACGCTGTATCTGGAACGGAGCGCAAAACGGCGTGAGGCGCATTGAGTCGCAACAAGGGCAATGGCTCGGTCTTTATCACCCGCGAATTTCGTAAATCATGATGCAGATAAAACCCGGTGATCGCGTCAAGCACGCGGCTTTTGGCCAAGGCGTTGTCATTAGCCTGGCAGATGGTTACGCGCGCGTATTTTTTGCCGATGGTGAGCGGCAAGTTCCGTTACCGGCGCTGGAACCGGTTTTAGGCCGTAATGAAACCGTCGTAACTTATGCGCGTGGCGGCGAACAACGGGCGATAAAGGCTTGGTTATGTTGGAAAGCGCATGAATTGCCGTTATTGGATAGCGCCAGTTCGTTAACCTCTGCAAAAATCGATCTGCTGCCGCATCAGGTGGTTTTGACTCATCATGTCGCTACCTCGATGCCGCGCCGGTTTTTGATCGCGGATGAAGTGGGGCTGGGTAAAACAATTGAAACCGCGTTGATCCTTCGAGAATTAGCCAGCCGGGGTGAATTAGGACGGGCTTTGATGGTGGTGCCTGCCGGTTTGGTAAATAACTGGCATCGCGAGTTAAACGAAGTCTTTAATTTAAACTTCGAAATCTTTGGCCGCGAAGGCGATGTCAGCGACCGACGAACCAACGCGTTTGCCAAGCACAATTTGCTGATTGCCAGCATTGACACCCTCAAGCGGGCCGAACGAATCAAAAAGTTATTGGATGCCCCAATGTGGGATTTGGTGGTGTTTGATGAGGCGCATCATTTAACGGCCTATAAACAGGGCAATAAAATCAGGAAGACCCAGAATTACAAACTGGCGGAAACCCTGCGTGACCATAGCCGCGATTTAATTCTGCTTTCCGCAACGCCGCACCAAGGGGATCATTTCCGTTTCTGGAAATTGATTCAGCTTTTAGACCCTATTCTGTTCGAAGACGAAGTTGAAATGCTGGAGCATCGTCATCGGTTAAATTCCGTGGTGATTCGGCGTACCAAGGCGGATGCCTGTCGCGCTGATGGCTCGACGCTGTTTGCTCGGCGTTGGGTTCATACCGAAGCGTTTGTCATGTCCGATGCGGAGCGGCTGTTTTATCAAGCGTTGAACGAATACCTGCGTGATGGTTTTGCGCTGGCCAAGAAGATGGGCGGCAAAGGTCGGGCGCTGGGCTTCGTTATGACCATTTTCCAAAAAATCGCCGCTTCAAGCTTTGCCGCTGTGTATCGTACCTTGCGCCGCAGGTTATTGGCGCTAACGATCCATGAAGGTCTGATGCATGATCTGAATTTGGATATTGAAGCAAGGGACCAAGCTTTTCGGGAAGCCAAGGAAATTATCCGCGTTGACTTTGGTTTGAGTAATGAGCGTATCGATGACCTTGAAGTCGATCGTATCCTCAGTGATGCCAAGCTGAAAGTATTGAAGAAACTCGATGAAGACGAACTAGCATTGGCATCCGACGAATACAGCGATGAGGTCGAAACCGCTGCGGCTGAAGAGATGGCGATGAATGTGATTGCTGTCGCCTTGCCGGAAGAAAGGTTGCGTATTAAAGAATTGCTGCAATTTTTTCCGGAGAGCCAGGAAACCAAGGTCGATAAATTGATTGGGGCGTTGGGTGTATTGTGGGAACAGAATCTTGAAGAGCGAGTCGTCATTTTTGCCACCTATTTGGGGACGGTGGAAATGCTCAGCGAGCGCATAGACGCTGCTTATCCAGACCAAGGAATTGTGGTATTAAAGGGTGGTGACCATGGCAGTAAGGTCGCCGCCGAGAAGCGATTTAAACAAGCCAACGGGCCGCGGGTTATGATTTGCACCGCTGCTGGCCGCGAAGGGATCAATCTCCAGCATGCGCGTATCTTGTTTAATTTTGATTTGCCGTGGAACCCGATGGATGTCGAGCAACGGATTGGCCGAATTCATCGCTACGGCCAACGCGATACGGCGCAGGTTTATAACCTGGTGTTGGGTGATACCATCGAAGGCCGGATTTATCTGTTGCTGGATGACAAGCTGAAGGAAATTGCGTTGACGCTGGGCAAAGTCGATGAGCGCGGCAACGTGGCGGAAGATTTGCGCTCGCAAATATTGGGTCAATTGTCGGAGCGTATCAAATACCAGGAGTTATACGCAGAAGCCTTGCAAGACCCTGAATTAAAGCGTACCCGGTTAGAATTGGATGCCGCGATGCGGAATGCCAGCCAAGCGCGGGATGTCGTTTTTGAGTTATTCCAGGATTTGGAACGCTTTAGTTTGGATGACTATGCGCCGTTATCGAAGGTCAGCGAGAGCATGGACGAGTTGGTTGATTTCATCGTTAAGGCATGCGACCAGGATAGTTACAAATTCACGCGAGTTGATGATGTTCACTATGAATTGCGGGACGACAAAAATCAGCTAATGGCTCAGTTCACGGTAGACAGAGATAAGGCGAATGAATCCGAACATTTGCATCTGGTTGGCTTGGATCACCCTTTTATTGAAACGCTTTTAAGACGTTACCGGCAGCTTCCTGCTGAAGAAATTGGTATTGCGGTCAAGGCTAACGGAACCAATGGTGTTTTGTCGATTTGGGAAATAGAAACCCATAACGACAAGGGGCATGATGTTCATTCAATATTAAAACTCGCAGTTGATCAGAATGGGAACCGGCTGCCGATTGTGGAAAAGCATGCGGAAGCCTATTTTCAAAAACCAGCGAATGATGCTTCCGAGAATAACCTGGCGTTACTGCCCAAATTAGAGACTGTTGTTGAGCGGGAACTTAAGTTTCGGGGGATCGTAAAAGAAGGACAACCGTATTCGGCTAGTTTAGTTGGGTGGTTGGATGTTTCTTAAACTGGGCGGACGAGTTGGACTCTTGGGCGGCTTGTTCCGTGTTACTTGAAAGGACTGATTTGAACCGCAAAAAAAATGGCAATAATCCATCACGATGTTCATCCCCATTTAAACTACTTTCTTTGCCTGGAATTAGACATTCTTGGGATTTCTCGCTGGATCGAGTTTTCACCGGACAACGAAAGTGTTTATTCGATTGAGTTAGCGCGACTGCTCATGACTGCCGCTTCAGAGGCAGATGTTTTAGCGAAGGGGCTATGCCGTATTATTGATGCTACTCGCAGTGCCGGTAGCATCAATGCATATCAATCGGTTTTATGTGAAGCTTTTCCTACATTACCGGATTCGTTGGTTGAAATTCCGCGCTTTGGACTGGAATTTCGTCCTTGGTCAAATTGGCACGAACCAGATTCTCCTCCTGATTGGTGGACAGGCAATAACAAAGTCAAACACCACAGAGCTGAACACTTTAAACAAGCTAACCTGAAGAATGTTCTGAATGCCAGCGCAGGGTTGCTGGTATTATTAATTTTATATCACCGCTCTCAAGGAAATACGCATTTTCCGCAGTTGAATCTATTTCGACCAAGAAGTTTCGCGAGTCAAGATGGTCATTCGTTTTATATCGCTATTCCGGACGGGGCTACTGTTACCTGGGAATGAGAAATATGCTATTTCATGATTTTCGTAAAGAGATGCTCCTGGCATTTTGGACAGCAATTGTCACCAGATTCAAGCCCTTCCCATTGGACCCCACACATGATGTTAGATCCCTTTTTTGATGCGACGTTATGCTGTAAAAAATCAGTGAGGTTTCTCGATAAGTTTGTGTAGGGATCTTTGAAACAGGATCGAGTTAAGGAAGCGCTGAATAAATCCCCCGCCAGGAGATGAGATAATAGCCTCTATCTGATCGTACCGAGACAAGCCGATGAATACCCCCACCCAAACCAGTTTTGCCGAACTTGAATATGCCAGCAAAAAACGCCAAACCCGGCGGGAAAAATTTCTGGCGGAAATGGCGCAACTGGTGCCATGGACGTTACTGTTGGCCCAACTCGAGCCGCATTATCCGAAGAGTGGCCGCCGTGGCTGGCAGCCGATGGCCCTGAATCGCATGCTCCGTATCTACTGCATGCAACAATGGTTCAGCTACTCGGACCGACAAATGGAAGATGCGCTGTATGAAATCGACAGCATTCGGCGTTTTGCCGGTTTTGGTAGCGTCACCGAAGCGCTGCCGGACGAAACCACGATTCTCAACTTCCGTCACTGGCTGGAGAAGCACAAGTTGACGGAGGTGCTGCTATCGACGGTCAACGACCACCTGAAAAACCAAGGCCTGTTGGCCTCCAAGGGCACGATGGTCGATGCCACGATTATTCACGCACCCAGCTCGACCAAGAATCAGGATCAAACACGCGATCCGGACATGCATCAAACCAAGAAAGGTAACCAGTGGTATTTCGGGATGAAAATCCACGTCGGCGCCGACGTCAATTCAGGGGCCGTACACAGCGTAACGGTGACTGCGGCCAACACGGCTGACATCGAGGAATTACCCAAGCTGCTCCGCGAAGACGATCAAGTCATCTTTGCCGACGCCGGCTACACCAGCGATGATTATAAAAAAAGGCTCGCGGCATCTGGGTTTGAGTTGGTGCGTCAACGACAAACGCAAGCCCGGCAAAAACCTATCGAGCAGCCAGCGTAAGCGCAACCGCAAATACTCGTCGGTCAGAGCCCGTGTCGAATACATTTTTAGGATCATCAAGTGCCAGTTCGGCTTTCGCAAGACTCGCTACCGAGGCTTGGAGAAGAACACCGCCCAGGTGAACTGGCTGGTGGGTTTGGCCAATTTGTATCTGCTGCGCCGCCAGTTGATGGCGGCCTAGGCCGAAATCCGTCTACCGTGCGCCGAAACACAGTAGACGGGAATAAAAACGCATGAACTGGGGCTATTTGAACGATCCGTAAACGCATTTTTGTAAAAAATTACGCTTGGGTCGCAAGGCGGGCTTGCAGTTTGATTTGTTCAGCGCTTCCTTAATGATCTTTTGGCAAATATACAAACCCACTGTCAGATATGATCCGGACAAATGTAACGTACTGGCCTAAACCAGTACGTTACTTGTGTTTAAAAATTCATCGCATCGAATTCAGATGGGTAGCTAGGATTGGCTTTCTCGATCTCCAGTTGATAGCGATTAAAGCGTTCACCGGGTTGCTTACCAAAAAACTTAATAAGGATTGAGTCGCCCACTTCAGCCTGTTTACGTTTCATGCCTTCCTGTAACCAACCACTTAAAAAAGCCGAGGCGAGTTCACCTGTATCAGCGAGTTTCACGGTTACTGTATGTTGCTCGCCGTACACAGGGTGCTCAAAGCTATGGACGCCATTAATAGTGCCCAAAATATCGCCATCTCGTTCAAAATTCCAGTGCCTAGCCTTGTCGTTTGAGCTTCCATTCGCTTCACCGTTGGCAATCGCTCTTAATCGTGCGAATTTATCTTTTGGATTATTTGTAGACATACTATGTTCCTAAATCAATTAATAAATGAAACGCATAAGCTGGTTCGTATGCAGATGAATAACTAATGCGTGGAAAGATATTCTCTCCATATGATATGCAAAGTTAGTCACTGTGATTTTCATTGCTGATAGTGTGAGTTATTGATTTTTCAATAAAATAACGGATCAACCCATGCCGGCTGAGATGCAAGTGAAGTTAAAGGGAATTTGGCAGAAGATTCAGCAAACCTTACCTGGCACTGCATTCAATTTCGATTTTTGGACAGTATGCACACCACGCCGATCCACGTATGCTGCCTGCCGCGCTGTCATTGCGGCACGAAATCAAGATTTTAGTAAGGAAGAGGCTATGATCTTAGCGATACAGCAGGCTTATTATTTAGACGCCAAAAATCCAGCCGATTTGTCCACGCTGTTTGAGTAGGCATCGGATATTGGATTAGATCACGAATGCTTTGAAGCAGACATGAAAAGCTCAGCCGACAACCAAGCGCTCATGCAGGAAATTAAACTCACTCAAACACTGAATGTAAAAGGTTTTCCAACGCTGCTTCTGGAAAATGGAGGCCTAGTTACCGCAATTGCGCATGAATACAACAATGCCAACAACGCACTGCTCCAGATTAAGCAACTTAGCCAGTGAAACAATTTTCGACTAGGATATGTAACTGGTTAAGATGTGTACGAGGTTTCAAAGGTGGCTAACGACCCCAAGCAGCCGATGAAGATTGATTTGAAAAGACAAGAAAAGGCAGATAGGCTGCCATTCAAAATGTAGGTGCGATTAGCTTGTGTAATCGTACATTTCGAAGTCAACATTCCTCCAATTAAGCTATCGCTAATCGGAGCGGGCTTAAAATATTCAAAAGTTTTGGTGATTAATGGAAGTTAATATTCAATTGGAAGATTTGATAAGGGAAGTACAAAGAAAACTGGGTAGGAACGTTATTTTGTTCCAGCAGATTGAACACATGTTGAAATATATGCTGATACATCAAGATATTAAATTTTTCCGTGCCCAAGGAGAAATGAAATCAAATCTGCAAGAGCGAAAAAATACCTTTGTCAACCAGACTCTTGGAAACGTTGCAAAACATTTTGTAGAAAATAGTTTTACAACTTATGAGCAAGGTGATGATAATAGTGTTTCTGATGAAGCTTCAAAATGCGTGATGTCTTTTACAAGAGGTCCGATGCTTTGTGATGAGGATTTTTATAATCAAAGAAAGTATGCACTCACCGCACTGATAGCAGAACGAAATGAATTGATTCATCATTTTTTACCAAAATGGAACTTTGGCAATTATGAAAGTGCAAAGGCTGCCGAGCAATATTTAGATCAGCAAAGGGAAAGGGTTTTTCCAGAGTTTGAACTTATCAAATCTATTACTGAGAGTTTTCAGGAAGCTGGGAAGCAACTATCAGAGTATTTGACAACTGATGAGGGGTGGAAAGAACTTGAGCTCTCACCATTAAGGGATAGTCGTCATATCGCTTGGCTAGTAGTATTTGCAATTAAAAGAAAGCGTGATAATGGATGGGCCGTATTGGATGCTGCTCGTGTTTTTGTTCATCAAAATGTTGATGAAAGTTGGCTGGCGGATGAGTTGATTTGGATAAAAAAAAGACATGGATGTAAAACACTTAGGGAAATTGCTGAAAAATCAGAATATTTTGAGATTTTGGAGGAGGCAACCAATAAGGGTGGAGTTCGAATTCTCTATCGAGTCAAACCAGGTCTGGAATTCGATATTCAGTAATAGTTTAACGTAGCTGTATTGTGAACAGCTGATATTTGGAGAAGTTGCCGATAAAATCGGTTACCCTGCGCGAATATTGATTGACAACAAACCTTGGTCAGCCCGGATGATGTAAACAGCGTGCACCGCATCGTTCGCGATTGGTGCGGTTCGTAAACTCACCACAGCCTCCGCCTGCTTTTGGCTTGAAATTTGCCACCGGCACTTTTTTTCATCTGGCGAATATTGGCCGTACGTAGTTACGCGGTCATAATGACAATTTGTTCGCCTAATACCGAACAGTCAAGTGAGTCAGGGTTAACTAACTAAATTGGAAAGTTACCCGGGCCGACCAGTTTTGGCTTTCTCGATTAGAGTGGTCATGCTGGTTTCGCTCAAAAAAAAGAAAAAACCTCCATCAGGGTATTTCCCTGATGGAGTGAAAATGACAGGCCCAAACTCCGTGATTAGGGTCCCCTCACAACAAGCCGTGCTCGGCAAAGGAATAGACGGTTTCCCCGACGACGAAATGATCGAGTACGCGGATGTCGACCAAGGCCAAGGCCGCTTTGAGTTTGTCGGTAATCACTTTGTCTGCTTGACTGGGTTCGCTGATGCCTGACGGGTGATTGTGCGCCATGATCAAGGCCGCCGCGTTATGCTGAAGAGCGGCTTTGACCACTTCGCGCGGGTATACGCTAGCCCCGTCAAGGGTCCCTCTGAATAATTCTTCGCAGGCAATGAGTCGGTGCTGGTTGTCTAAAAACAAACACAGGAACACTTCGTGTTTGAACGGTGCCAGTTTTAATTTGATACAGTCCTTGGCTTTATCCGGACTGGTCAAGGGTTCGCCTTTGCTGAAACAGCGGTTGTATATTTGGATAGCTTCGAAGATCACATCGTCTTCATCTGCCACTCGGTACCGATTATTGGCGCCTCGAAGGTATAACATGGGTTTTCTCCCGTGATTATGAAAGCCCGAACAACGCCTTTTCCCATCCGGGAAAAGGCGTTGTTCCGGTAGGGTTGTTAAAAAATAATTGAAACATTTCCCGCATTTCCGTTAAGAGACGGCTGTGATGGGATCGGGATTAAAAGTCGTCGATGACGAGAGATGCAGGATGGCGGGTCTTAGTCAAAGAGGACGAGCGTTCCACGGATAGGCAGAACTCAAGCCACCGAGTCAGTAAAACAACGCGGCGTTACCGCGCGTTAGGGATTGGCAAAGTTAGCGTGGGTAACTCAGGTGTTTGCAACTGCCGAGCTTTCGTCTCCAGTTGGGTGGCTAAAGAGGGCCTTGGCATTGACTGGACAGCGCTGGCTTCAGTCGGCTCTTCCGGAAAAAACTCTTCGACGACCGTCGAACCGTCCTCTTCATTGTCCTCAAACGCGCCATTACCAAAGCCCACGCGTGCGGCCTGATCCAGCGCGGTTTGATCGAAGCCTGACACGTGGCGTTGTTCTTCGATCTGCTTCGCGGCGTGGATCGCCTCTTCAATGCTTTGATCGCCGCGTAAGGTAATGTCAACATAATAGATCGCCGAGCCATGGCTTTGTCGGGTGGTTTTGCCGCGCAATTTCAATTCCAGCGGCAGGCACGACAGCCGATTGCCGGAAAGGGCCTTGAAGTATTGCAAGCGAGCGGTTAAGGTGCGGATACTGTTGAAACCGGTCGTCCGGAAGATAAAGCTTCCTAACGGATCGTCATCGCCAATCAATACATTTAAACGGCCATAGGGTTTGCAGGCACCGGCTTGGGCCAGGCCGCACCCTTCCGGTGCCGGACACGGCAGACAGACAATACCCTCATCTGTTTTGCGCCGACAGGTTTCCCCGTTACCGACGCACAATGGCCGACCGGTTTTTCGATCGAACAAGCTGTATTCGGCCCGAAAGTTTAAATCCGGCTCGTTAAACAGCAAGCGAATCGGTATGCTGCGAATTTTACCGCCTTGCTGGGTGCGCAAAGTGCTGTCAAAGGGGTGCGCTATCCAGCCGTCTCTGCCTTGTAACTGAATGGTGAGGGTAAATTGATCTTCTTTCATCGGTAAGCGCATACCGTCCTTTTCGACGATCTTGCCGATAGAAATCCGGCCAAGGACTGGCGGGGAAATGACTAAACCTTTTAACATGATGAACTCCTGTGCGTGTTGACGCTAAACAGCAAACATACCGTCCTGAACCGGGATCTCTCCCCGTTCAGGGCGGTGGTATGTTGGTTTGGGTTGTTGCGTTGACGGGCTAGTCGGCGGTTTGCACGAGGAAACGCCGGCTGCCGGTTTTGGTGGTGGCATACTGCTGTAACAGGGTCGGTTGCTCTTTGAGCAGACGGGGGGTGTCCAAGACGACGCTGTCCTTGGCTTTCTTCCAGGTCACCGAGCCGGTTTCAAAGGTGGCTTTGCTGGCATCGCCAATGGCTTGCTGCAAGGTTTGCTTGAACAGGGCTTCTTGCTGTTCCAATTCCGCCAGGCTTTGCCGGACATTGACTAAATCGGCGAAGGTCGCCGAAAGTGGAACGTCCTGACTGAAATCCAGGGTTGCGCCACTGTCGTGCGGATACAAACAGCGCAAGGCTAAATCCGCCGATTCCGAACCGTCTGCTGGCGGTGGTGTATCGGTTTCCACGTAATGCCAAAAGCGTTGTTCCAGTTGAATCAACCGCGCGATCAAGGCCTCGTCACGGTGGATGCGATGGATTTCCAGGGCTTGACCGCCGAGCAATACCGCGACATCCGCCGTGGCTTTACCGGTGACGGCTAATTGATGCTGTACCTGTAACTGCACGTATTCCGGTACCCCGTCCCGCCATAACCGAGCTCCGTTAATACCGGCAGTTTTACATTCCAGGATGTGTACCTCGTCACAACCTACCACTTCGCGGTCGATATTAGCCAGCATCCAAAACAAGTGGGGATGCGGGTGCTGCAGTACGGCATTGATACGGCGGACCTTGTGTCCGGTTCGTTGCCGGTAATGCGCCGCCACAATCGGTTCTAACAGATTGCCCCAGTAGGTGGGACTGGTTTCATCGTGTGGATCGATTTTCGGCAGATTGTCATCGCGGCCGGTTTTCTCCAGCCACAGTTCCAGCTGTGATTGGTAAGGATTTAAGCCGACGGCTGCAGCGGCGTCGGAACTGCCAATACCGCGTTTTCTGATGGCCAGCCAGTCTTCGCGCGGCATATCTTTGGTTTTAACCAGACGCAAGGCGGGTTTGGCCTTCTGGATAGGTGTGATTTGTAAAGCGGTTTCGGTCATGGTGACCTCCTGAGTGGTTAAGTAAAATAGCTTGAAAGACAAAATGCACGGACTAACAGACACAAAAACGCCCGGTCAGCCCTAAAGCTGACCAGGCGTTTTGTCAGGGGTGGGTGTTAAGGTGTGAGCGTTATGCCATGAGCGTTATGTCAGGGTTAAAGCGTGAGTCCCTCTGGATTAAGCGGCCAGCTTTAAGGCCGCCTCCAGGGCTTTGTGCTTGATAGTCGCGCCTTGGCCGAACCAGGCGGAATCCATGCGGCTCTCGGTACTGCGCGCCCGTTTTTCATGGTCAACATACTCGGTGACTGCATTGAGCAAGCCCCAGGCGGTGCCTTTGGCCGACTCCAGATCGGCACCGTGGCCCTGACCTTCGTACAGGCTTTGCACTTTTTTGAGTGCCCGTTCGTTACTCAAGGCCACCGGCTCGCCATTCACGGACGGCGATTCGCACAGCACACGCAAAAAGTAGTTCATCGCTTCATGCGATTTTACTTTGCGCTCTGCCAGTGTGCGCATCCGGTACATGAAGGACTCCCATTGCGAGACCGCCACGCCCAATTGCTGTTTAACGGCTTGGGCATCGAACTTGGTGCTGTGCGGTACCTTGATCGCTTGCGTTGCGCCATTGATCGCGATGGTCAAGGTGTTGTTACAAACTACCCTAATGGTCGTGGGCGTCGCTGTGGTCGCTAACGTGCCGTCACAGGAGGTGGCCAACAGCAGATAGCCATAGACCTGATCGCTGCCTTTCAGACTGGCGGCTTGTCCGGTCTTGGCCAAAGCCCAGAACTTCTTACCGCCTTTCAACACACCGGCAGTTTCCAGTTCGTAACCGGCAATCTCGGTTAAGTCCCTATAAAACTCTAACACCTCGCGGGGTTGCACAATTTGATAACGATTAGATACCACCGACAAAGCCTGCTTGGTATCGGACCGGTACAACACCTTTTGGTCCGCAAAGGTATGGATCGTGCCGAGGTGACCAACCTGATCGGCCATGAAGCGAACTTCGGATTCTTGAATTTGCCAGTCCATACCGGCTTGTTTGGCCCAGACTTCCAGGGGCTGTTGGGGGGCGAGTAGATTGCCCAGGCCATGCCAGGGCATTTGGCCGACATAGGCCATTTGTTCCAGTAAATGTGCCATGATTCATCTCCTCCTCACGCCAACGGTTCATCGGCATCGCCGAACTGCAATCCGCAATCCTGGCACACGTAGTTGTGTAACACCTTTTGGTCGATGACCTGGCCCAGCTTGGCGCCGGTCACACCCGCCGCGGTGGCCCCGATCAAAGCACCCATCAAAGCGCCGCCAACTGATCCGGCAGCGGCTCCGACCGGACCGCCCAATAAACCTACGGTCGCGCCAAGCTCGGCACCCATAGCGGCACCGGAACTGGAGGCCACCCAACCGCTCATGGCGCCGCCGACGGCACCGACCGTGCCACCCATTCGCTTGGCGCGGTCTAACGTAATCACCTGATGTGATCGACAAATCGGACATTGCATACCCATCGCTAATACTCCTAAACAAAAATGCCGGAGGTATTCTTGGATAGCTGAACGCAATAGCGCACAGATACTTCCAGGACTACCATCCGGCTGGAAAAGACCAACGCTGACGTCTGGCGTCATGCGTTGAATGACAAAAGCAAGCGCACTCATCCGCGAGTAGACGCAAGGTCTACTCGCGGATGAAGTAAGCTCAGGGTAGGTATATGTGATTGAGATTTTTTAAGAACGGTATGAAATAATGCATATTCTGATGAGATATGCCACCGATTGATTTAAATATCAAAACCGCCAGGCATACCGATTGATACCCAGCTTTGGTCGGCCCCTGTCGGCCAAAAGCTGCCCGCCGTTTAAGCTCAATTGACGGCAGCAATAAACCTGAAAGCTGCCCTTCAGCAACCACCCAATATGTTTAAAATATCGGGCATTATGTTAAATAATTTTCAGGGGTAGTAGATAGGTTCTTTTTGTATAATGTTTGGGTGTTTTAAAGCCCATGACAGCCACTAAAAAAAAGGGAGTTGTTTTCAACGTTAGACAAAAGGGTTCAAACTGTCTAATGTCCGTAAACCGTTCTTAAATTCATAATGGTTTTGTGTAAAATCGGAGTTTGAAGACCAATAAGAACGAAAACGTACACTAGGTGCGTTTAATAAAACGACAGAAATGTTTCATAGAATTTTCATGAAAGCCTTATACAATAAGATTTTCAGCCCGTTTTCGACTTCCCAAAAGTAGCCTGTTCTGACCGTGGAATTTTTAGGAGATTTAAACTGCCAGATCATTTCATTCCAAGAACTAAAGAGTTTGTGTTGAATATCGAGCAACGGAGAGGCTCACAGAGCAACGCTATCTCAGTACTTAGTCCCAATGTTATCGTTAGTTAGTCCGCGTAACTTACAATAGCGATTGGTTATAAATCCTATGAAACATTTCTGTCGTTTGACTAAACGCATCCAATGTAGATAGATAACGCCGCTTGCGTCATGAAATCTGTCATTTTTGTAGACTATTTTGGTAAATTTTGCAATTATCACTAGCAGTACCAGTTCGATAGGTGGCACCGTGACAACTACGAACACAACATTTCCCTCACTGAACCCTTAAAGATTTTGCAGACCATCAGGTGCAGGAGAGTGATTAGAGCATGTCGAGCGAGTATGTCCGCGACTTGATGCACAACGATCAAGTCAGGCAAGCGGGCTTGTCCTCCTTCGAAGTTTGTCAACAGGTCCCGAGCGGGGCTACCCATTTGTGCCGTGTGCACGTGACATCAGGAGATTGAAGCCATGACCATCGAGACTATCCCCGGCAGCGACAGCCGCTATTTCCTCATCAGCTTCGACAAAGACGGCCGGGAGCGCACCGATGACCCCCATGCCCTGACGGGCCGGCTGAGCGACTCGGTGGTGGAGGAACTCGCCGCCAACCCGATCACAGATGCGGTAAATGTCAACGTAGTTGTCGCATGAGTTGAAAATTAATGAACGGTAGTGTCGGTATTTTTTACCGCACTATCGCTCGGTTTATCGGGATTTAAACAGACTTCTGCCTGCCATTCCCAGTTTCGGGTATTACGACTCCAGCGCTCCGGTTTTTTGGCTTTAGCGGCCTCGTAAACGGCCTTGCGTTGCTTCAGGATCGCCCGATCTTCACCCCTGTGGCGTTGCTCAGGCGTTACAAATTGAATGCCACTATGCCGATGCTCATGGTTGTACCAGGCGACAAAGTCGGTTACCCAGTCCCTGGCGGCGGTGACCGAGGCAAACGGTTGGGTCGGATACTGGGCGTCGTATTTCAGCGTTTTAAACAACGACTCGGAATACGGGTTGTCGTTACTCACCGCCGGGCGACTCCGTGAGGGTGTGACGCCAAGCTGCTGCAAGGTTGCCAGCAGCGTTGCCCCTTTCATCGGGCTGCCGTTGTCGGAATGTAACACCAACTGGTGCGGTGGAATCCCTTCTCGTTGGCAGAGATCCGTGATCAGATCGGCCGCCAGTTCGCTGTTTTCTTGTTCATAAACTTGCCAGCCGACAATCTTGCGACTGAAGATATCCATGAACAGATACAGATAGAAAAACTGGCCTTTGATGAGGCTGGTCAAATAGGTGATATCCCAACTCACCAGTTGTTTCGGTGCCGTCGCGATGAGGGCTTTCGGCTTACTACGCTCGACCGATGGACGGCAGGCATGACGGTGTTTGACTTGTTTCGCCTCGCGAAAAATGCGGTAAATCGTCGACTCCGAGGCATAATACTCGCCGCGTTCGGCCAACATCGGCACGATCTGATGCGGTGTTTTGTCTTTGAACTCATCGCTGTTGGCTAGGGCTAATACCTGAGCGCGTTCTTCGTCACTCAAACGATTACAAGGCACGTGTTGACGGCGCGTGCGACCGTCAACCGGCACGGCTTCGGGACGTTGCCAACGTTGTAATGTGCGTAGCGGTAGCCCCATCACCTCGGCAGCTTTGGCTTTACGGGCTCCGTGATCAAACGCTTCGTTAAATAAGGTGAGTAAATGGGTGCGTTCTGCAAGAGGGATCATGGCGCCTTTTCCTCCCAGAACGCGTGGCACTTTTTTTGAAGAATCAACAAAGCGGCGGCTTCTGCCAAGGCTTTCTCCTTGCGTTGCAGGTCTTTCTTCAGTTGTGCAATCTCGTTCTCCAAGGGTTTCAAGGCTTTCCTTGAGACTTGGCTGGGTTCGGTGGCCTCAAGAGGTTTAATAAAGTCTTGTTGCCACGTTTGCAGGTGATGGGTAAACAAGCCTCGTTCACGGCAAAAGGCATTGAGTGCTTCGCCTTCCAAGCCCGCGCTGGCTAGCAAGGCTTCAAACCGTTGTTCCCGAGTCCAGTCTTTAGGACGTTGTTGATTCATAGTGTTTGTTGTTGATTTGGATCGTGTCTGTTTAAGCCAGCCTTTCAGAGTAAACACACTGATAGTCAATTCATCGGCAATCGATTGAATACTTTTATCACCGCGTTGCAATACTTTACTCAGGGCTTGCTGTTTAAATTCTTCACTATAACGGGTTTGCATTTTGTACCTCTATAAAATTTTAGAGGCGACAACTATCCTGACACTGAGGGCTACCTAACTACTACAGGAGCCACTCATGCCAGACCAACAGCCCGAAAACCTGCTCTATTTCAACGGTATCAATGGCGACAACGGCGACTTCCAACTGCCGCCGATGACCGCGGCCGAGCTCACCGCCTTCATCAAGGGCGAGGGCAAGCCCGAGAACCTGAACGAACTGCGCTACCGAACCCAGACCCGTGGCATGAAGCATCTGGGGGTCCGTGAGGGCGTGGATCCCAAACGCCTGGACCAGACTGGCTGGGGCCTGATCCTGGCCCATGACGCTGACCCGGCCATCAAGGAAGCCTTGGCCCCGCTCCTGGATCTTCGCGCCGCCCAGGCGGGGGAGCGCTTCCGGGTCTACGAGGGAGCCACGGGACACCGGCCGGACGAAACCAAGTCGGCCTTCCTGGCCCGTCACAAGGTGGGCCCCGGCCCCGCGGACCCCGACAAGGTGCCTTATTATCTCCTGATCTGCGGCAGCCCCGAGCGGATCCCCTTCCGTTTCCAGTCCCAGCTCGATGTCCAGTATGCTGTGGGGCGCATCCATTTCGAAACGCTGGACGAATACGCCCACTATGCCCGCAGTGTCGTGGAGTCCGAGACCCGCCCGCTAAAGGTCGCGCGCCTGGTGCGCTTCTTCGGCGTCGCCAATCCCATGGATCAGGCCACAAGCTTAAGCGCCAAGCATCTGGTGACACCCCTCAAGGATAAGCTGAGCGCCGAACTAGCCGATTGGACCTTCGGCGCGGTGATGGGGGAGGAGGCCACCAAGTCCAGGCTGGGGCGCCTGCTCGGGGGCGACGAGACCCCGGCCCTCCTCTTCACCGCCAGCCACGGCATGGAGTTTCCCCTGGGCAGCCCGCGCCAGTTACCGCACCAGGGGGCGCTCCTATGCCAGGACTGGCCGGGTCCCGGCACTCATCGGGGACCGATCCCTCCGGACTATTATTTCGCGGGCGATGACTTGACCGCCGACACCAACCTACGGGGACTCATCGCCTTCTTCTTCGCCTGCTACGGGGCGGGTACCCCAGACCTGGACGACTTTGCCAAGCAGGCCTTCAAGGACCGCAGCCCGATTGCTCCTAAGCCCTTTATGGCCGCGCTGCCGACCCGAATGCTCGGCCTGCCCCGAGGCGGGGCGCTCGCGGCGATCGGGCACGTGGAGCGGGCCTGGACTTACTCCTTCCGATGGGAGAAGGCGGGCGACCAGACAGAGGTCTTCCGCAGCACCTTGCACCGCCTGCTGGATGGGTACCCGGTGGGCTCGGCCCTAGAGTACTTCAACGAGCGTTATGCGGAACTCTCGACGGTCCTGACCGACGAGCTGGAGGAGATCGAATTCGGAAAGCAGTCCGACCCCTATGAGCTCGCCGGGATCTGGACCGCCAACAACGACGCCCGCGGCTATTCCCTGATTGGAGACCCGGCGGTGCGCCTGCCGGTGGCGCAACCCGGAGAGGACCCGCAGGCGCGTCGGCCAATGGATGTGGTGTAGAGGAGGTTGCTAATCAACAAAAGGCGCTAAAGTCCCACGCGATTTAGTAGCAAAGCTTCCGGAGGACGGCGATTATCATCTGTATGTGGTGATGGATGCCGATCAGGCGCGGATTGGCCGATTGATTCGATTCATACTGGCGTTATCCAAGGAGACGCGATGAATCCAGGGTGTACATCGCGTACCTTAAACCATACTCCGACATGGAGCGTATTTAATTTCAGACTTTCATTCTTCAAACGACCAGTATTTCGGTTTTTTCATCCGGTTAAAACTTATTCTAATTAAGTGTCCGTGCATGCAAGTAAAAATACCCGCCTTTTTCGCCATCGCTTTTTTAAGTTTAATATCGGACAACGTTATTGCCCACAACAATAGCCCATCCTCAACCCCCCCATATGGACGGTGTACCCGAGGTCGTGTCCCGCAGTTCGGGTGAAGTTGAAGTGCGTATGCCGGGTGGTTGCGTCGCGCTTTACGATAAAAGCGGAGGGCTTATCACCCGCGGCAGCAGTTACAGCACAAGCGATCGTAGCCGCGCCGATAAGGCCGTTGCGTCTTACCTACGCGAACAGGGTGTTAGCGTCAATAGCCATAGCGGCGACCAAAATCACGAAATACCGCCCGCAACCAGCAACGACTTTGCCGATGGGCTTGCCGGCGGACCGGACTTTTGGGAGGTAATAGAATTAGCTCCTGGCGACGCGCTTAACCTGAGGTCGAAGCCTTCCGCCAAAGCCGGTGTGGTCGTTGGTTTGCTCAGCGGAACCGTGCTGCGCAATCACGGTTGCAAAATGCAGGGTGGCCAGCGTTGGTGCCAGGTATCTATGCGCGACGATCCCAGCCGCCGCGGCTGGGTTGCCGGACGCTATCTGCGTGAATCGTCTCAGCAATAGGGTGATCAAGCGATCGTAGACGAGGCATGGAAAGAACCTCACACTGTTGAAGGCGGGGTCTATTTTTTCACGATCGTCGATCCCTTAAAGGCCGAGCCGAACTGTGGATACGCTTGAGGTGGTTCTGGTCATCTGTGCTTTTATCGGCACCGAAACGTTCATAACCAGGCGCTTCACATATCGATGAGATCAGTTTCGATTGATTGTGTAAAATTTATGACTGTCTGTAACTTAACAGAAGTGCCAGTTGGTTCGCTAATACAACTGTCCGCTTTCCGAGAAGAACCGGACGGTAAGTTATTGGGAGCCTATGACCGGTTTGGGTCGATTGCAGCAATTCGCTCATTCAAAAGCCCTCAACATCTACCGACGCAATCATGCCGGAATCGGTGGCAGAATGTCTTTCGGAACTGGTGGCTGTTTTGGTTCGGAATACGGATAAGTAATCAATCACCTGTGGAATCAAAGTGCTTAACGAATAGATATACTGCGCGCGGTCACATTTGCGGATAATGAAATGAGTAGACCTCAATAATAGCGATGGATAGCCAAGCTTTGAAATCCGCAATCCTGACCGTTCGAGGTATTTCAGTCAAGATTGTTGCGCTAAGAACCTATCTTGCTGGAACAGGGATGAAAATTTCAACTTCGTGGATGAAGTCGTTCGGCTGCACTTAGCAGACCTGGTGACGGAAAAGGTGAAAATTCATAACAGGCATGTTGTCCAGAACGAGATGCTCTCTTCAATTGACGAAGCGCTTGCAGCCCACTAAGCTGGATGGCCTATCAAGCTCAGAAATTGAGCACACATTTGACGAGGATACCAATCATGGCTATTGTCGCTCCTGTAACAGCTCTAACAATGATCGCATTACTACCGATTTACATAGGTCTAGCTTTTCGAGTTATTAAAAAGCGACGGGAATTCAAAGTACCGGTCGGCACGGGGAACCAGTCAGAACTGGAAACTGCTATCAGAGTCCATGGCAATTTCTCAGAGTACGTGCCCTTCTTCTTGCTGTTACTGCTGGTAGCCGAGATCAATCAAGCGCCGATTTGGTTACTGACGTTAGGTGCGTTGATGATGATTGCAGGGCGATTGATTCATGCCATAGCCATCCCAGCGGGAGACATACCCAAAAGGATAATAGGCATGCAATTAACCTTTATTGCCATGGTCACTGCTGCCATCACCAATCTTGTTCCGTTTGTTTTGGCCCTTTTCTGAGCTCCCAAGTTAAAGCAATACCAGTTATCATCAGACAAGTGGCAAATAAATCTCAAGCGTACTCACTTTATCCGAAGACACCCGTCGGAATCTTGGAAACAGCAAACTACCCATCAGGCCTGAAACCATAATGATTACAGGACCGAGAATAGAAATGTTTCGATAAGAATTCATATCAATCAAATGAGGATCGCCACTCAAGATTAAACTCGCTTTTCCATCAATAGCCAATTCTAAAAATTGATTATCTTTGGGATCTGGACAATCTTTAATAGCTGAGCGGATTTTGATCAATTCTGTTGCTTGAGCCACAACTGTTAAAAGTTCCAAACGCATTTCATCCGTCAGGTATTTCTCAAACTTGGCTCGGTAGATGACATCAATCAACTCGGCCAAAGTAGAATCAGAAGAGACTAACTGAAACTGTTTTAGAGTCAGTGAAAATTCCTTTTTGGAAATCGACTTGGGTAAGATGGCAGCGCTGATCGCTAGACTGGTGTCGATTACTATACGTTTCGATTCAACGGTTGGCATGTACGAATGCGTTGATGTCCTCTTCGGTTAAGCCGTCTTGTTCGGCGGTATTGCCCAATTTTGTGAAAGCTGATCAAACGCTTTTACAGCAGTGTCACCTATCAAGGGCGACAACTCGCTAATCATTTTCATAACTTGCAGCAACGTTTTGGCTGGGTCTCCGGCAGTAGAAAGCATGACTGATACAGGTTTGCCGCGGCGCGTAATCAAAACCGGTTCCCGTTGCGATGTATCGATAAATTCACCGAAGTGGTTTTGGGCATCTAATGAAGTCATCGTTCTCATATCAACACTCCGATTTATCAAGCAACTGTTACAGCTATTATGGCTGTTTCATGGTTCGTCGCATTATCTTTAGCGAGGTTCCAGGCCGCCAAATTGACTAACGCGAAAGATTATTCATAACACTTAATTGATCGATCTGACCAATTCCAGTTCATCGCATTAAACACCTGTCTCATGGGAAAAACTACAGTAAAAACTACAGTGGTTCATACTGCAGCTTACTACTTTTAACAACTTTACACGACGCCACACTACTGATAAGCTGTTGTTTATAGGGAGTATTAAGTAGTATGCAGTTGCTTGATAGTTGTTTGAATCGAACTTTTAATGCGATGGTCGTGCGTTCGAATCGCACACGACCCACCATCAATAAATATATAAATCAACCAGTTAACTTGCTAGGGCGACTGGTTTTTTTGTGCTCAAAATTTCCTTGCGTGACCCGGTATTAAATCTTAGCCAGCTTTTGTTCTTTTCAGCACGGTAAGAGAAACACCACTTTCCATGTCGCAAATGCTGTTAACAGCATCAGTCAATTCTTTCAGTTCAGCCGAAGAATAATGTGTCGTGATATCTCCCGTAGTATGATGCAAAAAAACTTTACGTGTTTCAAATGAACCCCCCCGCTGTTCTTAATCGTCTTCCAAAAGTGTGCTTCAAGTTATGAGGCCCCTTGTTGTAAGAACCATTGCAAGGAAGGTTTGCATTTTTCCACGCATTTTTCCATGCCGTGGTATGCATTCGCTCCAATCGCTTTTCTTTATATGGAAAAACATATTTGGGATTAAGCCCTCGCTGCCCCTCTACGACTGACTGAGCAATACGATTTAGCACCACAATTTGATCTTCCTTGTTTTTTGCGCCTGGCCAAACTCCATCGTCATAAGCTATCGGTTTACCGGGGGTTATGAAAATCGATGTATTCAGAGCGTGGACTTAACGAGAATACCAATGGCCTGAAGGCGTTTGGGTTTGTGAGCGTTCACGCACGGCACCATTGCGGTGGCCATCGCCTGCGGGTGGATTTGTAGCCATATCACCTCCTATAGGTTAATAATATTGATCTTAATGAAAATACTACATAATCAAAAAGATCATGTAAATTGTTCAAAAAGTTGATTTATTCGCTAAAGTCTTTAGAATGCAACGCTATGAATAGTGCAACACAATCAACATCAACCCTGGACGCACTGAGCCACGCACAGCGGGAAAGGCTCATCTTTATCGAATTTCGTTTGTATTTTCTGGGTGATGTGGGGCGACAAGACTTAATACAGCGGTTCGGCATAGCACCAGCGGTAGCGACCAGAGACTTTGCACAATATCGAGAGTTGTTCTCGGACAATATCCAATTCGATAACAAATCTAAATGCTATGTGATTGGCAAAGCCTTCTCGCCGGCGTTTACTCACTCCGCAGAACGTGTATTGACAGCATTAACACGCGGATTCGGTGAAGGTAACGTGGCAGGTAGCGAATTTTTGCTTACTTGTGAATTACCGAAACTGCTTAACCAGCCATCCGTGGCGATACTGGCTCCGATTACCCGGGCGATACATCAACAAAAAGTCGTCAGCATCGATTACACCTCGCATAGCAGCGGATTGTCGACGCGAGAAATTATTCCGTTCGCCTTGGTGAACGATGGTTTACGCTGGCATGTCCGCGCATTCGATAGAAAGCGGCAAATATTTCTGGATCTTGTCATTACGCGTATTTTGAGAAGTGAGCTAATTGAAGACAGCCCGGTTGTGCCTCATGAACAATCGAGTGCAGACATTCAATGGAATCGAATCGTCGAATTGGATCTGGTACCACATCCCAATCAAGAGCATCCCGAGATCATCGAAAACGATTATGGAATGACAGGCGGTTTGTTACATCTCAAGTTGAGAGCAGCAGTCGCCGGATACGTATTGCGCCAATGGCTGGTGGATTGCTCGGCCGAACATAAGCTGCTAAGAAAGGAATATCGATTATGGTTAAGAAATCACTTGGCCCTCTATGGCGTATCCAGCGCAGAGTTCGCTCCCGGTTATGAGGCGCCGAAGGATTAATGAGTCGATAAAAACCAGGATAAGACAGTATGAACCAGTTAGCGACGATTGATGCCGTGTTGTCAATGGCCAACAGAATTGAGCCATTTTCGGCCATTAATTTTGAGCCACTTTTCCAGAGAAAAATTAATTATTCAGCTTTGATTTCAGTCGATAGCTTTCCCCTCCCAGCATAAAAATGTGTGAATGATGGATGATTCTGTCCACGATGGTTACGGCGACATTACCGTCAAAGAAGAACTCTCCCCAGTGGGTAAATTCCTTGTTCGTCGTCAAGATGATGGACCGGTATTCATACAAGGCGTTAATCAGTTGAAACAGGTTATGCATGCCTTGTTTGTTCATAGGCAGATAGCCGAGTTCATCGATGATTAACAAATCAAATTTCAGTAGCTGATTAATCTTCTTTTTCAGCTCGCCTTTTAATTCCGCTAATTCCAGGGCTTCAATCAAGGTCAGCGCCGTACTGAAATACACTTTGTAACCGGACGCTATGGCCTTAAGGCCCAGGCCAATAGCCAAATGTGTTTTACCGACACCCGGTGAACCAATGAACACGACGTTTTCCCTGTTATCAAGGAAACCAAAGTCTAAAAGACTGTTCACCTCCCGTTTGCTGATGCTGGTTTGAAAGACGTAATCAAAGTCATCCAGGCTTTTATGCACGGGAAAGCCCGCCCGCCGTTGGTTTTGTTCAATACGCTTGCCATTCCTCTGCTGTAGCTCTAGCTCTATCAAGGTCTCTGCAAAATGCAGATAGGAGACCGCATGGGTTTCAGCTTGGCCAAGCACCGTCTCCAAACCTTGGGCAATAGCCGATAGGTACAAGCCGCGATATTTATGGGCAACGCTATCAATGGACGACATGGCTGCCTCCCTGACCGGTTAATTGGCCATTAAGGACAGCTTAATGCGCCAAGGCGCTGGCTGCCTGGGCAGGGTCAGGTTGTGCCCCACCCTTGCTGCGGACACGCGTTCAGGATTCAATTGGTAAGCATCGAGCAGCGCGCGGAACTGAGTCGCCGTTAAGCGCGGTGCCGTCAGAATACGCGCTAACAAATCAGCGTTTATAGCACCGTAGTTCACCAGATGGGCGGCGATGATCTGCTTGGCGCCCACTAACTGATCCTTGTAGATTTTCGGTGAGGTGGCCTTCAATAGCGCGCATAACCGCTGACTGGCACGCGCGCCCAACTGCTGTTCTAGTGCGGCTTCCAGCGCCTCAACACGCTGCTGCCTATCCCGGTAATGATGGGTGTTTTTAATGAGCTGACCTTTCTCCAGGCAGATAACGTGTTCAGCAATCCTGTCACCGCTGGCCAGATCAGTAATCAGCAGTTGCCCTGCATGAACCGCTACACCTACCTTGGCGGATTGATAGGCCATGGGCACCGAGTATTTATTCGATTGCCAGGAAATCAGGCTGGTTTTATCAACCTGTCGGGTTTCGGAGGCTACCGCCTGATGCGGTAAGCAGGCAGGCGTCAAATAAGACTGCATTTTGTCTTTTTCTTCCCGGTCATAATGCACTTGAGGCTGTTGCTGTGTTGAACCATGGAGACGCTGATTAGCAAGGGTATCCAGCCAATCCTTTAAATAGTTTTCCAGTGCCTGCCAATCGTTGAATTCTTCACCATAGAAGCCATTCTGTTTGACATATTTAACCCCGGCTTCCACCTTGCCTTTGCTTTCCGGGTCATAACCCTCACAAACCCGGATATGGAAACCTGCCGCAGTCGCGTATTGAGAGAAGCGTTGGTTTAACTCCAGCTCGCGGAAGGTTTCATTAATGACAACCAGTTTGGTTTGATCATAAACGCATTCTTGCGGCCTGCCGCCAAAATAACGAAACGCGGCATCATGCTGATAAATCAAGGTTTGCGTGTCGATTGGCTGAGATGACACAGAGACATGCATCAGCCTGGAATAAGACAGGACAAACACCATGAAATACACGGTCGTTTCTTTGCCGGCAATCATTACGCCACGCAATTCATCGCCATCAACCTGACATTGCACCCCCGGCATCATATCGAGTACGGGCTTGTAATAACGCGCTTGCTTGAAGCTAATCTCATCCTTCAATGTTTGAATATAGCGGCGCACCGAACGATCAGAGACAGCCAATTGGTCAACCTTTGCCTTGAGTTTTCGCGCCACCTTTACTGCCGACAGGCCGGGATAAGTTTGCAAGAGATGAACAATATAGCTGCGGTATTCATCCAGTTTTTTGGTTCTGTCGGTTTCTGACAACTGCTCAGATATGACGGGTTCAGGCATTTTTAAATATTTGCTGACGGTATTGCGGGATAGTCCCAATTCTTTAGCAATCTTACGCTCTGTTAAGCCGTTGCCATTATCGTATAACGATTTGATCTTATGAATCACAAGCCACTCCTTCATGTCACTCCCGGAAAAAATTCGGGGACTGTCTCAGATTTATTTTTAAAATGAAAGTCTGAAAAAGTGGCTCAAAATTAATGGCCATTTTTGGCTCAGTTTAATTGGCCATTAACAAGGAGGCTCTGGTCAATAAGGACATCCTGAAAATGCAGCTTTATTTTGGGGCCGGTGAGTGAATCTTTATCTATCCCCGGAATTGCAAGCTACTCGGCGAGGCCGATTTTTAGCCAGCCTGTTGGCTATTTCGCCGTCATCGGAGCAGACATTTCCCAAGGAGGGGTTTGTTTTAATGGCGGGTGAGCAGTTGCAGGCATCACCAGAGCTGCAAGCGGAAGGCATCGCTTGGAGTCGTCAGCCCGGATGTACACTGCTTTTGCTGCCACCCTACAAAGAGGGAAGTATTTTTCCCTCTTTGGATTGGGTAGTTGAGTTAACGTCTCAGCCTATGACTTGTGCCACGCAAGCGTCTTTAGAGATGATTCTCGCGGGAGAGCTATCGCATCAACTTCAGGGTTCTGACGATGACGGCATTAGCGATTCGTCATTGAATCCCTCAGTGTCAGGATAGTTGTCGCCTCTAAAATTTTATAGAGGTACAAAATGCAAACCCGTTATAGTGAAGAATTTAAACAGCAAGCCCTGAGTAAAGTATTGCAACGCGGTGATAAAAGTATTCAATCGATTGCCGATGAATTGACTATCAGTGTGTTTACTCTGAAAGGCTGGCTTAAACAGACACGATCCAAATCAACAACAAACACTATGAATCAACAACGTCCTAAAGACTGGACTCGGGAACAACGGTTTGAAGCCTTGCTAGCCAGCGCGGGCTTGGAAGGCGAAGCACTCAATGCCTTTTGCCGTGAACGAGGCTTGTTTACCCATCACCTGCAAACGTGGCAACAAGACTTTATTAAACCTCTTGAGGCCACCGAACCCAGCCAAGTCTCAAGGAAAGCCTTGAAACCCTTGGAGAACGAGATTGCACAACTGAAGAAAGACCTGCAACGCAAGGAGAAAGCCTTGGCAGAAGCCGCCGCTTTGTTGATTCTTCAAAAAAAGTGCCACGCGTTCTGGGAGGAAAAGGCGCCATGATCCCTCTTGCAGAACGCACCCATTTACTCACCTTATTTAACGAAGCGTTTGATCACGGAGCCCGTAAAGCCAAAGCTGCCGAGGTGATGGGGCTACCGCTACGCACATTACAACGTTGGCAACGTCCCGAAGCCGTGCCGGTTGACGGTCGCACGCGCCGTCAACACGTGCCTTGTAATCGTTTGAGTGACGAAGAACGCGCTCAGGTATTAGCCCTAGCCAACAGCGATGAGTTCAAAGACAAAACACCGCATCAGATCGTGCCGATGTTGGCCGAACGCGGCGAGTATTATGCCTCGGAGTCGACGATTTACCGCATTTTTCGCGAGGCGAAACAAGTCAAACACCGTCATGCCTGCCGTCCATCGGTCGAGCGTAGTAAGCCGAAAGCCCTCATCGCGACGGCACCGAAACAACTGGTGAGTTGGGATATCACCTATTTGACCAGCCTCATCAAAGGCCAGTTTTTCTATCTGTATCTGTTCATGGATATCTTCAGTCGCAAGATTGTCGGCTGGCAAGTTTATGAACAAGAAAACAGCGAACTGGCGGCCGATCTGATCACGGATCTCTGCCAACGAGAAGGGATTCCACCGCACCAGTTGGTGTTACATTCCGACAACGGCAGCCCGATGAAAGGGGCAACGCTGCTGGCAACCTTGCAGCAGCTTGGCGTCACACCCTCACGGAGTCGCCCGGCGGTGAGTAACGACAACCCGTATTCCGAGTCGTTGTTTAAAACGCTGAAATACGACGCCCAGTATCCGACCCAACCGTTTGCCTCGGTCACCGCCGCCAGGGACTGGGTAACCGACTTTGTCGCCTGGTACAACCATGAGCATCGGCATAGTGGCATTCAATTTGTAACGCCTGAGCAACGCCACAGGGGTGAAGATCGGGCGATCCTGAAGCAACGCAAGGCCGTTTACGAGGCCGCTAAAGCCAAAAAACCGGAGCGCTGGAGTCGTAATACCCGAAACTGGGAATGGCAGGCAGAAGTCTGTTTAAATCCCGATAAACCGAGCGATAGTGCGGTAAAAAATACCGACACTACCGTTCATTAATTTTCAACTCATGCGACAACTACGTTGACATTTACCGTATTGGCACAGGGGGGTGTGGAGGGCCGAAAAACTGGCTGATGGCGAGATCGTAGCGGTAAAGATACCCAACAAGGATCTGACAAAAGATGATCGCCTGCTTGCAGAGGGAAAAGAACTTCTGACGATAGATTCCCATCCAAATATAGTGCGCATTTTCGACATGGGGCGAATTCCACCAGAGAACGAGTGGTTCTTTATTGAGATGGAGTATTTTCCAAGCCAAAGCCTCGCTCAAAAACTGGAGCAAAGGAATCAACATTTTGGCAACACGTTCGAGCGGCTGTTTGGAATGTATGCACAAGTTCTTGATGCGGTCGGATTTCTGGCAGCGTTGCCTACACCTATCTCGCATGGTGATATAAAACCGCACAATATTCTGGTTGGAGCAAATGATCTAGTTAAATTGACCGACTTCGGAAGTTCCGCACTTCCCGAGAAAATTTATGTTCGCACCAGAGAAAATGGTGGTACGGTTTTGTAAGCCTCGCCTGAGTTTTCAGATAGCGTTTCGCGTAAAGGGTCGTTTGAAGACTTGCTAAGAGGCGATATATACAGTCTCGGTGTCCTTCTGTACCAGTTACTGACCGGGCAACTTCCGCATGATACGCCTTCTCAAGTGCGGCGCCATGCACCATTTAAGCGTCCCAGCGAAATCAACGCCAATATCGTCGCCTCAGTTGACGAATTAATTCTTCGCTGTATGGCAAGAGAGCCATCGGACAGATACCCTGATATTAAAACCCTGAGCTCCGCTTTTGAGTTGGTGAGACAACACCAACTAAATAACCCGCTATATGCAATTTCATCGTCAAGTCGAAATGTTAATACTGATTGGTCAACTTCAGTCATTGAAGCCCTGGAGGCTCAAGATTACCTGAAGGCGGCGAAGATAGCGGGGGCAGAGTTTGTCCGCACTCACGACTTTGAAGCGCTGCTTCAGCATCTGAATGCTCTTTATCGTGCGAATAGGTTGTTTGAGTTTGAGGAAATATTCGATCGCGAATACCAGAGCACTATTGAAGGCGCCGATATCAAAGCGATACGGTTGCTGGCTATCAAGGCCTTTTTGTCCCTCCGAAAAACTGACCGTGTAAAAATACTCATAAAGGAAGCTATTGCATTGGATGGCGAATCGTTGGAACTGGATTTCTTGTTGGCAACATTGTTTGGCTTGGAAGCCAACTTCCCTGCAGCACGTGAAATGTTAGAGACAATCAATCGTAAGTCTCCGAGTAAACCGCTGGTTTTGATACGACTCATTCAAGTTTGCGAGCAAATGCGCGATTATTCTGCTTCTGTCGGTTACTTAAGACATGCTCTGCGTGTGACTAGAGAATCAACAGAGCTGGAAGCCAAGCGACAGCGCTATCAGGACCTGGGGCTTTGGTAATAGGATTAAATGAAATTAACACTGTATATAGCGCAAGGGGGCATAAACAGGATGAATTTGTCCTATCGGTATTTGATAGAACATTCATAGCGTTAGCCTCCTATCTGAACATAGTGGCTATTTCATAGTATAAAACGGCTCATGAAAATCAATCTTGAGCACTTGTCCGTTCGTCCCGCCACCAAAATCGAAGAGTCACGCTATCGGGAGTTGATGCAACAACATCACTACCTGGGCGATCTGGCCAAGATTGGTCCTACGCTTTGGTATGTTGCCACCTATGTCGAAGCATGGGCAGTCTAACTTAGCTTTTCCGCAGCCGCCTGGAAATGTAGCGCCAGAGACCGCTGGATTGGTTGGCGTTACCGGCATCAATACAGTCGTCTGAATTTTATTGCCAACAATAGCCGCTTTCTCATCTTGCCTGACTGGCACTACCCCAACCTGGGCTCCAAAGTCTTATCCCTCAGCCAACGACGCATCTCTGCCGATTGGCAGACGCATTTTGGCAAAAAGTTACTGCTGCTGGAAACCTTCGTTGACCCCTCACGCTTTCACGGCACGGTTTACCGTGCGGCAAATTGGCATTGCGTGGGGCAAACCCAAGGTTATCGGCGTACGAATGACGGTTATAGTGCTAACGAACAGGCATCCAAGCTGGTTTTCGTTCGCCCCTTGCAAGCGGATGCGCAAGCACTGCTCGCGACCCCCCCTCTTAGACGCCCGTTATCAACCTCAATCGCCTAACATGATGCTGACCGCTGAACACATGACTTCGTTACCGGACTTTTTTAAAGACATTTCCGATCCTCGCCGCGCCGCTGTAAAAGCCACTTCAAAACTCGATAAGCCAAAAGCCAAGCGGGGTAAAAAGACAAACACAAACACAAACGAAGACCAGTTTGATATTTTCCAATGAAGATGAATTCGGTAATCCATCATGACGCTTGATCTCCCAATCCTTGCTAGGCGCTTAAAGCGGGCATGTGAAATTCAAGGCACTTTTCGCGTTAGTAATTGAAAGGACTTCAACGCCGTCATTCCGGCATGGATTGCCGGAGCCGTTAGACCGCGTAAGCGAATCCAGGCCACAAGGATGTGAAAGTCTAACGCCATCCATGGCTTCTGGACTCCGGCAATCCGTGACGGGGTGATACCAACGATTAATGTGAACATAGACAAATTCAAGCTATTGATGCTGGGGTTGGAGAACAGGCTACAGGTATCACCAGCGATCGCTTAAATCAGATCGAATCAGGCTCAACCGAGCAGGAACCCTTTGAACAAATGCATACTTTGTATCTTCGCGATGGCGACGATTTCCTGACAGAAGATCGTCGGGCGATTAAAGAATTTTTATATCTGAGCGAAATCGAGGCATTTTTGAAGCTAAACCATATCGGGTTTAATGAATACCCTTTGTGATTGATAACGCTGATTAAGCTTTACGTTTACTGGCCTGGCTTTCTTGTCCCATGATATCCCAACAGGTAACGAATAACGCCGCAATTATAGGGCCCAGTACAAATCCTGTTAAGGAAAACCAGGTTAATCCACCCAAAGTGGATACCAGTACTAGATAATCCGACATTTTACTGTCTTTACCTATCAGCCGTGGCCGCAGAAAATTATCAATCATACCAATGACTAAAATGCCGACCGCCAAAACGATAACCGCATTTAACGTTTGACCTTGTAACAATAAAATAACCGCAGCGGGGCCCCAAATTAGCGTGCTACCTATAGGTAATAAAGATAAAATTATCATTAACATACCCCATAAAAATGCAGCGGGAATCCCTACAAACCAAAATAAAAAGCCCCCAATACTGCCTTGAATAATAGCAACGATTAAACCGCCTTTAACAGTCGCTCTGGCTACGCTGGTGAAACGCTCAAATAATTCTTTTTCAATTCCGTCACCGATAGGTATTAAAGAGATGAGTCTTCTTATTATTTGATGACCATCCCGCAATAGAAAAAACAGAATGTAGAAGGCCAAGGCAAATTGAACGATCAGAGCTAACAGGTTTTGGGTCAATGCCGGGACTTGTTGGGCGATATATTTTACGGCTTGTGCAAAGGCATTCCCTGCGGAGGCGCTTATCTGTCCAACGCTTAATGCTTCCATATGTGAAAACTTATTGAATGTTGGCAAAAGAAGCGCGAGTGTTTCTTGAAAATAACTTTGGGGATTAATTTCCCCGTCTTGAATTTTTTGATAAAGGGTTGTACTTTCCTCGGTAATCATCAAAGCGATAGTCAGCAAAGGGATAACAAAAACCAGAATAATCATCATCATGGTTAAAAACAACGGCAGTACTTCTGAGTTTTTATAATATTGCCTCATCCGGAGATAAACGGGATCAAAAACGACTGCCAGAATGACGGCCCAAAAACAGGCTAATAAAAAATCTTTAATCAGTAGGAAAAATGACACCGTTACCAACATTACAAGGGTCAGAAAAAGAATATAAGGGGTATTTTTTTGCATGAAAAATAAGTTGAAGCAAATGAATCGGTTCGTCATCCTATCATATAGATCGCGCGGCTACCTTTACGGTTTTCTGACGCGTTCGTTTGTACCATAGCTGCGTTACCTGCATGGATGTAGGTAAGGGGCGGAACCAGTAGCGCAAGCTTTGCGAAAACAGCTATATAGCTTAGCTTAACGACCGTTTCCGCGTCTTGCTCTCGAACAAAATAGCCTTGCCATAAATCTATAAACATCACCGCGCGAAGTATAGCGAAGATGAGTTTCCGAAACGGGTGGAATCCGGAATGGATGCTATAAATCCCGCTTCACCAATTCAGGCGTAATAATGAATACTACACCTGAAACTAGAAAGGGGAGTTAACACCCAAGAGCAACGGCATTCTTATCAAGCGAGTGTTCTGACACTGGCTTCCCGGTCCCACTGACGGGTCTTGGCTGCGGCAATAAAGCTAAAGCGATCCAGGGTATCGAGTGCAATCACACCGGCGTCTGGTTCGATCCCCGCTGCTTTCAGCAAGGCTTCGCCGCCCTTGTCAACGCCAATCGCTTTCAGGTGACCGAAGGCGTCGCGCACGAAATCGATGGCGGCGGCTTCCTTGCCCAATAATGCGGCGGCTTTTCCGGAGAGAATGAGGGCGACCGCGTCGAACATCACTGACGGCGTACCGGCTAATTGCCCGTCGACTTTCAAAAGGGAGCCATCGGCGAGTTTCGCTTCGCCGATTTTAGCGGCGATAATCTTCACTTTTGCGCCGGCTTCTGTGACTGCCTGTTGGACAGCCTTGATGCTGTCCGCGTCCGATCCGTCCCCGATCAGTATCCCGACTGCACGGCCTTCCAGCGTGTCCTTCATCTTGCCGATCAGTTGCAGCGCCGGGGATCGATCTAACTCCTGAACTGCAACAGCCGAAGCGGGTTCTGGTGGCAGCTCGCTCATACCGAGACCGCAGGCAACCCGTTGAGCAAGGTCCTCTTCAATAAGGCGTAAGTGACCGACCATGGACTCGCGGATGTGCGGATGCTCGACTTTCGAGAGCTCAAACACCAACGCGGAGGCAAGATGGGCCTGTTCGACGACGTTTTGGCTGAGATAGAATTGCCGTGCCTGGCTGTAATGGTCGGCAAAACTCTCCGGCCGAATCCTCCCCTTTACGCCGCTCTCGGCCAACGCCGTGCTGTAAAAGCCGGCCTCCGGTTGCTCGCGCGGGGAACTCGCTGCCAGGGTATTCGGTTCGTAGGACACGCGGCCGGTCGGTTGCGCCATTTGCATATGACCGTCGCGCTGATGATTGGCGAACGGACACTGCGGTGCATTGATGGGTATCTGATGAAAATTCGGCGAACCGAGGCGTGATAACTGGGTGTCCTGATAAGAAAACAGACGCCCCTGCAATAATGGATCATTCGAGAAATCAATGCCGGGCACGACATGGGACGGACAGAATGCCACCTGTTCAGTCTCAGCGAAGAAATTATCCGGCCAGCGGTTGAGTACCATGCGCCCGATAACTTGCAACGGCACCCATTCTTCCGGTATCAATTTGGTCGAATCGAGATGATCGAACGGGAAGGCATTGGCTTCCTCCTGGGAGAATAGCTGAACCGCCAATTCCCATTCCGGGAAATCCCCGGCTGTAATCGCTTCAAATAAATCACGGCGATGAAAGTCGGGATCGGCTCCGGCAATCTTGACCGCCTCGTCCCAGAGCGTCGATTGTAAACCGAGTTTCGGCCGCCAGTGAAATTTCACGAAAGTCGATTCGCCAGCGTCATTGACCAGACGGAATGAATGAATACCGAAGCCTTCGATCATCCGCAGCGAGCGCGGCAAGGTGCGGTCAGACATCGCCCACATCACCATATGCATGGCTTCCGGTGTCAGTGAAATAAAGTCCCAGAAGGTATCATGTGCTGACGCTGCCTGAGGAAAGCCACGATCAGGCTCCATTTTAACGGCATGAATCAGGTCGGGAAATTTGATGGCATCCTGGATAAAGAACACCGGGATATTATTGCCGACCAGATCCCAATTGCCCTCTTTCGTATAAAACTTGACGGCGAAGCCGCGAACATCTCGGGGAGTATCTCGCGAGCCGGACCCGCCTGCTACGGTTGAGATGCGCGTGAACAGCGGCGTTTTTTCGCCCACTTCGGTCAGCACTTTGGCGGTAGTGTATTTTTCCAGGGATTTGGTAAGCTCGAAGAAACCATGTGCGCCTGTGCCCCGAGCGTGGACAATACGTTCAGGAATGCGCTCGTGGTCGAAATGGGTGATTTTTTCCCGCAGGATGAAATCTTCCAGCAGTGTCGGACCGCTCGGATGGGCTCTCAGTGAGTTCTGATTGTCGGAAATCGGTAAACCCTGGTTCGTGGTCAACGCAGGCTGATCGCCGCTGGCCGTTTGGTGCCACTCTCCGCCGTTGCCGATTGAAACGACTACTTCTTCCGGCCCGGACTTTGCCGGTTTGCCCTTGACGGGTTGAGCCCCTGTATGTGCTTTGGTCATTATGAATCTCCAATTAATTTTGCGCGACGGCAACTTGCCGTCGCGACGAGGTGGGTAATGGACGCGTTGCCTTACTGGAAAAGCACTCGCAAGTGAGGGGGTCCGGTCAACGTCGACGAGGGTGTCTGCTTGCGTGGCGGCATAGGACCTATTGAAATTGCATGACTAAGTTGTCACGGTTAAATCCATCAATAGAACTGGATTTTGCGTGCATCTTAGACGTAATAAAGCGTCTTTTAATGGCTTGCCATAGCGCGACAGCTTGCCGCGCAATCCCGGCAAGCCTTTTCACAATCAGTCATTCCCAATTCGGCACAGCTTTTGGCGCAAGCTTCACACACTTCAGCGCAAAGGCCGCAGTAGTGTGCAACAAATTCCGAGCCGGATAATTGCAAGTCAGCCGAAGTCTGACAGATCTGCGCACAGTTGATCATTAGCCGGAAATGGCTCGGTTCAACATGCTTACCGCCGGTTTCAAGGCAATGGTTCATGGCGGTCTGCAAGCAAGTCTGATAGCACTTGGTGCAGGCATCAATGCATGATTGCATAGGTTTAGTGTTCATAATTTTGCTCCTGTTTAAGATTAAAAACAGTGGTTAATTTATATTGCTACCCTTTTAATCCACAGTTGGACGATTTTAGTTTCACTGTTCTGGAGGCTAACGTCTGTGCGGTGTCGCTCACTAAAGTTAAAGGAGTTCGGAGAAGTAACCTGTTTATACCTTTCGCACTTCAAATTTCGGCATAGCGGAGGGCGCCTACTATATGCTGTTGCCAAGCAAGTCCGGCATTTGGTCGGGCTAAGTTGACAGAAGGTATTAGCTTAAGGTTCGGCGTTGTTAGCGTCGGATGGGGAGCGACGCCTCCCTGTTCCGGCAATGTCGGCACATATCACCACAGGCTTCAAGATTCTGTATTAACGACGAGCGGACGAAAATGAAACGTTGGTGCATTCTGCTTCTCCGGGATGGGTAAAGGCAATGTAACGACTTAACTAATTCAATTTAGATAATGACTGAAATCGTTTGGACTGAACCAGTTACCTTTTGGCCTTTGGTCAGGCTCATGCCGACTGAAGTCAGTACTTCATGGGGCCAATCAATAATGGTGTTGTCGATTCCACCCGGGATGTGTTCACCTTTTCACTTCATGATTATTGCAAGCTATTGCCAAATCATTTCAATGATTGTGGCCCTGCACCATTGAAACCATTTTTCAGGGTTTATTGGGATAAAACTGATTGAGCCCCTCGCGCTGCAGTTCCCATTCATTCGAACTATCCGGCCACTGCTTCTTATCAAATCCCGGAGCTGATGTGAAGGTGGTTTTATCCAAATCAAGCAGGTAATACTCCTTATCGCGCGACCCATTCAGTGCCTTCCACGGAACAATAAAGAGCTTGTCCCCCATACCTAATACTCCACCGAAAGAAACGACGGCATAGACTACTTTGCCACTCCGAGGATCGAGTACTAATTCCTTGATGTTGCCAAGGTTATCTCCTTTAGGGTTTTTCACGGGGGTCCCGATGATCTTGCTGGCCCTGGTCACCCGCTGCATCGACTCATTGCACGTCTGGACACGCTCGGCCGACTCTCCACGACTCTCTTGCTTGAGTACCTTCTGCGTTTCTTTGACCGCACAAGACGGAACGACGAATGTCGCACTCAAAAAAAGTATGGTTACAAACGGATTTATTATTTTCATACTATCCTCCGATTCCTTAAATCGATCTCGGTAAGATTACCAATTTACTCGGCACGTTGCGGTGCTCTTAAGGCCAAACAAACTCTAAGCGAAACATCAAGACGCGGTCGGTACGTTAACGCGCATACTATCGCATACCGGCAATATGCCTCGAGTTTCCCGATAGGAGTAGGGTTCTGATAAATCGAGCCGGTATTGGCAGGTTGCTATCGCAACCTGTCGGCCTTTTGGGGCCGGTTTTGCCTACGCGGCAGATGAAGGTTGAGGTCGGCGATAGGCAACCACTGAAGCCGCACCTTCATGAGGCAGTTGTATAGGCTGATTCTTTATCTATCCTGACACAGGGGGCCAGACAAGCGGTTTGAAAGAGTCTGTGCAGTTAAGAATCTGTGTGCGTTGCCACACCGAACGCGTTCAGTTTAAAGTGTAGAACGGGTATTAAGCGATGGGATACATTATTCCGGGCTTTGGTCACGACTATCGGGTCATGGCTAAATTAATTACCAGGAGACACTCATGAACAAAGATCAAGTAAAAGGCCGAGTTGAAGAAGCCAAAGGTAAAGTCAAGGAAACCACCGGTAAGATACTGGATGACAAGGATATGGAAGTAGAGGGAAATGTCCAAAAGAACGTCGGCAAGGGCCGGGCGGGATGGGGTGATCTCAAGGACGATCTGAAGAAAAACAAATAAAAGGCGTATTGCTGAGCCGCAGCAATTTTTAAGTTTGATGAAAAAAGGGTAGGCTTAAACTTTGCGGGGATGGGTATACGGCGTCCTCGTAAGGCTTACCCTACCTGGGGTTAAGCACGATGAATTCAAGGCGCACCCGAGTAGCAATTAATCCCTCGACAGCTCACGATAACAACCCCTTCCTTCTTAAATGTCCTCGGCGATAGCTTTGGGCCTTTTCACTTGATGCCTCTTATAACTGTGAACTAAAGAGTCCTGCGAGGCTGTCCAGTACCTTGTCTCTCCACGGCCGACTCTCCCATTCCTCCAGTGTTATGCGGCGCGAATCGCGCAAATCCTGTTCGAAAATACGCACCTGGATGCGCGCAAATTCGGCGTCGTAGACGTTTAGGTTCGCTTCATCGTTGACGCTGAACGAGCGACTGTCGAAGTTGGTCGATCCTACCGATGTCCAAATCTTGTCCACGATCATTACCTTGCAATGGAACATCGTCGGCTGGTACTCGTAGATCTCGATACCTGCGCGCAACAAAGGACCCCACTCGTAACGCGACGCGCGCCGGAGTAGTTTCCGGTCAATGTAAGGGCCGGGGACGAGCATCTGTATGCGAACTCCGCGCTTTCTTGCCGCGATAAACGTGTTGACCGCAACGTTATCAGGAACAAAATAAGACATCGAGAGCTGCACCGAAGTTTTTGCCGCGGCGATCGACAACAGATACATCAGCTGCGCACTTTCGCCACCGTCGCCAGGCGAACTCGTGAAGACCTGCGCGACCTGTGCGCCGGCCGGTTCGATCGGAGGAAAATAGGCGGCGCCGTGCAATACGTGTCCGCTGACTTCGATCCAGTTGTCGAGGAACGCCGCTTGCATTTGCGCGACCACTGGGCCTTCAATACGAAAATGCGTATCCCGCCAATGCTCTGGATCCTGCGCATTTCCGGTCCAAGGTATGGCGATTCCAACGCCACCGGTGAAACCGATTTTACCGTCGACCACCAGGAGTTTGCGATGAGTTCGGTGGTTCATCCTGGCAAGCGTATACCAGCGCAGCGGATTATAGCGGAGCACTTCTATCCCAGCCTCCTCCATCAGCGTGACATAGGTTTCGTCGATATCGCCGCTGCCGAGCCAATCGAGCATGACATGCACGTGAACGCCGGCCCGTGCCCGCTCACTTAGTGCTTCGGCAAACTCTTGGCCGATGGTGCCGGACCAATAAATGAAAGTCTCGAAAGTAATCGTTTTCTGCGCGCCGCGGATGGCTTTCAGCATCGCAGGAAAGATTTCGTTACCGTTCACTAGCGCTTGGACACGATTGCCCTCAATAATCGGCGGCCCTAACAGACTACCCATAGACCTCAGGAATTGGGAATCGGCAACCGTGTAGAGCGTTTCAATGTGACGGTCTATCGGTTTGTCACCGAGACTTAAATTCGCGACCAGCAGCACACCGAGTGCTGTTATCAGGAACGTTGCAATAATGCTAACCATGGTTATGCTCATCGCCATAAAATCACGTAAAGTTTGCCCTCTGGCCGTTGGTATGCGGATCGACGCTTCACTGATGGCCTGAAAGCGAAGCGGCGGGTAACCCGACAGTCTTGCGGGCCGAATCACCTGTTGCGCCTGGGCACGCTCGGCTGATGACTCTTCTCGGCTCTCGCGCTTGAGTTCCTTCTGCGTTTCTTTGACCGCAAAGGAGGTATCCAAGAATGTCGTACTCAAAAAAACACTGTTCAATGGGATTTGTTGTTTTCATACTATTCTCCGATTCCTTAAAACAATCTCGGTAAGATTACCAATTTACTCGGCACGTTACGGGGCTCTTAAGGCCAAGCAAACTCTAAGCGAAACATCAAGACGCGGTCGGTACGCTAACGCGCATACTATTCATGCCCGTCTGGAAACGTGCATCCAATGCCATGGAGGGTAAGCTTCGAGCTATCCATGTGACCGAGATTCTCTTACGCGGTCTAACGGCTCCGGCAATCCCTGCGGGAATGACGCGCTCGAATACAGTTAAAGTGTTAGAGCTGAAACATCTTTATAATCAGGTCTCTGGTTGATTGGCAGATATCATTTTCACCTTGGTCCCGGTTCCCGGTTGGCGATCCTGATGTTGGGCGGGATGGGGTGGGGTGCTTAATTTCAGCCAATACTGGCTCAATTTTGTTAACCATTGACAACAATTGATGGACTGACTTTTTTTGTAAAAACTCCAGGTTATAACTCAGGAATCGATGGGGAAAATACTCAAATCCCTATCGGCTTAGTGGGCTTAATTTGTTAATTTCTATTTTGCGACCCCTAATTTTACTGGCGGCATCTGGGTTAACGCAACGTCGGCCCCCAGTTTCACCTCGATCGGTTTATCAATAACCAGGGAAATGGGTTTGTCCGTTGAAACATTCAAGTTCACAGTGAGTGGGCAACCTGATAAGGTAAATGCAATCAAAACAAAGATACTAAATTTCCACTTAAACATTGTTTGAAAAATTTTATTCATAGTGATTTGACTCCTAAAACCTTTGTTGATTTTCAACTGTTTAGAAATGAAACTAACATGAGCCCATTTCCTTTTGTGGCCCTGATAGCTTAAAACCAAATTACTCGACATCTTGAGCTTATTGATGGAAGGACTTCAACATCCAGGCTATAGGCAAGGCCGTGTATAACTTGTGAATCGAGGTCATGAGGTTCAGTCCAGTCGTCAAGGGTGTCGCCTTGGTAGTGGGTAGCTTACCGGCAGCGCCAGTGGATGGGGTGGTTTGGCGCCGGGTAAGTTCGCCCAGGATAAAACCGATGCCGCCCGCCAGCAGTAAAGTGAGCGGAGCGGTCACCTCTCTGTGGATGTTTCGAACCAGCGTAGCGGTGCTAACACCGACCCTTTGTTGACGATACAATAGCGTTCGCTCCGCGGCCCTGATTTGAGCCCTCAGAGACGGAGGATTGTTGCCATTTAGAAGGGAGGCATTGATCATGTCTTTTCCGTATCCCGTTGCCCAGAGGGCGTGGTCTGAAAACTGCGGAGGGTCGCGGGAAATTGTAGATGGCGACGCTTACGGCGTATCACGCTACACAGTATAAGGACCAGCAGCAAATTGGAAGCGACGGCAATCAGTAGAGCGCTACTCGTTGCCAAGACGTCATGCTTGACGAATTCAAGCACGGCCGCGGCCATGAGACCTAGCCAGGCGCCCATCAGCAACACACCCACCATCACTCCGGCCACAACCCTATCCACGACGCTCTTGCTTGCCCCCTGCAACTCCAGCGCAGCAAGCCGAAAACGATCGTGGATTAGCCCTCCCAGCTCAAGCCATAGCGATTGAGATTCTTCCCGCATATCGGAACTTCTCCCCGGATCGCAGCGCGTTTCACATTGAACCGGCGTGTCATGCTTTAAAGCGTCGTGCTTCATACGGTTTGACGGTCTAACGGCCGCTCACAACGCGGCTCAGCAAAAAGCCAGCCGCCACTGCGATTCCCATCGACCTGATGGGGTTGTTGCGAATATAAACATGGCAATTCTCCATCAACTGCTGCTCTGCATTTTTGAGTTGCTCGCCTTTTTTACCGAGCGCTTCTGCAGCTTGATTGGTTGCGTTGGCGACCTTATCGACAGCTTCATTTGCGGAATTAGCCGCTTTGTCTACTACTTCCATAATGGTTTCCTCTTTATTTAAAGCCGCAAGTCTCATTTACGGCGTTCGGGTTCATAATATTTAACGTCAGGTCTAAGTTCGGCTTATCAGGCGGCTCAGCAGAAAACCGGCCGCTACTGCGATACCCACCGACGTGATGGGGTTGTCACGAATATAAACGCGGCAATCCTCCAGCAATTGCTGCTCTGCATTTTTGAGTTGCTCGCCTTTTTTACCGAGCGCTTCTGCGGCTTGATTGGTTGCGTTGGCGACCTTATCAATAGCCTCATTTGCGGTATTAGCCGCTTTGTCTATGATTTCCATGGTGGTTTCCTCTCTATTAAAGCCTCTAGTCTCATTTGCGGCATTCGGCTTCATGATATTTAACGTTCGGTTTAAGTTCGGCTAACCAGGCGGCTCAGCAGAAAGCCCGCCGCTGCCGCGATACTCACTGACAGCATGGGGTTCTCACTGATATAACCGCGGCAATCTTTCATCCATTGCTGCTCGGTTTTTTTCAGTTGTTCGCCTTTTTCACCCAGCGATTTCGCAGCCTGGCTGGCTGCATCGGCGACCTTATCGACAGCCTCATTGGCGGAATTAGTTGCTTTGTCTGTAATTTCCATAGTAATTTCCTCGTCTCTTTAAGTTGTATTTTACTCTTGACTTACTTTGCGGCCCCTGTGCCAATGCCACCGATTAGTTAGTACCGGCACCGGGATTCACGAAGCCGCAGGGCGGCCTAAACAGATTGCCCAGTGGGTAATACTCAACGCGATTGGGCTTTTCTGGCCTTGACCGGTTTTTCGGCTTCGCCTCTCTCCGACTGCAACTCATGCTTGCGTTGGCTCATTGCTGCACCTAGCGCGGCAATATCGACCTTGGCTTTCTTAGCTTTTGGAAACATTTTTTCTTCTTCTTCCTTGACATGATGATCGATCATTTCGCCGAGTACGATAACCATTGCTACGTAGTGGTCGTGTGCGGGTGTCATTGCCTCAAGTTGCGCAATGAGGTTTTTGGCTCCGGCATGCTCCACGTCAGCTTCGTTCATCAATTCATCGTCCTTGAGGGCGGCGCGAACCGCCGGGTAAAATATTTCTTCCTCGGCTTGGGTATGGATGTTCAGTTCCATGCATATTTGCTGAACTACTTCTGCTTTTGCTTTATCGTTTCCCTTGTCCTTGGCGAGTTTGGCAAACTCCGCAAACAGTTTTTTTTACCTTCTTGTGATCTTCAGTAAGTAACGTGATGGCGTCCTCTTCGTGCTGCATGGCGGGTTTATGCGCGGTCTTGGTCATAACTTTATCCTCAAAAATATTAAAGGTCAGACTTGGGAATTCCAAGTCACGCGGCCCTTTACGGCTGCGGAATGGAGCAGGCTGCCAACCTCGCAGGACCGGCTGGGAAGCTATGTCCTTAGGCGATGGTCCATCTCACTTAGGGCCATAGTAAGTTCGTCAGTCCGTTTAGTCGGTTCGCAAACAAACATAGCGGAGGATTTTTTTGCGGGCTCTGAACCCCTGCGAACCGGTGACGGCAGCAGACTCCGGATTTATGAAATGATCATCGATCGAGATTGGCCCGGTGGCATTGCAGGCATACTGCAGAACCTCCTGGGCAATGGACTCCTGCAACAAAGTCATGGCGGCGGATTATCCATCCGGCAGGTCTGCAATAGGAGTCCATCTTCAGCATCATTCCGGGAAGTGCGTAGGGAGGTGTAGATGACAAGGGCGGCATTTTAAGTCGAGCTATACCATCGGGCGCCAAGCGCTACATTCTCGCTGGGCCTGGCAATGAGTCTTTAAGTTATCTGGTCATGAACACAGGTAGTGGAGGGGTTACCGAAGGAAGATTGATCTAAAGAAGAAATTTGGGAGATCAAAATAATTTTAAAAAAACGAGCGTCGGGGTCAGCTAAAAATAGTTTATCTCCAATGTTTGACAACGTACAGAATCTAGGGCCCCTTTCCATTACACTTTTTGTCAACGTGCATAATCGTGTTACTTGACAGCATGCTTGAAGGTACGCCAAGTCAACAATTAACCAATTATTACACGCATATTTTAGCGGAGATGTGTTATGGGTAAATATTTTATAGGCTGGCTCGTGGGTGTGCCGACGATTGTTTTGATTATTATTTATTTGTTGTTCAATCATTAATCGTCAGTCCACCTGCAGCCATTCAAAAGGTTGTAAATGTCAGTTTGCCATCATTGGATCGCAGTGTTTTGAAAGCATCAGATTTTAAAACTTAACTAATCCAATTTCATTTTTATCAAGGAATACATTATGAAAGCAGCAGAGAAGACCACTACAGTCGATGAGACTGTCGACCGACTTAGATCAGGCGTCCATTCAGCTGTTGACAAAGTAGCTAATGCAACCACTCAGGCGGCAGAAGTGCTGGGTCAAAAAGGCGAGCAATTAAAAAATGTGGAGCAGAAATTTTTAGAAAATTGCCGGGTTTACATTGATAAAAACCCTGCAGCTTCATTAGGTATAGCCGTTGGAGCCGGTTTTCTGTTAAGCCGTCTGATAAGCAGTCGCTAGACCATCGATCGGGTTGCCTACGATAACCTGTTTTACCGAGCATCAGCGGATTAATGATGCCGTTTGTAGTTAGGCAAAGTGGGTGGCCATTTGTTGAATCAAAAGGATAAAGCCGAGGCCATTCACCAATTTCGAAAAGAAACACTCACTATTTAGGAGCTTACTATGTCTACACACTTATTATTAGCTGTGTTCACTTTAACCGGCAGCCTACTCCTGATGAGCGGTTCCGTTCAAGCCGAACAGGGTGCCGTCCTCTATTTGGCGAACGGCTCCAGTTCGGAACTGGAAAACACCGAGCGCAATGTTCGCGACAGAGATGATGCGACTTTAACCCCGGTAGATCAAAAGGAAACCGAAGGCGATATCGCCATCACAGCGGCCATCCGGCAAGCCGTGGTTAGAAATGAGTCGCTATCAGTCAATGCGCAAAATACAAAAATCATCACCCGAAATGGCGTGGTGACTTTGCGTGGGCCTGTTGAAAGTGAAGCCGAAAAAATCAAACTGCATGCTATCGCCAAGCAAACACCCGGCGTCGTGCAGGTAGATAATCAACTTGAAATTAAAGCGCCGTAAAGGCTCAGGAGAACGCCATGAGTAAAGCAGTATTTTGTATCGCCCAAAACACCGGTCAGGCAGAGAGCATCGTTAATGACCTGATTACCGCGGGATTTTCCCACAATGATGTATCAGTGCTGTTTCCCGACAAATCCACCACCCAGGATTTTGCGCATGAAAAGAACACCAAAGCGCCGGAAGGCGCTGCTATTGGTGGGTCAGTGGGTTTAGGCACTGGCGCAGTACTCGGCTTGTTAGCCGGTATAGGTGCTCTGGCTATTCCAGGCGTCGGTCCGTTAATCGCCGCAGGACCCATCATGGGCGCCCTGAGCGGAGCGGCAGTAGGCGCAGCCACCGGGGGTTTGGCGGGTGCTTTAATCGGCATGGGCATCCCCGAGTATGAAGCGAAACGCTATGAAGGAAAAATCGAAGGCGGCAATGCTTTGATTTCGGTCCATACGACCAGCAGCGAAGCCGTTGATAAAGCGAAAAAAATCTTCGAGCTGGCTCATGCCGAGGATATTTCTTCGACAGGGGAAGCGTCAGTTTAAGCATCGATGATGCACTGGCACGTCATCAAAAACTAATCACCCAGGAGTTATATCATGCACAACATTGAAACACTCAACAAATTTCTGAAAGATGAATTATCGGCAACAGAAACCTATCAACAGGCGCAGGACAAACTTCGAGAAGATGCCGGACTTGGCGAAGCGGAGGTTCTAACGCCCATTTATGAGGATCATAAGCAGGCAGTTTCCAGTTTACAGGCACTCATCAGTCGACTGGGAGGAACGCCCTGTGAGGATTCAGGAGCCTGGGGAACGTGGGCAAAAATAGTCCAGGGCAGCGCTAATCTGCTGGGAAAAGAAACGGCCCTAAAGGCATTACAAAGCGGAGAAAAAAGCGGCGCCGAAGCTTATGAGGAAGCGTTGAAGGAGAGTGAGCTGTCATCAGATATTCACACTTTGATTGAAACGAAGCTGCTGCCTGCTCAACAATCGCATATTAGAACTTTGGATCGGCTTTTGGGCGCGGAAACTGAGTAGGTTTTTTCAATCTTCTTAGCCTTAGCAAGCAGTTTTTAAATGAAGTCAGCGTGAACTCAAATTGATTCGCGCTGGCTTTTTTACGTTACCGGCTTTTAAATAAAAGTTTTTAAGTAACTGAAGTTTCCGAGTTTTTATAGGTTTGTCCTGGCTTGTTATAGAACTTAGTTTGCATTAATAGTTGCCGTCATCCCGGCAGGGAATGCCGGGATGACGCCTCTGTTTAAGGCTAACAGTGCTTTATTAAATGGGTTTGCCACCGTTTTGCAGGCCCTATCGATAATTCCTGCAGCCCAGGCATATTGGCAGTTCGTTATTGAAATTATTGGGAAACATCAGTTTAAGTAACTACTCGGCCCCATAAAAAATCAACAAATGCTGGACAGGTTTTTAGAATCTAAAAATTGAAATTGTGTTGCCGTGATTTAATGGCGCCCTTATTGGCGGCTCAGTGAGGTAAAGTAGATTTCTCGCTACGCAAGGGGGTATTTAGCCCTAGACTTTCGGTTTGCAGTGCTCATAAGCGACCTGCGAAGGCTAGAAAAAAAGATATGTATGATGAGTATGTCGCAAATTGACTACGACAGGCTAATGGATGACCCTTTTTTCCGCTGTTAATCCCAGTGGAATTAATGCAGGGTTTAATTCATTTAGACATCTCCACACAATGACTTCATCAGCAACTTTGATTTAGAAAATCACGCTAATCCACGGTTCCTGATTGGGAAACCAGAGGATGATGCGATGTCCAACTACATCAGAATCTCTCAATGTGTGATGGCGTACAGACTACCGATCGTGATTCGTTCAATACTTTCCAACATCGTGGTTCTTCATATCATTACCGTCCGGCGCATTCGTTGCCAGCTACGCGGCAATATTCGGGGGCCAACAGCGTGACCAGTATTAGTGTTTTCCAACCAAAAAACTCAGGAGACAAGTGATGCGTTCAATACTTTTGTACTTTCTCGGCATTCCTATTCCCATCATTATTTTAATAGCCATATTCGTGAACTAGTTAGGCCGCTATTCGATTTCGTCCAAACAGGAGAGGAAGACACCCCAATGACCCAAGGAAAGCATCTGCCTCTTCTCATTCAGGTAGTAAAGCCCTGAGTCGTCATTGAAGGCAACATTCTTACAAAAACAACAAACCCAAAGGAGTTATTTATGTCTACACGATTACTTTTAAGTATGGTCACTTTAACGGGCAGTCTAGTCATCATGACTGGCACCGCTGGAGCCGAACAAAATACCTCATTCCAATTGGCGGAGGCCGGTGCGGAATTGGAAAATACCGGGCGAAATGTTCGCGACAAGGATGACGCCAATTTAACCCCGGCCGATCAAAAAGAAAACGAACATGACATCAAGATTACTGCCACCATACGGCAAGCTGTAGTCAAGGATGAAACACTTTCAGTCAATGCGCAGAATGCGAAAATCATTTCTCGTCATGGTGTAGTGACTTTGCGTGGGCCGGTTGAAACTGAAGTGGAAAGCTTGAAGCTGCATAAAATAGCCACAGAGACACCCGGCGTAGTGCAGGTAGACAATCAACTTGAAATCAAGGCCCCTTAAATCCAAGGAGAATCCCATGAGTAAAGCAGTTTTTTGTATAGCCCAAAGTATCGATCAGACAGAGAGCATTATTAAAAGTCTAAAGAATGGGGGATTTTCTACCAGCGATATATCTGTACTCCTTCCCGACAAATCCTCTACCCAGGATTTTGCTCATGAAAAGCACACCAAAGCGCCGGAAGGGGCGGCTATAGGAGGAACAGTAGGTTTTGGCGCCGGCGGTCTCATTGGCTTGTTAGCCGGTATTGGCAGTCTGGCTATTCCTGGTGTAGGTCCGTTTATCGCTGCAGGCCCCATCATGGGAGCATTGAGCGGTGCAGCAGTGGGAGCGGCCGCTGGTAGTTTGACTGGAGCCTTAATCGGGCTGGGTATCCCTGAATATGAAGCCAAACGCTACGAAGGAAAAATCACCGGAGGCAGCGCCTTGATTTCCGTGCATACGACCAGCAGCGAAGCGATCCATAAAGCCAAAGAAATCTTCGAACAGGCTCATGCCGAGGATATTTCCTCAACTGAGGAAACGTCTCTTTAAGCTTGATGCTATCACTGATTCAATCGCTTACATCAAAACCATAAACATAGAGAGATTTTATTATGCATAACATTGAAACACTCAACAAATTTCTGAAAGATGAATTATCTGCAACAGAAACTTATGAACAGGCCCTGGAAAAGCTTCGTGAGGATGCCGGACTCAGCGAATCAGAAGCATTGAAGCCGATTTATGAAAGTCATAAAGACGCGGTGTCCAGCTTACAGTCATTGATCACTAGACTGGGAGGCACGCCTTGCGAAGACTCAGGTGCTTGGGGAACTTGGGCCAAAATAGTCCAGGGAAGTGCCAATCTGCTGGGTAAAGATGCAGCATTCAAGGCTTTACAGGTGGGCGAGAAAAGTGGCGCTGAGAACTATGAAGAAGCGTTGGAAGATACTGAGCTGTCCTCAGATGTTCAATCTTTGATTGAAACGAAGCTGCTACCCGCCCAACAAGAGCATATTCGCACGTTGGATCGGCTTTTGGCCTCATAGCTGAATAGCTTTTCAGTTTAAAACCATTCAGCTAAGCAGCAAAAACAAGGGTGTGTTCGCGTTAATAGTGGGTGTTGCCTCTGCATGGATTGCCGAGTTCCAGAAGCCATGGATGGCGTTGGACTTTCACATCCTTGTGACCTCTATTCGCTTACACGGTTTAACGGCTTCGTCAATCCATGCCTGAATGACGGCGTTGAAGTGCTTTCAACTAATAACGCGAACATAGCCAAAAACAAAGGTATACATGGGTTAGGTTGGGTTGGTTCCGTAGAACGAAATCCAACAACCGAAATATTTCACTTGTGAAAAAAATCAATCTGATGCGTAAGGCCAAAGATTAACCCCACATCTTCACAAAATGAATTCATCAGTTTCAGTATGTAATGATCAATTCTACAGTGTCCGCTCAAACAACAGACCCGACATGCCCGCTCTTGTACGCCATAAAGCCATCCCGATGGGGCACGCAAGCTTTGGAGATCACCACATCCATATGTCTAAGTGCGGCAACTTACAGACATGTCAGGCAACGGCCACATTTTTACCAAAACTGAACGATTGGAATCATATCGCTGTTATGTGGGATAGAGATGGGATTGGAGGCGGCAGTGAAACAGTCAGGCTATATGTCAACGGATTGCAAGTTGCTGCAATACAAAATAATTTATGGGGTTCTGGTTTTAATGTTAATCATGCGGATATCGCAGAAAGCAGGCTTGGGTTTGTTCAACCAAAGGGACGGCAATTTGATCGTCGGTGGCTTTTTCCATGATGTGATGGTGCAGAATAAAGCGGTGTTGATCTTCGACAACAGCCGCCCGTAAGCCCAGTTCCACGGGAACACCCGCCTTTGTCTTCGTCAGGTAGGTTTCGAGTTCCGTTAACAACGCAAAGGGGACGCTCTGTTCGCGATTCAGACATGGGCCAGTCAACACGTGCGCGTTGCACATAAACTTCCGCTTGGTCGATGTAGGCTTGATAATCGGCATTGATCTCGTCTTGCTTGGCCTGACGCTTGGCTTCATCTTGCGAGGAGGAGTGTTTGAGTTTTTGAATCAGCCGGTAGCTTTTTTTAAACACCGCAAGTGATAGGCGCTTTGGCGCCATTCGATTAAATCCAATGCATCGCACAAAACAGCTTATTAGGTGTGCAGGGTTTTGCGGATGGTATCCCACAGCAGATTGATGTCAGTGAGGAAATACACGTGTGTTTTGACCACAAAGGAATCAGCGCGGGATTTCAGGCTTTCTTCAGCGTTTTTTTTAACGCTTGGTGTCCCGTATGGACGACTTCCTCATTGATGCGATCCCGAATCTCAAGCGTGAACAAACTGACGTTTTTCCGGATGGTTTGCAGCTCATAGCAGTGCTCGTCCAGCCAATCGCTGTGTCCTAGCATCTGCCGAATCGTCTTGTGTTGGTTGGCTAACCCTTGAACCCGGTCGTAATCCACACTTAGACCTAAGCGCAGAACGCCCAACACCAGTATCTTCCACTGCTCTATGCCGGGCCGCCCGGTTTGGCGGTTCGCTTGGCCTTTCCCGCTCGCACGGTCGGGCATGACCTCTTCAAGTATCGCAAATACCCGCTCACGTAAGCTGCGCTCGGTGTAGAGATGAAGCAGCATTGTTGATAAAAAAACATGTAAAGGCCCTTGCCACCGTTTTGCCAAGTAGTGGATTTGTTCATACCTGCTTAAGTCTGCAAGCTCATAGCTCACTTCAGCATTTCCGGTCAGAGAGTTTATTTAATTGTCCGCCAGTACCGCTTTCTGTTGATCGCGGCATACTAATGCAACCTTGGAATCTTGTAGGTTAGTCAATTGCCGGGCAATAACCTTGCCTATCGCCCCGGTGACCAAGAAAATTTGGGTCTGAGTATTTTTCCCATTTGAAGACTGTGCAGTGATTCCCATCAGCTCAATGCCTCATAGCGATTGTGAAATGTATCGTAAGATTCGTGTTAATAACATTGCGTCAAATCTATACCGTTACCCATTACGCCACAAAATCATCGTGATGGTTAGCCTTTCAAGGCGATGGTGCCTGGAAAAAGGACTTATACGCTATCAATCATGGCTTGATCTTTGCCGCAAAATGAATAATATCCGGAAGGAGTTGCAGATAGACCGCCAACTTGCCTAAAACATCGACCGCATCGTTTGGTGGTTTGATGACACGCTTCCTCACTTGCTCAATGATTTCAAGTAACATCTTTTTGCCTCGAAATCGATTGATGCCAACTTCCAGCAAAGGTGATAAAAAAGGCGCGATGATGAGGGTGGCCATTAATCCGCTGGTTGCCCCAACCCAACCTACCCAAGCAGGAACTCCGGTTAGACTCACCCATAAACTGCCCCACCAGGACAGATTGCTGGTATAAATCGCTGTTGCAGCAGCTTGCCCAGTAGCGATGCTGCTGCCAAAGCCACTGGCTCCCAGACCTTTCCCGAGTAATCCGGTCAATAAAAACATCAAGGCTTCTCGTGAACCTTCAACAGGAACAGACATTCGTTCAATATGATGGGTGAGTTGTCTCTCAACGTCTTCACGCTGATGGGTGGGCAGTCCGTCAAGCAAATCACTCAATTGGGCCTCGAAATTAGCTTGATAATGAGCCACATAATCCTGGAGCTTTTTGTCCAAGCCGGGTAAATCAAGCAAATCGACTTCAATCGCGGAATACAACTTAAGTTGCTTACCCGATAAAGCAACAGAATTGAGTTGTTTATCAGGTTGATTTTTCTTCCGGGTGGCGGCTGACTTGATAAAGCCCCAAGCAGAACGAGGTAAGGTAGCTAACTCCTTGGGAATATCGCCTCGGTGTCGCCAATGGCGGCTTAAGACGACACTTGTTGAAGAAAAATACGCCAAATAGACGGGTGTGACACGGTTTTTAGCCTCATCAAGGTGCGACTCAACGATGTCGTTTAACTTTTGCCGGTGTTGTTCGAAAGTTTGCGCGAAACTACAAGCAAGACTCTGGTCCGGAAGCTTTGCTTGATCGTTTTGATTATCGGACTGAGACATTCAATTTATCGTTTTCGGCTTGTCAAACAGTTGGGAGAATTTGCCCATTTTAAAAAAATGGCATTACCGTTTATCCCTGTCCTCAGTATCGGCTTCTTGCTTTTCTCCCTCGTCCCTTATGTATTCCCACAAGCCGTATTGATGCAGCCAAATGGGATCAGCATTTTGCTGGATGTACTCGTCAGCATCAATTCCTTCGATCATGGGCGGTCTTTTTACTGTTACTTGCTTGCCATTCACGAATACACAGAGGTACTTCTTTTGATTTTCTTCTTTTGTCTTTTTTCTTGCACATTTCTGAGCTGTTGTAAGCTTCTTTTTAACCTTGTCCATTGTTCAATTTTATAGCGCTGGTTTTATCTGTTCCCTAGAGCCGCAGCGTTTAGAGGAACAATGTATACCTTTCGCACTTCAAATTTCGGCAGTGCCTAAGGAGGCAACGGGTTGTTCAGCAAAGGCTTTACCAGCATGGATGCTGGCATAAAGCCTACATATGGATGGTTTTACGGCGTCCTTTGACGGGCACCCCGATGACGAATTTCGATCTACGATGGGTATAAATGGAAGAGCAGCGCATAAACTGTATGCAGCGGTTAAGTAGCGTTAAGCCGGAAGAAAACAGTCAAAGCATACCAATGGTTGGCAACCAGAAAAGCCGAGATTAGGGGCATTAACCGATTTTGAACCACGCCTTCTTTCAAATAGATGGCTTGCATTCCTTTTTCCATTACGCCACTCGAGTCGGAGGGACTCCATACTCCCGCGCTCAATTAACTACCTACTTCGCCTGAAATAAGGCTCTGCGTGCTTTGATCAATGATCCTGCAGTGCTGACGCGCCTGTTGAGGGCGCGTTTCTTGTGACCTTTGTTTAGATCTGGTTGAAATTACTTTGCTCTTGATGGGCTGTTACAGCTAAATTGCCCTGATAAGCGTTTTTCTTGGCCAAATATTCATTGACAAAAACCTGCATCGACTCTGCTTCAAAACCATTCGTCACACTGATCGCCAGCTTTTTAAAGCCTGTACCTACTGTCTCATCGCCACTGTTGATCTGAAAATGCAAATAAGCCGATGCGCGCTTGCCGTTGACTTCTATCTTCGGCTCCAACATCTTAACGGACGCTTGGTGAAAGTTAAGATGATCAAATGTTAGAGTCATACTTTCGTATATCACTAACGGCCTGTTGATATTAAAAGTTACATTTTCCTTGGCTAATAAAGGAACCAGTACATAGGGGAAATTCTGTCCCGAGAAAGCCACATAATCGCGAATAAAACTTTCAATCAATGTTGAATCTCGACTCATCTCCCCTGAGCGTTCGACTTGCAAATAGGGTTTGCCTTGACTATCGGTCACATCAAACCGCTCGGCTTCGGTGTCGGGAAAGTTTAATAACAGGCCATGTCCGACCATGCCGGCAAAGACAAAGTGCATATTTTGGCTAAGGCCATATTTTTCCAACACCAGCGAAAACAGTAAATCGCCTGGCACGCAAAAACGTTTGGCATCGACATCATGTAAGGGGTTGAAATCATGCGCCACTTCTTTGGCGAACATGCTGGCATGTTCGGTGGCAATAGTGACATTGCCATCCTGTATATTATAAAAGTCTTTTAAAAACATATTCTTATTCACTAATTCAGGTGTTGATAGCAATTGTACCATACATTTTAGAGGGCTCACCTTATGTCGCCACTGTAAACAGGGTAGGGCTAATCTGGGTGTGAGCCATGTATTTGAAAGGTCTATAGAAAATACAGTTATGTAGCTCGCTATTGAGATGGAACACGCACTTGAAATATCAGAACTAACCCAAGTATCGCAATAGCATACATAAAACAGGGCGACCGTTAGCTCACATTTCAGTCATTAGAGGGACGCGTTGAACGTTTACAGTTGTCTGCATATTTCGTTAGGACTTCTTCTGCTGTCTCAATAACAGGACCACCGCTGCAACAGACTGATAAAAAATGTTTTTCTTAGGTTTTGGATAAAGTACGTATGTCATAGAATGTGAATTTAAACGCTTTAGTTTTAATCCTCTCACAATGCGGTCAATTGTAAACACATGAGTACTCCTACTGTTCAAGACATTGCCAGGCAAAGCCGCGTTGCGGCACGCCAGTTATCATCAGCGCCTGAGTCATTGCGTAATCTTGCCCTGGCTAAAATGGCTGACGCGCTTGAGTCGGTTAAACATCAGGTGCTGGAAATTAATGCTCAGGAAATCATCAAAGCCAGAGATGAAGGGCAATCGGAGGCGATGATCAAGCGTCTGTCTATAGACGACAAAACCTTTCAATACATGCAGTCCCGATTAAAAAAAGTAGCGCAACTGCCGGACCCGCTCAATCGGATACTGGCCGGACACACTAATCCTGAAGGGCTGCGGGTCTACAAAAAATCGGTGCCGCTAGGCGTCATCGGCATTATTTATGAGTCGCGCCCAAATGTCACAACCGATGCGGCCAGCGTGTGTATAAAAAGTGGTAATGCCGTCATCTTGCGCGGCGGATCGGAAGCGCTGCTGACCAACACAGTACTCACTGATGCAATGATAGCAGGCGCTGTTAATGCAGGCCTGCCGGAGCATGCGATACAGATCATCCGGACACCCGGTCACGAGGCGGTGGGTCAGCTGCTCGAAATGGATGACTATATTGATGTGTTGATTCCGCGCGGCGGGAAAGGGCTGATCAAGCGCATTGCCGAAGGCACGCGTATTCCTGTTATCAAACATTACGATGGGATTTGCCATCTCTATATCACAGCCGATGCGAACCCGGAGCAGGCTGTCGCCATCGCGATTAATTCCAAATGCCATAGTGTTCAGGTCTGTAACGCGCTGGAAACGCTGTTAGTCGATCAACATTGTGCCGAACATCTGTTGTCGCTGCTTCATATGGCAATGGTTTCGAACAAAATTGAACTGCGTGGCTGTGAACAGACGCAAAAGCTACTGCCCACTATTTCACCTGCGACAGAAGAAGACTGGCATACCGAGTATCTGGCGCCAATCCTTTCGGTCAAGATCGTCAACGATATTGATGAAGCCATTGACCATATCAATCACTATGGATCGGGACATACCGACGGCATTGTGACGCAAAGCCTGAAGTTGGCCCGGCAATTTGAAGAGCAGGTTGATTCAGCCTCCGTCATGATTAACGCCTCAACAAGATTGTCAGGTGGCGGCGATTATGGTTTGGGGGCGGTAGTCGGCATCAGCACCGATAAACTGCATGTGCGGGGTCCGGTCGGACCCGACGAGCTGACGACTTACAAATGGGTGGCTTATGGGGATGGGCATTTAAGAAATTAGAAATCAGCTTGTTTTTTAATGAACTGTTCGCGTGAGTTGTTGAAAGGATAGTAACGCCGTCATTCCGGCATGGAATGCGTTGGTGGCGTAAAACAAATCCGGTTGTCGAGATCGGCGCTTTGAGTCAGGTTTTCAACTTAGAACCTGACTGAACCGCCGACATGGCTTGCAGGCCCTAAGACGGCGCTTAGGGCGAACGGATCGTATTGAATTGACGGCTAAGCTTAATCGATTCTTTCCAGCGCAGGTGGTTTGGCTTTGAACAGTTCGGCAACAATTTCAAGTTGTGAGGTCAATTTGGGTATAGCTGGGATTTTCCAGGCTTTTCCAATGATGCGGGATAATAAATTATTCAGCCAGGGACGGTCAGATGTCGCATGATGAATGATCACTCTATAGGATTCTCCATCATTAAATACGGCAAAATCCTCGACACAAACGTCAATCGTTTGTTCTTCACCGTAAAGCTTAATTTGAACATAGAGCTTGGGTGCGTCCACATCAAAATTAAACTCTGTTAATTCCACAATTCCCTTGAGAATGAAATTTGAGACCCAGACAATCACTATGTTTGGAGTCAGTTTTATGGCTATTTTTAATAAACTGGATTTGATGCTCATTTTTTTGCCTTGGTTAGTTTGCGGGTAACATACAACATGTTACATCCTGATTGCTTTCAAGCTTCAGCTAAATTCGAAACATTATCGAACTTATGAATTCTGTTCATAGCGTTACCCCTGCTGGGATTGCCTGGATGCGAAGAAGCAGAGTAGGAGCGGGCCATGCCCGCGACCTAAAGTTCAAGCGCGGGCATGGCCCACTCCTACAAAATAAACTTAAATTATCTGTTTTTTGTGCTCTTCCTACAATGTCAACGGGTTAGCGGAAACTCGGTTTTTGTTTAAAGTAGAGTTAGAATAAGAACGCATCGTGATTTCCTAATTTGGCAACCCCCTAAATTGTATAAACAATACTTTAATTTTTCCGAATACCCGTTTTCGATAGCGCCTGATCCGCACTTCATGTATATGAGTGCCCGGCATCAGGAAGGCTTGGCCCATCTTTTATATGGCATTAACGAGGGTGGGGGTTTTGTTGCACTGACCGGTGAAGTGGGCACCGGAAAAACGACCATATGCCACTGTTTGTTGCAGGATTTGCCCAAGCATGTTGATATCGCCCTGATATTGAATCCTAAAATGAATGCGCTGGAATTGCTCGCAACTATTTGCGATGAACTTGATATTGACTACAACACTTCGCAACCCTCACTCAAAAATTTGGTCGATGCGCTAAATCAGTATTTGCTGTTAGCCCATGCCAAGGGCAGGCGGACCGTATTGCTGATAGACGAAGCGCAGAATTTGAGTATGGAAGTATTGGAACAGATTCGTCTGTTGACCAACCTTGAAACCAGCAAGAGCAAATTATTACAAATTATTCTTGTGGGTCAGCCTGAGCTGAAAGTGCTGCTTAGAAAACAGGAATTACGCCAGCTCAATCAGCGAATTACCGCACGTTATCATTTGCTGCCGTTATCACTCGCTGAAACCCGCGAATACATCCGGCATCGGCTTTATGTCTGCAATGGCGATACCGAGCTATTTAAAGTCGGTGCGATCAAAAAAGTTTATCAATACTCATCAGGCATTCCCAGAATTATCAATATCCTTTGCGACCGTGCCTTGCTGGGCGCTTATGCCAACAATTCACGCGTCATCACACCCGGCATCATCAATGCCGCAGCGCGTGAGACCTTGGCACCCTTCGGCGGGCTGAGTTCACGAAAAATGTTGCTGTTTACCCTGTTGCTGTTAAGTTGCGTCGCATTCGGTACGTTTTATTACAAAGATCTGGATCGTTGGATAAGACTGGCATCAACAATCGAACCGGTTAAGGAGCTGCCGAAGCCGTCTGCAGTAGCGGCTGTTGCTAAAAATAAAGCACGGGTAGATACAAAGCCGCCAATCACCCCCGTAGTCATTCAGCCTGCTAAACCGGCCGAAAAATTTGATGCCTGGCTTGCCAATAGGGGTTTGACATTGAGTGCGGGGATTGAAAATGCCTTGAAAGTTTGGGGACAAACTCCACCTGTTTCCGGCAGTGCAGATTGTGCTACGCTGCAGAAGCAGGGTTTTATCTGTGTCAGCGGATCTGCTACCTGGAAAGACCTGATGTCAATGAGGCGGCCTGTCATTCTGGATTTCGACTCCACAGATCAGTCCAAACGTTACGTGCTGATGACCGGGATAAAAGAGGGCCAGGCGCTTTTTCAATTTGGCCAGGAAGTGAGTTTTCCTGTTGCTGATGTGCTGCGTTACTGGAACGGCCGTTACCTGACCATCTGGCAATCGCCGTTTCCTGATGTCCAGGCGATTTATCCGGGTCAAACGTCCGAGTCTGTGCTTTGGTTACGTCAGCAGCTGACAGCTAATGATGGCATTGATGAACAGGCAAGTGATCCGCGTTTTTTTGATAGCGACTTGATAAAACGGGTCAAGGCTTTTCAGTTGCAGCATCATTTAACTGAGGACGGTATTGCCGGGACTCGAACGCTTTTTTATCTCGACAACGTGGCAAGCTCATCAAACTCGCCTCGTTTAATAATTGCCGATTAATACCATGTCTTACATTCTTAATGCCTTACGAAAATCAGAGCAGGAACGCCAGTCCAAGCAGCCTGAATCGGTGACTAACAGAATTCTGATGCACCCGCCCGAGCGCAAGAGCTCAGTTATTGGCTGGATTGCTTTAGCGATTTTGGGTAATGTGGCGGCTATTGCAGGCATCATCTGGTATGTTCAAAATTTACCCGAGCCGTCAAGGGTTGACCCTGCTCCATCAGCTTCCCCTGTCGTTTTGGCCGATAGTGAATCTAAAGACCAACCAAAAATTAAGCCGATTGAACTGCCCAAAATCAGGGAAAGTCTGCCAACCCCTAAGCCTGTTCAATCAACTGAGCGGATAGCAACCAGCAAACCTAAGGAGAATCCGATAAAGCCCGTTTTAACCACTCCAGCTAAACCAGCCCCGGTTAAAATGAAGGATCCGGTTGTAGAGGCGGGTAAACCGGCATCTGTCCCCGATAATCCGGGTTTTGCTCAGGACAGTGAGCCGGTCCCGGCAGACATAACAGATATCGCTTTGGTAGAAGATCAACAACCGGAACTCGCGCCTCAAGCAGTCAATAAAATACCCTATTTGTCGGAATTGCCGGATGACTTTCGGCAATCGGTCCCAAAAATGGCGATCAATGTGTTTGTTTATGCCAGAGATCCTGCTGAGCGTTTTGTCATCATCAACATGGTCAAATATAAGGCAGGGCAGCAAACCAAAGATCAGGTCGATATTAAAGAGATCCTTCCCAAGAGCCTGGTTCTTAACTACCGCGATCAGACGTTTCAGATTGCACAACCATAAAAATGGGCGAGTCCAAGTGAGTCTTGCCGTCTGGAAATTTTCGGGTATCAGCGGTTCTTATCCGCATAAATAATATCAACGAGTTTTTTAAACCAAACGGGCCTGAATATCACCACGATAAAGCCGGTTAGACTGGTAACGGGGAAAGGAATTATCATCAGGATTAGAAACGTTAATGCACATTTGAACCGGGTCCGGAGAGAAACTGAATTCATTTGGAATAGCCCTCCGTTTTTAAGATCCTAAAACCCATCATTTTGCCTGTACGTATCATCAGTCAAGGCCCTTTTCGTCAAAGTTTGCATTCTACGAGTTTTGCACAGTAATACCCTTTTTTGTGAAGCTCACAGTTTTCCGTTTTCAAAAACAGGCTGCCAAGGTGCTTGGGCTGCAAATAATCCGCTACAAGTCTGGACATCCCTATAATAACTTGGAAACTTCAGGTTTTGATACTGTCCACTGATTACAAAAGAGGAATGAATATGCCCGGCAGAATTGATTTTAAAATGGGTTTTAAGACCCTTAATCCGGCTCATAAAATACCTGTTGATACCGGTTTTCGAATTTATATTTTAGGGGGTTTTTCCGGTCAGTCCGCTATCTCCTGGGAACAGCGCAAAATCAGAGAAATTAATATCGATAACTTTGATCAAGTGATGACGCAGATAAACCCGATGATTGAAATAAATTCCGGTTTGACGCTGCAGTTTAAAACCCGCGAAGCATTTCATCCCGATGCCTGGTTTGACAAAGTCCCCATTTTGACAGACTTGCTGCAATTAAAAAGTGAGTTGGGCAACACAAAAACAGCTGCGCAGGCGGCTGCGAAAATAAACGCTTTTCGTCCGGTCGTAACTGAAAGCGATCATGCTGCTCACTCGCCAATAATTTCCGAAACCCAGGAAGATCTGCTGCAGCGCCTGCTGGGTAAGAAATCAGAAAATGCCGCAGACAAAACAGATTCAGTCCAAGGGTTCATTGATCAGATCGTGTCGCCTTATATCAGTCAAGAGACTAAGCCGGAGCATGAGGCTTTGATCAACGTGATCGATGTGACAATCAGCCGGTTTTTGCAAACGCAGCTGCACAGCCCGTCTTTTCAGAATCTGGAAGCGTTATGGATGGCCACAGAAGCGCTGGTAAATGAAGACTCAGGTGACAGGCGCACCTATTTTCTGGTGGATATCCGTCAAGACGAATTATTAGCCGAGCAGAAAAGAGGCAGTTGCGTTTTTGAGCAAAAATTACTGCAACAGTTACAGGCCGGAGACGGCGATCAGCAGACCCTTCTGTTAGCCGGGGATTATTATTTTTCAGGCAGTGAGGATGATAAAGCCTTGTTAACCTATTTCAGTCAATTGGCAGCAACATGCAACAGCTGTTTACTGGGAGGCGTTCACGCCTCGTTTATAGAAAACACTATTTTGAATAGATCCGACAAGGTCCCGCAATGGGAGCAGTTTTTCAACGAAATTAACGCAGACCGGGTTGTGCTTGCTTATCCCCGCTATTTACTGCGGCTGCCTTATGGCAACAAACGTAATCCCATTGATACCTTCGATTTTGAAGAATGCTCAATCATACCCCAATCAAGAGAATTGCTTTGGGGACATCCGGCATTCTTATGCACCCGGGGCATTATCAAAAACAGCGAGGAACAAAGCGGCGATGAGGCCTTCTTTTTCAGCGATATTCCGGCATTCGCTTTTGATCAGGACGGAGAGAAGTTATTACAACCCTGTGTGGAAATGCTATTGAATGAAGCTCAGATAACCACATTATTGTCACGGGGTATCATGCCGTTGATCGGTTTTCGCCAGCGCCAAGGCATCCGGTTAGCGGCTGTCTCAACGTTAATCTGATGTTTGCAGTGTGTAAGTTTTAGTTTATTTGCAACTGCTTTCTAAGCCTTAAAATCAAGCACAGCGTCTCATGGCTGACATCAACTCGGCAGCCAACATTATGGCGATGTGCTGCCTATTCCCACTGTCTTTAAGTTAAGCGTATTTTGTAGGCCTCAAATTCGTTCGTGCTGAATAGGTCGAAGCATGAGCGAGTTTCACAACCAAGCGATTGGGCGAGTATCCCAAATTCCGAGCATCGAGTGGGCTCAGGATGAAAGCGATTGGGAACGTTAAACTGGTTATTCTAGGTTCAAAGGTTACCGCACAAGAGCCTCATCACCGGCTTTGAGGCTGTGTACCCGGTTTCCACCCTGTTTCTTGGCGATGTAGCAAGCGGAGTCAGCGGTACATAGCACCGCGGTTATATCGAGATCAGCGTGTGTCAATGCGGTTATGCCGATGCTCGCGCTAACCGAATAGTCTTTGCCTGCCCAGGTAAATTGAAAGTTTCTTATACTTTCACAGAGATCATTGGCGATACTCCAGGCCTGTTCAAGCCTGGAGTGTTCCAGCAGCAAGGCAAATTCGTCGCCGCCCAGCCTTGCCAGGGTGTCGCGCTGCCGCAGCTTGGACGAAAGCTCGGCACCCAATGCGCTGAGTAATTGGTCGCCGGCGGCGTGACCGCAAGTGTCGTTGATAAACTTGAAGTTATCAAGATCCAGGTAACACAACACATGTTCGGACTGATCTTTGATAGCGCTCGCCATGACCCTGCTGATGCGTTTTTCAAATTCAATCCGGTTGACAAGTCCGGTGAGGGGGTCGTGGCTGGCCTGATAAGACAGTTTCTGTATCAGGGCTTGAGATTCGGTCACATCCCAAAACATCAGTACGGTACCGTCGATCCGCCCGTCAATTTCTATCGGATAGGATGAACATTCCACGGGCAAAATACGGCCGTCCTTACGGTGGAATTTTCCGGTACAGCGATGTGCAATACTTTCGCAGGAGGTGTTTTGTTCCGGGCATGTACTCAACTCCGGCGTGCAGACGTGGTTCAGTAATACACGGATGTCTTGTCCCCGGATTTGTTCTGGGGTGTAGCCCAGCATTGCCAGTGCCGCCCGGTTGACAAAGGTGCAGCATCCAGCGGCATCAAGCCCCAGGATACCTTCTCCAGCCGATTCCAGCAGGAGCCGGAAGCGCTGCTCGCTGGCCCGTAAATCCGAGTTTGTCTGTCTGAGCCGTGAAAAAGCCCTGTTCAGATTGTCTTTGGCCGATTTCAGACTGGCGCATTGCTTTTCCAGTTGGAATGTACGTTCAGCTACGAGTTCTTCAAGGTGTTGACGGTAAAAATAAAGCTCTTGTTCGGTTTCCTTGCTTTTGGTGATATCGACCAATATGCCTTGCAGAAAAAGGCTCTCGCCTTGCTGGCCGCGTATGATGTTGGCCTCGTCCAAAAACCAGCGAGGCTTGCCATCACTTCCCATCAATCGGTATTCACACCGTAATGGCGCATGGTATTCATAGGTGTGTGCATAAGCTTCTATCGTGACCGATAAATCGTCAGGATGAACCTGTTTGAGCAATCCATGAGTGTCATTAAGCCAGTATTCGTCGGCAAAACCCAACTGTTGAATTTGTGGGCTGAGATAGAGCAGTTTTCCCGGAATTTCCAGAGAAGCAATGTAGGTAATGGCTGGAATTTGTTCCACTAGTTTGCGGTATTTTTCCTCGGCTTCACGCTGTCTTATAAAAGCCTCTTCCTTATCTTTAATGGCCTGCTTTTCCCGCAGTATATGAAACACAGTGCCTGATAGCCATTGCAGGGATTCCCAGTTCCAGCCTTTGACTACATAGTCGCTTACTCCCATCTTGAGTGCGTCGGCTATGATGGAGGGATTATTTGAGTCAGCCAGCATCACCACCGGAATTGGCAATTTCCCCAAACCGTCAGCGAGTTCGGCGAGAAACTCTACACCGTTTATATCCGGAAGCTGGTAGTCCAGCAAAATACAATCGGGGTGTTGAGTGCGTGCGAGCTCAAGACCTTGATTACCGGTTTCTGCTTCGATAAACAGGCAGTTGAAGTTCTGATGCTGGGTGATCGCCTGTTTGCATGCGAGGCGGTCGAAACGGTCATCGTCAACCAATAGCAGGCGTATGTTAGCGTTGTTAAATACGGCGTTCATGGACAGGCCTCACTGAAAAAGGATTAGTTCGATACTGAGGATGATCTAGCCCCCAACCACTTAAAGTCTTTCGTACCTATAGAAATAGTCTGGTGCCGCCAAAATGGTCCATTTTGATTTGGAGCGTGGCATCAGTTGTCTTTAAGAAATGCGCTTAATGTAACTTCTCGCCGTTGTTTGGCGAATAATTCAATCAATCGGCAAATTTGATCTTTGAATAATGGAGTGTTTTTTATCACAGAACATGACGTGTTGAAATTAGGACAACTACTTACAGAACTCACTTTCAATGCGGATTGAGACGGTTAGGTCCTGGTTGTTGATGAAAAGGTGTAAGAACTTCACAAAGTCTATTTCGCTTTCTAAGGTTTGAATAGTTGTTTTGCCAAAGCATACTTCGCTTGGTTTTAATCTTCGATTTAGGCGCAATAATCACCGCAGAGTTGATATTTTATATTTATTTCATAGTCTTAGACTTCCAAGCCGGACGTGGTCACGTCAAATGTTACCGGTATACCGTTATGTAATGTATTCGGGGGTTAGCGACCTGCTAAAGCCTGCGATGCTTTATATGTTTGATATAATCGGCCCGGACATTCAGTCGTGTTAGCCAGACAAACAGCATTTTGGGGAATTATTTTGGTGAGCGTTAAAACAAGAAACTTTTGGATACCTTGTGTTTTTTGAAGCTGAACGACAGAATTTTTTTCGTCCGTTGAATGGAAAACGCCGCGAACTGGTGGTGGCTTGTCTTCGCACCTTGTATGAAAGTCTTCATGGGCCTAGTGCCGATTATTCGCAGAATCTTACCCGCGATAATTTAAAGGATTTGCTGGCGCCTACCGTGCAGGTATTGATCAATGATATTGTGGCCGACACCGTTTTTGACGAGGGTGAACTGTCTGGATTGGATAATGCTGACGATCAGCAACTGACCAACGCGCTGGTCCGCGCGCTGCTGAAAGACGGCTGGCTGGAAACCTTTGGCGACCGTGCCGGTTTGGTTACCGCCTATCGCTTTACCCGGGCAGGCAAATTGTTTGCCGAAGCTTTGTGGTCGCTGGATCGCCTGCGATCCCGTAGCCGTCAGCGTAATGTCCGGAGCTGCCGGAATGCACTGGAAGCGGCGCGCAAAAATATCGATGCATATGATTTGGTCGATGCCTATGATTATGCTGAAAAAATCATCAGTGATTTGTCGGAGGGCGTCGATTATTTTCAGGAACTGGTGCGCCGCTTGATGACGGAGGCGTCCAGTACACCCTGGGAAGAATTTATCGCTTTTCTGGACCGTTTCGAAAAAGAATTTAAAAAGCAGCTGACTGCCGATAACGTCGAGCGCCATCGTCAGGCGATTCGCGATAGTTTGAGCCGCTTGCGCAATCTGCAAAGCGACAAGTTTAATGCCTTCGAAAGCCAGTTGCAGGATATTGCCGTCTGGGCCAATCAAGAACGGGCCGATACCGCGATTTTCGATTGGTTGCTGGATCGCATCGAAGACCGGGTTGAAGTGGCCTGTACCGCAAAACACCCGGAATTGATCAAGGCAATGAATATTTACATGCGCCGCGCGGCCAGTATCGTCCAGCAGGCATTAATGCTTCAGGGCGGTCAAAGCCGTCAAGCTTATAGCCGCGCCATCGCCCAGACCGCAATGCTTGAAGGCGAAGCGCAAACCCTGTTTTTAGAACGCATAGGTACCGATATTGCCGCCTGCGAAATCCGTTTGCTGGACCCGGCGGCGTTCAAATTGCGCAGCGCCTCGCAACGGCGCAAGGCACTGACCGTCACCGCCTTGCCCAAAGTCAGCCGCGATGCGCGCTTGCAGGCGGCCATGCAGCGAAGCGAGGCGGCGGCTTTTACGCTGTCCAATAAGGACGTGGTTGATTACATCCGTCGAGAATTACGCTTGCAGCAACGTTCGATCAGGCTCTCCAACCTGCCTGTAAAGACTGCATCGGATGTATTGCAAAACATGCAGATGGTTGAAGCTGTGCGATCATCCCGCGATGAAACCCTGAAGGTCACACAATTGCGTGGCCAGCGGTTTCATAACGATTACTACACAGGAAGCGACTACCATATTGAATTTAACCATGACGCTGACTCAAATTCTGCTTGACCGGCTGGAACCTGAAAATCTTAAATTGCACCGTTTTCAGGAAATCACCTCGCGCCTTTTTGCCTGGGGCATTATCGTTCGCGACGAAGACGGCGTCGAACAACGTTACTACGATGATGCCTGCCGCATTGAAAATCTGTTGACCGAATATTTTGCTCTCGCCGGCTTTCGGCTGATCCACGATCTGCAAAATGAATTCTTCAGGCTTTATGCGCCTGGCGCGCAGATTCCCGGATTAGCTGAGGATGATAATGATCCAGCTCCTTCGTTAAGAGCTAGGTTGTCTGCCGATTTCGTTGCGGCAGCGTTGGCCTTGCGGTTTTTATATCAGCAAGGACTGGCGGAAGGTGGGGGACGCTTGAGCGATGACGGTGAAGTGCTGATTCGTTTCGAGGAACTGGCGACCACCCTGCACATCCAGATTAAACGGCCTTTGCCGGATAATCTGGGTGACCGCGACCGACTGCTTAAAGATTTGAAGCGGCATCGCCTTATTCAATACGGCGCGTTGTTCTCTATGCAGGATGAAGACGCGCTGATTGCAATTCGTCCGGTTATTCTCGGTATCATCGGTGAAGATGTGCTGGCGGCGGCATTGGAGGCTGAAGGCTTTGCCGAAGCAGTCAGTGAGCCGGAAATTGGAGAACACAGCCTATGAAACTGGATAAACTGATTCTGGTTAACTGGGGCGCCTTGCGCAGCGACGAATACGCGATGGGCAATATGACATTGCTGACCGGTCCAACCGGTTCCGGTAAATCGACGCTGCTGGATGCGCTGCAAACAGTGATGACTGCTGCCCATCAAAATATCTTCAGCTATAACCCCGGGCAGGATGAAACCACGCAAACTTCACGCGGCAGAAAAAGCAAGCGCACCCTGTGGTCTTATATCGCCGGTGCCGAAGATAATCTTTTTGCTCGTCCCGATGGCGCGCACGGCTATGTGGCGGCGGTGTTTAAGCCTGATAGCGGCGAAGTGGGCAAGCCCTTTACCGCGCTGGTTGGCGCTGCAGTGCGCGTGGATGGATCCGGTGATCGCCGTCAGGCGGTACAGGAACGTCTGGCTTTATTGCTGATCGATGATGCCGAGCTTCGCTTGAGTGATCTGGTCAATTACGACGATAACGGCAATATGTGTGTTGTCGAGGTCGAGAAACTAGAAAATCACCTTAAAGCTCGCTATGCACAGGTGCTGAACCTGCGAGATGCCAAGCGCGAATATCTGTGTCAGTTGTATGGCCGTTTTCGCGGCCAGCGCAACGTTTCGTTTTCGGAAGCGGAACTGGCCGCCAAAGCCTGGAGTCAGTCTATCGCCCATAAGCCTATAGGTAGCGTCGATGATCTGGTGAAAACCCAGATTCTGGAATACGATCTCCAGCAATTGCCGCAGCGGATTAGCCAGATCAGCGGTTTGATGCGGCAGGTGCATCAATTGCGCATAGAAGGCGATAGGTTGCAGGCGAATGTGGTCAGGCTTGAAAGCATCGAAAAAACGCTGACTAAAGCCATTATGGCTTATGAAACTGCCGTTCAGTATCAGCTTGCGCATTCTCAGCGCGCCTTGCAGGGCGATCAGTTGCAGATACAGCAAGCCAAAGCAGCCATGACCGCACTGGAAAAAAATATCCAGGACTCCAATGCGCGAATAGACGGGTTGAACCGCGACAGGAAAGCTTATGTTGACAGTCAAATCCAGCTTGCTGCCCGGCTGAGCGGCATTGCAGCTGCGGATCAGAAACGCCGCATTACAGAACGTCTTGAATCGATTCAGATTGAAGCCAATGCGGCGGTTGTCAATCTGCAAAAAGCGCTTCAACAGGCAGGGCATTTACAATCTGCTGCGCAGGCGATTACCGGTATGGCATTTCCTACATCCAAGCGCGAGCTATCGTTAGCGGCAGAGCTGTTGGCAGACGTGATGGCTGCGATAGGACATACGCCCTGCCGGGAGCTTGAACAACAATTGCTGGTCGGACAGGACCCGCGCGATGTATTGGTTACGGTGCGAGCTTTAGAAGGCTTGAACGAAGGGTTTGAGCGACTGTATCAAGCATTAACCGGAACCCGTAACAGTTTTGTCGCCACCGTTCATAGTCAGCTTGGGCAGTTGCATAAGCAACTGGACGAGGCTCAAGAGCGGGAAAAAAATCTGGCTCAGCGCAAGGCCAATCTAGCCGAAGGCGGAGCCGATTATCCGCGGGAAATCACCCAGGCGCTAAAAGCCTTTCGTTCCGAGCTGCCGGCTGCCCGGGCACAGGTGCTGTGCGATCTGATCGAACCCAAGGATTTGTCCTGGCAGCCTGCCATTGAAGGTTATATTGCCGGTGCACGCTTTAACTTTGTGGTTGATGAAGACTGGGAGTCACGAGCGATAGAATTTGTAAGGAAGCAGCATTTGCGCGCCAAGGTGATCCAGGGTTCGTTGTGTAAACGCAACGCCAAACCGGAGCGCGTCCCCAAAGACGCCATTATCCACGAATTGCATACCGAACATCCGCTGGCTTATGCCTATCTGGTCGAACAATACGGCAATGTTGTCAAGGTCGATAACGTCGAACAGCTCCGCGTCACGCCGCGCGGAGTCATGAAAGACGGTAAAGCTGCCGGTTCGCGCACTTTGTTTACCGGCGATACCGATGTGCTGGTATTCGGCAAGGAAGCCCAGCGTCAGGCGCGTCAAAATGCGCTGGAGGCGCACGGCAACGCCGAACAGGAACTGCAGCTATTAAAAGACGAAGGCAAGCAGCTAAACGCACTGTTGGACTCGCTGCGAGAGTTGAAAGAACCGGATTTTGCCGATGCTGCCAGACTGGAGCAGACTGTTCATGACAGACAAGCCGCTCATGCCGATCTGGCGCGTCTGGATTTGACCGAAGTCGACCAGCTGGAAGCTGAGAAAGACACGCTGGACCAACTGATTGCCGATCTGGAAAGACAGGTGAACCTCGGTAACCAGGAAGTAGGCAAATACCTGAAAGCCAAAGAACAGCAGCAACAGCGGTCGGCGTCGCTGGAACAAGGCTTGGCTGATAAACAAAAACAGATCGACATGAGTCTGCAACCCTTAAAATCGATCTGTTCGGTCAATGAAAGCCAGTCTCTGACTGCGCTTTTGCAAGCGGTTGACGCAATCGTCGAATCTTCTCAGATTTCGAATGACCAGTTGCAGGCTGATCACACCGCCAAACTGATAGAAGCCAACAGCGCCTACAGTAAGGTGCACGAGAAAATTGCCGAGTACAATCAGCATGCCCGCAGTTATGAGCTGCTGCATTTACACTACGATAGCGAATTACGCGGTACCGACTTTAGCGGGCATTATCGTCAGCTGGTTCAGTTATTCGAGCGGCTTAAAGAGCAGCTGCGCGACCAGCGGGAAATCGGTTTCGTCAAAAATCTGGATAAATTGCGTACCGCTGAATCTTCATTCAAGGATGTATTCACCAAGCAATTTTGTTACGAAATCCGTAATGCTGTCGATCAAGGCGTGAGCACCTTGAAGATTTTAAATGCGGAATTGAACCGGCTGAAATTCGGCACCGATCGGTTTCAGCTGGATTGGTCTGTGTGGGTGCCGGAATTTAAGGAATATTACGATTTCTTTTGTGCAGCCTACGATATGTCTGAATCGCAGGAGTCCGGCGATCTTTTTGATACCAGCGAATTGAGCCCTGAACAGTGTAAAATTCGCGATCGGCTGGTCGGCTTTCTGCTTTCGGAAGATCAGGAGCGTGCTTTGAAGGAATTACAACGGGTGGCCGATTACCGTAACTACCGCCGCTATGAAATATGGAAGGATTCAGACAGCGGTTCGCGTGTCGCGCTTTCAGAGTGGGGCACCGGTTCCGGCGGGCAGCTTGAAACCCCGGCCTATATCGTCCGGGCTGCGGTGGTGACCAATCGCCTGAAACATTTCGATAAAGGCATGAATCTGAAATTGCTGGTGAATGACGAATCCTTTGCAAAAATGGACGAGCGGCGTGCTCATGACGTGATCCGCTTTATTAGGGACAGTCTCGGCATGCAATTGATTTGCGCAATGCCGACCAAACACGCAGGAGCGATCAAAACCGAATTTACCAAGGAATGGAGTTTTACACGTACCGAGGCCGAGGGAAACGGTGAGGTCGATTTCATTTCTGAATCTGATGAGCGCGACCTCAATCCCGATAAGCTGCGTGAATTGTGGGAACATCGCCGTCAACAGGTTCGCCAGCAAACCAGGCTTGAATTTGAAGCCGAGGAAAAAATGTGACAATGACTGCGCCGCAGTGGCTGTATCGGCCAGAAATCAAGGCATTGCTGAATCTGCTGGTCGATAAACTCGATAAGGCGCAGGACAAGGGCAGGTCGATTCAGTCGGTCAAGCTGGATGTTCGGATTTTGCCGGGCTGTCTTCACTTCCAATCGGGTGTCCTGAACTCCGGCAAGGTACAATGAGTATCTGTTTTACGCCTTTCATACTGAAAATTCGTACGACTTTGTTAACAGTGCGTGATATGCCAGTCGAAGACCGTCGTGAACCCGGCTAAGGGGGGCTTAGCGGCAGCTTCCATGCCGCACATCCTCGCCAAAGACATCCCCACCTTTTGGATACCAGACGTTTTTTTCGATCAGCCGGGATGAGCTATTAATTTTTTACTGAAAATATGATTAAAGGTATTAATGTATTCGTCAGCCGCATCATCGGTTTGTTCGCCCTGATTGTAATGGTCTGGTGGTTTTTTGGCGACCGCATAGCTTTGGTGGATACGCAGGAAGTGAGTAAAAGCTTCAGCCGGTTTATTTCCCTGGAAGGGGCGGATGAGTATGTTGTCGCAAGACTGGCTGGTAATGAAGATTTCACGATTGAAAAATACAGGCATGTGTTTGGACTACCTGTAGGAGATACGCATGTCAAACTCTCACTCGTTGCGAATTACAGGTATTTCGTCAAGTTGGCTGAGCTGAAGCATACTATTGAAAACGATAGCATTCATATTCATGTTCCGAAACTGTACTTATCCACTCCGGTCGCTTTTGAATTTTCAACAGTACGGGAAAGTGGGCGTCAGTTTTTATTTGGACCCGATGGTAAAGCGCTTATTGACCAACTGAAGCAAGACGTTTCCAAAAATCTGGAAGCTAAGGGACGGGCCCAAATCAGCGTTGTTTATGACAAGGCCGCAAAGGCACTGGCGGATAACTTTGATCGTTATTTTAATGCGAATGGATTGGGCGGCCGCTATAGAAACATAGTGGTAATTTTTGACCAAGAAATTAGTCAGTCAAAGCGGCAATTCAGTTACAGTGATGGTGCTTGTGGAAAAGAGCGCTGTTCGCTGGAACTTGATCTGGGGAAGGGACTGATATTGTCAATTAAGTAGCCGCTTTATTACGAAAAATAATAACCCGGCCCCATGCCGCTATTTCGAACTTCAAAGGGTAAAGGATATGTTAAAGCGCCTGTTACACAGTGGAATTGGCTTTGCAATGTTGACCGGATGCGCGACATTTAAAACATTAGAAACAGATATTCCACTTTATGAGCGGGTGTTTATCTGCAGTGGAACACGGCTTGATTGGGCGGCTATAGCCCGAAATGATGTCGCGCTAAGCCGATTTAAAGTGATACCGCCGCGTTATCCCTTGGTTGATCTGCCACTAAGCTTTGCTTTGGATTCCCTGTTTTTACCTTTAACAGTCTCTGCTGAGCTCTTTCATTAGTGCGGTTTGGATTTTAACAGCCGGTGGTCTGGTAACGTTGCTTAGGAGTAGAACCAAGCGGTGTCAAAACTTATTTTTCAGAGGTATTGGATATGAAAAGTAAATATGAATGGCTGTCTATTTTGATGTTGGCATTAACTTTCGTTTTGAGTTCGTGCTCCAGTATGAGCACAAAATCCAACGATACGCTATCAAGCAAGATCAATCTCTCGGAACAAATAATACTGGCTTCACTCAGTAAAAAATTAAACTCGGGCGATGTTTTGGAAGCTGACGCGTTTGATATTCAGACCTCTTGCTTTTTAAAAGCGGGGAATAGTGAATCGATGGATTTATCTTACGATAACTTCAAAGTTAAGCTGAAAGAAGGGGCAAACAGCACTTTGCCTTTAACTGAAGAGCAAATGAAAGAAGCTTTTAATTTATTGAAAACCGGACAGGTGAAAAGCGACGTAAAGCGCACATTAATTCAGTTGCTAAATGAGCTGCATAGCTCGCCGGACCAAGTGCTATCGGATTTGCCAAATATATTTCGTAATCCGCTGGATTTTCCAGACCAGCCCGGCATTAATACCGCGGGGAACACAGCAAAAATCTTCATCAGCCCGGATAACAGAACTTTCCGTCTGGCTATACTCGCTTATGCACGCATCAATGGGGTGAATATCGAAGAAGAAAATATTGACAATTTGTACAGATATTTGGACTCAGGGCATGAGTCCGATTTTATCAAGCTGGCTGAGGGTGGACTTAACGTGATAAAAGACCAGTATGGTTTAACCGATATTGAACAGGCAGCTGAAAAGTTTCACTCTGCGGGTCAAACCTGCATGAGCAAAACGGCTTAAGGAATTAATGCGATGGAAACAGTTTGCATGTTTTTATATAAGTGCCTGATGAGGAGGTCAGGCACTTAGAATGAAGAAATAATCACTATTAGGTATTGGATTTTAAAGTTTTAGATGCACAAGTCAGACAATCCGAACCAGTCGAAATTGTCAGATTCTTTTTTGAATAATTCTTTTTTGTTGCTTTCATACAAATCTTCCAGAATAAACTCTACTCCGTAGATGCTGTTGCCATTAAAGTCTTGGGCCAAAGTATTTAATATGTCGGGGTTACTGCTATTTATTATAATTTTCATGGTATTCACCTTTTTTGTCATCTTTTGGTAAAGGATATCAGATGTTTCCTAAACGTCAGCTGTACAGAACAGGGTTTTAGATCAATTTGTGATCAAATAGGCACAAATTGTTGTTTTGTTGCTAAAGTGTCTCACACCTTATCAGTAATATCCTAATTGTCACGCATGAGTTTTTAAATTTCATCGGATTTACAGTAGTGCAGTAGTGTCCTTTAAAGTTTCTCGACTTGGTTCAGTTGGGAATCCCGCTACCTGTTTTCTGATAAACGGTCATGAACATAATTTCATCATTCCAGAGCAGGATGCCGGCATTGCAACTATCGTATGTTCCTATGTACAGCATGATGACTAAAATTACAGTGAATTAATAACAATGGATTGGCAAAGCTTTTCTAACACCCTGTGCAGCTTGGATTTGGAAGCCAATTACAACGGAGAGATTTTTGCTGTTGGTGCGGTTTTTCAGGACCGGGTTTTTAACCGGCAAGTCCCGTTTAAGATTCATCATGTCCTTGGCGAACTGGATCAGTTTATTACTGATGCGCGATTTGTATTGGGTCATAATCTTATTTTGCATGATCTGCCTTTGTGTCTGGCTGTCGATCAGCAGCTTGGCTTTCTAAATAAACCGGTTATCGATACTTTATTTTTGTCGCCGCTGGCTTTTCCTGAAAATCCTTATCATCGCCTGGTCAAAAATTACAAATTATTGCGGGACAGTTTGAGTGATCCTGTTGCGGATGCGAAGATCGCGTTGTCGCTGTTTCAAGATCAATGGGAAGCTTTTCAGGCCCAGCAGGCCGATGGGCAATTATTATCTTTTTATCATTATGCATTTTCCGGTCAACCCCGTTTTTCCGGTTTGCAGATGGCTTTTCAGGTCATGGATGCGCAGCCTTTGACTGCCGGTTCTGCGTTTGATTTATTCAAGAAAGAGACACTGGGGAAGGTCTGCAAAACCGCTTTCAATAAAGTGATTTTATCCTATTTGCCGAATCCTGAATTACGTCCCGCGTTAGCCTATTGTCTGGCCTGGTTACGGGTTTCGGGCGGTAATTCGGTATTGCCGCCCTGGGTTCGTCAACAGTTTCAGGCAGTTGCGCCGGCATTACGGCAATTACGCGATATTCCCTGTCAATCGACGGACTGTATTTATTGTCAGGAGACGCATCATCCTGTCTCTCAATTACAGCGCTATTTCGGATTTTCTGCTTTCAGGCCACAGCCGGAAAATGCTGAAGGGGGCAGTCTTCAACAAAGTATTGTCCAGGCAGGAATGGCGGATATGCCCTTGTTTGCCGTGTTGCCTACCGGTGGCGGAAAATCCTTGTGCTTTCAATTACCGGCACTGGTGCGTTATCAGCGACGCGGCGTACTGACCATTGTGATCTCGCCGTTACAGGCCTTGATGAAAGATCAGGTCGATAATCTGCGCAACAAAACCGGGGCACCCAACGTTGCTGCTTTATACGGCATGCTGACTGCACCGGAACGCGGCGAAGTCATAAAAGCCATACAAATGGGTGATATTGCGTTGCTCTATGTATCGCCGGAACAGCTGCGGAATACGGGTTTTCAAAATGCGATCGAGCACCGGGAAATCGGTTGCTGGGTTTTTGATGAAGCGCATTGTTTGTCAAAGTGGGGACATGATTTTAGGCCTGATTATTTATACGCCGCACGTTTTATCAAGGAATTTGCCGAAAAACAGCACGCTTTATTACCGCCCGTGCAATGTTTTACTGCAACGGCCAAGCAGGATGTCAAAAATGAGATCATTGATTATTTCAAGGCTAATCTAGCCCAGGATCTACAACTATTTGAGGGTGGGGTCGAGCGAAACAATTTGCAGTTTGAAGTGCAAACAGTCAACAGTGTCGATAAATATCCACGCATCAACCGCTTACTTCATGAGCGATTGGCCGAAAATAATGGTGGCAGTGCCATTATTTATTGCGCTAAACGCAAACAAACTGAAGCCATTGCCGAATTTTTACAGCATCAGGATTGGCAGGTTGAGGCGTTTCATGCCGGGAAAAATGCCGCTGAAAAAAAGCATATCCAGGAAAACTTTATCAGCGGCAGAACCCGTGTCATCACGGCGACCAATGCGTTTGGCATGGGTATCGATAAGGAAGATGTCCGGCTGGTGATTCATGCGGATATTCCCGGTTCGCTGGAAAATTATTTACAAGAGGCGGGCAGGGCGGGGCGTGATCAGAACGAAGCCGAATGTATTTTACTCTTTGATGAAAATGACATCGACAGCCAGTTTAAACTGTCGGCGTCTTCGCAGCTCAATCAGCGCGACATTGCGCAGATACTCAAGGGTTTGCGCGGGGTCCGCAAGGATAAATCCGGCAATGTCGTCATTACTGCCGGGGAAATACTGCAGAATGAAGCAGTCGATACTACGTTTGAAGCTGAAGATCCGGATGCTCCAACCAAAGTGATGACTGCAATCTCGTGGCTGGAGCGGACCGGTTTTGTTGAACGTAACGAAAATAAAACCCAGGTTTTTCAAGGCCGGCCCTTGGTTAAAAATCTTGCCGAAGCGCAGCAGAAAATCGCCACGTTGGGTTTGTCCGAGCGTCAGCAAAAGCGCTGGCTGGCTATACTGGATGCGTTATTTAATGCCGACAGTGATGACGGCTTCAGTGCCGATGAGTTGGCGTTGTTAAGCGAGTTTTCCGAAGAAAACAACGAACCCGGGCAAAACAAAATCAACGAAACAGCCAGTCAGCGGGTTATCCGGACTTTATACGATATGTCCTCTGCGGGCATCATTCAAAAAAATCTGCTGTTGACCGCGTTTGTTCGTTACAAAATCGCCAATGCGTCGAGTTCGCTGCTGGAACAAATCTGCTCTCTGGAAAATGCGTTGGTCAATCTGTTGCAGGAGCAAGCACCCGATGCCGGTCCCGAAGAATGGCAAAATCTGTCATTACGCCATGTCAATCAACACTTGCTGGACCAGGGCTTTAAAGACTGTAATCCGGAAGTGTTAAGATTGTTGCTGGTGTCCATGAGCAAGGACGGACAAGGTCTGGCCGGCAGCAGAGGCAGCCTGTTTATCCGTCATGTTTCACAGGATCAATACCGGATCAAGCTCAACCGGGGTTGGCGGGCCTTATCGCGCACTATCGAACGGCGCCAGGCAGTGGCCCAAATCTCTTTGAATGCGCTATTGCAAAAAATACCGGACGAAACCAAGCCCGGAGCCGATTTGTTAGTGGAATTCTCGGTGGAAGATTTACTGGCGGCGCTGAATCAGGATATCCACATGCGTTCTGAGTTAACAGACCCTTTGGCGGCAGTGGAACGCGGACTTAATTTTCTGCATGAACAAAGAATCATCACGCTGCAAAAGGGGCTGGCCGTATTCCGGCAGGCGATGACAATCCGGGTGCTGCCCGAAGCGCAACGGCGGCGATACAGCAAAGGTGACTATGAGCCTTTGTCGCAACATTACAGCGAGCGTATTTTTCAAGTTCATGTCATGAATGAATACGCGCGGCAAGGGCTGGAAAAAATTGGCCAGGCATTGGCTTTTGTCGTCGCGTATTTTTCTCAGGATAAAACCGAATTTGTAAAACGCTATTTTCAGGGGCGAAAAGAAATTCTGGATCGGGCAACCAGCCAGCAATCATTCCAGCGTATTGTCAGTGATCTTCAAAATCCGGAACAACAGGCGATGGTGGCCAGTTCCGAGGAGCAAAATTTATTGATTCTGGCTGGTCCGGGTTCCGGCAAGACGCGCGTGGTGATTCATCGCTGTGCGTATTTGTTAAGGGTTAAACAAGTGCCTGCACGCAGTATTCTGGTGCTGTGTTTTAACCGTAATGCCGCAACTGAATTAAGACAGCGGCTGTTTGATCTGGTCGGTCCAGAAGCTAAATTAGTTACCATCCAAACCTATCACGGACTGAGCCTGCGTTTATCCGGTCATGCCTTGACCGGCGTGGAGAAGACCCATGAATTCGGTGCCGAATTGATTTTTCAGGACATGATTCGTCAGGCGATTGACTTGCTGAACGGGCAACAGGGCTGTTTGAATCTGGGCTGCGATGAAATGCGGGACCGTTTATTGGCGGGGTATCGCTATATTCTGGTCGATGAGTATCAGGATATCGACGAATGCCAGTATGAACTGATTGCCGCTATAGCCGGGCGAAAGCAAGACGAAGACAGCCGGTTAACCCTCCTTGCGGTAGGTGACGACGATCAGAATATCTATCAATTTCGGGGGGCCAACATCGGCTTTATTCGCCAATTTGAAAAGGATTATCAGGCTTACCCACAGTATCTGGTCGAAAACTACCGGTCCAGTGCGCATATCATAGCTGCCGCCAATCAGTTGATCGAACAAAATCGCGACCGGATGAAACAGCAGCATCCGATTAGGATTAACCGGGGACGAAAAAGCCTGGCTGCCGGAGGGCGTTGGGAAAAACTCGATCCATTAGTCCATGGCCGGGTGCAGATTCTGACGTGCCGGGATGACATGCAGCAAGCCCAAGTGCTGGTCGACGAGTTGTTGCGTATGCGGCAACTGGATAACAGTCTTGAATGGCGGCAATGTGCGGTGTTGACCACAGAGTGGCGGCTGTTGAATCCGGTCCGAGCATGCCTGGAAGCGCAGGCCATCCCACTGAGTTTGGCCTTGCCTAAAGATGCTCAGCCTCCGCCGTTTCGCATCCGGGAAAACCTGGCCTTGCTCAAGGCAATCAAACTCAGCGATCGAAAAGTCTGTAAATCCGGGGACTGGCTGGATTTTTTGCAAAATGTTGAAACCGGCGAGCCAAATACCTGGGCAAATCAGCTCAGGCAACTGTTGCTGCAATGGCAGGCGGAAACCGGCGATGAAGATACCGGCAAGCAACAACTGTTGGAATATCTCTGTGAGTCACTGGCCGAACAGCGCAAAGAGTGCCGGTTGGGGCAGGGCGTCTTTCTCAGTACTGTTCATTCAGTGAAAGGGATGGAATTTTCTCATGTGTTTGTGCTTGACGGTGGCTGGACATTGCCCGCCTCAGAGGAACAGCGGCGTTTATTATATGTCGCCATGACCCGGGCGAAAGAAACGCTGTGTTTAATGCAAAGGCTGGATTTACGAAATCCTTATCTGCCCTCTTTAAAAGGTGATTTTAGTGTGCAACGCCAAGTGGTGATTGAAGAGCCTGAAGTCTTGCCGCCCGTTAAAAAGGACTATGCCTTTCTGGGGTTGAAAGATTTCGATTTAAGCTATGCCGGAAGCTTTTCGGAACGCCATCCCATTTATAATAAACTGGCGAGTCTGAGTGCCGGTTCATCGGTAACTATAGCGCAGCAAAACGGCAAAATCGTCGTGCAAAAAGAGCAGATGACGATCGCCGTGCTTTCCCAAAACGCCAGTCAGCAATGGCAGGAGCGTTATAAAAATATTCAATCAGCCACCGTCATTGCCATGATTACGCGGTATAAATCCGATTCCGAAGAAGACTACCGGTCGCGTTGTAAAGTCGAGCAATGGGAAGTGCCGATGCTGGAGGTGGTTTTGCAGTCAAGTCATTAACCCTTCTCACACTCAGACTGACAGAAATCTGGCCCTGGTCGGCTGTCTATCAGGGATTTAACTGCGCAATATGATCAATAAAATTCTTTTCGTTAACAAACGTGACATCGTGCATATTGGTTAAGCCATTGGTTTGCTCGTCGTTGATCCCTAAAACCAGCACCAAAAATTTGTCTTTGTCGATATTCAGTCTTTTACGGAGTTTGTTGTATTTTTCAATCATTGACCTGAATTCACCGGATTTGCACTCGATAAACAGCGGGGTACGGTGGTTGATCAGAAAGAAAATATCGATTTCGTGTTTATCTTCATTAGAAAAGTTGACCACAAAACTTCTCAAGCAAGAAAAAAGCCCTTTTTTTTCATAAAAAACCTTCACCAGTTTCATGAAGACATACCATTCCAGCCATTCGCCATTAAAGAAATTAACAATGGTTGAGGCCGTTTGCAGCGTGAGATGAATCTTTTTTTCTTTTTTGTTATAAAAGTATCGGGCTACAAAAGCATAATCGTACAAATTTCTGCAGAAATCGGTGATGATTTTGATTTCTTTCTGGCTTTGATTGCTGATATTAATCATTACTGATGAATAATCATTGCGCTGAGCTTTCTTGATTTTTTCCAAAACGGTTTGCAAAACTTCATGATTGTCTCCCAGTTCTATAGCGACTTCATCATAAAAACCCTGAGTATCCAAAGCCTGTAAATTGACGTCAACGTCAATTTCCCTGTTTTTGAACCAGTCGATGATGGGTTTGAACTGAGCGCTGTTGGTCATCGCCGTTGTGTTATGCAAATCAAGCAGTTTATCCCGGCTGACTATGTGCGGACTGACTGAAGAGACGGCTTCTGTTGGCGAAGCATTGGGCTGTTCCAGTTCTTGATATTTAGTCAGCAAAAGCTGGTATTTTTCGATGACTTTTTTAACCAGTGTCACCGCATCGTGAATTGGAGCAGGATGATCGCATACCGGACATTTTACGGTTTTACCTACATGTTCGTTAGGCACTTCCCGTAAATAGTTGCAGTTGTTACAGCGTAAAATTGCCATATAAACCTTTCCGGTGTTTTCAAATATTGAAAATGATTTTAGATGAAAAAACTAATGCTTTGCCGGATTTTCAAAAAAAACCTTGATTTTCGTGGGCCAACACTCCGGTTCAGCAGTTAAAAAGCGCTGCATATTACGGCTATTCGGAATAGGATGTAGAAAACTTAAAGTTTGGCAATGTGAAAAAGTATCTTGCTTGTTCAGTACCATGAAAAGTCAGCGTTGAAATAACGTACACCTGACATTCGAGCCGACGCTATTTCAAGAAGTTCACAGGTATCGTCTGGCCAAAACCCTGGAAATGAAAGAAGCGACGGCAAAATTTGAGCTAAAAAGTCGTAGGTTGCGGTGAGTTTACGAACCGCAACGATCGCGAACGATGCGTCTCGTAGCACGGCAGCATCCTATGGCGCACCTTATCGAGTTGGTAGTAGCAGGAATTAATTGCTATCAAGTCAAGTCATCCGGTGTTGACTCCTGTTCGGTTGACACCCTTTCGAATAATTCTTTTAAATAATGGTAGAGCTGCCTGGATGATTTGGGCGGTTTTGCTAATTCTGTTTCTTTTTGGGCGCTTCTTATCAGTTGTCTTAAGTGCTGGTGATCGGCTTCCGGGCAATCTTCGAGTAATTCAGTCAACGCGTCGTTGCCTTCAGCGATCAGACGATCGCGCCATTTTTCGACTTTGTGATGCTCTCTGACCGCATGAGCACTTTGTGTCTTCATTCTTGCCAGCTTTTCGATGATGGCATCCGAATCGGCATTGCGCAGTAAACTGCTGATAAATTTGAGCTGGCGTTTACGCGCACCTTTAGGCGGCATGCCTGCTGCCAGGATTACCGCGCTTTTCAACTCGGCGGGCAAATCCAGTTGATTGAGTTGGGCATTGGACAATTCGGCCATTTCTTCACCCAATTCAAACAGAGCGGCAATTTCACGTTTGATTTGCGTTTTGTTGGGTCGTACCGCGTACTCAATGTACTCGTCATCGTCTTCTTCCAGATAGTCTTCTTCGTAATCATTAATCATGGTAAGTGGTTACCGTAGTGTTGTGAGGCCGCTTGTATCAAGGGCAAGTTAAATTTGGAACCGGTTCAGATGCTCAAGTTACAGCATGAGCGTTTCTAAGCATAGCGATGACCGGTTGTGTTTCGGGCCTGATGCCGCGCCAGATAAAAAAAGCTTCAGCTGCCTGCTCCACCAGCATACCCAGGCCATCCAGGCTTTTGATGGCATTATTGATTTTTCCCCAATGAACAAAGGGTGTTGGTTCGTTAGCATAGGCCAAATCGTAGCAGCTGCCGTTGTCAGCCAGCAGGCCGGAGGGAAGCTGTGGTAAATCATTAGATAAACTGGCGGCGGTCGCATTAATGATCAAATCAAACTGCCGGTCGGTCAATTCATCAAAGCTGCAGCCTTTAATGGCTATCAGACCTGAAAATTCCTCTGCCAAAGTGACAGCTTTGGATGCGGTTCGATTGGCGATAGACAGCGTTTGCGGTTTATGATCCAGCAACGGTCGGATGATGCCGCGGCAGGCGCCGCCTGCGCCTAAAATCAGAATGCGGGAATCTTCTAGCTGGATATTGTGGTTAATCGTAAGGTCGCGGACCAGTCCGATGCCGTCGGTGTTATCACCGAAGATCATGCCATCTTCCTGAAGCGCGAGGGTGTTGACTGCTTTGGCCGCTTGCGCCCTGGGCGAAAGAATATCCGCATACTGCCAGGCCAGTTCTTTGAGAGGAATGGTGCAGTTAAGGCCTTTACCTCCCTGATTGAAAAAGTCTTTGACGGCTGTTTCAAACTGTTCTGCCGGAACGTCTTGCGCCTCATAGGACAGAGTTTGTCCGGTTTGTTCGGCAAAAGCGTGATGTATCAGCGGCGATTTACTGTGTTTGATGGGATGTCCGAAAACGGCATAACGGTTTTTCATTCGACAGCCTTTTTTCGTGACTGCATTTCCCATAACACGGTACCGCCAATGATAGTGAATGCGACTAAAATTTCCTGCCAGATCGAATGGGGCGTATAAGAGGCTAATACGGCCGAAATGACCAGATAAAAGCCGACCAGGCTGAAACGCCAGCCGATTCTAATGCCGTCCAGTATGGTCGAAAGCGACAGAATTAAAGAGATAACGATACCGGCGCTGGCTGGGTCGATACGTCCGGATTTTTGGACCATGAAGGCGGCGCCTACGATCAACATCGAGACGCCCCAATGGAGTGATTGTTCGCGTAAAATGGATTTAAGGTCGTCAACTTCATGTTTGCTTTGTAACCACGCGATAAACATAGCGGAAAATGCAAACACGATCATCATGAACAGCCAGTAAAAATAACCATCACTGGGGTCGTAATCGGTTAGCCCGACACCTGCTAAGGATAAAATGATCAGTAATACCAGCAGGATTTCCTCAATCTGGTTGCGGCGTCTTTCGGAAATAAATTCGTCTTCGGACATAAGCGTTTCCTAATGGGTTAAGTGGTTGAAAGTTAATTTAGCGGAGTAACACCGATCAATGTTGACGATAAAAGTTTCCGGTGCGAATTGATTCGCACACTCAAAACGTAATGCGCTTGTTTCATGTTACTCAGCCATCTTTCAACCAGTGCGCCGCTGTTTTGGCAAAATAAGTCAATATCCCGTCGCAGCCCGCCCGTTTAAAAGCCAGAAGCGATTCCAGCACCACGGCTCTTTCTTCCAGCCAGCCATTTTGCGAAGCGGCTTTGAGCATCGCGTATTCGCCGCTGACCTGATAGGCGAAAGTGGGCGCGCCGAATTGGTCTTTGGCTCTTCGGATAATATCCAGATAAGGCATGCCAGGTTTGATCATGATCATATCCGCGCCTTCTTCCAGATCCATCTGGATTTCGCGTAGCGCCTCATCCGAATTGGCCGGGTCCATTTGGTAGCTGTTTTTGTTGCTTTTGCCGAGGTTGGCTGCTGAGCCAACCGCATCCCGGAACGGGCCGTAAAAGCTGGAGGCATATTTTGCCGAGTAAGCCAAAATGCGGGTATTGATAAAGCCATTTTGCTCTAATACATCGCGGATAGCGCCGATTCTTCCGTCCATCATGTCGGAAGGGGCAACGATATCGGCACCGGCTTGGGCATGCGAGAGTGCTTGCCGAGTTAAAACGGCCACCGTTTCGTCATTGATGACATAGCCGTTTTCATTGATCAGTCCATCCTGGCCGTGCGAAGTAAAAGGATCCAGGGCAACATCGGTAATGATGCCCAATTCAGGGAAGTTGGTTTTCAGCGCTCTGACGCTGCGCTGCACCAAACCCTCAGGATTATAGGCCTCTGCGGCATCATCCGATTTTTTGTCTAAAGGTGTTACCGGAAACAGGGCAATGGCAGGTATGCCAAGTACGCAGAGTTCACGCGCTTCTTCGAGCAGCAAATCAAGAGAGAAGCGCTCGATTCCGGGCATGGAAGGAATGGCCTGTTTGATGTTATGGTCTTCCGTGACAAACATGGGATAAATCAGATCATCGGTTGTGAGTTTGTTTTCGCTCATTAATCGACGTGAAAAAGCGTCAAAACGCATTCTTCTCATGCGTGTAGAAGGAAATTTGATGGTATTATGCGTCATCTTGGCGGTTGGGTCTGTGAGTTCGGCAATGGACTAAATTTTAAGTCCGCATTGTAACAGGGAATGTTTACACTTTTGAAATCATGCTCAGGTTGACTGCAAGAGTTTCTGAAACGAGTTTCACTTAATCAGATCGGGCTTTTGTGAGCAGGGCTTGAAGCCGTGCTAAATTTATTTTTTGTTGTTTGTATTTTTTTGAGGGTACTATGAAAAATCATCGCTCTGGCATTTATGGCTTGCTCTTATGGGCTTCGTTATTGTTGGTTATGCCATTGTCAAACGCGCTTGCGGCAGACCTTTTGGCGCCGCAGAAAGCGATTGAACAGGCTTCGGTACAATTGAAACAAAACATGCAGGATCCTGCTTTTACCAAGGATTTTGCAAAAATTAATCAATTTGTTGAGTCAGTGATTTATCCGCATGTCGATTTCAACCGGATTTCTGCATTGGTGTTGGGAAAGATATGGAAAGATGCGCCACAGGACGAACGCGCGCGGTTCAAAAAGGAATTTCAAACGTTATTGGTCAGAACCTATTCACGTGCTTTTGTTGAATTTAAAGACTGGTCGGTACGCTTTCTTCCGCTGAAACTCGGCGCTGATGATAAGAAAGCGGTCGTCAGAACTGAAATATTACAGCCCGGCCTTCAGCCGATAGGTGTGAATTATCGTATGGTACTGAGTAATGGTCAGTGGAAAGTCTACGACATCATGATTGAGGGTGTCAGTTTGGTTACCAACTACCGCACGACATTTCAAAATGATTTACAAAATAAAGGTTCCCTGTCGGCAATTATTGATGGTTTAGCCGACCGGAACCGGGAAGCGCTCGCAGGTAACCCATCCGGCCAATCTTAACTCAACCTTGGAACATAGAAATGCCAGTCGGAAAACGCTGATTATTGCTGGGCTTCATTGGGTCCGTATTTGAAATAATTTCGGTAGCCGACCCTTCTTGTTTTAGGAGAAGGGTTGGCTTTTTTTAGCCATCAGTTTTGACTGGCAGGCATCTGATAGTGGCCGCAGTTTCATTTGCCCTGACGCATCAAATTCAAGTCCCCGATACCGAATTGTGCCCGTCAATAGCTCGCCAGCCATGACTGAATGATTCGCAAAAATTCCGGGTACTGATGCGATAAGCACACCTACTGGTCTGGCGAGGACATCAGGGACTGCTGCCCGGAGGCATTTTAATTTTGTCCCAAAAGCTCACATTCGACAATCCGCAACAGCAGTAACTTCAAATAGACATGCACCACACCTTTAAAAAAGCTCAGGGTTATACATCAGAAACACTTGCTGAATGGCGGATTCATCAGTGCCGAGATTTTAATGTTGAGTCAATGAATGCGCTGAAATGAACGGCTATCAACCTTTATATGACATGCTGCGGGAGGCAGGTGCTCAGGCTTGGGCGGACAGCTTGCCTGACCAGCTTAAAAAATCGTTAGATCCGGAACGGCATGGCAATTCAAAAAAATGGCGTGATTTGATTGATGCGTTATCGGGTTTAAAACCTTCGCTGATTGAACTGGATGCGGGTGTTGTCAAGATAGGGGCTTCAGCCGATCTGGATACCTTATCCCCTGCGTTTTTTATTGATTGCCTAAAACAGTTTCATCCCTGGCGAAAAGGTCCTTATGACCTGTTTGGGGTGATGATTGATACTGAATGGCGTTCGGATTGGAAGTGGAATCGTCTAAAAAGTCACATTAAGCCTCTTAAGTACAGGCTGGTCCTGGATGTCGGTTGCGGTAGCGGCTATCACTGCTGGCGCATGCTGGGGGCGGGTGCAAAAATGGTGGTGGGTATTGATCCGCTGTTGCTTAATATCATGCAGTTTCAATTGCTCAAGCAACTGCACGGCGATGCCCCTATTTATGGATTGCCTGTGGGTATTGAAGATGTGCCGTATGGCATGAAAGCTTTTGATACGGTTTTTTCAATGGGGGTTTTGTATCACCGGCGTTCGCCTATCGACCACTTGCTTGAGTTGAAGGAATGTCTGCGCCCGGGTGGTGAACTGGTTTTGGAAACCCTTGTGATTGATGGTGGGTCAGGTCAGGTTTTAGTCCCGGAAGACCGCTATGCAAGAATGAGGAATGTCTGGTTTTTGCCCAGTTGCGAAACCTTGCTGGGGTGGATGAAACGTTGTGGTTTTATTAATTGCCGGGTTATTGATGTCAGTGTTACCTCAATTGAGGAACAACGTTCTACCGAATGGATGCAGTTTCATTCTTTGAAGGATTTTCTTGATCCGGATGATTTTAATCTTACCTGCGAAGGCTATCCGGCCCCGAAACGGGCTATTGTTTTGGCGGATTGTCCTGATTAAAGTTTTAAGCGTTTTTTTACAGTAATTGATGAGAGTATAAATGAGTGCGCCACATATCGGTTTTATCAGTCTGGGTTGTCCTAAAGCTTTGGTTGACAGCGAAAGAATATTGACCAAACTCCGGTCGGAAGGTTACGAGGTATCACCTTCTTACAAAGAAGCTGACTTGGTGGTGGTTAACACCTGCGGGTTTATTGATGCGGCTGTTGAAGAATCGCTGGACAGTATTGGCGAGGCGTTGGCTGAAAACGGTCGCGTTATTGTGACCGGTTGTCTGGGGGCGAGAGCCGATGAGATCAGGGCCAGGCACCCGCAAGTGTTGAGCATTACCGGTGCTCATGCGCTGGAAGAAGTGGTAGCTGCAGTGCATGAACATTTGCCGCCGACGCATGACCCGTTTATCAGTCTGGTGCCGCCGCAAGGCATCAAATTGACGCCTAGGCATTACGCCTACTTAAAAATTTCCGAAGGTTGCAATCATCGCTGTACCTTTTGCATCATTCCGTCCATGCGCGGTGATTTGGTCAGCCGTCCGATTGATGAAGTCATGCTGGAAGCCGAGCGTTTGGCGAATGCCGGTGTCAAAGAATTGTTGGTGGTCTCTCAGGATACCAGCGCTTATGGTTTGGATCTTAAATATCAGGAGAGAAACTGGCGCGGCAATGCATACAGAACCCGTTTTTACGATTTGGCCAATGCGTTGGGCGAATTGGATATTTGGGTGAGGATGCATTACGTCTATCCCTACCCCCATGTTGATGAAGTAGTGCCTTTGATGGCTGAAGGTAAAATATTGCCGTATCTGGATGTCCCTTTTCAACATGCCAGCAGCCGAATTCTTAAGTTGATGAAACGTCCCGCTGCTGCTGAAAACAATCTGGAACGCATTAAAGCCTGGCGTAGTGCATGTCCCGATATGACCTTGCGCAGTACTTTCATCGTGGGTTTTCCGGGAGAAACGGAACAGGAATTTGAAGACTTGCTGCAATTTTTGACCGAAGCGCAGATGGACAGGGTCGGTTGTTTTGCTTACTCGCCGGTTAAAGGTGCGGTAGCCAATGACCTGCCGGATTCGATACCTGAGGAAATCAAACAAGAAAGATTGGCTCGTTTTATGGCGCATCAAGCAGAAATTAGTGCTGACAGGTTGCAACAGAGAGTCGGTCGTGTTGAAACTGTCTTGATTGATGAGGTCGTTGCAGAAGGGGCTGTCGCCAGAAGTAAAGCTGATGCGCCTGAAATCGATGGTCAGGTATTTATTGATGGTGCAACACACCTCAATGTCGGCGAGTGGGTTGATGTTGAAATTGAGGAAGCGGATGAGCATGATTTATGGGCGCATTTAATCTAAAAGCTGCTTTATCGTTATTGTTTTTTGATGCAGATCGAGCTTGTTTGACTCAATAAATAGCCTTCAATTGGGCTGATTGTCGTAAATATGATCTGCATCACACTAATTATATGATTTACTTCATGTTATTGATATTCTAGTACGCGAGTACTATGGCTTTTTAGGGGTTGTTTTCATAGAATTTACTCCGCACCTAAAAAGGAATTCATTCAATAAGACGGAAAGATGCGAGATTAATTTGAGGCGATTCTATGCAAAAACAGATGAGAAAAAACGTTATTTTTAGTTGTTTGGTTCTACTGATGTTGCTTGGAGAAAATTCCTCTATGGCCAGTAATGAATTTGCCAATGAGGGCACTGTTCAATCAGTATCCCAGTGGCCAATGGCTATGTGGTATGGTTTGAGTGTCGTGCTGGCACTCATTGGCTATGTATCCGCCAAATCCAGGCATTAATTAAGTCGAGGCGTTGAGCGAGTGCTCAGCGCCTCTTTCCTTGAAATCCGGTTACACTTTCATTTTTCCATGAGCCCAAAAGCCTGCATAAATAGCGCAGACCATAATCAGTGCCTCGGTGTTGCCAAGTCCCAAGCCAGCAACTGAAGGACCCGGACAGTAACCTGTAATTCCCCAGCCTATGCCGAAAATAGCAGAACCCAAAATGAGAGGTTTATCCAGGGCTGTTCTACTGGCAATCACAAACCGCTGAGCCAAAAGAGGCGACGGCTTTTTTAAAATCCGCCTGAAACTGATCATCGTTACCGTTAATGCACCCAACATGACGAATATAAGGCTAGGATCCCAATTTCCGGCAATATCCAAAAAACCAAGCACTTTGGCTGGATCAGTCATTTGGCTTAGTGTCAAACCTGCTCCGAAAGTAATCCCGCACATAAGAGCAATAGCATTATTGTTCATACTGAAAGACCTATAATGTGACGCAAAAGATATACGGTTAACATGCCGCTAACAATAAAGGTGAGCGTTGCCGCAATCGAGCGTTTTGAACGACGCGCAATGCCGCAAACCGCATGACCACTTGTGCAGCCATTAGCCATGCGTGTACCGAAACCGACCAGGAAGCCTCCTATGGTCAGTAGGCCATAAGGAAAGCCTTCTCTTATTTTTATCGACTCAGGTATGAGGGCTTTAACAAGCAGGGCGCCCAGAACAAGGCCCAGCAAAAAAACGAGACGCCAGAGTATTTCTCCTTTGCTGGGGCTTATCAGGCCACTCATGATGCCGCTAATGCCCGCTATTCGGCCATTAAATAAAAGTAAAAGCGTTGCTGCGAGACCGATAAGAAGCCCGCCGGAAAATGAGGAAAGAGGGGTAAAGTTATCCAAGACATCACCTATATATTAACAAGTGCTAATACTCTACTATAAATTAACGTTCTTGTTGAATAAAATAGATACTTTTTAGATAGAAATGAATAAAGATTCAGCAAAAAATTATGCGTGGGTGTATTTCCGGACGGCTTTATTCTATGAAAACGTAACTACTCGTCCGCTTTGAATTGAGGGTGTAGGTGATTTATTTCAAAGGATGCTTGAAAAAGTCCATGTGGCTCTCTCCAACATCTCTGTTGCAGAAGCCTTTTCAATCAATCCTCCACACCCAATAAAATTGCAGCGGGTGAGCAGATACATGAAAACAATTAAAGATGGCATAATAGGGTTAATTAATTATGATTTAGCTTGCTATGAATAGCTGTTTAAGTACTTGAATTGAGTGAAGAAAAAGATAATTTCGCGCAGACTATCAATCAGGTTATCCACCTCTCTTATAAATGCGCATCAACAAAACTGAACTAATGATTATGACTAGACATTACATAAATAGCAGAGCTTATTTATTTTTCCTCGGCATAGCGGGCATGATTTCTATATCCGGTTGTACGAGTTTTGGTAAAGGTATTGCTGAAGCTGTGCTCGAGAAGTCGAATGAACAAGATACGCGGGTTTGTCAGGTTAAAGGTAAAGCATTTGACGGAATCGAGCCAGGATTGGCCAACAGTTCCAGTAAAACGAAAGTGTTGATGGTTCATGGTGTTGGTGATCGCTTGCCGGGCTATGCTACCGAGTTCTTTGAGAAACTGGGTGGTGAGCTCAAGGTAACAGCAAAGCAAAGCGCCTATCGGGATATCAAGTTATCGTCACCTTTAGCTCCTAAAAAAGATATGGGTAATTTGCGAATTACACGTTTGCAAAATGAGGATGGCAGCAAAGAATTACTTTTTTACGAACTGACTTGGTCGGAAATTACACGTAGCGAAAAAGCCTTGCTTGATTTTGATAATTCCGGTGAATATTCTTTTCGTCGTGCAGAAGTCAATGACATGATGAAGAAGTTTTCCAATGATACCGGCCCTGATCCTATTATCTATTTAGGTGAAAGCAGAAAATATATCCTGATGGCCTTCTCACAGGCATTTTGTTGGATGGGCTTGGGTGGGTGGGAGGATTTACCAAAATCCGGTAAACATACCTGCACATCGGATAGGAGTTATGAAAAAAGTCTGAATGATAACTTCGTTTTCATATCCCATAGTTTAGGCAGTCGGATTACAATCGATGGCTTGCAGCGATTGGTTTCCATGCTGGATGAGCCTGAAATACACTCCAATGGCGTCTACAAAATCAAGGCGATTGACAGGGTAAGGAACTTTTTACATGATCGTCGATTTCAAATCTTTATGTTGTCGAACCAACTGCCGATGCTACAGTTGGGGCGGGAATTGCCAAAAGTAACAGGGCAGAACGAAGCTTACTGTGAGCCGGAAGGTGATAAATACGAATTGAAGGCAGTCAAAGAAACCTCCATTATTGCTTTCAGTGACCCGAATGATTTACTGAGTTATGCAATACCATACGGATTTGTAGATAAATATCTTGATTCCAGGCTGTGCGTTAATGTAACTAACGTAAATATCAATGTTGCCAAAGTGATCGATGCTTTTGGATTTGGAAAAGTTGCCAATCCTCTTGAAGCACATGTCGGTTATACCAAAGATGACCGGGTAGTTGCGTTAATTGCCGAGGGTATCGGCAATCACCATACTGCCCCCATCGTAAAAGACGGATGTCAGTGGACTGAAATTGCGGATTAGGATTAATAAAATAAGCAGGATAAGACTCCACAGAGACACAGTATTTGTAAGATCGCTGCGTTCTGTGGAGAGATTTGTCTTGCTTATTACGCTTGATCTGTGTTCCCTAACCAGCGATAAACGACGCCAGCAAGCAAAGCACCTAAGATAGGCGCGACCCAGAACAGCCATAATTGAGACAGAGCCCAGTCACCTGCAAAAATTGCGACAGCAGTGCTTCTTGCCGGATTAACTGATGTGTTGGTGACAGGAATACTGATCAAGTGAATCAATGTAAGCCCTAAGCCAATTGCAATGGGGGCAAAACCTTGGGGAGCTCTGCTGTCAGTACTACCTAAAATGATCATCAAAAACATGAAGGTCATGACGACTTCAGTGACTAATGCTGCAACAAGACTGTATCCGCCGGGTGAGTGCTCACCGTAACCGTTCGACGCAAAACCGCCGCTCAGATCAAATCCTGCTTTACCTGTTGCAATCAGATAGAGAATCGCTGCGCCTGTTATGCCGCCTAAAACCTGAGCTGCGATATAAGGCCCCAGTTCTTTAGCGCCGAACCGGCCTCCCATCCAAAGTCCAATTGAAACGGCCGGATTAAGGTGACAACCTGAAATATGGCCGATACCATAAGCCATCGTCAAGACGGTCAAGCCGAAAGCGAATGAAACACCCATAAGTCCGATGCCCACTTCAGGAAAAGCAGCTGCAAGGACTGCGCTGCCGCAACCCCCTAATACCAACCAGAATGTGCCGATAAATTCTGCGCCTAATTTTTTTGAAAGTGCCATTATTTGTTCCCCTAAAATGTTAGTAATTGTTTTTCTTATGGTTTACTAAGCAAATATGTTAACTACTCTTTTTGCATCCTCCTTCACACTTTTTTAATAAATTGGTTGCAATTTATCAGAGTTTAAAATGAGCATCTAGTCATTTGTAAACTTGATTTTATTTTGATTTGTTTTTTGCGCCTGAGCATAGGCGGCAGAAGGGATTACGCTAGGCGCAAAGACAAAAAATTAAATACCTGGACCGGTAAAGACACAAATTGTTGCGTCTTTACCTATCGATCATTCCGGGCTGAAGGAGATGGTGGGTAAAAAGTTAAGCAAAAATCGAATCCCTAGCCATTACAAGTACAGTCATTTGACAAGTGATAAGACGTTGACTTGACTCAAGCAGATACAAGCTGGCAAGGTTGGGCTGGATGAAGTAAAGGTTAGCGGGGGGCAATGTCTTTCAATACTTTGATGTAGAGTTCAGCTTCGATGGCCCGAACTCGCTGACCCAGCGTCTCAATCGTATCACCAGGAAAAACGGGCACTTCTTCCTGTAATAATACGGGGCCTTCATCGTAGGCGCCGTTCACCCAGTGAACAGACGCGCCTGAAACCCCATCTCCGGACTGTAAAACCGAAGCGTGAACATAGTCTCCGTATTTACCTTGCCCACCGTGTTTTGGTAGCAGGGAAGGGTGTATGTTCAGGATTTTGTCAGCAAACGTCGACAAGGTCAGCGGGCCGATTTTTTTCATGTAACCGGATAACACGACCAGGTCAGTGCGGGATTCAACTAAACAGTCCCTGATTGCCTGATCTTCATTATCCGGATGGGTTTTGGCGCTGATATGGTGAACTGTAATCTGATTATCGATGCACCATGGGTAAATGGGGGCATCTTTATTATTGGTAATAAGGATGCCGATTTCATACCCGGCTAATTCGCCTTGACGGATCGCTGTTACTATTTGCCTGGCTGAACTGCCTCCATGGGAAGCGAGAAAACTTAATTTCATATCAGAGGCCGATCAACGCTTCTTACCGAGGTAAAGGTCGGTAATGGTGCCTGTGACTACTTCGGTTGCAAACGCTAAAGTCTCGGAAAGCGTGGGGTGAGGGTGAATGGATAAAGCGATATCTTCAGCATCGGCACCCATTTCCAAAGCCAGGACGGCTTCGGCGATCAGATCGCCTGCATGCGGACCGACAATGCCCGCGCCAATGATACGCCCGGTTCCTTTTTCGCAAAGCACTTTGGTCATGCCTTCACTGCGGCCCATACTCAATGAGCGTCCGCTGGCAGCCCAAGGGAATACGCCTTTATCATATTCTATGCCTTGTTCTTTGGCTTGGTTTTCGGACAGCCCCATCCACGCAACTTCAGGATCCGTATAAGCTACAGAAGGAATGGTCATGGCATCGAACGCCGCTTTGTGTCCGGCAATAACTTCGGCAGCGATTTTGCCTTCGTAGACTGCTTTATGAGCGAGCATGGGATTGCCGACGATATCGCCGATCGCGAAAATATGGGGAAGATTCGTGCGTTGCTGTTTATCGACCGGAATGAAGCCTTGTTCATTGACTTCTATACCCGCGTTTTCAGCACCGATTTTTTTGCCGTTAGGCCTTCTACCTACTGCCACCAGCACCGCGTTGAAAACTTCTGTTTCTGGTGCTTTGCTACCTTCGAAAGAGACTTTCAGGCCTTCTTCCTGAGATTCAATTGCTGTGACGCGTGTTTCCAGCCAAATATTGTCGTATTGTTTTTTGATACGGTTTTGTAGAGGCCGGGTCAAGTCTTTATCACAGCCCGGAATGATTTGATCCATCAGTTCAACAATGCTGATTTTTGAGCCCAGGGCATGGTAAACCGTTGCCATTTCGAGGCCAATAATACCGCCGCCAACGATCAATAATTTTTCGGGAATAGTCTGCAGATTCAATGCATCAGTCGAATCCCAAAGACGAGGGTCATCATTAGGGAATACAGGTATTTTCGTAGGTTGAGAGCCGGCTGCGATGATGGCGTTATCAAAGCGAATTACGCGGGTTCCTTCAGCCGATTCCACCTGGACTTCATTGGCGGAGATAAAATGGCCCGAACCTTGTATTAGCGTAATCTTGCGTTGTTTGATCAGGCTGTCCAATCCTGTGTTGAGGCCCTTGGTGACACTTTCTTTCCAGCTTCTGATTTTGTCCAAATCCAGTTGCGGGTGGCCAAACTCGACGCCGTGATGAGCAAACTCCTGTGCCTCATGAATAATCTGCGCCATATGCAGCAAGGCCTTGGAAGGAATACAGCCGACATTGAGGCAGACGCCGCCCAGAACCGGATACCGTTCAACGAGGATAACTTGTTTACCCAGATCGGCCGCCCTGAAGGCTGCCGTATATCCGCCAGGGCCGCCGCCCAACACAAGCACTTCTGTTTGTTCATTAGGGGATGCTGCTTTATCGGTCATGAGGTGTTCCTATTTTGGTTCAATGCGATTGCAATCAGGCAGCCGCGTGTAAAACGAGGGGGTTGCGTCAATCAAAATTATTCAGATGATCACTCAGAGCATGAAACGCCTGATGTCACTCAATAGTTTACTTAGCGTGACCATAAACCGGGCGGCTTCTGCGCCATCAATGACGCGGTGGTCGTAGCTTAGATCCAGCGGCAGTATCAATCGCGGCACAAACTGTTTGCCATCCCATACCGGTTGCATTTTAGCCCGCGTGATGCCGAGAATGGCCACTTCAGGCGCATTGACTATGGGTGTGAAAGCCGTACCACCGATGCCGCCCAGGCTGGAAATAGTCATGCAGCCGCCTTGCATGTCTGTAGGTTTTAGTTTGCCTGCACGAGCTTTTTCGCTGAGTTCGGCCAGTTCGGACGACAATTCGAAAATGGATTTCTTGTCCACATCACGTAAAACAGGAACCACAAGGCCGTTTGGAGTATCGACAGCAATTCCGATATGACAGTATTTTTTGAAAATCAGGCTACCGGCATCTGCTGATAATGACGCGTTAAACTGGGGAAATTGCTTCATGACCGTGGCTAGCGCTTTGGTGATGAAAATCAGGCCTGTTAACTTGTTTTCCTTGTTTTCGCTATTGATTGATTTACGAAAGTCTTCCAGATCCGTGATATCCGCTTCATCATGATGGGTCACCATCGGCAGGTTTAGCCAGACTCGAGTCAGATTTTGTCCGGTCAGGCGTTTGATCTTGCTCAAAGGCAATGTTTCAATTTCACCGAACTGAGTAAAATCGACCGCTGGAATCGCGGGTATGCCCACTGTTCCGCCTTGAGGGGCGGTATTCAAGGTTTGTTTTACATACGATTTGATATCTTCCTTGAGGATACGGCCTTTTCGTCCTGTGCCCTTGGCGATTTTGTATAGATCAATACCCAGCTCCCTTGCAAATAATCGCACTGCTGGAGTTGCATGGGGTTTTGCCTGGCCGGTGGTATCGATCGAAACCGGTTGAAGGCTTGCAACCGGAGGCGCCGGAGCTGGTTTTGCCGGTTCAACTGCTGCTTCCGGGATCGGTGCTTCCGCAACCGATGCTACCGGGGCTTCGGCTTTTGGAGTCTGGGCCGGAATAACGGTCTCGGTTTTCAGACTCTCGCCGGGTTTGAATAAAGCAATGATGTGGCCTTGTGATATTTTATCGCCAACTTTGACTTTGACTTCTACAATGGTTCCTGCCTGAGTAGAGGGCAAATCCATCGTCGCCTTATCGCTTTCCATCACCGCCAGCGTCTGCTCAGGGGCGATACTATCGCCCGGCTTAATCAGAACTTCAACAACTTCGACCTCGGTCGCGCCGCCTAAATCGGGTACTTTAATTTCAATTAAATCACTCATTTGCCGGTTCCTTGTTATAAGCGCCAGGGTGCAGGGCTGTCTGGGTTGATGCCGTACTGGGTTATAGCGTTTTTAACTGTGGTCAATTCAATTTCTCCGGCATCAGCAAGGCTTTTTAATGCAGTTACCACAATATGATACCGGTTGACTTCAAAGAAACGGCGCAACGCTTCGCGGCTGTCGGATCTTCCAAAGCCATCCGTACCCAAGACTGTGTAAGGAGCTGAAATATATGGACGAATTTGATCGGCAAAAAGACGAATATAATCAGTTGCTGCAACAATAGGACCTTTGGCATTTTCCAGGCACTGTTTGACGTGGGGTTTGAGAGGGGTTTCAGTAGGATGCAGGCGATTCCAGCGATCACATGATTGACCATCTCTTGCTAATTCAGTAAAACTTGGACAACTCCATAAATCCGCTTCAACTTTCCAGTCCGCTTTAAGCAATTCCGCAGCTGCAACCACTTCTCTGAATATGGTTCCCGAACCCAGTAATTGAACGCGGGGTGCTTTGCTCTTGCCGCCTGGTTTGAACAAATACATACCTTTAAGAATATCCTGTTCGATACCTTGCGGCATCGCCGGATGTTCATAGTTTTCGTTCATGACCGTCAGGTAATAAAAGATATCTTCCTGTTCGGCGTACATCCTGCGCATACCGTCCTGAATAATGACGACGACTTCGTAGGCGTAAGTGGGGTCATAGGAAACGCAGTTCGGAACGGAGCTGGCAAAAATATGACTGTGTCCGTCTTCATGCTGTAAACCTTCTCCGTTTAAGGTTGTTCTGCCAGCGGTGCCGCCCAGCAGGAAACCGCGCGTGCGTTGATCGGCTGCTGCCCAGATCAAATCGCCTATCCGCTGGAATCCGAACATTGAATAAAAAATGAAAAACGGAATTAATGGAACATTGTGTGTCGAATAAGATGTACCGGCTGCAATCCAGTCACAGATTCCGCCCGCTTCATTGATGCCTTCCTGTAAAACCTGTCCGTGTTTGGATTCTTTGTAAAACATCAACTGATCGGCATCCTGCGGGGTATAAAGTTGACCGACCTGAGACCAGATGCCCAGTTGTCTGAACATGCCTTCCATACCAAAGGTGCGCGATTCGTCGGGCACGATCGGAACAATGCGGTTGCCGATGTTTTTGTCCTTGACCAGGATGTTTAGCATGCGCACAAAAGCCATGGTCGTGGAAATTTCTCGCCCTTCGCCGGTGCTTTCCAGCAAGGATTTAAAGGTATCCAGAACTGGAATTTCAAGCGGTGTGGACTTTGCTCTTCTGTTGGGCAGAAAGCCTCCAAGTTCTTCGCGGCGTTTACGCATATACGCCATTTCTTTGGAGTCTTCGGCAAATTTCAGATAAGGCAATTTTTCAAGATCTTCTTCATCAATGGGGAGTTCGTAACGTTCTCTGAAACGTTTTAACGAATCGCCGCTCATTTTCTTTTGTTGATGCGAGGTGTTTTGCGCTTCGCCCGATTCACCCATTGAATAGCCTTTGATGGTCTTGGCTAAAATGACGGTAGGTTGACCTTTATAATTTATAGCGGCATTAAATGCGGCATATATTTTCATCGGATCATGTCCGCCCCGATTGAGCTGCCAAATATCCAGATCGGATAAATCTGCGACCATCGCTTTCAGTTCAGGTGTATTGAAAAAATATTCGCGGACGTATGCGCCGTCTTTAGCTTTAAAAGTCTGGTAGTCACCGTCAACGCATTCCATCATGCGTTTGACCAGTAAGCCGTCCTTGTCTCTCGCGAAGAGCGAATCCCAATGGCGGCCCCATATGACTTTGATGACATTCCAGCCGGCGCCTCTAAACGTGCTTTCAAGTTCCTGAATAATTTTGCCGTTGCCTCGTACCGGTCCGTCCAGACGTTGCAGATTGCAATTGACGACAAAAATGAGATTATCGAGTTTTTCCCGTCCCGCCATGCCGATAGCGCCTAGCGATTCAGGTTCGTCAGTTTCGCCGTCTCCCAGGAAACTCCAGACCTTACGACCTTCGGTTTGGGCAAATCCGCGATCTTGCAGGTAGCGCATAAAACGAGCCTGATAAATCGACATAATGGGTCCCAGGCCCATCGAGACAGTTGGAAATTGCCAGAATTCGGGCATTAACCAGGGATGCGGATAAGAAGACAAGCCATTTCCATCAACTTCCTGCCGGAAACGATCCAATTGTTCTTCGTTTAGACGGCCCAGCAGATAAGCGCGGGCATAATCACCCGGTGCCGAATGCCCCTGGATATAGACAAGATCCCCGTCATTAGTCTCTGATGCACCCCGCCAAAAATGGTTGTGACCAATGTCATAAAGGGTTGCCGCCGATGCGAAACTGGCGATATGGCCGCCGACATTACTATATTTATTGGCTCTCAGTACCATCATCATGGCATTCCAGCGTATATAGGACCGGATCCGCCGCTCGATCGTTATGTCTCCGGGAAACTGTATTTGCTGGTCTAGGGAAATAGTATTGATGTAGGCGGTATTTGCGCTGAAAGGAATTTGTGACCCGGATTGGCGGGCTTTTGCCACTAATTTCTCAATGAGATATTGGGCTCTATCCTTGCCTTCATGTTCCAGAACCGCATCAAGTGCATCAATCCATTCCTGAGTTTCTACTGGATCAATATCTTCCTGTTCACTAACCGCAGGGATGGTGTTATTTGTCATTTATTTTTAGCTCCATCGTCAGACGCGATATCTGATTTTGTGTCAGAGTTTTATACTCCGCGCGGAGTATAGTTGTAAATTTTACGTGGTTAAATCGCAGCCGATTCTTATTGGTTTAGTTAAAAATAACATCAAAGAACCGGCAATGGTTTTTAAGCGCGATAGTATAAACCATTAACGCCCGCTAATGGCTATCACATCGCGTTTGGCGGGTCCTTTATACAATTGTCTCGGGCGGCCGATTTTTTGTTCTTTATCGGAAATCATTTCATCCCAGTGAGCAATCCAGCCTACGGATCTGGCCATTGCAAAGATAGCGGTGAACATGACTGTAGGTATGCCCAGCGCGCGCATCACAATGCCGGAATAGAAGTCGACATTAGGATACAGCTTCTTTTCAATGAAATAATCATCTTCCAGAGCAATGCGTTCCAGTTCAAGTGCGAGTTCAAACAGAGGATCATCGTGCAGTCCCAGTTCGGTAAGCACTTCATGACAGGTATTGCGCATCAGTTTGGCGCGCGGGTCATGGTTTTTATAAACGCGGTGGCCGAAGCCCATTAGCCGGAAAGGATCATTTTTATCCTTGGCGCGTTTTATGAATTCGCCAATTTTTGATTTATCACCGATTTCCTCGAGCATTCTCAAGACGGCTTCGTTCGCCCCGCCGTGAGCGGCACCCCATAAACAGGCAATACCGGAAGTGATGCAGGCGTAGGGATTGGCGCCGCTGGAACCCGCCAAACGGACCGTCGAGGTCGATGCGTTTTGTTCATGATCAGCATGAAGAATCATGATTCTGTCCATCGCTCTGACCAGAACAGGATTTTGAACATAATCCTCACAAGGCGTGGCATGCATCATGTGCATGAAGTTTTCAACGTAGCCCAAACGATTTTGTGGGTACATGAAAGGCATGCCGGTGCTGTAACGATGACTCATGGCAACGATGGTCGGCATTTTGGCAATCAATCGAATAGCCGATAAATTACGGTCAATCGGGCATCTGATATCCAGTTCATGATGGTAGAAAGCGGATAATGCACCCACGACCGCTACTATGGTTGCCATAGGGTGAGCATCACGTCTAAAGCCTTTGTAGAAGTTGGTCAGTTGGTCATGCACCATGGTGTGATACGTAACTTCCTTAACGAAGCCCTGCATTTCTCTACCGGTAGGTAACTCGCTTTTAAGCAGCAGGTAACACACTTCCAGAAAGTCACATTTTTCCGCGAGCTGTTCAATTGGGTAGCCCCGGTACAGCAGAACGCCTTGGTCGCCATCTATATAGGTGATGGTGGAACTGCAACTTGCGGTTGAAGTGAAGCCTGGGTCGTACGTGAACATACCGGTTTTTTGGCTTAGCGTTCGTATATCGATCACATCGGGCCCTATGGTTCCCGATAAAACGGGCAGTTCACAAGACGTTTTCGTGGTTTCGTTCTGTAAAATTACATGGTTATCATCAGTCATGGCATAGCCCTTCTGGTTAAGTATTCGTATGTCATCCGGCCCCGGTCGGTCTGACCGCGTTCGGATGAGTTATTACCCATTACATTTTGTTAGCTGAATAATTCCGTTTGATTCAAAGCGGGCGAGTAGTTACCAAAAATGTTTAATTCTCTGGAACTATTACACGGCATTTGCTATGGCTGTTTTAGCCAGTTCTGTTATTTTTTGCCAGTTTTTGGTAGAGACGGCTTCATCGGGCGCAAGCCAGGAACCGCCTACGCACGCTACATTGGGTAGTTTCAAATACTCGTTGTAGTTATCCGCCGATATGCCGCCGGTGGGGCAAAAAGTAGCAGCAGGAATAGGGCCAGCGATGCCTTTTAACATATTGACGCCGCCCGCTGCAGAAGCAGGGAAAAATTTGAAATGGTCCAGGCCATATTCCATGCCCATCATTAGTTCGGATAACGTTGAAATGCCGGGTATCAGCGCAATCCTGCTTTTACAGGCGGCTTCCAACAGTCGAGGCGTAAGTCCGGGGCTGATGGCAAATACGGCACCTGCCTCTTCAGCGGCGGCTAATTGTTCGGGAGTCAGAATAGTGCCTGCTCCGACAATGGCGTCTTTGACATGGGTGCTGATTTCCTTGATAGCCTCAAGTGCAACAGGTGTGCGCAGCGTAATTTCAAGCACTCTTATGCCGCCTGCGACCAGGGCTTTAGCCAGAGGAACGGCATCTTCCAGTTGTTTAATGACCATTACGGGCATTACCGGTCCGGCGCTAAGAACATCTTTAGGATTGATTTTCCAGTTAATTTGATTCATTCGGTTCCGTATTTCAGAAAGTTAAATTATTCAGTTCGCTGTGTTTGCAAAATGACGCAGCATCCTTCAATTTTGATTCATCAAGCCTTCAAAAAGAGCTATTCAAGCTTCCACTATCAGAAGATAAGTGGGGCGAGTAAAAGTTCATGTCGCCGGTATTATTAAGGCTTGGATTCTGTTCCATGAGTTTTTTTAGTTTCCTGAGTTAATCATTGAAAAATAAATTGCTGGCACCATTTTCCGCCGAAGTGGCATTTAGACGGAAACCGGCAAATAACTCGCGGCCCATGCCATGATGGTGATCTTTAGCAGAGTTGATAGCCGGTTTGCGAGCGTTGAATTCGGCTTTATCGATCAATACGTTGATTTCGCCTGTTTGCGTATTCAAATGGATGATATCTCCGTTCCTTACTTTCGCAAGAGGGCCGCCATCGGCACATTCCGGGCACATATGAATGGCTGAAGGTACCTTGCCGGATGCGCCTGACATTCTGCCGTCAGTGACCAAGGCAACCTTAAATCCTTTGTCCTGCAGTGAGCCCAAAGGCGGAGTCAGCTTATGCAATTCAGGCATGCCGTTTGATTTAGGACCTTGAAACCGGATGACCGCGATAAAGTCTTTCTCCAATTCGCCGCGTTTGAAAGCAGCCATCAGATCATCCTGATCATCAAATACCAAGGCTGGCGCTTCGACAATTTGATGTTCTTTGGCAACTGCGGAAATCTTTGAAATGCCTCGGCCCAAATTGCCGTGCATGACATGCAAGCCACCGCCTTCGGCAAAAGGACTGGCAACAGAGCTGATCACTTCAGGGTCTAAAGATGCTTTAGGGGAGGGTTCCCAAGTGAGTTTGCCATCAATCACTTTGGGCTCTTGCGTATAGTTACTCAAGCCGGGTTTATCAGCAATCGTGATGATGTCTTCATGGAGCAAGCCGTTAGCCAGCAATTCGCCAATCAAGACACCCATGCCGCCTGCAGCCTGAAAATGGTTAACATCGGCCGGACCATTCGGGTAGATCTTAGCGAGCAACGGCACGGCACGCGAAAGCTGATCAAAATCATCCCAGTTCAAAATAATGCCTGCGGCGCGAGCGATAGCGACCAAATGCATGGTGTGGTTGGTTGAACCGCCCGTTGCCAGAAGACCGATAACCGCGTTGAGTATTGCTTTTTCGTTGATCAAATGCCCTATAGGTCTGAAGTCATTACCTTGAGCGGTAAATTTCAGTACCTGTCTGGCAGCTGCCTTGGTGAGTTCATCTCTTATCGGTGTATAAGGGTTGACGAATGAACTGCCAGGTAAATGCAAGCCCATGATTTCGACCATCATCTGATTGCTGTTGGCCGTGCCGTAAAAAGTACAGGTGCCGGGGCCATGGTAAGATTTGGATTCCGATTCCAGCAATTCCTGACGGCTGATTTTTCCTTCTGCAAATTTTTGCCTTGCCCGCGCTTTTTCCTTGTTGGTTATACCGCTGGTCATTGGGCCGGCGGGAACAAAAACAGCAGGAAGATGACCAAAAGTGAGTGCGCCGATCAACAGGCCAGGGACAATTTTGTCGCAAACGCCCAGATAAAGCGCTGCATCGAACATGTTGTGGCTCAGGCCAATTGCGGTTGCCATCGCGATCACATCGCGGCTGAACAAGGATAATTCCATGCCGGGTTGGCCTTGGGTCACCCCGTCGCACATTGCCGGAACGCCTGATGCAAATTGAGCAATGCCGCCGGCTTCGCTGATGGCCGCTTTGATCAATGCAGGGGCGTCTTTGTACGGTTCATGCGCAGACAACATATCGTTGTAAGAGGAAATAATGGCGACATTGGCTTTTTTTGTCGCGGCCAAATCGATTTTTTCACTGGCAGAACACGCTGCAAAGCCATGAGCTAAGTTTCCGCAACCGAGGCTTCCCCGCGATGGGCCGTCCGATACCGCAGAATCAATTCGGGCCAGATAGACTGCGCGGGTTTCGCGGCTGCGTTTTATCACATCCTGAGTAACTTTTTCTAATACCGAGTGCATAGCTTACTTCCTTCGATTGGCCGCTTTTGCGGCTCTATAAACAAGCGTTGTTATAACGAACGATTCAATTTTATCTTACAGGATTTTATTTAATCAGTTCTTTCTTACCATATACAAACTTTATAGGATATATAGCTTATTTGTCTTCCTGTCCTTTTAGTCTCCTGAATATGACAAAGGGCCGGTTTAACTGATCTTTCTGCTCAGCCTTCCCACGCTCTTCCATCCTGGGCCAGAAGAGAATCCGAAGCAATGGGCCCCCAGGTTCCTGCCGGGTAAGATATGGGCGATTCAAGCAGGTGGGTCCATGCATTCTGAATTGAGTCAATCCACGTCCAGGCCTGTTCGATCTCTTCACGGCTGAGAAATAGCGTAGGGTTACCCCGCATGGCCTCCAGCACTAATTTCTCATATCCGCCAAAAATACGGCTATTTTTAAATGTTTCTGAAAAGCTGAGATCCAGCTTGGTTTTTTGCAGTTTGATGTTTTCGTCAATCCCAGGAATCTTGTTTAACACCTGAATTTCAACGCCCTCATTCGGTTGCAAATGAATAATAAGTTTATTGGGAGGCAATTCGCGATAACTGTCTCTAAAAATATTGTGCGGCAGGCGTTTGAAGTTGATGACAATTTCAGTTCTTTTGCCGTTCATCCGTTTACCCGTCCGCAAGTAAAAAGGCACTCCGGCCCAGCGCCAGTTGTCGATATCAACCCTCAGTGCGACAAAGCTTTCGGTGATACTTTTTGTGTTGGCGCCTTCTTCCTCAAGATAACCGGGTACCGGTTTGCCTTTCATGTAACCCGCCGTGTATTGGCCGCGTACCGTTTTCTCTTTGACATTCTTGGCGGTGATCGGACGCAGTGCTTTTAGCACTTTAATTTTTTCGCTATGAATACTTTGGGCTTCGAGAGTGGCGGGAGGCTCCATGGCAACAAAAGTCAATATTTGCAGTAAATGATTTTGCAGCATATCCCGCAGTTGTCCGGTGTGATCGAAATATTCCCATCGGCCTTCAATCCCGACTTCCTCTGCCACGGTAATCTGTACATGGTCGATGGTGTTGTGATCCCAGTTGGTTGTAAAAATCGAATTGGCAAAGCGAAGTGCCAGTAAATTGAGTACCGTTTCTTTGCCTAGATAGTGATCGATTCTAAAAACCTGATCTTCCTTGAATACCTTGGCCACTTCATCATTGATCTCACGGGAAGACTTAAGGTCATGACCAATCGGTTTCTCCATTACCATTCTGGAGGTGCTGCTCAAAACGCCTGATTGATCAAGCCCTTGGCAGATGTTTTTGAAAAGCACAGGCGACACGGCAAAATAGTTGACCATGACGCGCTTCGAATGATCAACGAAATCTTGAAGCTTGGAATATTGATCCATTTGAGTCAGATCAATCTGCAAATATGACAGCCGTGATGAAAATCGTTTCCAGACGGCCTCATCCAGTTCCGTGTTTAGAAACTCCTGCAAGCTTTTATGAGCGATCTCAATAAAACCGGGTGAATCCAGTTCCATTCTATCGATACCGATGATACACGTTTCAGGTTCAATAAAATTGGATAGCTCGAGACGGTACAGACAAGTCAGTAATTTACGTCTGGATAAGTCGCCTAGTGCACCGTATATGACCAAGTCGCAAGGATTATAAGTTTTTGATGACATTGTTTTGATACTGGAGAAAATTTTTGAGTTTTTAACGTACTAACAAGTTAAAAGGGGGAAACGTTTTAAAGCCATCGACATCACGTATGCCACACTTTAGCAGTTTCATTTTTAGAGTTTTTACGAAAGTAAGAATTATTTGTTTTTTATAAGCAAAATGTAAACCATTTGTTAATTGCTATTTTAACTCTATGTAAAAAAACCAGTTTTTACATCCGATAAACAATAGGTAGATTTGAGCGCTCTTCAACAAGCAGCAAATAATACATTTTATTAAAAATAATGCACCATAAGTTCGTTGGTGCTTCATTTTGGTGCATTCGTGCCGAGCTTGCTGTACGGCTGCATGCGGGTGATTGTTGTTAGAATGTTTCCAGTCTATTCAAGTTTTTTCAATGATGTTTGGTAATCACTCAGAGTAGGTCGGGTTGCCTGCTTTTCGCAACCCAACAATTAAAACCCTGGCTTTAAATGTTGGGTTGGCTATCGCCAACCGCAACCTACAGGGTGCAACACCTTTGCCTGGTTGTTTCGCTGAATAGTTACGATGTTTGTTTAATTTGCCAGGACGATCTATAAGGCTTTACAGGTTCAAACCGTTTCTAAGCTGTGTGGGTTGGTTTCCGGGCTGGAATTAGATTTATTTTTTTGCCTTAAGACAGTAGAAATTTTTAAACCGGGTCAATTCAGGTATAATTAGCAACTTTTTTAATTTGTTGCATGTGCAATTGATGATGGTGTTGAGAGGAATTTACTGATGGCCGGTGTTTTGGTCGGGATAATTATGGGGTCAACGTCTGACTGGGAAACAATGCGTCACGCGGCGGAAAAGCTTGAACAGTTAGGTATTTCTCACGAAGTTGAAGTGGTCTCCGCCCACCGGACACCGGACAAACTATTTAACTATGCCGAATCGGCCGAGGCAAGAGGGCTGGAAGTCATTATAGCCGGAGCAGGCGGGGCGGCTCATTTGCCGGGGATGGTGGCAGCCAAGACACTGGTTCCGGTATTAGGTGTTCCTGTGCAATCAAAAGCGCTCAGCGGCATGGATTCTTTGTTGTCTATTGTGCAAATGCCGGCAGGTATTCCAGTCGGCACCCTCGCGATTGGAAAAGCCGGTGCGATCAACGCAGCTTTGCTGGCGGCCGCTATAGTGGGCAATAAATGTCAGGAACATAAAGAGGCATTGCGCCAGTTCAGATTGCAACAGACTGATTCAGTGCTAGCTAATCCAGATCCGAGAGAATTCGATTTATGATGGTGGGTATTTTTGGTGCTGGCCAGTTAGCCAGAATGCTGGCTTTGGCGGGCAAACCTTTAGGCTTGGAGTTCTTATTTTTGGATCCCGCATCCGAAGTCTGCGCTGCAGAGGTCGGTACTCATTTGCAGGGTGACTATACTGATCATGCTTTATTGATGCAGATGGCTGAGCAATGCGATGTGATCACGTATGAATTTGAGAACGTACCGGCTGAGACGATTGATTTTATTTCGGCACATGCAACGGTTTATCCGGCTCCCAAAGCGCTGGCTATCGGTCAGGACCGGTTGATAGAGAAGAACTTTTTGCGTGATCTGGATATTCCTACGGCACCATTTGCCGCTGTCGACAGTTTGAATGATCTGGAAAATGCCGCTGCAAAAATTGGATACCCCGCATTACTGAAAACCCGCCGTCTGGGCTATGACGGTAAAGGTCAGGTCCTGTTGCGTTCATCTTCAGATCTGATAGTGGGTTGGGATGAGCTTATGGGCGCGCCATGCATATTGGAGGGCTTTGTTCCGTTTCGCAGGGAAGTCTCCATCATTGCTGTCCGAAGTGTTTCAGGTGAAATAGCCTACTATCCGTTGTCTGAAAATCATCATAAAGGCGGAATCTTGCGGGTCGCCAAATGTTCTGAAAATGATCCATTGCAACAGCAGGCAGAGTCAATTGCGACCCGATTGCTCAGTGGCCTGGATTATGTAGGGGTCATTGCGGTCGAATTGTTTGATGTTGATAGCCATCTTGTTGCCAATGAATTTGCGCCGCGTGTGCATAATTCAGGTCATTGGACTATTGAAGGCGCGGAAACCAGCCAGTTTGAAAATCATCTCAGAGCGATTTTAGGTATGCCTCTGGGCAGGACATCCCCTCTGGGTTATTCAGCCATGCAGAATTTTATTGGCGGATTGCCGTCGCTAAAAGAATTGCTGAGCTTATCGGATGTTCATCCGCACTTTTATAACAAGGCGCCGAGAAAAGGCCGGAAAGTGGCGCATGCCACGGTTCGTGCGCACAGTCCTGAGCAGTTATCAGGGCGTATGGCGTATTTGGCAAAATTAGCCGGCCTTACGGACGATTCCTGATCGATAGGGGTGATTGAGCATTTTTAAAAATCAGAAATCCAGCAATTGGCGAGGTTTACAATAATTCTCAGTATGAACTTTTTATGTGGCTTTGAGGGTTGGCGTAAGCCTTGCGAGGAACGCCGTAGACCCATCCATGGGAGCTTTGGCGGCAGCATCCACGCAAAGCTTAAGCCTCTCCCTCTTAATCATCAAACTGGGAATCGTAGCGAGGTTTACCCGATTAAAATTTATTTTGCCTTATAAGTATGGACTGCTCCAATTAATCAGAAAGACCCGGCATTAAGGGTCCGCATGACCGTTTTAACTTTTAGAAAGATTTAATTATGACTTATTGTATCGCCGCCTCATTAAATGAAGGGCTTGTTCTTGTCTCTGACTCAAGAACCAACGCTGGAATCGATAACGTCAGTACCTATGGAAAAATGCACGCATTTGAAACGTCCAAGGACAGGACGATCGTCTTATTGAGCGCGGGTAACTTAGCGACGACTCAAGCTGTTTTGGAGCAGCTCAAAAGGGATAAAATCAAGGATGCAAAAATAAATATCAATACAGTGGATTATCTGTCGGAAGCGGCCCAGTATCTTGGGCAGGTCAGTCTTGAAAAACAAAAACAGCATATGGATGCAGAAGGGCAGTCCGCTTTCAATCCTTCGGCGACATTTATTCTTGCGGGGCAAATAGGCGATGAGCCGCCCGCCGCTTATATGATTTATGCTGAAGGCAATAACATTACCACCTCGGCTCATACCCCTTTTTTGCAAATAGGTGAAACAAAATACGGCAAGCCGGTATTGGACCGTTTTTTAAAGCCTGACAGTGATCTGGACGAAGCGGCGCTGTGTTGTCTGGTATCTATGGATTCTACAATTCGTAGTAACGTGAGTGTGGGGCCGCCTATCGAAATGGTTATTTATCGAAAGGACAGTTACAGGCTCGACGAATACTATTGCTTTGAATCGGAAAACGCTTATATGTTAAATCTTCGAAAAAGCTGGGAAGCAACTTTGCGGGAAGCATTTTCAAGACTGCCCGCACTGGATAAAACAAGATCCAAGTCATTATTGGCTGATTTGTAATCGGTTATTAAATGCTTGATCACCCGTCATTTCAAGAAGCGTTCCTGAATAACGTGGGTCACTAAAGAGATTGGTTCAGGGCGGAAAAACCGCCCATACAACGTCAGGCTAAATTCCAGGTTGTCTGATTTGTTTCTGGCACATTCCTAAGCTGAGTTTTGCTCTTCTGTCTTGGGGGAAGATTGGATTTGATCCTGCGTGCTGTTTAGAAACCAGTGTTGTGCAATCTGAGCGTGTAAAACACCCAGCCTGGATTGTAAATGATCCAGTATTACGCGTAGCTGTGTCTGAGTGGTTTGCCGCGTATCAATCAATTTGACGTAGTCTTGGAGTTCAGCCAATTTTTCAGGCAGCCGGTTGTGATTCGGTAACGATTTTATGGCGTCAGCCATTTCAAAAAGACAGCAATTGACGGAACGCGGCAAGGCTTCGTCCAAAAGCAGATAATTAAGCACGTCATCATCCTTGATTCTGCTTCTAACGTGCCGGCGATACATCAGCAGGGCGTTTAGAGATTGCAGAATATTCATCCAAAGTATGTTCTCGTATTGGCGTGCGCTCGGGCTTCTGGCTTCCGATAACAGTATGGAGCCCAATTCGAGTATTCGTGTGGTCATGTCGGCCCGCTCAATATTTCTGCCGAGTCTAATGAACCGGTAAGCGTTGTCATGGCTCATATAGCCCGATAAAAGCCCGTTGAAACGTTGGCAGCCCTCTAAAATCTCATTTAAAAAAAGTACTCGGCTTCGGCGGTTAATTATCGCATCGATTTGTTTATTGCTGTAAAGGTAAAGCTCGTTAACCTGTCTCCAGGCTTCATCCGGCATCAGTTCGCGAGACGTGCGGATATTTTCGCGTGCAAAACTCAAAGAGGATAGTAGGGAGCCTGGGTGCGTTGAGTCTGTTAATAAGAAACGCGTTACGTTTCTTTCCTGGCTTGAACTGTATCGAGAATAGAATGCATCTTTGCAGCCATTGATTTGAATTAAATGCTGCCAGCCCATTTCTACGTCTTTGGGTAAGTCCATCAGTAAATTCATGTGCACGTTAACTTGGCGAGCTATATTCTCAGTCCTCTCCAAATAACGAGCCAGCCAATATAAGCGCTCTGCAGAACGAGAAAGCATCAGTTTGTCTCCATGTTGATTATCCAGGTATCTTTACTGCCGCCACCCTGTGATGAATTGACGACCAATGAGCCTTTCTTCAAGGCGACACGAGTCAATCCTCCGGCCGTAACGAACGTGTTTTCTCCCTGGAGAATAAAAGGCCGCAGGTCAATATGTCGTGGTTCAAGTTTATTTTTGCACAAAGTCGGTGATGTCGATATCGCTAATGTTGGCTGGGCAATATAGTTTCTGGGGTTGCCCATCACTACTTTTCTAAACGCTTCTACTTCCTTGGCGGTTGCATGAGGTCCCACCAACATGCCATATCCACCGGATTCATTGGCGGGTTTTACCACAAGTTCTGCCAGATGTTTAAGAACATAATCCAGATGCGCCGGATCGCTGCATAAATAGGTTTCTACGTTCGGCAGTATGGGTTCTTCATTAAGATAATAGCGAATCATTTCAGGAACGTAAGCATAGACAACCTTGTCGTCAGCCACTCCGGCTCCCGGTGCATTGGCCAGGGCCACATTGCCTGCTTTCCATGCCCGCATCAGACCCGGCACGCCAAGGATGGAGTCTTTGCGGAAAACTTCGGGATCTAAAAAGTCATCATCAATACGCCGGTAAATAACATCTACCTTTTCGTGACCTTCAATGGTGCGCATGTAGACACAATCGTCATCATCGACTATCAAATCGCCACCTTCAACCAATTGAGCGCCCATTTGTTGAGCGAGGTAAGCATGTTCAAAATAGGCCGAGTTATAAATGCCGGGTGTCAGAACCGCTATTTGAGGCTTACCGTTCGGATTAGGAGCGATTGAGCAAAGCATTTCATGCAATTGCGTCGGGTAATCATCTATAGGAAGGATCTCTATGTCTTGAAGCAATTCAGGGAATACGCGCTTGGTAATGATCCTGTTTTCAAGCATGTAGGATACGCCGGAGGGTACTCGCAGGTTATCTTCCAGTACATACATGATGCCATCTTTGTCACGCACTAAATCGGTGCCGCAGATGTTTGCCCAGACATTATGTTTAGGCTTTATACCGACGCACTCTTTTCTGAAGTTTTTTGAGCTGCTTATTATTTCCCGCGGTATCAGGTTTTCCTTGATGAAGGTTTGCTGGTCGTAAACATCGCTGATAAAGCAATTTAATGCCGTCAGTCTTTGTTTAAGTCCTTTGTCTATGATTTTCCATTCACGCGCGTCAATGATTCTGGGAATGATATCGAACGGCCAAGCTCTATCTATATTACCTTCATCGCTGTATACCGTGAAGGTAATGCCCATTTCCAGGATGGCAAGTTCGGCTGCTGTTTTTCGTTTATCTATATCTTCCCTGTTGAGGGTGTTTAGATACTGACAAAGCGTATGGCTGACGGCGCGCGGTTGATATTCGGCAAACATCAGTTCATCGTAGGCGTTATCGGTTTTATAGTTTTCCCAGATACTAGACATAGTGTCACTTTTTATTATGTGGTTACTTTCCTCTGATTTAAGCATAAAAAATGCCAATTGGAGGTTTTATTATGCAGGGTAGGCGAATATCCTTAACTGAAGAAAAGATTACGTTTTGGACTTAGCGATTTTTTTTGTTTGAAAGGATCTTGATGATTTTACTGAGCGTACTTAAAAAGGTCAGGAAAGGTTAACATTTAATTAGAACCGCTCTTGGAAAGTCAAGTACTACTCGGTGTGTTTTGGCGCATTGTTTTGGTGCGTTATCGTGTGTGGTATGTATAAAGTGGTGCAGAGCATTGTCTGCGGCTTTATCCTTTGTTTTCAGGGAATCTGAATTGGTTCATAAACAGAGCAACTGGATAGCGATCAATCACTGTTTGGATAGGTATAAATTAAATTGCAGGCTTTAAGCACAATTAAAAAGTTTTAATCAAGCGGAGAGTATATTTTATAGAGAGGGGGGTTAATTGTGGCTTACTTGTGGGGTGCTTAAAAACCCCCGTCGAAGGTCAACGGGGGTGAATAACTTATTCTACAGCTGTATTTGAAGTTTTTCTTTTAGCAAAAGTTTTTTCAACTTCAGCTTTTTGGATTTGTATAGCGTCGCTTGCCAAATGCTCGGTTTCTCTGCTTTTCAACACCAAAACAAGGACGACTGTCACGACAATTATTCCGCCGATCCATAACCAAAAGTTATCTTTTTCTTGTGCTTCTGCCATTTTAATATCCTCTTTGTTATTTTAATAATGATTAAAAACCCCCTCTCCTCAAAGGGGATTCCTTATAGCTGAAACTATAAGGATGCTGTCGATGTGATTATCTACGACAGGGCACTTTTTATCATGGTCGACTGTGTTGTGTCAAAACTATTGTGGGAATTTTAGTTAAATTCTAGGGTGGCAGATGTTTAAAGCGAATTTAAGGCATTGAAACACATGGTTATTTATTTTTATCGCGCGGCTAAAAAAGCAGAGTGCCGGGATTGTCTGAAAATTTTATGGTAATCAGACAATCTTACTAATCAAAAGCGTTTGTTTTGCCCGTTTTTTATAAAACGGCAAAGCTTAAATAAGCTTGATAGCCTGCGGCAGCGGCCAAAATCAGAAAGATACTTCCGCTGATACGATGCAGTAACACCAACGGTATTTTTTTCATGATCGTTCTACCGGCAATAACCCCCAAGGCCGATGTAAAAGTGAGTGCACAGGTGGCCCCCAGCCATACGGCAATGGGCTGTGATGTGCTGCTTAAAGCGACAACGGCTAGCTGGGTTTTATCCCCAAATTCAGCTAAAGTGATCAGTAAAAACGTGGTGAAAAAAATGCCGTGCCCGCTTTTTTCCTTGATAACTTCATCGTCTTCTTCTTCCTTGGATAGCAAGGCATGAATACCGAAGACGGCAAACAGTAATGCAACGGTCGATGCAACAATATAATCCGGTAGCCAGCTGGCGATTGCTGCGCCAAAAATAACCGCCAAGGTATTCAGTAAGGCAAAAGCCGCAATGGCACCAAAAATAATCGGAAATGACCGATGTCTTGCTGCCAGGGTCATGCAAACCAATTGGCTTTTATCACCGATTTCAGCGGCGGCGATCAGTGTAAAACTGGTCAGTCCGGTGAAGGACAGCTCGGCGAAGTTGATAGCCATAAAAGAGTTTGTCAGGTTTTGCAATGCAATTTGAGCGGTTTCCATAAAGGTTGATAGTGGGCAGTTGAATGATTGAGGTCGTTTAACGCGTCGCATGATGGGAAGCGACGCGTTTTTTCGGAATGGGAGGGTCGTGTTTAAAGGTTCTGAGTTAACCCAACATATTATCCAGAGCCATCATGATGATAAAACCGATCATTAATGCAAAAGTCGCCAGACGCGAGCGGCCATTAGAATGGGTTTCCGGGATGATTTCTTCGCTGATAACAAACAGCATGGCGCCGGCAGCAAAGCCCATGGCGATGGGAAGTATAGGTGAAAACACGGTGACCATGGTAATCCCCAGCAATCCCCCGACAGGCTCAACCAATCCTGTTGCTGTGGCTATCCCAACGGCTCGCCATTTGTTGTATCCCAGTCCTACCAAAGGCAAGGCTACGGCCAAGCCTTCAGGAAGGTTTTGTAAGGCGATTGCCGTCGCTAATACGATTCCGTTTTTCATATCACCGGAGCCAAAGCTTACGCCTACCGACATGCCCTCAGGAAAGTTATGTATCGTGATGGCAATAATAAACAGCCAGATCTTTTTTAACGAAGTTAACTGGTTATCCAGCGCCGCATCAAAATGGATGTGCGGTAACTGGCGGTCTGCAATGTCAAGAAACAAAGCGCCTATCACCATGCCTAGCGAGACCACCCATAGGCCATTTCCAGGCCATATCTCATTGCCATAGGCTATGCCGGGAACCAGCAACGAAAAAGCGGTTGCCGCGAGCATCACACCGGCGGCTGCGCCCAGCATGCTGTTGAAGAGGTTTCTGGAAATGTTTGTAAAAAATAAAGCAGGTATGGCGCCGACGCCTGTCGCGAGGCCTGCCAAAATACTGGCGAGGAAGCCGATGACCACTATTTTGCCGAAAATCAGATAAAGCCCACCGAATACGATGACCTGGGATGCGGCAAAAACTCCGGCTAAGGTCATCCATCTTTTGGGTGGAGGCATATCCATGAGTTTTTTGTAGTATTCGCTTTGTTGAACTTTTTGTACTTGAGAGCCGTAAAATTGCTGAATTTTTGTGGCAATGGGTGGGTTAGTCATGAAAGTACCCTGAGCTGGTGAATGAATGTAAAAGCTGCTCAAGGAGTCAGAAAAACGCAGTGTGGGCCTTGAGCTGGGTTGGTTAACACTTCGAACTCTAGCCGGGTCTGTTGCCTGTAAACAGACAATCACCTATCAGAGTACCGTTGGTCGTGCTTATTATAAACAATTAAGGCTGAATCACTTCAATTTCGTGGGGGCATTCGCTAAGGTAGTAGGAATATTTCCTTTTTATTCAAGGCCGATAGTTATGTTTGAATCATCTGAATATCATAGCGATCCAGATTTTTACGAGATAAAAGGAATGAAACGATTTTTTTGCACAGTTTTGGGTGTCGCCTCTATGGGAACCGTCGGAACAGTTCTTGCTGATGACAGTGCGATGGAGCTGGAAACTATGGAAGTGATCGGTGTGACGCCGTTGCCCGGATCGGATGTGCCTGTCGATAAAATCCCCGCGAACATTCAAACTGTAACATCCGAAGAACTGCAAAATGCTCAGGCTATTTCATTGGCTGAGTATTTAAATCGTTATCTTGGCAGTGTGCACGTCAACGAAGCGCAAAATAACCCGTTACAGCCCGATATTTACTACCGTGGTTTTGTCGCCTCACCTTTGTTGGGCTTGCCGCAAGGCTTGTCTACCTATGTTAATGGCGTCCGATTTAACGAGCCGTTCGGCGATACGGTTAACTGGGATTTGATCCCCGAAGGGGCAATCGAATCTATGGCTTTATATCCCGGCTCAAACCCTGTCTACGGATTAAACAGTCTGGGTGGGGCTATTTCGGTCAGAACCAAAACCGGTTTTTCTGCGCCAGGCCATCAAGTTGAGGCTTATGGCGGCTCCTGGGACAGGCATTCGGAGGAATTAACCAGCGGCTGGAATAACGGTACCTGGGGTTATTTTTTAGCTCTACATCATTTTGAAGAAGAGGGTTGGCGGGATTTTTCTCCTACCAAGGCCGATCAGGCTTTCGGCACCTTAAGCTGGCGGGGCGATAAAGGCTCTCTGGATTTGACTTTAGGCGGCAATGATAACGATCTGAGAGGCAACGGTGCGGTGCCGGTACAGTTGTTGGATGAGCATGAAAAAGCAGTTTTTACCCATCCGGATCAAACGATTACCCGCATGTTTTTTTCCGAACTGGAAGGCAGCTATTCAGTGACCGATGATATTGAACTCAGCGGTAATGCTTATTTTCGTCAGAATCGTATCAAGACGTTTAATGGTGATGACAGTGATTTTGAAGCGTGTGAGGATGCCGGTAATGCAGGCTTTCTTTGCGAAGAGGATGATGGTGATGAAGCGCGTGTCGCCGATATTTTCGGTAATGATATTCTTGCTTCCGACGATGTTGAAGGGGCAACCAACAACACCAGTCAAACCAATATGCGCAGCCGTGGCGGAACCTTGCAAGCAACTTTTGGTCAGGACTTGTTCAAACACAAAAACAGTTTAACGACCGGCGTTAGTTATGACTATGCCAAAGTCAATTTTTCATCCGATACCGAATTGGGCTCATTAACGCGGTCAAGAGGAACGACGCAAAGCGGTGTGCTCATCGATGAATCCAGAGTGCGCCTGGATACCAATACGTCGACGGTGGGCGTCTTTCTGACCGATACGTTTGATATTACCGAGAAATTGAGTGCAACTATTGCCGGGCGCTACAACTATTCTCATATCAATATGATTGATCAGTACATCAACGATCCCGATAAAACATTAGATGGTTCTCATACTTTTGAGCGTCTGAATCCATCGGGTGGCTTGACCTACAAGATTTTAGACAACTTGACGGTTTATGGGGGCTACAGTGAGTCTTCCCGGATTCCGTCGCCGATGGAATTGAGTTGCGCCGATCCGGAAGCGCCTTGTAAATTGCCGAACTCCTTCGTTGCCGACCCACCGCTTGAGCAAGTCGTGGCCAAAACTTATGAGGGGGGATTCAGAGGTGATTTGGATCAATTATTGGGGCGCGGCGATTTGAAATGGAATCTGGGTTATTTTCATACCACCAATTCTAACGATATTATTTTCCAGCGTGGCGGTGACAGCATCAGTGAGGGCTATTTTGACAATGTCGGTAAAACCCGTCGTTACGGAGTGGAAACAGGGGCTTCGGTCACTTATCCTCAGTTATTCAGCGGTATAGATGACTGGCATTTCATGGCGAATTATACGTATTTGAACGCCCGTTTTTTAAGTAAATTTAAAACTCAGGATCCCGTTGATGAAGATAATGAAGACGGTGTGATGGTTGAAAAAGGTGACCGGATTCCCGGGATACCCGAGCATATGTTTAAAGCGGCCGTCAGCGTTGATTTGTGGCAAAAGGTCTCATTGGGCATGGATGGAACTTACAGCGGTGCGCGCTTCTTCAGAGGTGACGAAGCCAACAATCACGGCAAATTAAGCGGTTACTGGTTGTTTAACGGAAAGGCTGAATACAAAGTGACCCAAAATTTTGCTGTGTTTGGCAGGGTCGACAACATATTCGATAAACGCTATAACTCGTTTGGTGTTTACGGAGAAGCGGATGAAGTATTGGGCGATGCTTATGACGATGGCCGGTTTGTCGCGCCGGGCGCACCCAGAGCCGGTTGGATTGGCGTGCGCTTGAGTATGTAATCGGGAGTTTTGATTTTCTATGAAATGGCGGTCAATGGACCGCCATTTTTTATCCGGAAAAAGCAGGTTTGGGTTTATTTCAGGCAATAAAAAGCCCGCTTTCGCGGGCATGTTCAGGTGTTATTATTATTATTGAATGAACGTTGTTGACTCAAGGACAACTAAGCTTTAACTCGTTTGTTATTGTTATTGTTACGAGACCGATTTGGTCTATCCTCCTCATTACCGATTTAGAATCGGGCTCACTCCGTTTAGCTGTCGAGCATTCTATACCATCAAAAAACGTGTTGTCTATCAAAAAAGTCAAATTAAATGAAATAATAGTTTCGTGTCGAAAACATAGTTATTCATCATAAGCTTACAATCCATATTAAGCCTGAATCAGGTATTTTGATCGGCAGTGGCTGCCATGCTTTTTCATGTTATTAAGTTTCAGTTCATCAACTGTGTATTGTTTTGAATAGGCAGTTCAATCTATCGGTCAAGTTTACGCTCGCGTTCTTCGTTGATAAAAAATGCCAAGCGCTCATCTAGAATCGCAGAAAGATGTTGGCTTAATCCGGCCGCCTTTTGAGCGAGTTTAATTTGTATGATTGCCGCTTCATTTTGCCCCAGTTTGTAATAGTATTCGGCAAGATGACGGTGAGATTCCGCAGGTTGCTGTAAATCACTGTAAATTTGAGCCAGGAGCTTAAGATAAAGGGCGCTCTGTTTGATTTTAGGGGTTAGCAACAGCATGATTTCTCTTGCCTCTTCCGGTTTGCCTATCTTCAGAAGCGTGCTGATGTAATCCATTTTTAGCGCTGTATTCCCCGGAAACTGAAAGAGCGCTTTTTTATATAAATTCAGAGCGGCGGGGTAGTCACGGGATTCTTGAGCCGTTTTAGCCATTGCCGTTACATAATGAGTTTGTTCCGGATATTCGGTCATCAATTGCTTAAAGAGTACGGCAGCATCGTTAAATTGTTGCTGTTTCAAATAAACCAGACCCAATCCATAGCGGGCTATCGCTCGTTGTTGGACCGTTCCCTGGTTAAGCCGGATTTTAAAATAGTCTTGCACTGAAGATAAATCATGGCTCGTGCTTACCCGAAGTTTTGCCTGGGCGATGAGGTAGCCCAGCGAATCAGGGTATTGCTGATAAGGATATTTTTCAGCACGTCCCCGAGTGTCTGAGATTCGAGATGATGTAACCGGGTGAGTTCTTAAAAATTCAGGAATGCCGCGTCCGTAATATCGGCTTGATTGTTGTAGTCGTTCAAAAAAAATCGGCATACTGCGTGGATCAAACTTTGAATTAGCCAATGTCTGCATGCCGACCCTGTCCGCTTCCATTTCATTATCACGGGTAAAGTCGATTTGAAATTGTATGCTGCTGGCTTGGACCGCCACAATAGCGGCCTGAGCCAGTTCTGGAGACTGTGTGCCTAACAGTATGGCCGCCAGCGTTGCTGCTGCGGTTGGAATAGACAAGCGGCTGGCGGCTTCGAAGGCGCGGTAAAGATGGCGCTGTGTAACGTGTGCAATTTCGTGAGCCATTACCGAGGCTAATTCACTTTCCGCTTCAGTTGTTAAAATTAATCCCGAATTAACGCCTATGAAGCCGCCGGGGCCTGCAAACGCATTGATGGCATTATCATTAACCACAAAAAAATGAAACGGATTGCCGGGTGAATCACTGTTTGCAACAAGCTTGCTGCCTATGGTTTCAATGTACTCTTGAATTTCAACATCCTGGTTGACATCAATCTGTGAATTCAAGCTTCTGAAAAAAGCTTCACCCAGTTCTTGTTCCTGTACCGGGGAAATCAGTGTACCTGAAGAATCACCGATATCCGGCAGATTGAATTTTTCGGGTTCCAGGTCAAGAGCTGCAGCGCTGTATGTTGCAAGGACTAAATAAACGGCAAAAAATTTAGCGGGATTTTTTATCATGAAAGTTCGGACATAAGGGCGGAATTTTGGTTCCTTTGTTTAAGGCTGGCTTGATCAGTTGCCACTCGGAAAGCTCCCTTTATGGGGTAGTCAAACTGTGAGTTTGAATGATGAATCTTACTACAACAGCGATATTATTCAGAGTTCGAGCAAGCGAGTAGGGGAGAAAAAGGCAGGTCAGCATTTTGTTTTAAATCGTGGCCGATTATAATCTTTTGAAAGACCGTCTAGCAATTTGTGTCTCATAACAGGCCTTAAAAAATGAAATTCACTCTTCAGATCGACAGCAGTCCTACTGCCGGACAAAGCGGTTACTATGCTTATCGTTTCGCTTGTGAGCTGATAAAGGCGGGTCATCAGGTCATCAGGATATTTTTTTATCGGGAAGGTATCTATCACGGTTACCGTTATTCCACGCCGCCGGACGATGAGCTGAATTTCTCGCGTTTATGGTCGGCTTTGTCACAGGCGCACTCTATTGATTTGGTCATTTGTGTTTCGGCGGCTCAACGCCGGGGCTTATTACACCCGGATGAAGCCCAAAGACAGGGAAAATTGGATAATGATCTTGCAGAAGGTTTTCGAATTTCGGGTCTGGGGCAAATGATCGAGGCTTCTTTATTAGCGGATCGACTGATCGTTTTCCCGTGAGCCGGATGAAAAAGTTTCTATTTATTATCAGCAAATCAGCGAGTGGGGTGTCTGTTCAGGAAGCGCTTGATCAGATCATGATCGCAGCAGCTTTTGATCAGGCTGTGTCTTTGCTGTTTATTGATGACGGCGTATTTCAAATTAAAAAAAATCAGCGTCCTGATGCACTGGGATTGAAAGCGACTGCCTCAATTTTCGAAGCACTGGAAGTTTACGATGTTAATGCTTTTTATGCGGAAACGGAATCGCTAGAGCAAAGCGGCTTAACTGTTCAGGATTTGTGTTTACCCGTTAAATTGCTTGCCAGAAACCAAATTGCCGAATTTATAAAGCAACATGAGTGCATTTTGCCCGGTTGACCAGGCGTGGGTAGTTGTTTGTACCCATCGTAGATCGAAATTCGGCACCGGGGTGCCCGTCAAAGGACGCCGTAAATACATCCATGTAGGCTCTATGCCAGCATCCATGCTGGCAAAGCCTTTGCCGAACAACCCGTTGCCTCCTTAGACACTGCCGGAATTTGAAGTGCGAAAGGTATATCAGGCCTCTGTTCTGATTTTCTATAACCGGAGTCTAACTTATTCCTTTCATATTGAAAAATCTTCGACTTTGATAAAGGGACGGGATGTGCCTTTAGAGGTCCGCCGTGAATCCGTCCATGAAGGCTTGACTGCAGCTTTCCTGCTGCCGACATCCTCGCCAAACACCCCCCGCACCTTCTTGAACCAAAATAGGTTTAGATCAGATAGGGGGGGCTCATTTACTGGGTCAGTTTTTTATATTTCAAGCGGTGCGGGTTGTCCGCATCACTGCCTAATCGGCGGTGGCGATCTGCTTCGTAATCCTGATAATTACCTTCGAACCATACGACTTGGCTGTCGCCTTCAAAAGCCAGCATATGCGTAGCGATTCTATCCAGGAACCAGCGATCATGCGAAATAACCACGGCACAACCGGGGAAAGCCAGCAAGGCGTCTTCCAGTGCGCGCAGAGTTTCAACATCAAGGTCGTTTGTCGGCTCATCAAGTAATAAAACGTTTCCGCCGCTTTTCAGTAGTTTCGCGAGATGTACGCGGTTGCGTTCGCCGCCTGAAAGATCGCCTATTCTTTTTTGCTGATCCGCGCCCTTGAAGTTAAAGCGTCCGACATAGGCACGCGACGGTGTTTCATATTTACCCACGGTAATCATGTCCAATCCGTCGGTAATTTCTTCAAAGACTGTTTTACCGGCATCCATGTTGTCACGCAACTGATCAACATAAGCCAGCTGGACGGTTTGTCCCAGCGTCAGCGTGCCTTCATCCGGCTTTTCAAGGCCGGCCATCATTCTGAATAATGTGGTTTTACCGGCGCCGTTAGGGCCGATGATGCCGACAATGCCGCCGGGCGGTAGCTTAAAGCTTAAATTATTGAACAAGAGGCGATCGCCAAAACCTTTGCTGACATTTTCGGCATCTATGACAATATCACCTAGACGAGGTCCGGGTGGAATGTAGATCTCCTGAGTTTCGTTGCGTTTTTGGACTTCTTGAGATGCCAGTTCATCGAAACGGGCTAAGCGCGCTTTACTTTTTGCATGACGCCCTTTGGGATTTGAACGTACCCATTCCAGTTCCATTTTCATGGCTTTTTGGCGGGATGATTCTTGTTTTTCTTCGAGTTCCAGTCGCTTGCCTTTTTGTTCCAGCCAGCTTGAATAGTTGCCTTCCCACGGTATACCGGAACCTCTATCGAGTTCCAGAATCCAGCCCGCAACATTATCCAGGAAATAACGATCATGGGTTACTGCAACGACAGTACCGGGATAATCGTGTAAAAACCTTTCCAGCCACGCGACCGATTCAGCGTCCAGATGGTTGGTCGGTTCATCAAGCAGCAGCATGTCAGGATTTGAGAGCAACAGGCGGCACAAGGCTACACGCCTTTTTTCACCACCCGATAGCGTGGTGACATCGGCGTCCCAGTCAGGCAAGCGTAATGCATCGGCGGCAATTTCGAGTTTTCTGTCCAATTCCCAGGCGCCTGCCGCTTCGATTTTATCTTGTAGCGCGGCTTGCTCGGTCAGTAAGGCGTCAAAATCAGCGTCCGGATCAGCAAAGGCATTGCTCACTTCGTCAAAACGGGTCAGTATTGCTTTGATATCGGCGACGGCTTCTTCGACATTGCCTCTGACGGTTTTGGTGGGATCAAGTTGAGGTTCTTGCGGCAGATAGCCGATATTGATGCCTTTTAATGGTATTGCCTCGCCTTCAATTTCCTTGTCAATGCCGGCCATGATACGGAGCAGCGTCGATTTTCCGGAGCCGTTCAAGCCTAACACGCCTATTTTGGCGCCTGGAAAGAATGACAGGGAGATATCTTTGAGAATATATTTTTTGGGCGGGACAATTTTGCCGACCCGGTTCATGGAATAAATGTATTGAGCCATATTCTTTAGGTAATTCGCCTTGAGTTAATGATTTAAACCTTCTTGAGGCTAATATTCCATCTTATCAGAATAAATTTAAGTTGATAAACGCGAATAAGATGATCAGAGCAGATTTAATTGGACTATCGTGTAATGAGAAATCAGGCTGCCTGATCGCAAGCTGCAGATATTCATACTTAGGGAGGCAATCCAAGCTTTGTTGGCGGATTGAAAAAATAGCGCTATCGGTGTTTTTCCTGAATAGAAAGATTTTTCAGGTCAAAGCTTTCGACACGAATAGGCAGTTTGATAAAAGCTGACTGTAATGTTTGAAGCGTGTGATTTTTTTTGCAGGAATACGTTAGACCTCGAACTTGAATTTTCACTTTGTCAGCAGACATCGGTAAACAAGAACGATTTTTGAAGCTTTAATTAAAAAACTGCCCAAAATTAATTGGGCAGTTTAATTGGATTATTTTTTAAGCGGGTGTTACGTTTTCCGCTTGAGGGCCTTTTTGACCTTGAGTTACTTCCATAGTAACTTTTTGGCCTTCATGCAAGGTTTTACGGCCAGAACCGTTAATTGCACTGTGGTGAACGAAAACGTCTTTACCACCTTCCTGTTCAATAAATCCAAAACCTTTTTCATCATTGAACCATTTGACGGTACCTGTAACTTGATTTGCCATAACACTCTCTTACTTTTTTAATATGCCGCTCAAACGCAGCGTTGAAATAAACAAGGCTATGATAAGACGCTGATTTTAGGAAAGCAATTTAATTTTTTCTAACGAATTGCATAATGAGCATAAATTTTAATAAACACATGGTTTATCAATGGTTTTTGGTTAATCAAAAATTGAACAGTTGTTAATTTTTTTCCTTGTTCAGTCTAGTTTGAGGCGAATCAGTCTTTTTTCACGTTAGATTTATTCAGCGTTTCCCGGCAAAACTAAGTATTATTAGCGTTTCGCTACCACTCATGGCAGCGTGTGCGGTTAACACTTTTAACCAAGATAAGGGGATTTTATGCTTAAACAAGAACTAGTAGATGAGCTGAACATTTTATTGCACTATAACCTGACTACGACTTTAGAAGGTATCAAGATCCATAAGTCAGCGGATGCTTCGGTGATTGATGCGGTAGAGCGTATGTTTCATAAAGGCTTGGTCACGCGGCATGATGGCGGCTATTTGACCGATCTGGGACGGGCGGCGGCAGAGCATGCTCAGGCCTGTTATACCATTTTGACCTCGGGTTGAATTAGAATTCAGCTCTTAAGTTATAGTGAAAAAGTAACTTAGCCTCAAGCAACGTGTAGCCCAAAAAATAATACAGGCAAATGAATCAAAATCTGACTTTCGACAGCGATTTAATCAATCGTTACGATACAGCTGGACCCCGTTACACCTCTTATCCAACCGCGCTGGAACTGCATGACGGGTTTGAAGAGCAAGACTATGTGCGCCAAATTGAACTTTCCAACGCCAGGGGCGGACCGCTGTCTTTGTATGTTCACATCCCATTTTGCGATACTGTCTGCTTTTATTGCGCCTGCAACAAAATTATTACTAACAACCGGCAACATTCCGAGCCTTATCTGCAAAACTTGATAAAAGAAATTGCCTTGCAAGGCGCTCTTTTTGACCGTAAGCGGATCGTCGATCAGTTGCATTGGGGCGGAGGTACGCCGACGTTTTTAAACAATGCTCAAATGCAGGCATTAATGAACGCACTGCGTGAGCATTTTCATTTTAGATCCGATGATGAAGGTCAGTATTCAATAGAAGTCGATCCCAGAGAAACCAACGACAGCACAATAGCTGAACTCAGGCGGCTAGGGTTTAACCGTATCAGTTTGGGATTGCAGGATTTTGACGTTAATGTGCAAAAAGCGGTCAACCGGATCCAATCCGAGCAGGAAACGTTTGCTGTTTTGGCGGCTGCCCGCAAGGAAGGTTTCAGATCGGCCAGTATTGACTTGATCTATGGGCTGCCTTTGCAGACGGTACAAAGTTTTTCGGTCACGCTGGATAAAATTTTGGCGGTCGAGCCGGATCGTTTCTCGGTGTTCAATTATGCGCACTTGCCGCAGCGTTTTAAAACCCAGCGGCAGATCTATGAAGCCGATTTGCCTTCGGCTGAAGTCAAGCTGGCTATTTTGCAAACGGTGATTCAACGGCTGACAGAGGCCGGATATGTCTATATCGGCATGGATCATTTTGCCAAACCGGATGACGAGTTGGCGGTTGCTCAGCGCGAAGGCAAGCTTTATCGGAATTTTCAAGGCTATTCCACCCATTCAGATTGCGATTTGATCGGTTTGGGGATTACCTCGATTGGACGGGTGGGGGATGCCTATATCCAGAATGCCAAAGAACTGGAAACCTATGCGCAGGCCTTAAGCCGGGATTATTTGCCGGTATTTAAAGGCGTGGTGTTAACTCAGGATGACAAAATCCGCCGCGAAGTCATCACCCAATTAATTTGCCATTTTGAATTACATTTCGGCGCTATTGAACAACAGTTTGCCCTTGTATTTGATGACTATTTTGCAAAAGAATTGCGCGAATTGGAAAACATGCAGGCAGACGGACTGCTGGTTGTTTCATCATCCGGCATCAAGGTCTTGCCGGCAGGGCGGTTATTGATCCGCAATATCTGTATGATTTTTGACCGGTATCTGGCTAAAAAGAATGCGGCATTTTCAAAAGTGATTTAATGTAATGTCACGCGTTAAATGGGGCTTTTAACCAGCAAATACCCAGTTTAAACTTTTAAGGTGGCTTTGAGGGTTGGCGTAGGCCTTGCGAGGATCGCCGTAGACCCATCCAACGGGAGCGGCGGCATCCCTGCTGCCGGCATCCCCGCAAAGCTTGCGCCATCCCTTTTTTATCATCTCACTGGGAATTGCTGGCTTTTAACTTTACCGGTTGCATAATTCATAATGATCCCATGTAAATGAATGAGTCCTTTTTAACCTGGATGGAGCAATTCAATGATGCCGAACTTCTGGCGCGATTGTTTCAATTATTCAACGATCTGCCTTTTTATGCCGTAGATGAAGCTGGCCGCGTCCTGTTCTGGAATCCGGCTCTTGAGGATATCACCGGCTTCATGCAAACTGAGCTTTTAGGGCAGCCATCGCCGATCGCTTGTCCGCGTGATTATCCGAATGATGTTTTAATCCGGTCGATCGAATTTCAATCTAACGCCGGAAAAGTCATGCAACTGACAGTAAGAGAGCGGGGGCTGTTTGGACCTGATGGCGAACTGGCCGGCGCTGTTGCATGGGTCGCCGTTGACCGTGATCTTGAATCTGACAAACAGCCCGCCATCAAGCCTGTTGAACCCACTCAAAACTTTCATGGCATTATCAGTCGGTCGCCTGCAATGGAAGCGGTATTTCAAATTATACAGAACGCGGCCCAAACAGAAGCCACCGTTCTGGTCAGAGGGGAAAGCGGTTCCGGCAAGGAACTGGTTGCCCGGGCAATTCATGATCTCAGTATGCGCAGGCAGGCACCTTTTTTGGCCATCAATTGCGCGGCATTGTCTGCAAACTTGCTGGAAAGCGAATTATTCGGGCATGTTCGGGGTGCTTTTACCGGTGCCATCAAAGATCATCCGGGGTTATTTCAAAGAGCCAAAGGCGGCACGCTTTTTTTGGACGAAGTGGCTGAACTGCCATTGGAACTTCAAGCCAAATTATTACGGGTCATTCAGGAACGAAATTACTATCCGGTTGGCGGAGACCGATTACTGGATGTGGATGTGCGTCTGGTTGCGGCCACCCATCGTTCGCTCCGTGAAGAGGTGAAATCAGGGCAATTTCGTGAAGATTTAATGTACCGCTTGCGGGTTGTACCTATTTTTTTGCCTTCTTTACGTGAACGAAGAGAAGATATTCCTCTTTTACTTTGGCATTTCATCCGATTACACAACGCCCAGAATTTTAGAAAAATAGAAAAAATTGATCCGCAAGCGATGCGGGTTTTGCTGGATTATCACTGGCCGGGTAATATCAGGGAATTACATAATATTATAGAATACGCCTTTGCCGTTGGACGGGGAGCTTGTCTGAGATTGAGTGAGTTACCCCCCGAATTCAGGGAAGCGGCCAAACCGGAACCGATACTGCAGACACCTGTCCTTACGGCGAAAAATGAAGAGGACTTTATCCGCGAGGCACTTAAACGGTCTTCAGGGTCAGTTGAGGCTGCGGCCGGCATGCTGGGTATGAGTCGCGTTACATTTTGGCGAAAACGCAAACGTTATGGCATAGAATGACTGTCAAATCACTTTTCTAAATAATGCCGATGCGGATTACGTTACATCAATTACAACTCTTCGATGCGGCAGCAAGAATGCCCAGTTTTAAAGCAGCAGCCGAGGCGTTGAATTTGAGTCCGCCAGCCTTGAGTATTCAACTTAAAATTCTGGAAGAATCCCTGGGCGTCAGTCTATTTGAGCAGATCGGCAAGAAAAAATACCTGACGTCGCCGGGCTTGGAACTTCAGCAAGTCTGTCACCGCATTTTTGACGAACTGAATCATCTGGATATGCGATTCACGCAACTGCGTGGCGGTATGGCGGGAAAGTTGAGTATCGCCATCGTGACCAGTGCTAAATATTTTACGCCGCATTTGTTTGGTGCCTTTCAAAGGGTTTATCCTAATGTAGAATTCAACATGATGGTTGCCAATCGCACCCGAATACTGGAGCGGCTGGAAAATAATGCAGATGATTTGGTGATCATGGCGCATGTGCCCGATGCCTTTGATATAAAGGCCGTAGATTTTCTGGATAATCCTCTGATTGTTATTGCTTCACCGGATCACCCGTTGGTGAATGTCAAAAATATATCCTTTGAACAACTTGCGCAGCAGCCTTTTTTAATCAGGGAAAGCGGTTCAGGAACCCGAATGGCGGTTGAGCAGTATTTCAGTTCCCACAATGCGGCGATGAAAGTGGCAATGGAGTTGGGAAGCAGTGAGGCGATTAAACAAGGCGTTCTGGCGGGTTTGGGTATTTCCATACTCTCTCGCCACTGCGTGTGGCTGGAATTGAAAACGGGCTTTTTAAAGCAGTTGGATGTACAGGGCTATCCTGATGTGCGGTCCTGGTATGTCGTTTACCGCGTAGGCAAGCAACTTTCACCGGTTGCCGAGGCCTTCATCAAATTTATTGTTGCTAATGGACAGATAATGCTGGATGAAGTGGAACAACTGTATCGATAGCTTAACGCTTAAGAGCTATTTGAAAATTGTTCGAAGAAATAAATAGTACGGGTCTCTGCTCACCCCCTTCCAATTTTATTGGGTGTAGGTGGTTGATTGAAAAGGCTTCTGCAACAGGGATGTTACAGAGAGCTACAGGGACGTGTTTACGCGTCCTTTGAAATCAAGCACCTACATCCTTAATTCAAAGCGGGCGAGTAGTTACTGGTACGGTACATTAACAATAAGTTTATCCACGGAAAAGTTAAAACCACGAAAGTATTCAAGGCGATAGCTCGTTGCAGAACCATAACCTAACGACCCTAACGATGTATATATTATCCTGGAAAATGAAAGTACCTGGTTATGATCGTGCACTTTTACAGTCAAGGGGAATAGTGTATTTCTGTAACGGTCTGATATTCTAGGTCATTTAGTGCATTTGGAGAGCTAAAATCGGTTTTTCGAGGAATAGGTTAACGGCGTTATCATGGCTTTTATCGTTTAGTTTTATTTAACTATTCCGTTAAAATAATTAAATGTATTTAAGTTGCTAACTGGCTTATGCTTAAAATCAAGTAACTGTCCAGCGAAACAACAAAACGAAGAAGATGCACCGGGTAGTTGGGTTAGGCTCTCCGAGCTAACCCAACCTACTCTGAAACATTACAAATTAAGTAACTACTCGCTCACCTGGAATAGAGGATTTAGGTGCTTGATTGAACAGGATTGTGCAACGGGGATGTTGCAGAGAGCTTCAGGGATGTATTTATGCGCCCTTTGAAATCAAGCGTCTACACCCAATAAAATGGAAGGGTGTGAGCAGATACCAAATTAATATCATTACGGGGTCTCCAGCTGTTATGTTACGCAAAATTCTTATCGCCAATCGCGGCGAAATTGCTGTCAGAATTATCAGGGCCTGTGCAGAAATGGGCATTCGCTCGGTAGCAATCTATTCAGAGGCGGACCGTTTTGCACTGCATGTCAAAAAGGCGGATGAATCCTACTGCATAGGAAGTGAACCTCTTGCGGGTTATCTTAACCCTCACGCCTTAGTCAACCTCGCTGCTGCAACCGGCTGCGATGCCATTCATCCGGGTTATGGATTTTTGTCTGAAAATGCACTTTTTGCTAAAATCTGCAAAGACCGTGGGCTGGTTTTTATAGGTCCGGAGCCCGATGTCATTCATCGCATGGGCGATAAAACCGAAGCCCGTAAAGCAATGATTAAAGCCGGTATTCCGGTGACGCCCGGTTCAGAAGGCAATGTTGCCAATGTCGAAGAAGCACTGTCCATAGCGGAACAAATCGGTTATCCGATCATGTTGAAAGCAACGTCCGGCGGGGGCGGCAGGGGCATTCGCCGCTGCGATAGTCAGCAGGAATTGCTGCAAAACTACGACAGGGTTATTTCCGAGGCGACCAAAGCTTTTGGAAGTGCCGACGTATTTTTGGAAAAATGTGTCGTCAATCCAAGGCATATTGAAGTGCAGGTGCTGGCCGATCATCACGGCAATACCATTCATCTTTACGAACGCGATTGTTCCATTCAGCGCCGCAATCAAAAGTTGATCGAAATAGCCCCCTCGCCCCAGCTCGATGAAGCTCAGCGCCAGTATATCGGGGGGCTTGCCGTGTTGGCGGCCAAAGCGGTGGGTTATACCAATGCGGGGACAGTAGAGTTCTTGCTGGATGACAAAGACCGTTTTTACTTTATGGAAATGAATACCCGCGTTCAGGTTGAGCATACCATTACTGAAACCATTACTGGCGTGGATATTGTCGAAGAACAAATCCGGGTTGCTGCCGGCTTACCCTTGCGTTTCAAGCAAGAGGAAATCAAACGCAGGGGCTACGCCATTCAGTTTCGCGTCAATGCCGAAGACCCGAAAAACAGTTTTTTACCCAGTTTCGGACATATTTCCCGTTATTACGCGCCGGGCGGTCCGGGTGTGCGTACCGATACAGCTATTTATACCGGCTATGAAGTCCCGCCATTTTATGACTCCATGCTGGCTAAAGTGATTGTGAATGCGCATACCTGGGAAGATGCCATCAAGCGTGGGGAAAGAGCGCTCAAAGATATGGGTTTGTTCGGCATTAAAACGACGATCCCTTATTATTTGAAAATTTTGAGCCACCCTGAGTTTCGATCCGGCCGCTTCAATACCAGCTTTGTCGAAAGTCATCCCGAACTGGTCAATTATTCGTTAAAACCCAGACCTGAAGTATTGGCCAGCGTAATTGCTGCAGCCATGGCCGCGCATACCGGTCTTTGAATCCGTTTTTCCTAGGAATACCCGATGCAAAAAGTACACATTACTGACGTTATACTTCGCGATGCACACCAGTCATTGATTGCAACGCGGCTGCGCACTGAGGACATGCTGCCCGCATGCGAGATGCTCGATAGTATCGGCTATTGGTCCTTGGAATGCTGGGGCGGGGCGACTTTTGATGCCTGTCTGCGTTTTCTGAAAGAAGATCCTTGGGAACGGCTAAGCAAGCTTAGAGCCGCTTTGCCTAAAACCCGCTTGCAGATGTTATTGCGCGGACAAAATTTGCTGGGTTATCGTCATTACTCCGATGATGTTGTTAAAGCGTTCATTGAGCGAGCAGCAGCTAACGGGATGGACGTATTCCGTATTTTTGATGCGTTGAATGATGTCAGAAATCTCCAAACCGCTATTGAAGTGACCAAAGCGACCGGCAAGCATGCGCAGGGAACCATTTGTTACACCACCAGCCCGGTCCATGATGTCAAAAGTTTTGTGACTTTGGGCAAAGCGTTGGCGGATTTGGGTTGCGATTCGATTGCGATTAAGGACATGGCCGGACTGCTGACACCTTTTGCCGCTAGCGACTTGGTCAAAGCACTTAAAGACGCACTGGATTTACCGCTGCATTTACATACGCATGCGACATCCGGTTTGGCAGAAATGTGCCAGCTTAAAGCCATTGAAGCAGGATGCGAGCATGTCGATACGGCTTTGTCCTCATGGTCCGGCGGCACCAGCCATCCGCCTACAGAGAGTTTGGTGACCGCGCTGCGCGGCACGCCTTATGATACCGGTCTGGATTTGGATAAACTGGAAGCGGCAAATGCCTATTTTGCCAATGTCAGAAAAAAATACCGCCGTTTTGAAAGTGAATTTACCGGCGTGGATACGCGGGTTCATGTTTTTCAGGTGCCGGGCGGCATGATTTCGAATCTGGCCAACCAGTTGAAAGAGCGTAATGCGTTGGATCGCATCGAAGAAGTGTACAGAGAAATTCCCAAAGTACGTGAAGACCTGGGTTACCCGCCTTTGGTAACGCCGACTTCACAAATCGTCGGAACTCAGGCGGTACTGAATATTCTGACGGGTAAGCGCTATGACACGATTTCCAACGAAGTAAAACGTTATTTGCAAGGCGGATACGGCAAAGCTCCTGCACCTGTGAACAAGGAATTACAACATAAGGCGATTGGTAAAGAAGACTTGATTGAATGCCGTCCGGCCGATTTGCTCAAGCCTGAATTCGAACATCTGCGTCAGGAAATTGCTCATCTGGCCAAAAATGATGAGGACGTCTTGAGTTATGCGATGTTCCCTGAAATCGGCAAACAATTTCTGGAATTACGTTCCACTGATCATTTGGTCGCAGAGCCTTTGGAACTTGAAGCGCCGGTTGAAAATGGCCTAAAAACCGCGCCTACCGAATTTAATGTGGCATTGCACGGAGAGGCTTACCACATCAAAGTGACCGGAGCGGGGCCTAAGAATCAAACGCTGCGTCACTTTTATTTTATGGTCGATGGCGTGCCTGAAGAGATTGTCGTCGAAACGCTGGATGAAATAGTGCTCGACGGCGGTACACAAGGCGCGGTTCAAGGCAGTATTTCCAGCAAACGCCGCCGTCCCAGTGAACCGGGTGATGTGGTGGTCAGCATGCCTTGTAACATTCTTGAAGTACTGGTTAAACACGGGCAAAAAGTGGATGCAGGACAAGCGGTGCTGGTAACCGAAGCGATGAAAATGGAAACCGAAATTACCTCGCCGATTGCCGGTATCGTCAAAGCCGTTCATGTGGTTAAGGGTGAGCCGGCCAATCCGAATGAAGTGCTGATAGAAATTGTGCCTGAATGAAGCGCTTGATCATAAGCGGTGTGCCAGGCAACCCTTCTGAATCCAACTTCGCAAATTAATGAGACCGATCAGAGCCAGTTCGGTCGCCATTGAGCGGGCGGCTGAATTATTAAAGCAGGGCGGCTTGGTTGCATTTCCCACCGAGACAGTCTACGGCTTGGGCGCAGATGCTAGTAATGCTGAGGCGGTAAAGCGGATTTTTAGCGCCAAAGGACGTCCTGCCGATCATCCTCTGATTGTTCATCTTGCTTACAGTCATCAATTAAATGACTGGGCCATCGATATCCCTGATGCCGCTTTTAAATTGGCACAGGAGTTCTGGCCCGGACCTTTGGCGATAATTTTAAAAAAACAAGCTTACGTGCCGTCGGTAGTTACCGGCGGGCAGTCAACCATAGGCTTGCGGGTTCCTAATCATCCGGTTGCATTGTATCTGCTGCGTCTCTTTGGCGGCGGCATCGCGGCGCCATCGGCCAATCGTTTTTGCCGCATCAGTCCTACCTGCGCCGATCATGTCGAAGAAGAGTTGGGCGATGAAGTCGATATGATCCTGGATGGCGGCAACTGTCAGGTGGGTGTTGAATCGACAATCATCGATCTCAGCGGCAAACGGCCGATTTTGATCAGGCCCGGCCATATCAGTCTGGAGGAGTTGGAGACAGCTCTTCAGACGGAAGTGTCGTTTCCTGATATGAATAAACCCGGCTTGCGAGCGCCCGGTCTTTTGGCCGTTCACTATGCGCCGTTAACCACTGCAATACGGTGTAATTCAGCGCGTTTGGATGAGATGCTTTACGAATTAACGTCGGAAGGCAAATCAGTGGGGGTTTTGCTATACCAGTCAATGTTTGCAGAAATAGAAAATCTGCATGTCATTCAGGCGCCGTTGAAAGCTGAGCCTTATGCGCAGATGTTTTATGCGGCCTTACGGCAATTGGATCATTTGAATCTAGACATCATTGTCGTTGAGCAGCCTCCCGAGAATGAGGACTGGCGAGCCATCAATGATCGCTTGAAAAAGGCGACGATTCCACGTTAAAAGCATGGCTTTTAGGGTGGGTTAGCTGCTCTTATACAGAAAAGCCCGATCAACAACTGCACAAAAAGTACCGTACAGCATTGACCGGGCATTCCTTTACTATCTCCAAAACGAAAGACAGTGCTTCGTTTTAAGAGTTCAGTCGCACATTAATTTTTTTTATTTGAGACGGACAATTTTGCTGCGGCTGATTAAATGTGAAACGGATCAAGCGCACCCAGAGCCTGATTTATTGGATATCGGGCCTGAAATTTAACTGGCACAGGGATTGAGCTGCAACTAGCTCGCCATTCAGCAAATGGTTTTTTAAATACTCGATGCGTTTCATGTAAATGGCTGTGTAGTCGCCAAACGCTTTGGGTAGTTCTTGCTTTTCCATTTTGGACAGATGGCCATCAAATGCGGCCGCGAGGCAGAGCAGGTCCAAAAGAAAAAAACGTTCTTCATCCGGCATTTGCCCCAGCAACGCTAAAAAAAGAGGCCAGTCATCGTAATCACCTTGCTGATCCAGGTTAAAGCAACTGTTAAATCGATAGATCAGCATCAACATGTTCGGATGGTGATTTTGCGTCATCACCATCATCGTCGCAATGGCACGGATGGCGCCTTCCTGGGCCTGGGTTGAAAGTTTATCCATAACCTGCTGGGTCAATACTTCCTGACTGATATATTGCACCAGGCTGTGCCCGAAGATTCTAAGCCGCGCTTCGCGAACGACTTTGTAGATAACGATGGCGTCCCAGATGCCGGTAATCGGTATTGCTATCCAGCTGAAACTGCTTCTCAAGCCTAATTTTCCGCCCATACGCGTTAACAAAAATTTGACTGCGACGCTGGTCAGAATCACTTTGGCTTTATAAAGAAGACCAATAATCAGTAATTTGGGTTTGGAAACATATTTTAAAGGATCGATTCCCAAATAGCGGATAACCGGATCCGGCAATTCCAATGCGGCGCGAGCCAGCAAGTTGGCGACAGTATCGTTTCCGGGTAACAAAGGATCGCTTTCAGAGGGTTGGGAATGGCTTAAGCAGGCGATACTGTGAACGGTTTTCAAGCCCAGCCAGAACAGTAAGGTCAATTCAATGATTAACGAAAGCAAGGCAACGCCAATCTGCAAGAAAATGTACGCGTAAAAGTCCAGCGAATCAAAATAAAACCATTCCACCAGTACTGTGGGAATGGTAGTGGCCGCACCGATACAAAAGGCAATGATTGCGGCATAGTCAGTAATCAGTACGGATAAAAAGTGACGAATGCTATCGTCAAAAAGGCTGGCATCCAGAGCCTTATTTTCTCGTTGTTTGTTCAGTTTTCCGGAGAGACGATGAAAATATTTGACTCCCCAGCGTTCCAGGACGCTCTCGGAGTCAGATCTGGCATACTCGGAATTTGGATTCGGCATTTAAGAACGGGGTAAATGACTGATGATTTTGTGCAGGTTGCTATCCACGGCAAGCATTCTGCCGTGGATAGTCTGATTCACACTGATGACAGTTTCTGGCTTGAAAACTCAATCGTCTTCAGTTTTAAACTGTAATAAGCATTGATGATGAGGAAATTATTTCCAGCCTTTTCCAGCTTGCTCAATGACATAAGCGGATACGCTTTCAATTTGTTTTTCATCCAGCGAGGCTTTAAAAGCGGGCATCGGTGCTTTGCCGTTAGTAACAATCGCTTTTACTGCATCTACTGTTGCAACGCCGTTTTTATCAAGGCTGTCTTTCATCAAGGTTTTTGCAGGGTTCATAATATTGCCCCCGCCTTTATGGCAAGACGCGCAGTTTTTGTCAAAAACTTCATTTGCACTTACTGCGCCTGAAAATACAGCGGCGGAAGCGGTTAAGGTCAAGGTGGCAAGAAAAACTGATTTTTTCATAGGATTCTCCAAAAAGTTGCGTAACTTTATTTTGCTTTGATGCGGCTGAAGTTTATTGTTTTTGTCTTTGATGAACTTCAGTCTCTGTGTCTCCGGAGCCGGAATACTCGCATGTTACGGCCCATCGGGATCTGCCTTATAAGGGCCGGGTCATTGTAACGCCCGTTTCTTGCTATTGGCAAACCTGTAATGGTGTTTCCCTTTGAATTTAACAGGCATTTGCGGCGTGTTGATTTAAAAATTATACTGATAATGTTAACTGTCCCACATATTTCACATTTTTTGATTGAGTCTAAATTTATGACTGCTGCACATCATTACCATTCACTAAAATCGTTACTGAATCATCCTGGATTTTATGAAGGGGAAAATTGGTACAAAAAGACATTTGAAGCCGAGGAGTTAGTGATTTTGGAAGGCGAGGCCGGTCATGAAATTTACGCAATTCTGAGCGGCAAGGTTTCAGTGTGTACTCAGGTCCAGATTTCAGAATCCAGGAATATGCTTTCGGGGCTTTGCGAATTATTTGACGGGGAAGAATTTGCGCATTCCTGTTTTTTTGATGACGAACCGCACAGTGCGTCGGTTAAAACAATTACACCTTGTGAACTCGCAGTGATCGATGCGGCAAAGCTTAAGGTTTTTTTGCGGGATCATCCCGAAATAGGCTTCAACCTTTTGTATTATTGGATAACCATGATGTTGCCTCGAATTCGCCAAGGTAACAAACGTTTTGCCAGTCTGTTCAGTTGGGGGTTAAAAGCTCATCAACTGGATGTTTCCCTATAACTGATAATATCTGTCTTCTTCAGCAATAACGGCTAAGCGATGCTTTTTTCCTGTTACTCTGTTCATTCTGAAAATTTGTTCGATTGTATTAATGGTGGAGGATGTGCCGTTAGATTAAACTTTCCTCTTATACAAAACTTTTCCTGATTAGCAAGATGTTTCAGCTAAATCCCTAAGCGCCCGTCATGCCCGTCGGGAAACGGGCATCCAGTGCCATGGATGGTAGCTTCGAGCTATCCATGTGGTCCGGATTTCGGCAATCCCCCGGCATTCCCTGACCGGGGCAGGCTCTGCCGAAATGATGCGGTCGACTAGGGAAAAAAAGTTAGAGCTGAATTATCTTTATAATCAGTTAAGTATTTGAAAATTTAATAGGATAGCAATGACATTGATCACCCTAAAGGACTTGGAAGCCCACCTTTGGCATGCCGCGCATATTCTTACCGGCCCTATTGACGCCTCAGACTATAAAACCTACATCTTCCCTATCTTGTTCTTCAAACGTATTTGCGACGTGTACGATGAAGAATTTGCAGACGCGTTAGCACAAATCGGTGATGCGGAGCTGGCTAAAGGCGACATGTTTCACCGCATTCAAATTCCGGAACAATGCCATTGGCAACAGGTTTTTAATAAAACCAAAGATGTTGGTCAGGCGCTTAAAGAAGCATTTCGCGGTATAGAACTCGCTAATGAACGCTTGCACGGTATTTTTGGCGACGCGGGTTGGACCAATAAAGAACGGTTGTCCGATGAATTGCTAGGCACGCTGCTGAATCATTTCAACAAAGTGAATCTCGGCGTATCCAGTGTTCGCGATGATGACATGGGTCGTGCTTACGAATACCTCATCAAACGCTTTGCCGATAAAGCCAATAAAAAGGCCGGTGAGTTTTATACCCCGCGCACCATCGTGCGTTTAATGGTTAATATTCTTGACCCCAAAGCCGGTGAAAGCGTTTACGATCCTGCTTGCGGTACAGGTGGCATGTTGCTGGAAACCATCCATCACGTCAAAGAACAGGGCGGCGATCCTCGCTTGTTAAAAATCAAAGGCCAAGAAAAAAATCTCACCACCGAAGCCATTGCGCGTATGAATTTGTTTCTACATGGCATGGAAGATTTTGACATTGTGCGTGGTGATACCCTGCGTCATCCCAAATTCATCAAAGGCGATCATTTAGAAACCTTTGACAATGTAATTGCCAATCCGCCCTTTAGCTTAAGCGAATGGGGCTACGAACTTTGGCAAAACGATCCTTATGGACGTAAACAATTTGGTTTACCCCCGCAAACCAATGGCGACTTTGCTTGGGTACAACACATGTTTACCTCGTTAAACGATAACGGACGCATGGCCGTAGTTCTCCCGCATGGCGTGTTATTCCGTGGCGGCGCTGAAGGCCGTATCCGTAAACAACTGCTGGAACAAAATCGTATTGAGGCCGTTATTGGCGTTGCAACGAATTTGTTTTACGGCACCGGTATTCCCGCTTGCATTCTGGTACTCAGAAAACAACGTCCGTTTGACCATCAAAGTCATGTACTGATCATTAACGCTGAAGAAATCTTTACCAAAGGTCGTGCGCAAAACACTTTATCGGTTGCGCAAGCGGACGAGATTTATCAAATCTACCAAAGCCAGGAACAAGCTGGACCGCAGAATGCAAAGGAAATTGAAGGTGTCGCGCGTTGGATCAATCTATCCGAAATTGAAGAAAACGACTTTAACTTAAACATTGCACGTTACGTACAAAAACCGTTAGAAGAAGAAACTATAACCGTGGAACAAGCCTTGTTGGATTTTAAAAATAAACTGGCTGCCTTAGAGCAGGCTGAGCAAGAGCTGGAAGACCTGTTGATCAAAGAAGGCTTTGAAATATGATAAAAAATCCCAGTAGATTTTCTAACCTGGTAGTCGCTGTTACAGAGGATATAAAGACCCACGGCTATCTGTATAGCGGCATTTATCCAGATAAAATGGTTGAAATTGGCGCAGACTTAGCTGTTGGCGCTGGCAGGTTAACTCGGAATGTAGAGCGAACTGTTGCCGACTTCATTCAATCGTTGTCATTTGATAGTCAAGTTTTTATTTGGAGCGAGTGCTTTGCCACACGGTCTGAAAAAGATGACTTACTCAATCAACTGTCCAACCATATAACCGAAGGTGCCAAATTCAATTTGTTTGAACAAGAGCATATCACCGCCACACTTTGCTCCGCATTTACAGAGGCCGTGTTAGAAAAAGCCCGTATCGCCTATAGCAATTATCAGCAGGATCATTATTCAGAGGGTAGCCATGATATATAAGGATGGAATTTAAACAATCATGAACACCTTAAACAAAAAGAAACTAGAAGACCTCCTTTGGGGCGCGGCAGAATATTTACGCGGCCAAATAGATGCGTCCGACTACAAACAGTACATTTTTCCACTGCTATTTTATAAGCGGCTGTCGGATGTCTATTTGGAAGAATACAACGAGGCACTGCAAATTCACGAGGGCGATGCGGAATACGCCGCTATGCCGATGTTTCACCGCTTTAACATTCCAATCGAAGCGCGTTGGCAAGTGGTGCGCAATACCACCAAAAATATCGGTGAAGCCATACAAACCGCTTTGCGCTTAATTGAGTCCAGCAACGAACGTTTGCATGGTGTATTTGGTGATGCGCAATGGACTAACAAAGAGCGCCTGCCGGATCACCTGTTAGCTGATCTGATTCAGCATTTCAGCAAAATTCCTCTTGGCATCAACACCGTCAATCAAGACGATCTGGGCGAAGCGTATGAGTTTCTGATTAAAAAATTTGCAGACGATTCCGGCCACACTGCCGCAGAGTTTTACACTAATCGCACCGTCGTGCATTTGATGACGCGCATTATGGGTTTGCAGCCTGGCGAAACCGCCTATGATCCCACTTGCGGCACCGGCGGCATGTTGTTGAACGGCGTCATGGAACTGCGTAATCAAAACAAGGAATGGCGTAGTGTTAAGCTGTATGGGCAAGAGGTCAATTTACTGACCTCAGCGATTTCACGTATGAATATGTTCTTGCACGACATTGAAGAATTTGAAGTACTGCGTGGCGATACGCTCAGTGAACCCAAGTTTATTGAAAACGATCAGCTCAAGCAGTTTGATGTCATTTTTGCCAATCCACCTTACTCCATCAAAAAATGGAACCGCGATAAGTTTGCCGCTGATCCTTATGGTCGCAATCTGTATGGTGTGCCGCCGCAAGGCTGCGCGGATTATGCGTTTTATACGCACATCATCAAAAGTTTAAATCCCAAAACCGGTCGTGCTGCCATGTTGTGGCCGCATGGCGTATTGTTTAGAGATTCCGAGCAAGCAATTCGTAAGCAAATCATTGAAGCGGATTGGATTGAAGCAGTGATTGGTCTAGGACCCAACTTGTTTTACAACTCACCGATGGAATCGTGCATCGTGGTTCTGCGTCGTTATAAACCCGCAGACCGCCAAAACAAAATCCTGTTTATCAACGGTGTGGAACACGTCACTCGTGAACGAGCGCATAGTCGTTTATCGGATGAAAATTTAAGCGTACTGACCGAAGCGTACTTTCAGCCAGACAAACAGCCCACTATCGCGGCATTGGTGGCAATAGAGGATATTCGCGCGAATCAGCACAACCTGTCTATTCCGCTTTATGTGCAAAACGATAGCGGTCACGAAGCGCAAGACATCGAACACGCCATTGAAGTCTGGAAAATCAGCCGGGTGAAGTTAAAAAAGCAGACTGAGGCGTTATTCAAAAGTTTGGCGGAGTTGGGTTATGAATGATGAATTATCTCAAGAGGGTTTAATCAACAGCCCCGAAGAAAATTTGGCGCCTAAAGGGTCTCAAGCATTTGGATTGGTTGTTTTAGATAAACGGGATAACGAAAACTTTACCGTAGCTTTGAGCAAGATGCCTAATGTGGGTTCTGATGTCGATTTTGAAAGAATTAACGATGAAGATCAACAAAACCGTAAAGCAAAAGCACTGGCTGCGCTGCTAAAATATCTAGGCCGTATTAAAACTGAACTGTTTGATCGTGAAGCGTTACACTCCAGAGACAATAAAGAGGATTAACGATGAAAACCATTCTGTTAGAAGTTGAAGATGATAGTTATCAAACTATTCTGGATTTTATTAAATTATTACCTGAACAGCGCTGTCATATATTAGACGATGATGAGTTAACAAAAGAAGAGCATCACCATGTCCAAAAATGTTTAACCCAAATTGCGCAAGGCGATTACAGCGAGTTTGATGAGTGGGAAACGGTTAAATGAGTTATCGTTTGCTGCTGCATAAAAGTGTTACCAAGTTTCTTGAAAAGCTTAATGAAAAACAGCGTCAGGATATATCCGATAAATTAGAGTTGTTAAAAGACAACCCTTTTCCAAATCAGCAGCTGGATATAAAGATCATGCAAGGGTATGAAGGTTTATATCGTTTGCGTGTAGGTCAATATCGCTTAATTTATCAGTTAGAAGCGGATAAATTGCTTATTTTTATAGTAAAAGCCGGTAATAGAGGCGATATTTACAAAGGGACTTGAATGAGTAATGACAAACAGCTACCGGAAGGTTGGCGCATGGTTAAGTTTGGGGATATGGCAAAACATATTTCCAAGCGTGTGGAACCCAGTGAAACCGATTTAAATATCTATGTTGGGCTTGAGCACTTAGACCCGGATAGCTTACGGATAAAACGGCACGGCGTACCTAGCGATGTTGCAGGGCAAAAACTATTAGTCAAAAAGGGCCAAATCATTTTTGGTAAACGCCGAGCGTATCAACGTAAATTAGGTGTGGCAGATTGGGATTGTATTTGTTCTGCTCATGCTATGGTTTTAGAAGCCAATCCAAAAACAGTGTTACCTGAGTTTCTGCCGTTTTATATGCAGTCAGATGTATTTATGAATCGTGCCATTTCAATTTCAGAAGGTTCTCTATCACCAACTATTAAATGGAAAATATTGGCCATACAAAATTTCTTAATTCCGAACTTAGAGTACCAGGAAAATTATGTTCGCATATTCAAAACAAGACACAATTTATATGTTGAATATGAAAGTGCTATTGAGTCGGGCCTTAGAGCAATAAATAATATTTTATCTTATAGAAAAAACAGTAGGTGGAAGTCAGACAAGCTAGGAGATTTATTGGAAGAGGTAATTGATTATCGCGGTAAAAGTCCACCAAAATCAGATTCGGGAGTTCCTCTGATTACAGCAAAAAATATTAGACATGGATATATAAACGAAGAACCAAAAGAGTACATTCCTGAAAGTAAATACTTATTATGGATGAACAGAGGCATGCCAATGCCAGGTGATATTTTATTCACAACAGAAGCCCCGCTAGGAAATATAGCTTTTGCTCCAGCGTATAAATTTGCTTTGGGGCAAAGGACTGTTTGCTTACGCCCTGTTTTAGAAAAGGTATCATCGAAAACTCTTTTTTGGCTGCTTCAAACTAAATTATTTAAACATAAGCTATCAACTAGAACTACGGGCACTACTGCTCAGGGAGTTAAAGTAAAGGAGCTTTTAAATTTGGTAATAGATTATCCTCCAACGATTGATCAAATAAAATTTTCAGATTGTTTAGAGGAAATTAATAAAACACTTGAACTAATTTTAATTGCCCAGAAATCATTGCCTAATATTGACCAAATCTTGGAAAATTAAATGTTTACAGAACAAACCGTAACCGAAAATGGAATTATTGACCGCTTAAAACAATTAAGCGGTGTAAAGTGGAATTACTGTCACGGTGATGCTCTGCCTAAACAGGTCAACGATATATTCGTTGATGAATGGCTAAAGACGGCATTGTGTTCGTTAAATCCTGATATTGCCGCCAATCCCGATTATGCCGATGAAGTAATTTATAAGCTGCGCGGTGTCATTTTAGAAGCCAAACATACCGGCCTGGTTAAAGCCAACGAAAACTTTAACGAATGGCTGATGGCGGAAAAGACTTTGCCGTTTGGTCAAGATGGCGATCATGTCACCATCAACCTGATTGACTTTAACCAGATTGAAAACAACCATTTTGTGGTGTCGCAGCAGGTTCATTATATTGCCGCCACTGAGGTCTATTTTGATATTGTGCTGTATGTGAATGGCATTCCGTTAGTGGTGGGTGAAGTGAAATCGGCTACCCGGCCCTCCATCAGTTGGCAGGATGGCGCAGCGGATTTTATGGGCGGTCAAAAACACTACTGGAAAAATGTAGAACCGTTCTTTGTGCCGAATTTATTGTGCTTTGCCAGTGAAGGTAAAACCTTTGCGTATGGTGCCGTCAATGCGGGTGTTAAGGACTGGGGGCCGTGGCATACAACCAGTCAACGCGATGAGATTCCGTTAACCTTGGCGGCAGTGCTGGACAGTGCCGAAGGTTTGTTGAATCCGCAAACGCTGTTGCAACTGCTGCATTCTTTTGCGCTGTTTTCGACGATTAAAACCGGCAAAAACACACCACCCAAACGCGCAAAAATCTTACCGCGCTATCCGCAATTTGAAGCGGCCAAACAGATTGTTGATCGGGTTAAAGCCGGTTATCCGCGTAAAGGACTGATCTGGCATTTTCAAGGTTCGGGTAAATCGCTATTGATGCTGTATGCAGCGCGTATGTTACGTGCTGATAACGAACTAAAAAATCCGACGGTGTTAGTGGTGGTTGATCGTCGCGATTTGGATACGCAAATCAATGAAACCTTTGGCGGTGCGGATGTAAAGAATCTGATCAAAGTGCGCAGTTGTAAAAAGCTGGGGCAACTGATTGAGCAAGATAGTCGCGGCATTTTGATCACCACAATCTTTAAGTTTAAAGACGTTGAAATTGACGCCAACGATCATAACGGCCTGAATCCACGCGACAACATCATCGTGTTAGTGGATGAGGCGCATCGCACGCAGGAAGGCTCGTTAGGCGACAAAATGCGCTGGGCGTTGCCGAATGCGCATTTCTACGGTTTAACCGGTACGCCGATTTCCAGTCTGGAACGCAATACCTTCAAGCTGTTCGGTGCGGATGAAGATGAAGGCCGTTACATGAATCGCTACAGCTATAAGCAGTCGATTCGGGATGGCGCGACCAATCCGGTTAAGTTTGAACCGCGCTTGGCTGAATTGCGTGTTGATCAAACAGCGATTGACGAAGAATTTCAACGAATGGTTGCAGAAAACAATCTGGATGACGATGAAAAAGCGGCACTTTCCAAACGCGCAGGTAAGCTTGCGATTTTACTGAAAGCACCCAAGCGCATGGAGGCCATCAGCGCGGATATTGCCGAGCATTTTGCCAGCCACGTTAAACCCAAAAAGATGAAGGGCATGGTGGTGGTCTACGACCGCGAAGCCTGTATGCAAATGTATTACTTGTTGGGCAATCGTCTGGGTTTTGATGCAGTTGAGGTGGTTATGAATATTGACCAAGCGCCGATAAAAGCCACTGAAGGCGATAAGAAAGGCAAACAGAATAAAGATTGGTTGCGCTGGAAACAAGAATTGGAACTGCCGATTCAGGAAGCTGATTTTGAACGCTGGCAACACTTTGATGGCGACGAGCAAAAACAAAAAGACCTGATTGAAGAGTACAAAGACCCAAGCCATGCGTTACAGCTACTTATCGTCACCGCGAAATTATTAACCGGTTTTGATCCACCGATTTGTTATTGCATGTATCTGGATAAACCCCTTCGAGACCATACCTTGCTTCAAGCGATGTGCCGCACCAATCGTCTGTTTGAGATTGATGGCATCCGAAAGGAAATGGGGTTGATCATTGACTATCTCGGTGTGTTTGAGAATTTACGTTCTGCTTTAGCCTATAACCCGGAAGAAATAGAAGGAGTGATTGAAGGTATAGAGGCGTTTAAAGAACTGTTTCCGCTGCAACTGGACAAGTGCTTGGCATTCTTTCCCAACATTGATCGCACGGTGGACGGGTTTGACGGCATTATGGCCGCGCAAGTATGTTTACCGACCAATGAAAAACGTGATGCGTTTGCGGCTGCGTTTGGTGTGTTAAATAAGCTGTGGACCGCGATTAGTCCTGATCCGTTTTTAGCGCCGTATCGACAAGACTTTACGTGGCTGGCGCAGATCTATGAATCCGTGCGACCCATTGGTCAAACAGGTGCTTTGGTGTGGGCGGCATTAGGGCCTGAAGTGATCAAGATGATTCACGAGAATACCGATATAACCCGTATTCGTGATGATATTGATGAACTGATGATGGATGAACATGCGGTTTTTACCTTGACTGAAAAGGAACAAGAAAAGCGCGCAAGGCAGTTGGAAATTAACCTGATGGGGCGTTTGCGAGGTCATGAAAATCCCAAGTTTGTTGCACTGGGCGAACGTCTGGAAAAACTACGTCAAGATTATGAAGCGGGGGTTATCAAAGCCATAGACTGGCTGAAAGGCCTGCTGGATGCTGCAAAGCAAGCAGTACATCTGGAACGTGAGCTGGATGAAAAAGTAGTCACTGAAGAAGACAACATTCAGGCATTAACTAAACTCTTTCTGGAAACCAGACCCGATAGCACACCCAAAGTGATTCAGGACATCGTGGAACAGATAGACAAGATCGTTAAAGCGACTCGTTTTGACGGTTGGCAAAAATCCAATAGCGGCCCACGTGAAATTCAGAAAGCGTTGTTATTGACTTTGGCGCAATTTGGACTGGGTAAGGACAAGGAGCTTTTTAATAAGGCTTATGGGTATATTGAAGAGCATTATTGATTATTTCAGTGCTGAAGTTTCCCAATAATTTCAAAAACGGACTGCCATTCTGCATGGGCTGCCGGAACGACGGCAATGATTACTACAAACTGAGTTCTCTAACCAGCCTCGGCAACCCTATAAAAACTGGGAAACTTCATTTGGGTAAGGTCACGCCGCCTTTTTCGATGATCAACGCTTTTTTTAGCATATCGCTCGCAGACGGGTAGGCCTTGTAGGCTGCGCCTATTTTTTTGTAATAGGTGATCGTATCGAATTTTTCATTGGCCTGTTGCCGGGTAATCCGGCTCAGCAAAGCCCTGAAAGCCGGTGATACGGTAACCACCCTCAAGCCTTTGATGATGCTGGTTTTCGACTCCACTAACACCAAATGAAATGGCAGATAGCCTTCATTGTCTTCCACTTTCTCATCGCCTGCCAAATGAATGGTAAAGGCAAGATCCGACCAGTCCAGAAACTTATCGATTTTGAACAAAAAAAACAAGGTATCGTTTTCGTTAAATAAGCCAAATGAGGCAGAACCGTTCAAAAAGCAGTCAATATGCTTTTTAGTAACTGAAAAATTGAAGGTCAGCAACGGCGCGCCGTTAACCAGAACGATGCTCATACCTTCATCAGGTATGTCGTGATCAAATTTTTTACCCACCGTCAGTTGCATGGTTTCCATCATTAATTGTGTCTTTGTGTTTCTTTCTGACATTCTATAATCAAGCCCGACTTAAATGAAAATAAAACTGCGGTTAGTCCACGTAATTATCGAAAAATCAAGCAGTTGTAGTAATTGGCCAAAAGGTGTCTTTATCAGCCGGATAGTTGATGGTCTACTCTAAACCAGCCTGCGATACTGAAACGTTGTGCATGAGACATCAAAACTTCGTGCTCGATTTCTTCGCTGAGAAAGACTGCCAGCGTGCCGGCTTCGGGTTTTATACGCGTTGTTGGTGCGCCGGACTCCGGATCAAAGAGAATCAATTGGCCGCCGTCCTCGTCCTTCCAGTCTGGATTCAAATAGCTGACGGTGCTCAGAACCCGATTAGCTGCGCCCCTAAAGCTATCTTTATGTTTGGCATAAAACGTTCCAGGCTCATACAGCGCAAAATGACATTCAAAATAGGTCAGACCCAGAAAAAGCTGTCGATTGATGCCCTGGCGCAAGTGTTCCATTTGCTCCAGATAAAGGCTTTGTGCCGTTGTCTCGCCGGATAACCAGCGGGTTTGATCGCTTCTTATCGATGGATCGACCATAAAGTCAAGGCCTCGTCCTACGCCTGCTTGTGTCAATCCGGTTGAACCGGCATGGTTTATCACCTCGTTTCGAAGGTCTTCAATCAAGATGGGTGAAAAATAATCAAAAAGGACTCCCCAGCCTTGTTCGGCCAAATTTTGACAGAGTTGATCCATCAGTAAGTCATCAGGCGTTTGAATGGGTGCGTTTATACATGTCATCAGGTTTATTATCCGGTTAAGAGGCGCGCGACAACCGTATCTTGATATCGGCGTTTCGCGGCGCTGGGGTATAATAGCCGGAAAATTTCAAGGTGTTAATGGTGGTTGTAAAGCAGTTGGAAAGCAATGCAGATAATCGGATAATTGTTCCCCAGGGACAATTTGTGTTATCACGGTTGCCCGCCAGAAGGAATGAGCTCTTAAGAGCCTGGGATGCGGCAGATGAGTTGCTGTTGAATGAGTTGAATCAACACGGCTTGCCTGAAGCCGGGTCTCGCATTTTGATCATCAATGATGGCTTTGGGGCTTTGACAGTCGCTTTACAACCTTATGCGCCAGTGGGCTGGTCCGATTCTTATCTCAGTCATCAGGCGAGCAGAATCAATCTGGATGCCAATGGCAGGTCGAAAGATGAGGTGACTTTTTTGACAAGTTTGAATCAACCTTCCGGCCTGTTCGATTTGATTCTGATTAAAGCACCCAAGACTTTAGCCCTGCTGGAACATCAATTAATCGGCTTGCGGCCATTGCTTAAACCGGGCACCCGGCTGATCGTTGCCGGCATGGTCAAGGCTTTAACCGGTTCGATATGGACCTTGCTGGAAACGCTGATAGGACCTACGACGACCTCGCTGGCTTGGAAGAAAGCGCGACTGATTGACGTGAAGCCTGATTCCCGTTTGCCGGTACCGGTAAATCCTTATCCCGGTTGTTACAAACTGGAAGGCACTGATTTTGACATCGTCAATCATGCCAATGTCTTTTCAAGAGAGCGTCTTGACATAGGCGCACGGTTTTTTCTTGAGCAACTGGCTCAGTGGCCGGATGCCCGAGATATTATCGATTTGGGCTGCGGTAACGGCGTGATAGGTCTGATGGCGTCTGCAAAAAATCCCGGAGCGGTCATTCATTTTGTCGATGAATCCTATATGGCAGTTGCATCGGCAAGAGAAAATTTTCTCGCGGCGTTCGGTAACCGCGGCGCTGCAACATTCAGGTCAGGCGATTGTTTAAATGAATTTAAACCCGGTTCAGCGGACGTTATTCTTTGTAATCCACCCTTTCATCAACAACATACGGTGGGCGATATGATTGCCGTCCGGATGTTCAAGCAAGCCAGGCAAGTACTGAATAAAAAAGGCGCTTTGTGGGTGATTGGCAATCGGCACTTGGGCTACCATCAGACACTTAAAACTCTTTTCAGGCAGGTGTCTCTGGTTGCCGGCAATGCCAAGTTTGTAGTTTTTAAAGCAACCGGTTAAAGAAGTGATGAGGTTTATCACTTTCCGGGTAATGTTTCTTTGAAGCAAGGTTAAAGCATGTGGTGTAGTAGATTTAGATTTTTAAATTATTTAGTTGCGGGTGCTGTTGTATTAGGCGGCTGTACCACGTCAAGGCAGCTGGCTCTTGATTATCCGGTACCTAAGGCCAGCTCTCTCGCACCTTCGGAGGGTATCACTTCAGATAATGGCGACGATTATTATGTCCAGCTGATTTCTGAATTTGAATTAAAAGGTGACAATGCTTTAAAAGCAGGCTGCACCGATATCGGACCCAGCTATGAGACGAATGAAACGTCTGCAGCAGTTATTTTTAAGGTCAAAAACGAGGCAGTTAACTATCAGCAGGATGTGACTGCGTTGGTTTATAAAGCGGGGACAGGCAAGTGTAATTTTAACCTTGAGACCCGTAAAGCCGCATTAACGCCCTGGTTAAGACTGGATTTGAGTAAGGAAACGGCCATTGATTACAGCTTTGTGACCAGTAATCAGAGCGATACTAATGTGACCAAATTACTCGGCGACGTCAATACGACGACCAATTTATTGGCCATAACCGGAGTTGGGCTTGGCGTGGCCGTGATGGGTAAAATGGCTAATGAGTGGGTTCAGGGCGCCCCGGTATTTGGCGCGCAGGTGCCCGTCCCCGCTCAGACGGTTCCTTCGGCGGCAAAAGTAAGCAGTGAAACCCACAACCTTCAATCGCTGATTCGTTTGTCGGGTAAAGATGTGGTCCTGAATGAAACCCGTTTGCCTGTATACGAAATAGCCGATGGTGCAACCAAAATATTGAGTTCCGAGCCCAAATTATTGGGTGAACTCAAAGTTTATCCGGAATTGCGTAGAACACTGCTGCTGAAAAATCCCTCGTTAAATATACCCAATGCCCAGGATCTCAGCCTCGATGAGCTATGGCGCTCGCCCATTCGAACCGCAAACGGCAGTATCGATTTAAAAACATTGATTGAAAAAGTGGATTCGGCGGACAAGCCCAATCTTCAGCCTGATTGGCAGAAATACGCCGATGTTGAAAGTCAGTGCCGCAAGTTAAAAAGAGTCTTGAGAGAGCTGGGTTTCAATAAATACGATCGCAATGCGGTTTTGTTTTATTTTCTGGGTTCTTCAACTGATTGGCAAAACTATACGATTCCTGCGGCCAAATTGTCAGCGGGGGATTATAAAATGAGTACGCTGCAACAGTATCGCGAAAGGAGCTTTTCGGGTTGTCTGGCCAAACCGGATTATGACGCCATGGCGCAAATGGGTTTGTCGGTCAGTACCGATGAAACCTGGGAGACGCTATTAACAGGGCGTCGCAAACAGGAAAGTGTTGTGGGACCGGTTCAATCCATTGGCCGTCAATTAACCGCCGTGATCAATAATAAAAATCCAACCGAAATGGCGCGGCAAATTTATCCGTTGATTGCAACTGCCAAAGAGGGCAACGGCCAGGTGTTATTACAAAATAATCTGGGTGATTTCGGTCTGGAAAATCTGCTGGGAGTGACTGCGATCTCCGGCGAGGGCGTTGTGCTGACTTATCAGCAGGTTGAACAGGTTTTCAACTGGCTTGCTATCAAAGAGTTGAGTTGTTCAAGGCCTGCAATTGAACAGGGAAAACCATTGGGTCATATCGGGTTGATGCTGTTTACCACTCAAGACGGATCACCCTGGCCTAAAGGCGGCGCACTGGAGTATGAAATCGTTAATGGCAAGATTGCCCGGCTGTCTTTCCAGAATCCGGCTTTTCGCGATTTTGAGCAAAGTCTCATTGATTTTCCTGAAGTCGGTGGCTGTCGTATCAGCAATGATTTTGTGCAAAAACTGAAATGAGCCGGAAGAATTCAACTATTCACGCAGTAGCGTGGGAACAATCTCATTTTCACTTAGCAAGGAATTAACCATGACTCTTATCCGCCAGGACGATGTTATTCAAAGCGTGTTTGATGCGTTGCAATTTATTTCCTATTACCATCCCAAAGATTTTATTCAGGCGATGCATGAGGCGTATCAAAAAGAGCAAAGTCAGGCAGCCAAGGATGCTATTGCTCAAATCCTCATAAACTCTCGGATGTGCGCGGAGGGGCATCGGCCTATTTGCCAGGATACCGGCATTGTCGTTGTGTTTTTAAAAGTCGGTATGGATGTGCGCTGGGAAGCCGACATGAGTGTGGCCGATATGGTTAATGAAGGCGTTAGGCGCGCTTATCGGCATCCGGACAATATCTTGAGAGCGTCCATTTTGTCCGATCCAGCCGGAAAAAGGATTAATACCAAAGACAATACGCCCGCTGTGGTCCACATGGAAATCGTTCCCGGAGATCACGTTGAAGTCGAAATCGCGGCCAAAGGCGGAGGCTCGGAAGCCAAATCCAAATTCGCCATGCTTAATCCTTCCGACAGCATTGTCGATTGGGTGCTTAAAATGGTGCCGGTTATGGGCGCCGGTTGGTGTCCGCCCGGCATTTTGGGAATAGGTATCGGTGGCACGGCTGAAAAAGCAATGATACTGGCCAAGCAAGCCTGTATGGAATCCATCGATATCCACGAATTGATAGCCCGCGGACCGCAGAACAGGGTCGAAGAACTGCGTCTGGAATTGTTCGAAAAAGTGAATGCTTTGGGCATAGGCGCGCAAGGGCTGGGTGGTCTGACCACGGTGCTGGATATAAAAATCCGTGACTTTCCGACGCATGCCGCGAATCTGCCTATCGCAATGATTCCAAATTGTGCCGCAACACGGCACGCGCATTTTATTTTGGACGGATCCGGGCCGGCCAAGCTTGAAGCGCCAAGTTTAAGCGATTGGCCCGAAGTGACCTGGGATGCCGGTACAACAGCCAGGCGTGTAAATCTGGCTACAGTGACACGGGAAGACGTTGCGTCATGGCAGCCGGGCGAAACGTTGTTATTGAGCGGCACCTTACTGACCGGCCGGGATGCTGCGCACAAGCGTCTGATCGATTTGTTTAACCGCGGCAAACCGTTGCCGGAGGGTGTCGATTTCACCAATAAATTTATCTACTACGTCGGCCCTGTGGATGCGGTGCGTGATGAAGTAGTCGGTCCTGCGGGACCTACCACGGCGACACGCATGGATAAATTTACCGGTGCCTTGCTGGACAATACCGGCTTGCTGGGCATGATAGGCAAAGCCGAACGGGGCCCGGAAGCCATTGCAGCTATAAAAAAACACCGATCTGTGTATTTAATGGCGGTGGGCGGGGCGGCGTATCTGGTTTCCAAAGCCATACGCCAGGCCCGCATCGTGGCTTTTGCCGATTTGGGTATGGAGGCCATACACGAGTTCGTCGTAGAAGACATGCCCGTAACCGTAGCCGTCGATGCCAACGGTATTTCTGTTCATAACACCGGTCCCAAAGCATGGCAGGCTAAAATAGGCAAGATTCCGGTGCTAACTGAAGGATGATCAAGTCGTTAATGGTAACTACTCGCCCGCTTTGAATTAAGGGTGTAGGTGGTTGATTTCAATGGATACGAAAATAGGTCCCTGTAGTAAAGATTGGGGGATTACTGACGGCTCTTCTTTGTTTATTCACCTCTGGCCTGATGTTTGCTTTAATGTAAAACAGGGGTGAACCACTATGGCAATAAAAAGAGTTCCAGAACCTATTTGTCAGGGATTTCAAATTCCGGAATTAGGTAAGTTTTCTTTTAATATCAAGTATCGGGGGAACGCGTTCGGCGCAATTCTGATTCGTTTTAACGGAGCGGTATACGGCTATTTGAATCAATGCGTGCATATGCCCAGGGCATTGGATTGTGAGGAAAGCAACATTTTTGATGAGTCGGGACGCTATTTGCAGTGTTCCATGCACAGTATTTGCTATGACCCGGTTAGCGGCGAATCGTTAAGTGAAATATGTGCAGGGAAAAAGTTGACGGCATTGAAGGTCAGGGAAGAGGGAACTTGGGTGTATTTGCTTGATAAAAGAGCTGTAATGGAGACTCAACCCATTTTAGCGGATAAAAATAGCACCATCAGGTCATGAAATAACCCGATGGCTCTTTTTACACCTGCCGCGCTTACCAATAATAACGGTCATAGGGATAACCATAGTACCGGTAGGGTCTGAAACCGAAATAAAATGGACTGTAATAAGGTCCGTAACCGAATTCGTTCCAGTAATAATATTGGGGTTGTTGTTTAGGCCATAAATAAAGCGTGTTTGCCTGGATGATGGGGATTTTTAACGTTTTGTTGCCAATTTTTTTTTCGCTCTCACCCGTAAATAAACCGGCAACGGTTATATCGAGATCTTTTTGATAAACGGCTGGATCGAGAAATCGCGGGCTTTGTATCAGGAAGCGTCCCTCTGTTGCCGAATTACCTTGCGGTCTGCCGTTGCTGCTCAACGGGTAGTAAAGCACTTCGATCTGTGTATATTGTTCTTCATTTCGAACTTCCAGTATTGTGCCTCCCCATCGAACCGGCCTGTTCAGATGCCTGTCCGGTTGCATCGTGATGTCCTGGTAAGCCAGGTCCGGGATAGGCGGATTTTGCAGTGCCACCGGCAAATTGGAGCAACCTTGAAGGTTCAATAACAAAAGAACGAAGAGCCATGAATAGCGCATAATCACGTTGATTCCTAAAGTAAAGCGGTGAGGGTTTGCCGGAGCCGGGTTGATAAACACTCAGACATGCGGCATTATCGAATAATTCCTTATAGGGTTAATTACTTTGTTGTACTTTTAAACGAGTTCGCTTTTCAAAACGGTGCAACGGGGTGTCATCATCGAATCGGGTCATCGTTCAGTTGATCCGGAAAGTCAAACCAATACGCTCTTAAGGCGCAGTCGCTGATAATTCCTTCCTATGTATTTTGATCAGTTATTTTTTGCTGTAAATGTGACCGGTCCTACGCTGCTGATCCTGAGTATGGGATGGCTGTTCCGGAAAATAGAGCTGATTGATGATCACTTTATAGCGGTCGGCAATAAAATAGTATTCAACGTCACCTTACCTTGTCTACTTTTCTTTGGCACGGTGTCCACGCCGCTGAGTGAATCACTGGATGGACCGCTCATTTTGTTTGCTGCTGTCGTCACCGTGATTATTGTCGGTCTGTTATGGTTGGCATCGGCGCTGTTTGTGACCCGCGAAAAACGAGGCGTTTTTGTGCAGGGTGCATTTCGCGGCAACATGGGGGTCATGGGTATAGCCCTGGTACTTAATGCCTATGGTCAGCAGATCTTGTCCAAAGCCAGTATTTATTTGGCCTTGATGACCGTTTTATACAATGTTCTGGCGGTTCTGGTGTTACGAACGGATAAAGCCTCCTATTGGCTGAGTTTGTTAAAAAATCCATTGGTTCTAGCTGTTTTGCTGGGAATTACCGGCTCCTATCTTGCCGTGGACATTCCTGAAATTGTGGCTAATTCGGGGCACTATTTTTCTCAAATGACGCTGCCTTTAGCGTTGCTTTGCACGGGGGGCAGTTTACATTGGGACAGTTTTAAAGCCAATCATAAAGAAGTCATCTGGGCGTCCATCTTTAAGCTGGTTATTGTGCCGGCTATTGTGACGGTCATGGCAATCGGCTGGGGGTTTAGGGCGCAGGAACTGGGTTTGCTGTTTTTGATGATGTCGGTGCCTTGCGCATCAGCCAGTTTTGTCATGGCTAAACAGATGACTCGCCATGGCGCCATGGCGGCTGAAATTATTGCACTGACAACAATAGGTAGTGCTTTAAGCATAACGGCTGGACTTTTGCTTTTAAAATATCAGGGCTACATTTGATCGGGCTGGGGCAAGGTTGTTATATTGTTCATTTTTTCAATAAAAGGTTTTTTAAATATCATGAGTTTATTTCGTTTATCAGTTCAATTTTCAGCATTCAAGCGGCTTTTAAGCGCTTTGGTTTTGGTCTTTGGCGTTTTGCAAATCAACGGGTGCGCCACGATTGGTCAGGATTTTCCCAATTCCCGGGTGTCCGATATCAAGATTGGGCAAACGACTCAGCAGCAGGTTAGGGAAATGTTTGGGCTGCCTTGGCGAATGGGTATCGAGGATGGAAGAAATACCTGGACTTACGGACGATATCGCTATTCGCTGTTTGCAGACGATGAAACCAAAGATCTTGTGATTCGCTTCGACAATCAGGGTGTTGTTCGTTCATATACGTTCAATACCAGTCGGTGAGTCTGATAGTACCCATGAAAATCGATAAGCTGGTTGTCGCTGTTTCTTCCCGGGCGTTGTTTGACTTGAATGAATCTCATCGTGTTTTTGAAGAACAGGGAAAAGAAGCGTATTGCCGTTATCAGATCGATCATGAAGATGAGCTCTTATCCCCCGGATTTGGCTTTGATCTGGTCAAAAAGTTTTTAGCCATCAATGATATGAGTAAGATTGGGCCGCTGGTTGAAGTTATTTTATTGTCACAGAACAGCGCCGATACCGGTTTAAGAGTCTTTAACTCGATTGCGCATTTTCAGCTGAACATTACCCGAGCGGCATTTACCAGTGGTGTGTCGCCTTATGGTTATATACCGCCTTTTGGCGCGCATTTGTTTTTGTCGACCAATGCCGATGATGTAGCAAAGGCTTTGCATTCAGGATTTGCTGCGGCAACGATTCTATCGGGCTCATCGCTGAAAAAAAGTTCGGAGCAGTTACGGATTGCCTTTGATGGTGATTCGGTATTGTTCTCGGATGCTTCCGAGCGTATTTATCAGGAGCAAGGTTTACAGGCTTTTACTGAAAATGAACGGAACGAGGCGAAAAAGCCGTTACCGGGCGGGCCGTTTAAAGATTTTCTGAGTGCTTTACAGCATATACAAACCCATTTTGAGCAGGACCTTTCTCCGATTCGCACGGCTCTGGTCACTGCGAGAGCGGCGCCGGCTCATGAGCGAGTGGTAAGAACGCTGCGTGCATGGGGTATTCGTATTGATGAAGCGTTATTTCTGGGCGGTATGTCCAAAGGCGAGTTTTTGGATGCATTTGGCGCCGATATTTTTTTTGACGATCAACGTGGACATTGTGAGTCCGCAGCCCGGCATGTTGCCTCGGCGCATGTGCCGCACGGCATAGTCAATCAACACTCGCCTGAAAGCAAATAAATTGATCGTTGGTCTCTTCCAGCCGTTCAAGCGTCAGAATGCGGGGGTTATCTCCGGTTATCTCGAGTTTATCTCCGGATGAATAGCGGGCTGCCGGTAATAGGATGCTTAATGCTCCGTTTGCTCTTCTCAGTAAAAGTCCACGGCAAATTTTTTCGTTATATCTGATGACAACGGTTCGCAAGTTTCCCGGTAATTTTTCCAGCAGGGCCCAGCCGATAGCATCATTCGGGTTGGCCTGCTGGGCTCTGACAATGCCCAGATCGGGCGGTTTTTGGTTGCTGAGGATCAGAACCAGTGTGTTGGGGCGGATTGATGCATGCCTGATTTGAGCGGAACAAAAATTTTCAAAGCGCGCGGGTTGGATATTGGCTCGCTCGATAGTTGACGACAGTCCGCTTCCCGATAGATCTATGTGGCCGGTATTAATATCTTTCAGGGGTTCCAGTTCGATATCGTTTAAATTGTTGCTTTGCTCGGGTAGTGCGCTGAAACGTTTCAAATTGGATAATTTGGTGAGCTGTTTTACCAGTTCCAAACACGCTTCCATACCCACTACCACCTCAAAATAACGAGGCATACTTGGCGTAAGCGAGTCAAGAATCTCTCTGTATCCGTTTAGTTTTTGCCAGTAGGGAAAAAACCAGGATTCTCTGCCGGTAAGTTCAGGGTGGATTTTCTTTAGGTGTTGGGTCAGGCGGTCTGTACTGATATAAAAGGGGCTGGAATCTGATGTTTTCGCTTGACCGCTTAGAATAGGCAGTTCAGTTCGGGTGTCCCAGATAAAGGTATGATGCGTCGATCCCTGTCCCGAAATATCGAGCTTGTCGGCGCATTTCCCGGCTAGGTCAAAAAGTGCCGTTCTTTTATTGAATGGCGCTTGATAGGCGTTTAACAGGTCAAGTACAAGGCTTTGCTTAAACAACGAAATAAGCGTGGTATTTTTAGACGTATCTTTGGCGTGGTCGGTTACTGTCTTGTCTAAAAGATTTTCACGAATCGCCAATTCATAAAGGCCGCCCATTTTTTTCCAAAGTGTCGTGGAGCCGCGGTTGTAATAAAGGCTATTCGCCTGGATAGATTCGCTGACCAAGCGCAAAATTTTTGCCAGTGTTTCTATTTTCTCTTCTTCCGGTATCGATTTTTGCCTCAATGCATTGATATAGGCAAGACACAGTGCTCTGATCAACATGGCGTTCAATCGGGCAATCTTTCTTGATTTGGTGCTGAGGTGGCCTGGGTCAGGAGCGCTTTGGGCCAATAAAAGTATCAGCTTATCGCTATTTTGATGCACTAAAGGCGCGATAACATTCAACCCGGCCAATAAATCATGATCAGTGCCATGAACTTTTGACAGTAGATTTAAAGCTGAAAGCAATTCATTACTGGCCGGGATGGTCTCAATGAAGTTGACCAGGGACAGCCAGTCCGATACGGAATCAGCATTTATGATTGACGGAAGATCCAAGTGTCGAGTCATCTTTTCATAGGTCATCTGATTAAAGACGGGGCGAAAAAATCATGGCGCCGGACAAAATCTATGGGCAATTTCCTTAAGAAATTGAGGTTAATTGTAGGCCACTACCGCCTCTCTTGCACAAAGGAATAACGAGGTCTATCCGCTCAAGCTTTGTTTTGAGGGCGTTCCTGCGATTTCTTTGACCAATTTGGGTACCAGATAGCCCGGTAAACGGTCCTGTACCTGCTGAATCAGTCTGAGGGCGTGTTCTTCGCTGACTTCAAAATGGTGTGTGCCGTTGGCTTTGTCCAGACTATGCAAATAGTAGGGAATGATGCCGTTTTCAAATAAGCGCTCACTCAAATTACATAAATCATTTGCCGTATCGTTAACGCCTTTTAGAAGGACGGACTGATTTAACAAAGTTATACCGTAATCTTTGATCAACCGGCAGGCTTGAGCAACGGATTGGCTGATTTCATTGGCGTGATTGCAATGGACGACCATCACGGGGGTGGCTTGTGTGCTCGTTAGAATGTCCAGTGATGTGCCGGTAATCCGGCTGGGCAACACGATAGGCAAACGGGAGTGGATGCGAATCCTCTTGATATGGTCAATGCCGCCCAATTCCTGCATCAAGCCGGCTAATCGCTCATCGCTGAGTAATAAAGGGTCGCCGCCGCTTAATATCACTTCTTTGATCCGGATATCGTTTTTAATATAAGCCAGTGCCTGGTCCTGCTTTTCTTTGCTGACCTGATAATCCGAATAGGGAAAGTTCCGCCTAAAGCAATAGCGGCAATTGATCGCACAGGCCCCGGTATTAATCATCAAGGCCCGGCTTTCGTATTTGTGAATAACCAGGTTGTCTCTGGCGGCCGCTTTATCGCCGACCGGATCATCGCTAAAGCCCGGCATTGTCACTAATTCATCAGTTAACGGCAAGACCTGGCGTAGCAAGGGATCGTTGGCGTCGCCTTTTTGCATGCATTCGGCAAAACCGCGAGGTACGCGTAAGACAAATTGTTTGGCCGCCGCTTCAGAAACAGGCAGTTGGGCTGTATCCAACTGCAGAAACTTACACAGGTCTTCTATCGTTTTAAAAGCGTCTGCCAATTCGTGTTGCCAGCGAATATCGCCAAGGGGTGGATGGTTTTTAGTCATGAGATGTGCGATTTAGTTTCTTACAAATCCAGCGTCCATTATAATGCCTCGTTTTTATATCGTTTTTTGTCTCGAGGAAAAAATGGCGACTTACAGTACCAATGAATTTAAAAGCGGATTAAAAGTCATGTTGGATAATGATCCGTGTGCAATTATTGAAAATGAATTTGTGAAGCCGGGTAAAGGACAAGCTTTCAATCGAGTCAAAATCAGAAACCTGAAAACAGGGCGGGTGATCGAAAGAACTTTTAAATCAGGGGATTCTCTGGAGAGTGCTGATGTGGTCGATATTGAAATGCAGTATCTCTACAATGACGGTTCTTTCAGGCATTTTATGGTGCCGGACACATTCGAGCAATACCAGGCGGATGATAAAACCGTCGGTGACGCTTCTAACTGGTTAAAAGACCAGGACAAATGTACTGTTACTTTATGGAATGATTCGCCATTATCAGTGGTGCCTGCCAATTTTGTTGAATTGGCAATCACCGAGACCGATCCTGGTTTGCGAGGCGATACTTCTGGCGGCGGCGGCAAGCCTGCCACGCTGGAAACCGGAGCAGTTGTCAGAGTGCCGCTGTTTGTTCAAACGGGCGAAATCATCAAGGTGGATACCCGCACAGGCGAATACGTTTCTCGCGTTAAAGAATAGTGAATTCCGATTGGCTGCCTTCTGGCGATTTAAGGTTGTTGAAGAGCAGGGCGCAATTACTGGCGGCCATTCGGCAGTTCTTCTCAGAAAGGGGTGTTTTGGAAGTTGAAACGCCCTTGCTGAGTCAAGGTATAGGGACTGATCCTCAATTGACTTTTTTCACGACGGATTACCAGCTTTATCCCCGCAGGCAAACGTTATACCTGCAAACATCGCCGGAATTTGCCATGAAGCGTTTATTGGCAGCCGGTTCCGGTTCAATTTATCAAATCTGCAAGGCCTTCAGAAACGGAGAGACGGGACGTTTACATAATCCCGAATTCACTCTATTGGAATGGTACAGGGTTGGCTTTGATCTGTTTGACTTGATGGACGAGGTAGAAGAACTGGTTAATGTAGTGTTTTTACCCTACCGGTCGCTGACCTGTACCCATAGAGTCAGTTATCAAACCGTTTTTATGCAGCATACCGGTTTGGATGCGTTACGGTTTTCTTTAACCGATTACTCCTCCTATGCTGAAAAAACAGGCATTGCTGAAGCAATCACAATTTGCGGAATGTCTCATGCATTATGGCTGGACTTTATTTTCAGTCATTGCGTTCAGCCCAAGTTAAATGACAACGCTTTGTATCTGGTTTATGGTTATCCTGCCTGTCAGTCGTCCCTGGCTCGTTTGAATGCTCAAAATCCTGAGATTACTGACAGGGTCGAAGTATTTATTGATGGCGTCGAGTTGGGTAATGGCTATTACGAATTGACCGATGCGCGAGAGCAGGATGAACGATTTGACAGAGAAATAGCCATCAGACGCCTACAGGGCTTGCCTGACGTGACCAAGGATCTTCGTTTATTGCAAGCGCTTGAATCGGGATTGCCGGATTGCGCCGGAATTGCAATCGGTTTGGATAGGCTGTTAATGCGAATGACCCAGTCCGTATCGATTGATCAGGTCTTGGCTTTTCCTATCGCCAAGGCTTAAGCAGAAGCACTGGTTGATGATCTGAAGTCTGTCGCAACAAAAAAGCCCCGTCGATTGTATCGAGCGGGGCTTTTATTTTTAAGTCAAAATCAGGTAGTGATTTTAACTTATTTGCTCAGGTACTCGTAAAGCGCATCAATAGCTTGCTCTTCAGTTAAACCTTCTTTTTTGACTGGACCTAAGCTCATGATTTGTTCAACTGCTTTAGGCATGGCGTTTTTACCTTCTTTTAAAACGGTGCCAAATTTAGCGCGATCCAAATTCCCGCCTTTGATCAATACGCGCAGTTGTGGGTTTGAAGAAATGTCGTGACAAGTGCCGCAGCCGCGTCCGAAAGCGCGGTCGTAGATTTTTTTGCCGATTTCAGCGTCACCAGCAGCGTTAGCTTGCGCGCTCAGAGCAACCAGTGCAATTCCAGCAGACGCGATTAATAATTTTTTCATTTTGACCTCTCTTGTGATGGAAGAAGAGCGCACTCTTTAGTTGTAATTAAATGACTGCGCTCAATAAAAAAGTTAAACCCGAAAAGAATAGGGGATTTAACGGAAAAATTCAATTAATTTTACTTTTTGTCGTGGAGATTATCGTTAATGTGTCTGAACAATTACTGAATTTTTAGTTAATTTTTCCAACGTTGCAGATAACCATTTGAGGCGATGCTGTAAATTTTTTTATCGTTTTCGATAAACGCAAGTCCCAGCACCGAAGCAACAGTTGGCCGCCTCTTTTCATCCTTTTTAGCGCGCCAGAACTTTATCCGTTGTCCTGTCTTGATATTCCAAAGATCAATGCGTCCTGAGGTCAAGCCGGTGATCAACTGTCGCCCATTGCCGGAGAATTTTGCTGTCGCAATCGTTTGCCTGTCAGGTTTCAGGGATTTGTATATTTTACCGTTACTGAGCTTCCATAACAGTGCCTGTCCAAGTGCTGCGTTGGTAAAGGCATAGCTGTCATCCGGACTTATCGCAACGGATGACAACTGATTGTAATGACTCCAGGTGTACTTTAATTCACCGGTTGCCAAATCCCATAATTTAGCGGTTTTATCGGCGGAACCAGTTAACGCATAGTGTCCGCTTTTTGAAATATCGGTTGCCAAAACCGAGCCTTCATGCCTGAAAGCATAAAGCGTGAGGCCTTTTTTGAGTGAAAAATAGATGGCTTTATCGGGTAACCCAATGAGCGCAAAATGTCCGTCACTGGATATGCTGACCGCGCTAATCTCGGGGAAACTCCATACTTTTAAAAGCTTTCCATCACTGATACGCCACCAGACCAAAGAATCACGCTCTGCGGTGATTGCAAATTCTTCATTGCCTGAAATGGACGTTTTTATAATACCATTGGTTCCATCCAGGTGTTTCCATGAATGAAGCAGACTTTTGGGTTTTAATTGCCACAGCTCTGCAGGTCCCGACATGTTGCTGATCAAAGCATAGTGCTCGGAAATATCAGCCGCAAAAAGATTATCAGGGCCTAGCTGCTGGGTTTTTTCTGAATTAGACGAATTACCACAGCCGTTAAGCAGAAATAAACAAAATAAAGCGGCAAAACATAAACGATTTAGCATGACTGATCCCGGATTACAGCGCTGAAGTAGCGCTGTACCAATTAAGTTTAGTATGCAATTTGACGACATTCCCGATAATGATCAAGGTCGGCGGTGTGATATCCTCATTAGCGGCGATAGCAGGCAGTGTCGTGAGTGTTCCGGTGTAGACTTTTTGATTCAATGTGGTTCCCTGTTGAATCAATGCGGCCGGTAAGTCATCCGGTGCGCCGTGATCTATCAATGACTGGCAGAGAAAAGGCAGTCCTATCAAGCCCATGTAAATGACCAGGGTCTGGTTTGGGAGAGAGAGTTGCTTCCAATTGAGATTAATGGTGTCGTCTTTTAAATGTCCGGTAACAAATGTGCATGATTGTGCATAATCCCTGTGTGTCAAAGGGATGCCTGCATAAGTGGCGCAGCCCGATGCGGCGGTAATGCCGGGCACAACCTGAAAGTTAACGCCTTGCTCCATCAGGGTTTCAATTTCTTCTCCGCCCCGGCCGAATATGAAGGGGTCGCCGCCTTTAAGACGGGCTACACGCTTGCCTGATTTGGCCAGCGTTGCCAGTAAACTGTTGATTTCGTCCTGCGGCAGACTGTGGTCACTGCGTTTTTTTCCGACATAGATTTTTTCAGCATCTCTGCGCGCCAGTTCCAGAATCGCCGGGGCGACGAGGCGATCATAGAGGATCACATCGGCCTGTTGCATCAACCGTAATGCTTTAAAAGTCAGCAAATCAGGGTCGCCTGGACCTGCTCCTATCAGATAAACTTCGCCTTGGGCCGTTGAATTTGATTCTTCGGCCAAGCATTTTTCCAGTTGAAGAGTCGCTTGAAGTTCATCTCCTTTGAAAACCAGTTCTGCGATCGGGCCTTGTAACGCTTTTTCCCAGAAAATTCGCCGTTGTGCAGGTTCTTTGATCGATCGCTTGACTTGCGGTCTGAATTTTTCAGCCAAGTGTGCGAGGCGCCCGTAAGTGGGCGGAATGATGGTTTCCAGTTTGGCTCTTAACAAGCGCGCTAAAACCGGCGATGCGCCGCCCGATGAAACCGCGACTATCAGAGGTGAACGATCCAAAATCGCAGGAAAAATAAAGCTGCACAGGTCGGGGCTGTCAACGACATTGACGGGGATTTTATGCTGACGAGCAGCGGCTGCAACACTTTCATTGGTGGTTTTGTTGTCGGTGGCCGAGATGACTAGGGTAAATCCCGCGACATCCTCTGCGGTAAAGCTTTTTTGTATGATGCGCAGGCTAAGGTCACTTTCTCTTTCTTTTATTGAAGAACGGATATCTTTGGCTATGACGGTAATACAGGCCCCTGCTTTGCTGAGCAAGTCAATTTTTCTAGCCGCAATTTCGCCTGCACCCACCACCAAACAGGCCTGGCCTGTCAGTTTAAAAAATAAGGGAAAATAGTCCATGTGATCGGTTAGTTCGCTGTTTATTGTAGCGGTGGTATTATAAACACCACTTAGGGAGTTTATAGAAATTATATCCAAGAACCATGATTGAATTTGATTTAGAAGTTGATGCCAGCGGGTTAATGTGCCCGTTGCCCTTATTAAGATTGAAGAAAGCCCTTCAGCAATTACTTGCCGGACACATTGTTAAAATAATCGCTACCGATCCGGCAGCGCATCTGGATATCGGTGTCTACACCGAACAGACCGGGCATGAAATTGTTGATTTTGTGCGGGAAGGAGATAAACAAATTTTTCTGATTAAGAAAAATTAAAAGGCAAAGACTGGTTTGCCTTTTAATCATCCGGCGCGTTTATTTTTTGAAATGGTGCGTGGGGCAGACATGGTTTCTGAGGCTGATAATGGGCCATTCCTGCTGTTCTGCGATCCGTTGCAGCTTTTCATCCGGATCAACCGCAACCGGATGTGTGACTCGATTCAACAGGGGCAAATCATTGTGGGAGTCGCTGTAAAACCAGCTGTCGTCGAGTGTTTCCGAATGCGATGCCAGCCATTCGGTCAATAATGTGACTTTGCCATCCTGAAAACAAGGGACGCCATTAAAGCCCCCGGTATATTTTCCATCGGAAAACTCAGGCGTGGTCGCTATCAAAATATCGATGCCGTAAAGTTGTACGATCGGTTCAGTGACAAACCGGTTTGTCGCCGTAATAACCATTAAGGTATCGCCTTTAACTTTATGTTTATTTATCAGTTCCTGAGCGGGTTTCAGCAAGATTGGAAAAATCTTTTCCTGAACAAATTGCTCTCGCCACTGAAACAGTCTTTGCGGTTCATTATCTGCAAGCGGACGTAAAGAGAATGCCAGGAATTCTCTGATATCCAGATTCCCTTGTTTGTAGTCTTCGTAAAATTTGGCATTTGCCGCTTCATAAGCGTTTTTGTCGACTATGCCCTGATCGACCAGAAACTGCCCCCATAGAAAGTCGCTGTCATCCGCGATGAGTGTATTATCTAAATCAAAAATAGCTAGACTCATTAAAATACCTGTTTAAATTGGCTTTAAAAATAGGCTATAGCCTCCCCAACTGATTTGTGGAACAATAGCTTTATTAATTTTATTCACTGAACGTTACGACGAGTTTATCACCTTAGCGGGTTTACGCTGAACTCATAAAGTAAGAACTGATTGAGAATCTGTGCAGCACAAGCGATTTTAAAGTCTGTAATGACCGAGCGCTTTCATGGCTTAATAATTCTCGCGGTTCCAGCGAACTGATCGCCTAATGCGAAGCAGTCGGTGACGGTCAGATAATTCAAAGGTTTTAACATGATTGACTCAAAAGGATACCGACCTAATGTCGGAATAATCCTTTGCAATGACGAGGGTCGCGTGTTTTGGGCTAAACGTTCCGGTGCCAATTCCTGGCAGTTTCCACAGGGGGGCATTAATGATGACGAAGACCCTGAAGCGGCGATGTATCGTGAACTGTGGGAGGAGACCGGTTTGCGTGCCGAACATGTGCAGTTGCTGGGACGCACAAGATATTGGCTGCGTTATCAATTGCCTGAAAGATATATCCGCAAACAGTCGATACCCCTTTGCATAGGACAAAAACAAATCTGGTTTATTTTGCGCTTGGTTACGCCTGAATCCAATGTGCGTTTTGATCGAACGGCCAAGCCTGAATTTGATGGCTGGCGCTGGGTGGATTATTGGGAACCACTGAATGATGTTGTGTACTTCAAACGCAAAGTGTACCGAAAGGCGATGGCGGAATTGGGTGCACTGCTGGTAGCCGATTCTGTTCCGGTAAAAGCAGATGGGTATCTGGCTAAAGAAAAAAAGAATCTGAAAAAAACCAGGTCAATAGCCAAACGAGTCCAAACTTAGCTCCTGAAGCAAGCCTGGGAGGCGGTAGACGCTGGTTTCGATTGACCCGTCAGGCAATAAGTTAATGATACGGTAACCGGGCATCTCCAAATCCAGCGTAAAATCGCTGCACAGCGGCTTGAATTGAAAACAGGTCGCTGGTGAGCCTAGAACACGAATGGACTGATAATCGCGGTCCATCACTTGATGGATATGCCCGGTCGTGACGGCTTTTACTTGCGGAAAATCGCGTAGAATGTTCAACACTTCCTGCTGATTCTCAATCAGCATGGTATCCATCCATTGGCTTTGCGTCGGCAGGACATGATGATGGACTGCGATTAACGCAAAATAATTCGGCTGTTCAGTCAGACATTTCTGTAAAAATAACAGTTCTTCATTGCCGATATTGCCGCCGGGTCGGCCGGGTATCTGGCTGTTAAGACAGATTAACTGCCAGTCATCAAACAAGGTTTGTTTGTTACAGCTGATTTTTTGACTGTTAAACAAACTGAGCATCAGCGGGTAGTCGTCATGATTACCGGGCAAGCACACCGAATTGACCGGGTATCGTTCCAGCGTTTTTAATATCCGCATATAACTCGCCGCACAAGGATCTTGAGCAAGGTCTCCCGATAGCAGAACAAGATCAAAGGTATTGCCTGTGGCAAATGCCTGATCAAGAACGGCCTTGAAATAATACTCGGTGTCTATGCCCAGCATTTTCTCCCCTGGGGCAGGCAAAATATGAAGGTCGGTAATTTGAAGGATAGACACCGTCTTTGAATAAGGCATAGGCATTAGCTAATGGTTTTGCATAAGACTTTCGAATTTCTCTGCGGGTTGTAAGATGATTTCAAAGGTTCAGGCAGAAGTTCAATGGATACAGGCTTGAACCCTCTTTCAATAAACCAGTGAACGGTTTGAGTCGAAAGTACATAAAGTTTCGAAATATCAGACTGTTTTGCTTTATCATAAATGTAATCCAACAGGTGGCTGGCTCTGGATGCTCGCTGATAATCCGGATGAATTGCCAGACAGGCTATTACACCCCTGCCTGAATCAGCTAGAGCATGAAGCGCGGTGCAACCAATAATCAAACCGTCTCGTTCAATAATAATATAGTCGGAAATTTCCATTTCCAGTTTTTCACGAGAGCGTTTAACCAATAAACCTTGTTGCTCCAAAGGCTTTATCAATTCCATGATGCCGCCAATATCGTCCAGTTCGGCGGTACGGATCGTCTCAAATGCGGCGTGACTGACCAATGTGCCGATGCCGTCACGCGTGAATAATTCTAGTAACAAAGCACCATCAACTTGCCGGTTGACCAGGTGGGCGCGTGTTACGCCGTTTTGACAGCTTTGAATGGCTGCGCTTAAAGAGCGGGCGATGGCTTCCGGCAGGTTTGGATTGTTTTCCAGTAATTCATTGGCTTGCCCGGTAGTCAGTTGCTGGACTGGTTTCTGGTTATCAGGATTTAAACAGTTTTGCTCAGTCATCAAAATTAGTTTTTCAGCCTGCAAGGCGATAGCGACTTCGGTGGCAACTTCCTCCGCCGAAAGATTAAAAACCTCCCCGCTCGGAGAATAACCAATCGGTGAAATCAGCACGACATTATTCTGGTCAAGTTGTTGATGTATCCCCTGGCTGTCAATTCGCCGGACTTTGCCGGTATAGCAATAGTCAATTCCATCCAGCACACCAAGCGGCTTTGCGGTGACAAAATTGCCCGAGGCGACTCTGATTTTTGCACCGGCCATGGGTGAATTAGCCAAGCCCATCGATAACAAGGCTTCAATTTCTACCCGGACCAATCCGGCCGCCTGTTTGACATATTGCAGTGTCGATTGGTCGGTAATGCGAAGGTGATGGTGAAATCTGGGCGTATCTCCTTGCTGTAGCAGGCGTTCATCTATTTGGGAGCGAATGCCGTGGACCAGAACCAGCCTGACACCCAAACTTTTCAATAAGGCAAAGTCATGAATCAAATTATCGAAATTCGGTTCAGTCACCGCCACGCCGCTAAAAAAAATGACAAAGGTACGGTTCCGGTGGGCGTGGATGTAAGGAGAGGAATTCCTGAACCAATTGACGAATGTGCTTTGTTGTTCCATTGAGATAATTTCAAGACAAACTGAGTTGTTGAGTCGACAAAGGCCCGATAAAAATTGTGGGTTAAGCCTTGTTTATAAAATGAGGTTGACTGACGTTAATCTCATTTTACTGGAATATACCGGGCAGGTGGTAGGTTACAGGCGCCTTGAAGAGTCGGCCACTCAATGCTTTGTCCACTGTATACCTTTCGCACTTCAAATTTCGGCAGTGCCTAAGGAGGCAACGGGTTGTTCGGCAAAGGCTTTGCCGGCATGGATGCTGGCATAGAGCCTACATGGATGGTTTTACGGCGTCCTTTCGAGCATCCCTGTGCCGAATTTCGATCTACGATGGGCATAGATGCCGGATTTTGTTCTGCAAATGGGGCAATCGAATGTCAGGGCTGGCGTAAAATTTTAGCTTTGAGATCCAATAAGGTCTGGTGTTTAGGGATGGCCTCCAAGCCCTCTTCAATCTTGGTCAGACTTTCATCATGTTTGCCTTCAACATAAAGTTGTTCTGCCTGCTCACTCAGAATGTCGGCAATTTTTTTCAGACCCTGTTTTGCTTCTTTATTATACGGGTCGATCTCAAGCACCTGCCGATAAGACCAGAGTGCATTGCTTCCGGTAGGCGCCGTCAAATAACCCACATCAAAATGAATTTCTGCCAAATCCAATAAATCTTTGATTTTTAACTGTTGCTCAGGGCTAAGTTGAATGATTTTGTCTTGTAACGGATCTATCTCTTGAGCGAGTTTAATGTAACCGGCAATTCCGGCAATAAGAGTAATGACAGCCAGGCTGCCCAGGATAATGGGCAGTGCGGATTTGGCCTGCAATCCGTTCATGAATTGCTGAACGGATTGAATTCTGTCTTGCCGTTTAAAGGCAAGTCCTTTGGCTAGCGTTTTCCATTGTCTTCGGCTTAATCCACTGACCATTTTAGGTTGCAGATTCAGTTCCATAGCTTTTGGGGCTGAAAGTTTTCCGTAGGGATGCTTTCCAGTCAAAATTTCGTAAGTTACACAGGCTAAAGCGTAAACATCATCGCTGGGGTCCGGATCATTTTCGTAAAACATTTCAAGGCTTGCATAGGCAGGCGTAAGGGCACCCAAATCACGGCGGGCGTCAAATACCGTTTGATCCTGCTCGGCATCATGACGGCTTACGGCGCAGGCTATGCCGAAATCAAGGACTTTAACTTCGCCGTTCTCTAAAACGCAAACGTTGCCGGGCTTGAAATCGGAATGGACAATCCCGTGCTTGTGGGCATAAGCCAACGCCAAACATAAACCTTTAATGATGTACCAGGCTTTTTTAAAAGGCAGGCCATTGGGGGCCTTTTCTGAAATATATCGGCCTAACGATTGACCATCCAGAATCTCCATGGACATGAAGACGTGGCTTTTATCTCGGTCGAAATCGTAAACCGTAATAATGTTTGGGTGTGCAAGGGTTTGGGCTTTTTGAGTCTCTCTTTGTAAAGCGATAAAGGCGGTGGCGTTATTTTTAATGTCTTCGTTAAGGATTTTCAACGCCACGAAAGGTGATTTGTCTCTTGCTTCCTGCTTACGAAGGTCCAGTGCCTTGTAGACCACGCCCATGCCGCCGCTACCCAGCACATCCTGCAACACGAAACGCTCCTTGAGCGTCGAGCCGATGCCTAGCGGACCGTCGTTTGAAGGCGATTCAAAAGATGAATCAGTTTGAGTAAATGACAGTGTGGCTGAGTTTGAACTGGTTTGCGAGCCTGACATCACAGTCTTTGGCGGTGCCGTTCGTCCTGCCGGATTGATTACAACGGTTGATTCTTCTTCGCCAGTGAAAGCGGATGACACAGGTGCTTGATAAATCACCCGCGTCTCATCATCTTCCTGTGTTTGCGTCACGGGATTGAACCGCGTTTCATCATTGTCAGTCTGGTTCACAGAGTGGCTTAAACTGTCTAATGAAGAAAGTAAGCGTAGATAGTGCTCCGGACTCAACTGTTTTTGTTCGAGATTGCTGCGTAAGACATGCCGGATTTTTTCACTTTTTTCAGGCGTCTGTATGAGTGTTTGCTGTAAAAAAACCTCCAATTGATCCAGGTTCAGTTGCCCTTTACAAAATTGCAGCAACGTATCAGAGATAGCGTCCGGTTGATTATTCATTGATAAGTCTCAGCCTGGTAAGTCTTCATGTCATGGATTGGGAATAACAGGGTTTTGCCGGCAGTCTGATGGCCAAATGGCATCTTTCTTTTCAGGCTCATGGCCTTGAACTATTGCAAGAAGTATAAAGGAATTTCTTGAGGTGGTATTTTCTTCTGACTTTTATGAGCGTTTGAACACCATGACCGTGATATCGTCATAAAAAAAGCTAGATTGGCAGAAATCTTTCAGGTGCTGAATTAATGTGTCGACGATAAATCCCGGCTTTTGATCAGCGTACTTTTCGAATAAGGTTTTTAGTCTGTCAATGCCGAATTGTTCACCGGCCGGATTTTGGGATTCTGTCAGTCCATCTGTATAGATGAGCAGGCAATCACCGGCACTGAGTGTGATTTTCTTTTCTTCGAAGTTAATATTTTGCCTGATTCCTATGATCAATCCGTCGGCGTCCAATTCTTTACAGCTAAAGTTGCATTTTTGGTAAAGCAGCGGAGGAGGGTGTCCGGCATTGGCGTAACTGAGGGTTTGCGTCGTGGTGTAATATTGAAGGTAAAAGAGGGTAATAAAATGATCGGCGTTATAAAGATCCTCATAAAGAAAATTATTGAGCACGTCCAAGGTTTGAGCGGGTGAGCCTAACCAGGTGGCTTGTGTTCTAATGGCGCTGCGAGCTGCGACCATCAGCAGGGCCGGTCCTACCGCATGGCCCGATACATCGGCAATCACCATATCCAGATGCTGCTCGTCGCGGTAAAAATAGTCGAAATAATCACCGCCTATCTGGGTTGCGGGAAGGCAAAAGCCAGTCACTTCGAAATGGGGTGAAATGATCGGTTTGGCAGGAAACAAGGACGTTTGGATTTGCTGGGCAATTTTCATTTCGTTTTTCGCGATAGCAAGATTCACCTGCGCTTCCCGAATTTGCCTTTCAGCGGCTTTTCGGCTGCTGATGTCGTGAACAAAACCGCTGAATTCATAGGCATTGCCTATTTTAAGCGGTGCAATACTCAGCTCAACCGGAAACTCGGTGCCGCTTCTTCTTAATGCGATTTGTTCGGTTAGCTTATCGATAACCCGGCTGGCCCCTGTGGTCAGAAAATGGCTGAGTTCTTGATGGACAAGTTTTCGAAATCGTTCGGGTACTATCAGTTCGGCCATATTTCGTCCTATCGCTTCATGGCGTGTCCAGCCGAACATTTTTTCAGCGCGCTGGTTCCAGTCCGTAATGATGCCGTAAGAATCCATGATGATGATCGCATTCAGCGTGGTTTCAATGATTAGTCGTGTGCGTTTCTCGCTTTCGATCAGAGCATCTTCATAATGCTTTCTTGCGGTAATGTCACGATCCACGCCTCGCCACTTCAGCAGTTTGCCGTGTGCATCTATGATGGGAAGGCCGGTTGATTCGGCGATCACGAGGCGGCCTTCTTTGTGGCGGTAATGGTTTGTCAGCGCATAAAAGGCGTTTTGGACTGATGAGTAAGGCTGAAAATCGGTTTTATCCTGCTGCGTCAGAAGCTCGGTATAGTGTTTGCCGATAATCTCTTCAGGTTTGTATCCTAAAATTGTTTTTACCGCGTTACTGCAGTAAATATAGTATCCGTTCGGGTCTTGCTCCCATAACCATTCCCCTGTCATTTCCGCCATTTGTCTAAAGCGTTGTTCGCTTTCCTGAAGGGCGGCTTCGACTTGTTTGCGTTCAGTTATGTCTTCTTCTACCGCTAATAAATGAGTAATTTCGCCGCGGCTGTTTTTAATTGCGCTGATGCTCTCAAATGCCCAGTAATCTTCACCGTTTTTTCGCTGGTTTTTTATCTCTCCCCGCCATTCGCCCTGTTTGAGCAGTTCCTGCCACATTTTTAGATATTGTTCGTCTGAAGTGCCGCCGGACTGAAGTATTCTGGGATTATGGCCTAGCAGTTCCTCGTGACTGTATCCGGTCATGGAGCAGAATTTGGGATTGATATATTCGATCCGGCCGCTGGGATCGGTTATCACTACGGCGCTGGCACTTTGTTCTACCGCAGCGTGCATCAGCAACAAATTTTTTTCCTGTTGCTTGGATGCGCTGAGATCCTGGATTAAAACAGCAATAGTGGGTTTTTCATTTTTGGCGGGATCGGTCAGTTTGCCCAGTGAAATCATGACGGGGAAAGTCTGTTTTTCACGGTTGATCAATTCAGCTTGAAAATTAGCAGCCGGGTGATCGTTGTCCAGTCGCGCCAGAGCGTTTTGCCATAATTCAGCAGGACAATGGGGCGACAATATAACGTTAAGAGGTTGGTTGATCAGATCGCGCTGCGCATAACCGAACAAGTCGCATGCGCTGCGGTTGAGTTCTTTGATCACCAGTAACAAGGGGTTAGCCTGTTTTATCTCTGCAATCAGAATGCTGAATGTTAAGCCGTCAATGAAAGGTTGCATAGGTATTGATTTTAGTGATTCAGTCGATTTACCGGATAGTTTCTTACATCAACTACTGACCAAACTTTTCAGTCAATTTATACCGTATATTTTTATTGTAAAGTAACCTGTGTTGTATCTGCTCACCCCTTCAATTTTATTGCACCGACTGTAACAGGATGTTGCGGTCGGTGCCTCCTTGCCATTGTTTAATTGTCTGCTTGTTTTTAAAGCGTATAATTCCCGGCCATTATTAGCCCTGCCCGTTTCCATTACTGACGATCATGCCGGAGCAGGTGATATTGACGTAATTTTGGTGAGTTTATGGCTCAATATGCGGTAATCGGTTTAGGTAGATTTGGCACGACGCTGGGGTTGCAGTTAGTCAAAATGAATCACGATGTTATGGGAGTGGATTTTGACAGAAAAGTGGTTGAGTCGTTATCCGGTTTACTTACGCACACGGCTATAGCCGATGTCACGGATGAAAATGCACTGCTTGAACTGGGTTTGACGGATTATGACGCGGTCATTGTTGCAATTGGAGAGAATCTGCAGGCCAGTTTGCTGTGTGTTGTTCATTTAAAAAATCTGGGTATAGAAAATCTTTGGGTCAAAGCCACGTCCGCTTCACATCATTTGATTTTAAATAGATTGGGGGTGACACGCATTGTTCATCCGGAAGAGGAGATGGGCAAAAGAACCGCTCAGGCGCTTTCTTACCCTATGATCAGAGAATACATGTCTTTGGGCAATAAACAGTATATTGTTGAAGTACCCGTGGTTGAGCGGTTGGCAGGTAGGGCGCTGGTGGATTTGTTAGCGGAAGTGAAAGGCAAGGTGTTTGGGATTCTGATAAAGCGGCGTGACCAGATGTTTCCCTGTCCGCATGAGCAATTCGTTATTGAGAAGGATGACATTCTTATTTTGGCCGGAGATCGATTGTTTTTGACCAAACTGGCTCCTCAATTGATATAAGCCATGACTCAACTAGAGCTGTTGTGGCGTTCATTAGTGCAGAAAAATGCGCAGTTTCGACATCTGTTGATAAATGCCAGTCCGCCCGCCATATTGATGATTGGTTATTTAACGCTTATCTTACTCGGCGCCGGGTTGTTGAAATTGGATATGGCGACCGTGTCATCAATTACCTGGCTTGATGCTCTTTTTACGGCAACTTCGGCCGTAACGGTAACGGGGCTGGTCGTAGTAGATACAGGAACCGGATTTTCAGTTTTCGGCCAGGTTGTGATTGCCCTCTTGATTCAGGCCGGCGGCCTGGGGTTTATGACCTTTTCAATTCTTACGATATTGAATCTGGGTAAACGATTGGGTGTAAGGCATCAGTTAGTGGCTTTGGAAGCCTTGAATCAAACCAGCTTCAACAGTATCAAGGATGTATCCAAAGCGGTGATTGTCTTCTCTTTGGCTATAGAGGCTATTGGTTTTTTGCTTTTAGTGTTTTGCTGGGTTGACGAATACAGCTTTTCGAAAGCGGCTTATCACGCTTTTTTTTATACGATTTCAGCCTTTAACAATGCCGGATTTGCTTTGTCTGCCGATGGCTTGACCGCCTATCAGGGGGATATTCCTGTTAATCTCATCATCACTGCACTTTTTATTATCGGTGGCATCGGGTTTGTCGTGTTGCAAGATGTCTGGAAAAAATGCGGCTGGAAGAAGCTTCAGGTTTATACCAAAGTGATGATCAGCAGCACGGTGATGCTCAACTTACTGGCATGGCTGTTGGTGTGGCTATTTGAACGAAAGAATCCCGCTACAATCGGCGGGTTTTCTTTATCCGATCAATTAACCGCCTCCTGGTTTCAGGCCGTGACGCCCAGAACTGCGGGTTTCAATACCTTGCCCATAGAATCATTAACCGATTCCACATCACTGCTCATGCTCATTTTGATGTTTATCGGCGGAGGATCTTTAAGTACCGCCAGCGGCATCAAGTTGGGCACGTTCGTTGTGCTGTTAATTACGACCTATTCATTTTTAATGCGGCATGATGAGGTCACGATCATGCGTCGTTCCATTCCGCTGAATATGATCATGAAGTCTTTTGCGGTAACCGTCATTTCAATGATGCTCGTGCTGCTGGGGTCACTGATGTTATCGGCTATCCAGGAGGCGCCGCTGCTGGATATTTTATTTGAAGTGGTTTCGGCATTAGGCACGGTAGGTTTGTCCAGAGGCTTGACCGGTGATTTAAATATTGCCGGTCAGTTGTTGATTATGTTGCTTATGTTTGTAGGCCGTCTTGGGCCTTTGACGGTAGCTTATGTCATTGCCATACCCAAGCAGCGCCGGATTAAGTATCCGTCTATCGACATTCAGATCGGTTAGTTGATACGACTTATTTCAGAACGTTAACTTTGTAAACAGGAGGTCAGTGAGATGCGTTACTTACATACTATGGTCAGGGTCCGCAATTTGGATGAATCTCTGGATTTTTATTGTAATAAACTCGGTATGCACGAAATTAACCGTATGGAAAGTGAGCAAGGCCGTTTTACGCTGGTATATCTGGCCGCGCCTTTGGATGCCGATCAAGCAAGACAGCATGAAGCGCCTTTACTGGAGCTTACCTATAATTGGGACGCTGAAGATTATACCGGCGGCAGAAATTTCGGGCATATAGCGTTTGAAGTCGACGATATTTATGCGACCTGCCAAAAATTGATGGAGGGTGGGGTTTTGATCAACCGTCCACCTAGAGACGGCCATATGGCATTCATCCGGTCACCGGATCAGATTTCCATTGAGTTTTTACAAAAAGGATCGCCGCTGAAACCTTCCGAACCTTGGGTTTCTATGTCTAACACCGGAGTTTGGTGAGGTATAGAACGTGAATAAAAACGTTTGTTATTAAAAGCCGATCATCATTTAATGAAACTAATGAAAACGGCTTAAATCGCGCTAATCGTCCTCTTTTTTTACTTTTTAAAGGTTAAATACACTTATTTATGTCTGACTTACCTGAAAAAACCTGCACTATCGATAATCTGATACGCCACGAAAAACTGGTTGCTGCCGCAAAGGCGGGTTTGAAAACTCAGCAGCGCCGAAATGGCGTTTACGGCTGGCCCGGAGAACGCTTTGAGTTGCAAGGCACAGAATTTGTTGTGACCGATTTAAAAAGGGAAAAATTGGGCGACATGACGGATGAACATGCTAAAGCCGAGGGATATCCAAGCCTTGAGAGTTACCGGGATTTGATATTAAGAATGCATCCCGGAATGAACTGGGATCCGGAAAGCTTGGTTTGGGCGCATTATTTTGAAATCAAGGCGTAACTTTAAAGTGACATGATGGCTTGGCAGGTCTACATCATCCATTGCAGCGATGATTCCTTCTATACGGGTTGCACCAATGACGTGATAAGGCGTTATCGCCAGCATGAAGCCGGGAAGGGGGCCAAATATTTTTTTGGCCGCAAGCCGGTTCGGTTGATGTATCTGGAAACGCTGTCCGATCGAAGCGCGGCCTGCAAACGCGAAGCCATGCTGAAAAAACTCAAAAGAGTAGAAAAACTGCAGTTAATCAGCTCAGAAATCAATGAAATGTCGGTTTCGGAGTGTTAGAAATACTGTATCAGGATGAGCATCTGGTTGCTATCAACAAACCCGCAGGCTTGCTGGTGCATAGGTCCAATATAGACCGTCATGAGACCCGGTTTGCCGTGCAATTGCTGCGTGATCAAATCGGCCGTCATGTTTTTCCGGTGCACAGATTGGATAAGCCCACATCCGGGGTCCTGCTGTTTGCTTTAAACGCCGATGTTGCCCGGCAAATGATGGCGGTTTTCATCAACGGGCATGTCCACAAGCGCTACCTTGCTATTGTCAGAGGGTATGTCGGTTTACAAGGCAGTATCGATTATCCATTGCACGAAACGCTTGATCGGATGACCGATAGGCAAGCCGCAGAAGATAAACCGGCCCAGGCTGCATTGACGCATTTTAAATGTCTGGCAAAAGCGGAAATGCCTTTTGCTACAAAACGCCATTCAACCAGTCGTTATTCATTCATTGAGCTGGTGCCGGAAACCGGGCGTAAACATCAGTTGCGGCGACACATGAAGCATATTTTTCATCCTATCGTGGGTGATACGACTCACGGTGATGGCAAACATAATGCCTTTTTTAGAACCTATTTGGGGTCTAATCAGCTGTTATTGACGGCAAGCGACCTTCAGTTTCCTCATCCTGTGTCAGAAGCGCTGGTCTCGATCCATTCACCTTTGGATGCTGAATTTGTGAGGGTTATTGAGCAATTGAATTGGCAGGCGAATGATTGATGCTATTTCGGGCCTGCCGTATTTCCGGTTTTACGGTATAATTTCGCCCCATTAAGTTTTCATTTATGCAGATGTTTGTTCGAAACGGACACTGCAATTATTTTTATCGAGCAATACATTGGGGTGTTATGTCGAGTATCAATAAGGTCGTACTGGCTTATTCCGGAGGTTTGGATACCTCAGTCATTCTGAAATGGCTGAAAGATGTTTACGATTGTGAAGTCGTAACCTTTACGGCTGATATTGGCCAGGGTGAGGAAGTCGAGCCTGCAAGAGCGAAAGCGCAAGCCATGGGTATCAAGGAAATTTATATCGATGATCTGCGTGAAGAGTTTGCGCGCGATTTCGTATTCCCGATGTTTCGCGCCAATACGATTTATGAAGGTGAATATCTTTTAGGGACTTCTATTGCAAGACCGCTGATTGCCAAGCGCTTGATAGAAATCGCCAATGAAACCGGTGCTGAGGCCATTTCTCACGGTGCAACCGGCAAGGGTAATGATCAAGTCCGTTTTGAATTGGGTGCTTACGCGTTAAGACCTGATATTCATGTGATCGCACCATGGCGTGAGTGGGATTTGACTTCGCGTGAAACGTTGTTGGCTTATGCTGAAAAACACAGTATCCCGGTTGAAATGAAACGAGGAAAAGCCTCTCCTTATTCAATGGATGCCAACTTGTTACATATTTCTTATGAAGGCGGCATTCTTGAAGATCCTTGGGCTGAGCCTGAAGAGTCGATGTGGCGTTGGAGTGTTTCTCCGGAAGCGGCACCCGATAAGCCAACCTATCTGGAATTAACCTATAAACAGGGCGATATCGTCGAGATTGATGGTCAGGCGTGTTCGGCAGCGGAAGTCCTGGAAAAGCTGAATACAATTGCGGGAGCCAATGGCATAGGTCGTCTGGATATCGTCGAAAACCGTTATGTTGGTATGAAGTCTCGCGGTTGTTATGAAACACCGGCCGGTACGGTCATGCTTAAAGCACATAGAGCCATTGAGTCGCTGACCTTGGACAGAGAAGTGGCTCATCTTAAAGACGAACTGATGCCGCGCTATGCCAGTTTGATCTATAACGGTTACTGGTGGAGTCCTGAGCGAAAAATGCTGCAAACCATGATTGATGCATCGCAAGTCAATGTCAATGGCAAAGTCAGAGTCAAACTGTACAAAGGCAATGTGGTTGTGGTAGGAAGAGCGTCAGAGTCCGACAGCTTGTTTGACGAAGCTATCGCAACGTTTGAAGACGATGCCGGCGCTTACAACCAAAAAGATGCGGAAGGATTTATCAAATTGAATGCACTGAGAATGCGGATTGCAGCCAAGAAAAACCGCTAAATCAGGTTTATGGCGATCTGCTTGGTGTGAGGGTTTTAGGTCACGATTCTTGGGCCGTTTCAGCTTTTAAGTGCTTTAAAATCGGAAGCGGATTTAAGAGGCGCTGGCAATCAGCGCTTCTTGCATAAACCCGATAAAACGCACGACAATTTGATTTAAGCTTGTATAATTGCCATTCACCGAAAATTGGACATTTGGTTTTTGGTTGGAAAAATAATAATTTAAGGATCGGGAAAGTATTTGACTTTGTTTTTGCCTCGTGACTTCTGTTCATACAAAAGAGACACTTACCGCTGATTTTCAGGCGGGTTTAGCATCACGTATGATTGAAAATAAGAAGGTATTGCAGGGTTTGAAGGTTTCTCGTCCTTGGGGTTGGGATGCTATCTGCGCTTGTATTTGCGTTGAGAGGAAATACATTAATGAGCAATAAGCGAGAGAAAAATTCTGACGATGGACAGGCATTGAATCCAATGATTCTTCGCGAAATTCCAGTCGACAAGAGTTTAGTGATAGTCAATAAAATGTTGATTTATGCTGTTCTGGCATTAATGGCTATTGTCATGGTGATGGGTTTTTTCCTTATGCCATCCCAGGATCTCTTGAATAGTTATCAAACAGCACAGCTTGATGCTGCGTATAAAGCCAGGGAAAACCCTGTATTATCTGCAGAAATTGATGCCCTCAAAGGGCAAATGATAGGTTTGGTCAGTGGATCTATAGAGAGCAAATTAAGGACATTGGAACAAAGTGTTAAATTAGGCTCTGTAACCTATTCATTGGGAACCATTGAAGACCTTAAAAGTGACGTAAAAGTTTTGCGAGCCTATACCGAAACGACGAAACACGTTCAACCAGAGTCCAGCAATGAAGAGCTTTTAAAAGAAATGTCGCACCTTAAGAATTTAATCTATCTGACGGTTGCCTCTTGCGGTCTTATGTTGGCGGCTATTGGCGGTGTCTGGTTTAGAAATCATTATCTATTGACTCACAAAAAGCCTATCAGCGGGTTCTTAGGTAAACGCTAAAAGTCCAGCTGGATTTTAAGCGCCGCTCTTTTCTTTATCAATGATCCGGCACTATTGGCAAATGTTGCCTGCCGGGTTATTTGGCGTTGCTTCGGGCTAGCCCGGTTTTATTCAACCTCCGTCCCACTAGCAAATCACAGTGACCTTATTCCATTTGGTTGAGCGCCTAAGCTCTGTGGTATACTTGACCCGTTATAAGTCAACGGCAACCGTATTTCGCACAAATTCATGAGATTATCAGTTTTATCAGTCATTATCATGCTGACTTTGGTATTTTCACAGGTCGTAAAAAGTGAAGACGGGTTTGTAGTTGATAATATACAAGTCAATGGTTTACAAAGAATTTCCGTTGGAACCGTCTATAATTATCTCCCCGTCAATATCGGAGATACTTTTTCGTCCGAACGAATACCTGTTGCCGTCAGAGCGCTTTTTAAAACCGGTTTTTTCAAAGACATCACGATCGAAAGATCCGGGTCGACGCTGGTGGTCAATGTGGTCGAAAGACCTTCAATCGCTAAAATTCTGTTTGAAGGTAATAAAGATATCAGTTCGGAGGATTTGCTGAAGGCATTAAAAAATATCGGCCTGTCTGAAGGAAAAGTATTCAACCAGCAAATTCTGGAAAAAGTCGAACAGGAGTTGAGGCGCCAATATTTTAGTCACGGCAAATACGGTCTGAAGATTGATACCGAAGTTGCCGATCTCACCCGAAACAGAGTGGGTATCAATATCAAGATTTCAGAAGGACGGGTTGCCAAAATCAAACAGATTAATGTCGTCGGCAATAAAACCTTCGAAAATGACGATTTGCAAAAAGACTTTGAGTTAAGTACCTCCAATCTTTTGTCGTTTTATACCAAAGATGACCAATATTCAAAACAAAAGCTTTCGGCTGATCTCGAGCGTTTGCGCTCCTATTATCTGGATCGCGGCTATATCAATTTCAATATTGAATCAACGCAGGTCGCCATAACGCCTGACAAGAAAGAAATTTATATTACGATTAATGTAAAAGAAGGCGATGTCTACACGTTAGAAAAAGTCAAATTGGCGGGTAACCTGATTGTTCAGCCCGACGAAATTACCAAACTGGTTCAGGTCGGACCGGGTGAAATTTTCTCCAGAAGAAATGCGACTGAAACGTCAAAAGCCATCTCGGATCGCTTGGGTGATGACGGATATGTTTTTGCTAACGTCAACATGGTTCCTGAAATTAACGAGGCTGACAAGACCGTTGCAATGACGTTTTTTGTTGATCCGGGTAAGCGGGTTTATGTCAACCGCATCAACATGAGGGGCAACACCAAAACCCGTGACGAAGTGTTAAGACGGGAATTACGGCAAATGGAAGCCAGTTGGGCATCCAACACAAAAATCGAGCGATCCAAAACGCGCCTGGAAAGACTGGGCTATTTCGAGGAAGTGAATGTCGAGACGCCGCCGGTGGTGGGTACTTCAGATCAAATTGATGTCAACTATACTGTTGTTGAAAAACCTTCCGGAAATTTGACGGCAGGTGTAGGCTTTTCGCAAACTCAAGGTATTATTCTGAATGCCAATATCTCGCAGGACAATGTCTTTGGTTCCGGCAAACGGGTCAACCTGGCATTCAATAACAGTGATGTTTCAACTAACTACCGGTTTGGCTTTTTAAACCCTTATTTTACTCTGGATGGTGTGAGCTTGGGATATGAATTGGGTTATCGAAGCACCGATGCCCGGCAAGCCAACATTGCCAGTTATACTACCGATGTGGCAAATGCCGGAATGAACTTTGGCATACCGTTGAATGAATTTGACACTTTGCGGTTTAATGCGGATGTGAAGCATACCAGTCTGGATACTACGTCTTCCTCATCCTATGACATCATAGAGTTCATAGAAGAAGAAGGTGACAGTTTTTTAACCTTCGCCCCTTCCATAGGCTGGACACATGATACGCTGAACCGTTTCGTTTTTCCGACCAGCGGCGGACAGCAAAGGTTATCAGCCTTGGCAACCGTGCCGGGCAGCGATCTTGAGTATTACAAAATCAGTTATAAGCAGCAGGAATATTTTCCTATCGCCAAAGACCTGACTTTTAGTTTGAGTGCGGAAGCTGCGTATGGAGACGGCTATGGAAAAACAGATGAACTGCCGTTCTTTGAAAATTATTTTGCCGGTGGGGTTCGCTCGGTGCGGGGATTTAACGACAATACCTTAGGTCCTAGAGACAGACCTACCCCGGGTAATTCATCAAGACCGATAGGTGGATCTACGAAACTGGCGGGAAGTGCGGAATTATTTTTCCCCGTACCTTTTATGAAAGAATCCAAGTCAATACGATTGGGCACTTTTATTGATGCCGGGATGGTCGATAACAGTTTTTCATTTGATGAAATGCGCTATTCCGCAGGTATTTCCGGTGAATGGCTGTCGCCTTTCGGGGCTATTTCGGTCAGTGTCGCTAAACCTATAAATCTTGAAGATCAAGATGACGAAAGAAACTTTCAGTTTTCATTCGGTTCCGGTTTTTAGGCATTTTTGTTTGCTCGACTTATCCCCTATAATTTATTTAAATCAAAACACGCGTTTATACAATTTACACTTACTTTTTACCTAAGATGGATGAACTAATGAAAACTAAGATTGTTTTATTTTTGGGATTATTGTTATCGGCCAATACGGCTTTTGCAGAATTGAAAATTGGCTTTGTGAATATTCCGGCTGTGTTGGAGAAATCACCCCAAGCGGAAAAAGCTAAAAAACGTCTGGAACAAGAATTTTCGCCAAGAGACAAACAGTTGCTGGCTCAACAAAATGAAGCCAAAGGACTGGAAGAAAGGATGAACCGTGATGCATCCGTTATGGGTGATTCGGAAAGAAGAAATTTGGAAAAAGACATTTTGGCAAAACAAAGAGAACTGAAAAGAAGCCAACAGGAGTTCAGCGAAGATTTCAATATGCGCCGTAACGAAGAGCTTGGAAAATTGCAACGCAAGATTATTGAGGCCATCCGCACGCTGGCCCAAGAGCAAAAATTTGATTTGTTGTTAACAGATGGCGTGATCTATGCGAGTGAGCAAATCGATGTAACCAGCCAAATTCAAGAAAAATTGCTTTCCTTGCCTGAATAAACGCTGATCAGTAAGGTCTGCAGGAGCGCCTCCATGACGGCTCAATTTTCAAATTTAATACATTCATCACGCCATAATAATGTCTATCAAGTTAGATATACTGCAAATTCAAGAATTTCTTCCGCACCGGTATCCTTTTCTATTACTGGATAAAGTTATCGAGTGTGAGCCAGGCGTCAGGCTTTTAGGTGTCAAAAATGTGACTTATAATGAACCTTTCTTTCAAGGCCACTTTCCTCATATGCCTATTATGCCAGGCGTTTTGATACTCGAGTCCCTCGCGCAGGCAACCGGTTTGCTGGCTTCTGAAACTGCGCCCGATGTTCTTGGTAAAGGGATGACGTATTATTTGGTGGGGATAGATAAAGCCAGATTTAAACGGCCTGTGGTGCCGGGAGATCAGCTTATGCTTGAAGCAAAGTTTTTAAAAAGTAAGCGCAACATCTGGTCGTTTGAATGCCGGGCGGAAGTGGACAATGAATTTGTCGCCAGTGCAAACATCATGTGTGCAGCAGCGGTGGACTGATTTGATAGATCCTAAAGCAATTATCGATGAACGTGCTCAAGTGGCGGATAATGTCAGTATAGGCCCTTATACTGTCATCGGCCCTGATGTAACGATTGGTTCCGGAACTGTGATCGGGCCCCATGTTGTTATCAACGGCCCAACGCGGATCGGAGAACAAAACCGGATATATCAATTCACGTCTATTGGTGAAGATCCGCAAGATAAAAAGTACGCTTCAGAAAAGACGTGTCTTGAAATTGGCGATAGAAATACCATCCGGGAGTTTGCCACCATGCACAGAGGGACGCTTCAAGATCGCGGTGTCACCTCAATTGGGTCAGATAACTTGTTTATGGCTTATACGCATGTCGCTCATGACTGTATGATAGGTGATCACGTTATCTTGGCAAACGGTGCATCACTGGCGGGTCATGTGCATCTGGGTGATCACGCCATACTCGGCGGGTTTACATTGGTTCATCAATTTACCCAAATCGGACAGTACAGTTTTTCTGCTATGGGCAGTGCCATAACCCAGGATATTCCTCCTTTTGTCATGGTAGGAGGGCGGCCCACCAGACCGCATGGGATCAACTCCGTCGGCATGGAACGTAATGGGGTGACGCCGGAAGCAATACGGCAAATTAGAAAAGCTTACAAAATCCTTTATAAAATGAATATGCGATTGGAAGACGCAATAGAGGAAATGGAAGGTATGGCCGGTGACAGTGACGAGTTGTCCAATATGGTCAGTTTTCTTAGAAATGTCACGCGGGGAATTTTAAGATAGCGTATTCACTGGTAGCCGGCGTTGATGAAGTCGGGCGGGGTTGTATCGCAGGACCTGTTGTTGCTGCCGCCGTAATTTTGAATCCTGATTGCCTGATATCCGGTCTGACCGACTCGAAAAAGCTAACAGCAAAGCGCCGGACGTTTTTAGCGGGTCAGATTAAAGCGAAAGCACTCTGCTGGTCAGTTGGAAGAGCCGAAGTAAGCGAAATTGACCGCATGAATATACTCCAGGCTTCGCTGTTGGCAATGGCCAGAGCTTTATCCGGATTAGGCATTACCCCCGAATGGGTGATGGTCGATGGGTCTTACTATCCTCCGGTTTCAATGCCTGGGGAAACCGTGATCAAGGGCGATCTTCTGATCCCTTGTATTTCGGCCGCTTCAATCCTGGCTAAAGTCGCACGAGATAATGAAATGTCGTTCATTGAGGGCGTTTATCCCGGATACGATTTTGACAGCCACAAGGGCTATCCCACAAAAAAACATCTGGAACAAATTCAAACTCTCGGCGTGTTACCCATCCACAGACGCAGTTTTGCACCTGTCAAGAAAGTCATGGCTATTTACTGATCAGCTAATACCCAAACTTCACTTTGTAGCGTTAGTTTTCTATGTCACTATTCAGCGGAACAACAAAACCAAGGTGATGCACCGTGTAGGTTGCGGTTGTCGATAGTCAACCCAACATTTCAAGGCCATGGCGTTAATTGTTGGGTTGCGAAAAGCATGCACCCCAATCTACGCTGTATGACTAATTTTTTATGATATAGCTTTCGCACTTCAAATTTCGGCAAGTGCCTAAGAAGGCAACGGGTTGTTCGGCAAAGGCTTTGCCAGCATGGATGCTGGCATAGAGCCTACATGGATGGTTTTACGGCGTTCTTTGACGGGCACCCCGGTGCCGAATTTCGATCTACGAGGGTATAAATAAATCCGTTGTTTCCGGTTAACGCCCTGTGGCAAAAGGGAGTTGATTTACTCACGCACTTTTGGTTAAACCCTTGCCGTTTTTGTCTATCTTTCAACTATCGCTATTAACATGCAGCCTTCATTTGTCCATCTGAGATTACACACAGAATTTTCGCTGGTAGATGGCATTGTCAGAATTAAACCGTTGATTAAAACCTTGGCCGAAATGAACATGCCGGCTGTTGCTGTTACTGAGCAGGCCAACTTGTTTTCTCTGGTCAAGTTTTATAAAACGGCTTTGGGGCAAGGCATAAAGCCGATCATTGGCGCAGACATCAATCTTTATAATGCCGATGAGCCGGCAGCGCCATTTGGTTTGACATTATTGGTAAAAAACCGAAAAGGCTATGTGACTTTAACAGAGCTGATTTCCAAGGCTTACCAGGAAGGGCAGCATCAGGGCATTCCTATGATTCAGAGGGAGTGGATAGAGGCAAGCCATGATGGGTTGATTGCGTTGTCAGGAGCAATGAATGGCGATATTGGAAAGGCTTTACTGGCTAATAATACACAAGAAGCGAAAGCGCTGGCAGAGCGATGGTCCAGGCTATTTGAAAACAGTTTTTATCTGGAAGTTCAGCGAGTAGGCAAGCCGCATGAAGAGTTTTATATTGCAGCGGCAATGGAACTTGCATTCCAGACAGCCTTGCCGATAGTTGCTACGAATGATGTTCGTTTTCTCAAGGCCAGTGAGTTTGATGCGCATGAGGTAAGAGTCTGCATTCATCAAGGCCGTGTGCTGGACGATACGCGCAGACCCAAGGATTACACAGCGCAGCAATATTTGCGGACGGCTGAGGAAATGCAGGCCTTGTTTTCAGACATGCCCGAAGCATTGGCCAACAGTGTGGAAATTGCAAAGCGGTGTAATCTGGAACTGACCCTGGGTAAAAATTACTTGCCTGATTTTCCAGTACCGGAAGGCATGACCATTGATGAATACCTGATTGAGGCATCAAAAAAAGGGTTGGCGGAACGCTTAGTGCAATATCCGGCTTTTGGCGCCGGTACAAAAGAAGAAAACACAATAGCCTATTACGAACGTCTGGATATAGAACTGACCGTAATAACCCAAATGGGCTTTTCCGGTTACTTCCTCATTGTTGCCGACTTTATCCAATGGGCTAAAAATAATGGCATTCCAGTGGGGCCAGGCAGAGGTTCCGGTGCCGGTTCGCTTGTGGCGTACGTTTTAAAAATCACTGATTTGGATCCTATTGAGTTTGAATTGCTGTTTGAGCGCTTTCTTAATCCCGAACGGGTTTCAATGCCTGATTTTGACGTGGATTTTTGCATGGATCGCCGGGATGAGGTGATCGATTATGTGGCCAGACATTACGGCAGGGATCATGTCTCCCAGATTATCACCTACGGTTCCATGGCCGCAAAAGCGGTAGTCAGAGATGTAGGACGTGTGTTAAGTTTTTCTTACGGATTTGTCGACAGACTTGCCAAGCTGATTCCCTTTGAAATTGGCATGACCCTGGAGAAAGCGCTTAAAGACAGTCCTGAACTGAAGCAGCTTTATGACAAAGAGGAAGAAGTCAAAGCGCTGGTCGATATGGCCAGAATGTTGGAAGGCATTTCCCGGAACGCCGGAAAGCACGCCGGCGGGGTTGTAATTTCCCCTACAAAGTTGACTGACTTTACGCCGCTTTATTGTGAGCAAGGCGGCGGTAATCTGGTGACACAGTTTGACAAGGATGACGTAGAAGCGGTTGGTCTGGTCAAGTTTGATTTCTTGGGGCTGCGCACGCTGACCATTATCGATTGGGCGTTGCAAACGATCAATTACAGGCTGCAGAAAACCGGTGAAACTATTGTCGATATTACCCAGATTCCCCGCGACGATCAGGATACCTATGAATTACTGAAAAAAGCCCAGACAACCGCGGTGTTTCAGTTAGAGTCCAGAGGTATGAAAGAGTTAATCAAAAAACTCAAACCGGACTGTTTCGACGACATCATCGCGCTGGTTGCGTTATTTCGGCCCGGTCCACTCGAATCGGGTATGGTGGATGACTACATCAATGTAAAGCATGGCGCGAAAGCGGAGTATGCTCATCCCTCGCTGATTCCAATTCTCAAATCGACCAATGGGGTTATTCTTTACCAGGAACAGGTCATGCAAATAGCCCGTGAGCTCGCGGGCTATACCTTGGGTGGCGCTGACATGTTGCGCCGGGCTATGGGTAAGAAAAAACCTGAAGAAATGGCCAAGCAGCGAGAGATATTTACACAAGGTGCTGTTGCCAATCAAATTGATGAAAGTGTCGCTACTTATATCTTTGATTTGATGGAAAAATTTGCGGGGTACGGCTTTAATAAGTCACATTCTGCCGCTTACGCTTTGGTTGCTTATCAGACCGCCTGGCTAAAAGCACACTTTCCTGCTGAATTCATGGCGGCAGTGCTGTCCGCCGATATGGACAATACCGATAAAATCGTCGTTTTGATCGAAGAATGCCGGGAAATGAAGCTCAGTATTTGTCCGCCCAACATTAATGTATCAAACTTCCGCTTCACTGTTAATTTTAAGCAGCAGATTGTCTATGGCATGGGTGCCATCAAAGGCGTCGGCGAGTCGGCCATTGAGGAGCTGATTAATGAACGTGATCAGCATGGCAGCTATGAAGGCTTATATGACTTATGTAAACGAGTGGATTTGCGAAAGGTCAACCGGCGGGTTTTGGAAGCGCTGATCAAAGCGGGGGCATTAGACGAATTCGATGATAATCGTGCCGCTCATTTGGCTGAATTGACGGTGGCTCTGCGCGTGGCCGAACAACATGGAAAAATGTCGGAAACAGGGCAAAATGATTTGTTTGGCCTGGCGGTTAATGCGGAACCGGACATTGATCAGGCGGCCTATTCGACAACTGCGGAAACCTGGACAGAAGCCGAGCGCCTGGCGGCCGAGAAAAACACGCTGGGTTTGTTTCTGACGGGTCATCCGATTATTGAGTATGAAAAGGAATTAAAAAATTTCACGCACGGCAAAATTTCCAGCATTCTTGCGGACGTCGAAAGATCCCGGGGACGTTTGGAAGGGCGGGCTGCCGGAATGGTGGTTGAAATTCGTACGCGACAGACCAAACAGGGAAAAACCATGGGGTTTGTGACGTTGGATGATCGCTCCGGTCGTTTGGAGTTGGCTATTTTTGGTGAAAGTTATGATAAATACCGGGATCTTTTATCAAAAGATGCGCTGCTAGTTGCAGAGGGCGCCATTGGAATAGATGATTTTACCGGGATGTTAAGGCTGACGGTAGAGAAGCTTTACAGTATAGAAGATGCTCGCAGTCAATTTGCCCGATGCATTCTGATTGACTGGAAGAATGCTGCGTCAGCAATAAAAGAAATAATTGACCCTTTTGATGCGGTTCTAAAACCCTATAAAGGCGGGTCATGCCCTGTCGTTATTAATTATTCTTCAAATACTGCGCGGGCTTCGGTTCAATTGGGCGAAGAATGGCGTGTCCATCCTACCGATGAATTAATAGTCCGGCTAAAACGGCTTTTTGCGGCAGAACACGTAGAAGTCAAATACCGTTAAAGAAGCGTTATTTAAGGGTATGAAGTTGTTGGCCCGTCAGCGCGAATTGACTTCGTTTTAACGGGTAAAGGGATAATTAATCCTTTACTGTAACTACTCGCCCGCTTTGAATTAAGGGTGTAGGTGCTTGATTCAGAGGACGCGTTAATACGTCCCTAAAGCTCTCTACAACATTCCTGTTGCAGAAGCCTTTTCAATCAACCACCTACACCCACTAAAATTGGAGGGGGTGTGCAGATACCCTTTACTTTAATTGGCTCTGGGGATTGGCGTAAGCCTTGCGAGGCATGCCGTAGACCCCTCCATGGGGGCTTGACGGGCCGACATTCCCGCAAAGCTTACCCCTGCCCTTTTTTATCATCAAACTGGGAATTGCTGTCCACCACGCAACCGCTGGAATCCAGACGTTTTTTCGATCAGACAGGAGGTGTGGATGAACTTGGAGAGTAAGCCTTCCTTGGCTTAACGGTTCTAGTCGCTTTCTACTGGACTGGGCTCTCTTGCCGGAGCAGGAGAAGATTCAGTTGAATCGGCGGATTTAGACTCGGATTCTGAGGCCGAATCCGGTTTTCGGTAGTTTGGATTACGCGGTCTTCTTCGGTTGGGTCCCCGTCTGCGGCTTTGTGGCTTTTTAACCGGTTCAGCACCTTCTTGCGGCTGGGATTGGGGTTGGGCTGCCACAATTTCTGTTTGCGTCACGTCTTCAGCCACCACTTTTTCAACGGGTGGTCTTTCCGGTGGCTTGTTCCTTCTTGGGTTTTTGCCGTCAGGAGTTCTGGGAGGGCGATTGCCGCGCCCATTTTGAGGGCGTTTATTATCCGGATTTCTCCGGTTTTTTGAACTCTCTGATGCTTCGCCGCCGTCCTCTGAAGCAATTTTGGCAGGCGTATGCTTTTCCGGGACTTTGTTATCAGGGGTTCCGACCAATTTTTGCCAAAAACGTTTAATCAGGCTGGCTGAGTTATTTCTGTTTTGAACCGGTGCCGGCGTTTCATGCATAAACTCTTTTATCGCGGGCGAATCGACTTTGGGTTTACTTTGCTGAGCAAAATCAGGAAGCGGAATATCTTCTTCTTTAATCTGTAAATAACTCGGTTTGTCTTCGGTCGCATCCTTGCTTTTAATTCGCTCGATATCATAGGCCGGCGTTTCAAGATGTTTGCTCGGCAAAATAATAATACCGACTTTAAGACGCGATTCGATTTGTTCGATAGCGGGGCGTTTTTCATTGAGTAAAAAGGTAGCGCTTTCGATAGGCAAGTGCGCAATCACTTTTTCTGTGCCCGGCTTCATAGCCTCTTCTTCGAGCACGCGCAACACTGCCAGCGCGACTGATTCGACATTTCGTATCATCCCCTGGCCTTTGCAGCGAGGACAGGTCAACTGGGTTGACTCCCCAAGAGATGGCCGCAGGCGTTGCCTGGACATTTCCAATAGACCAAAACGAGAGATACGGCCTGTTTGGATGCGTGCTCTGTCTATCTTCAAAGCATCGCGTAATTGATTTTCAACGGTCCGCTGGTTTTTGTTGGACATCATGTCAATGAAATCAATGACAAAAAGACCTCCCAAATCACGCAGGCGTAATTGTCTGGCTATTTCATCCGCGGCTTCCAGGTTGGTATTCAGGGCCGTCTCCTCAATATCGCTGCCTTTTGTTGCTCTGGCCGAGTTGATGTCGATACTGGTGAGTGCTTCTGTATGATCAATGACTATGGAGCCGCCGGAGGGTAACGACACCTCACGGCCGTAAGCCACTTCAATCTGAGATTCGATCTGATAACGGCTGAATAAAGGCACGGCATCCTGGTAGAGCTTTGCCTTTGGTAGAAAATGGGGCATTACCTGCTTGAGGAAGTTTTGCACCAATTTGAATGAAGGTTCATTATCGATCAGGATTTCATCAATGTTACTCCGCAGGTGATCTCTCAGTGCGCGAATAATGACATTACTTTCCTGGAAAACCAAAAAGGGCGCGGTTTGCTCTTTCGCAGTTCTTTCAATGGCTTCCCACAACTGCAAAAGGTAATTCAAATCCCATTGCAATTCCTCGGCATTTTTGCCGCACCCTGCGGTTCTGATGATCAGCCCCATGGTATCGGGTATTTCTAAAGCCGCCATTACTTCACGTAAATCGCTGCGGGTATCGCCTTCAATACGTCTTGAGATGCCGCCCGCTTTGGGGTTGTTGGGCATTAAAACCAGATAGGTTCCCGCAAGACTGATATACGTTGTTAAAGCCGCGCCCTTGTTGCCGCGTTCTTCTTTTTCAATCTGAACAACAATTTCCTGACCTTCCCGAAGCTGGTCTTTGATTGACTGCCGGCCTTCGGTGGGTGCGTTACTGGCCTGGAGAAAGTTTGGAGCGATTTCCTTAAAAGGTAAAAAGCCGTGTTTTTCAGCGCCATAGTTGATGAACGCGGCTTCAAGACTAGGTTCTATTCGAGTGATGATTCCTTTATAAATGTTTGATTTTTTTTGTTCTTTTGAAGGTACTTCAATGTCAAAATCGTAAAGTTTTTGACCATCTACCAATGCAACACGCAGTTCTTCAGGCTGCGTAGCGTTGATAAGCATTCTTTTCATTCATTTTTCCTTGATAGGTTCCTGCTCCATTATCAGATTTTGTGATTTAGACAGTTTGGATTGTGTTCACGGCTAGTTTGATGCTGCGTGATAAATTCATCTTTTACGGGTAGATTCAACTTTGAAAATGACAGTATGCGAGTTTATTTTTCTATAGATCCGCTTTAGTTAAGGTTAAGAGACTGAAGTGCTCATAACGATGGTTCAAAGTATGATGAAAGCAAAGGACTGTCTTCTTGTAAAATCTTTCCTAAACAGGAGTTAATGCAATTCGTTCGTCATGGGTCGAACGATAAAACCCAAAATTGTAATGCTCAAACTGTTTAATATTCATAAAACAGTTTGGAAAAAACTATTATGTTCCGCTTTAATGTTGCGAATCGTTTATGTCAATAAAATTAAAGACTCGCCTAATATAGCAATGTTATGGCCATCCATCAATTTTAAAGCATTAAATTACGGAATATGCTGATATCATAAGATAATGAAAACAGAACAAAATAGCCTACACGCCACGGTACAGATGGTTGAAATCACAGATGAAACCAGTGATCAACGATTGGATAATTTTTTGATTACCAAGCTCAAAGGTGTTCCAAAAAGCCACATTTATCGTATCGTGCGAAAAGGCGAGGTACGGGTTAACAAGGGCAGAGTCGATGTCAAATACCGGTTGCAGCCGGGCGATATGGTCAGAATTCCACCGGTACGGGTCAATGTGGTTGACGACATTGTTTTTGTGCCCAAAAGCCTTAAACAAAGCCTCGAGCAGGATATTCTGTTTGAAGACGATGTTTTGATGGTGCTCAATAAACCGGCCGGTTATGCCGTTCATGGCGGCAGCGGCTTAAGTACGGCAGTTATAGAAAGCTTGCGCCAATTAAGACCCGATGCGCATTTTCTTGAATTGGTTCATCGTCTGGATCGGGACACTTCGGGTTGTTTGATCATTGCCAAAAAACGCAGTGCGCTGCGGACGCTGCATGAACTTTTCCGTGGCGATGGCATCAGAAAGACCTATTTAGCCTTGTTGGGTGGCGTATGGGAGAGGAAATCCATAGCCGTCACTGCGCCCTTATTAAAGCAGACAGGCCAGAGCGGTGAGCGCATGGTCATCGTGAGTCAGGAAGGAAAAAGTTCGGCAACATTTTTCAAAAGTATTAAATCATTGTCTGATGCGACATGGGTAGAAGCCAGTCCGCAAACCGGAAGAACTCATCAAATCAGAGTTCATGCTGCCTGGTTGGGGCATCCCATCCTTGGCGATGATCGATACGGCGATTTTGAAGTCAATCGGAGTTTTAAAAAAAGAGGAATCAAACGCCTTTTTCTTCATGCTTTCAAGCTTGAGTTCACGCATCCTGTTAGTGGTAAACCGTTAATTATTACTGCACCGGTACCTGTAGATATGCAGGTTTGGTTTGATGATAAAAAGTAAGTTTGAGTTATTGATATTTGATTGGGATGGAACCCTGATGGACTCCATAGACTGGATTGTCTATTGTTTACAAAACGCAGCAGTTGACTGCGGTTATAAGGCGCCGGATGAATGCGCGGCAAAAGATATTATCGGACTTAGCATCCATCAGGCTATGTCAGTCCTTTTTCCGGAACTTGATCAATTAGAAAAGCAACGTTTAATCAGCCGGTATTCAGAGCTTTATTTTTCGCGTCAACTGGGGGTTGAGGACTTGTTTCCAGGCGTAGTTGATCTTTTGGAGGCGCTTAAGCAAAGCGGTTTTCTCTTGGCGGTTGCGACCGGAAAATCACGCAAAGGTCTTCAGCATGCTTTTGAGCAAACCGGGATCGCCGGCTATTTTGTTGCGAGTCGCTGTGCCGATGAGACGGCTTCAAAGCCTGATCCGTTAATGCTCAAACAGATTATGTCGGAAACCGGCGTGCAAAAAGAAGCCACCGTTATGATCGGTGATTCCATTCATGATCTGGAAATGGCTTTAAATGCCGGAATATCTTCAATCGCGGTCACCTGCGGCGCTCATGCTGAACCGCAGTTACTGCAACATCGCCCCATCGAATTTCTGCAAAATACATCTGATTTAATAACATTTCTGAGGTTAAATAATGGAAAGTAATAATGACATGACGCAAGGCTCTGAGGGTCAAAAACAACAGGGTTGGGAGCGCGAAGTCATTGAAAAACTGGCGCTGGCAGCTGTGACGGAGCAAAGAAAGGCGCGTCACTGGAGCATTTTTTTTAAATTGTTGCTGTTTTTTTACCTGGTAGCTGTTTTTGTTGTAGCAATGTATCCCTCCATCAAAAAAGATATGGATGTGACAGGAGGTGAAGGTCACACGGCAGTCATCGATGTGGTCGGGGTTATAGCGGAGGACAAGCCCGCCAGCTTTGAAAATATCTCACAAGGTTTGCGTGATGCTGCGAAAGATAAAAACACCAAGGGCATTATCCTGCATATTAATTCACCCGGTGGCAGCCCTGTACAGTCTGACTATATTTTTCACGAAATCAGACTGGTTAAGCAGGAATTCCCCAATCTCCCTATTATTTCGGTAGTGAGCGATATTTGTGCTTCCGGCGGCTATTATGTGGCGTCCGCAACTGACAAAATTTATGTTAATGAGGCCAGTCTTATCGGTTCGATAGGCGTAGTCATTAACGGATTCGGCTTTGTTGAAACGCTTGAAAAAATGGGCGTAGAGAGACGGACGCTGACTGCCGGAGATCATAAAGCGATGCTGGATCCTTTTTTGCCGGTGAATGAGCTTGAAACCAGGCATATGCAAACATTGCTCAATCAGGTGCACAAACAATTCATTGATGCGGTAAAAAAAGGCCGTGGTGATCGCCTCAAAGAAACGTCCGATATGTTTTCAGGATTGGTGTGGACCGGTAAGGAAGGTGTTTCCCTGGGATTGGCCGATGATTTTGGCAGTGACAAATTCGTTGCGAAAAACGTCATTGGCGCTGAAAAGCTGGTTAATTTTACGCCCAGTGAACGCATAATGGATAGATTGTTTGGCAAGCTGGGAGCTTCTTTTGGTCATGCCGTCAGTGCTGCTTTTACGCGCTGGGATATGGGTTAAAAAGTTGGATTCAGTGACTATTCAGTCATTTAGACATATAGTTTAAGCCATGCAAATTGCAGAAACCAAAGGGTAATGCATCACATGATTATGTTCCGGATTTTCAATGGCAAATTTAATTAAAGTAATTTTGGTCGCCTTCATGTTCCTTGCTTCTGTTTTGTCTGGCAGCGAGATAGCCTTGGCTTCTGTCTCTCTTGATGAGGCGACAAGACAGGTGCTTTCCGATCCTCAAAATAAAGTACTGGGTGCCAAAACGGAGATCATTAACGAAAGAGAGGTTCACATTATCAAAGTGCTGACAGCGGACGGCCGTATTCAGCATTTTATAGTAGATGCCGAGACGGGCGATTTGTTGGAAGACTTTTTGCCCGATGAAGATAAAGAATGACATAAAGGGAGCGTACTATGCGAATTTTGGTGGTTGAAGATGAGCCGTTGATTGGTGATCAAATCCGGCAGTTTTTGGGCAGGAAAGGCTTTGCAGTAGATTTGGCCGCGACGGGGGCTGACGGGTTCTATTTGGGTAGCGAATATCCGATCGATGCAGCGATCATCGATATAGGATTGCCTGATATTTCGGGCGTTGAATTGATCAAAAAATTACGCAAGGAAAATGTCGAATTTCCTATTTTAATTCTGACTGCCAGAAGCCGTTGGCAGGAAAAAGTTGAAGGCCTGGAATCGGGTGCGGATGACTATTTGGTCAAGCCGTTTCATTACGAGGAATTGCTGGCTAGGCTCAATGCTTTAATCCGCCGGTCTGGTGGCAAATCGCATCCGGTATTGACCCATGCCAATATTGAGTTGAATACCGTATCGCAGGAAGTGACTGTTGCCGGTGAAAAAATGGATTTAACTGCTTTTGAATATAAAGTTCTGGAATACCTGCTGTTTAGAAAAGGTGAAGTCGTTTCAAAGTCAGTGTTAACCGAACATATTTACGATGAAGACTTTGATAGAGACAGCAACGTCATTGAAGTATTTATCGGGCGGTTGAGAAAAAAACTGGATCCAGACGGCGTCGTCAAACCCATTGAAACGTTGCGGGGACGCGGCTACCGCATTCCCGCAAATTAAGCTGCTGCAGAAGCTTATTAAAGTCAATGACTTAATGAAATTTTGTTAAGCTGAATCCTATGATTGAAGTAAAGTGAAGCGTAAATCTCTCAGTCTCAGGCTGCTTTTTTCCACCGGTTTTGTTCTCGCTTCTTTTTTCGCTATCGTTTCTGTGGTTTTGGAGCGTGGTTATAAGGAAAGCGCGGAGCAAGCGCTACGTGAAAATTTAAAAGTTCAGGTTTATTCGCTGTTATCGGCTGCCGAATTGACGCGCAACGGCCAAATTAAACTACCAAAAGCCTTGAGGGAGCCCCGTTTTTCTGATCCTGGCTCAGGTCTTTATGCCTCGGTTCAGCCCGCAAAAGGTAAAACAGAATGGCATTCGCCATCGGCGGTTGGCTTGACTTTATCGCCTCCTCCCCAAATAGCGCCGGGAAAGTTTGCCTTCCTGCTGGATGACATGGGGCGTTATGTTTTGCATTACAGTGTTATTTGGGAAGATAAGCGAAGAAAAGGGCGTGAATTTATTTTTAGTGTCGCTGAGGACAGTCAATTTGTCAGTCACCAGGTTGCAAGTTTCAAAAGAGTTCTGCAGTCCTGGTTGATGGGGATCGGTTCGGTGCTCATTATTATTCAATTAGTGGTTTTACGCTGGAGTTTAAAGCCACTCAGAGTCATCGTCAAAGATCTGGAAGCGATAGAGCGGGGCGATAAAACCCGGCTTGATGGTGTTTATTCAACCGAACTGGAAGGCCTGGCGGGTAACCTGAATGCGTTAGTAAGCAGTGAGCGAGCTCACCTTGAGCGCTATCGAAATACACTGGCCGATTTGGCGCATAGTTTGAAAACACCGTTAGCGATACTAAGAGGCTGCATTGAAACGCCTGAGTTGAATAAAAAAACCGCGTTGGATCAAATATCAAGGATGAATGAGATCGTCGAGTATCAGTTGCAGAAAGCTGCAGCGAAAGGTGAGAAAAAAACCACAGGTACAGTCGATGCTTCAATAGTCCTGGATAAAATTATCGGATCCATGCGCAAGGTTCATAGTGGGAAAAAAATTAACTTTGAAACTCGAAAGCCTGAAAGCTATAAATTATATTGTGAGGAAGGAGACCTTTACGAAATTGCCGGCAATCTGATCGACAATGCCAGTAAATGGTGCGATAAAAAAGTCAAAGTCAGCCTGCAATATAAGAACCAGATTAAGAAAAACAAGTATAAATTTCTACTTCAAATTGAAGATGATGGTCCTGGCATACCCTCGGGTCAATTGGAAGAGATTCTTAAACGAGGGGTCAGGGCGGATCAAAACATCCATGGACATGGAATTGGCATGGCTGTTGTCAATGAATTAGTTGGCCTGATGGGGGGTGAGCTTTTAGGTGATAAAAGCCCTTCACTGGGTGGTATGCGGTGGCAGGTTTATTTGCCCTGAATCGTTTTTTGTCGTTTATCCTTTGGTTTTCGGCTTATTCCAGGCAGTCTGCTGCTATTCCTGGTGTTAAGTAAAATTAAGGTTGAATTTTCAAATCGATTCCATCATAATGCGCGCTCTTTAGTCGCTTAGGCGGCTCTATTATGGAAACCGTGTCGGTCCTCTCGCAACGATACGCTGTAAACCCCGCCAGGTCCGGAAGGGAGCAACGGTAGCAGCAGATTCGTGTGCCGGGATGTGGCTGGCACGGTTCCCTCCCAAATACATATCCTTTAAGAGTCTTTAATGACTTACCAGGTTCTTGCCAGAAAATGGCGTCCTCGCAATTTCTCAGAAATCGTTGGACAAGAGCACGTTGTTAATTCTCTGATTAACGCACTCAAACATAACCGACTACACCACGCATATTTGTTTACCGGCACTCGCGGTGTTGGCAAAACGACTATCGCCAGAATTCTTGCCAAAGCAATTAACTGCGAAGCGCGAAAAGATCATAATCCGTGCGGTCAATGTAATGTCTGTATTGAAGTTGATCAAGGCCGATATCCGGATTTGATTGAAGTGGATGCCGCATCCAGAACCAAAGTCGATGATACGCGCGATCTTTTGGAAAATACCCAATATGCCCCAAGCAGCGGGCGATATAAAGTTTACCTGATTGATGAAGTGCATATGCTTTCCGGGCACAGCTTTAATGCGTTGTTAAAAACTTTGGAAGAGCCGCCCGAGCATGTCAAGTTTCTATTGGCAACAACTGACCCCCACAAAATCCCAGTCACAGTTTTGTCGCGCTGCCTGCAATTCAATCTGAAGAGTATGTTGCCGGATCAGGTCTTTTTGCAAATGGAGGCTATCTTGCAAAAGGAATCTATAGAGGCCGAATCTCCCGCTCTGAGAATGCTGGCAAGAGCAGCGGACGGAAGTATGCGTGATGGCTTGAGCTTGCTTGATCAGGCCATTGTTTTTGGTAATGGTCGTGTCAATCTGGATGACGTCACCGCCATGCTCGGAACCATTGCACAGCAGCCGGTTGATAACCTGATTCATGCGCTTGTAGAAAGAGACGCTTTACAACTTTTTCAGGTCATTGATGAGCTGTCTGATTTGACGCCTGATTTCGGCGACGTTCTGCAGCGAATTTTACTTGTTTTACACAAGATTGCGTTGTATCAGGTCGCTCCCTCTGCAGTGAAAAACGATTTTGATTTGGATTCCGTGGTGATGCTGGCTGAAAAAATCAGTCCTGAGGACGTCCAGCTTTATTATCAAATTGTGTTGATTGGTCAGCGGGATCTTCCTCTGGCTCCTGATCCTCGTAGCGGATTTGAAATGGTCATGCTGCGGTTGTTGACGTTTCAACCTGCTGTTACAGAAATGCCTGTCCGTTCTTCTCAAGTGGCCTCAGTAAAGGATACCCGTCAGCCTAAGCCGCAAGAAACGGTCCGTTCCGTTTCCGCACCCTCAGTGCAAGAAACATTGAAAGTGCCTGAGCCGGTGAGTCAGGAGAAACCGGTTACCAGTGATTTTATTGAATGGTCTGATCTCGTCGTTGCGATTAAAATCAGAGGAATGACACGGGAATTCGCTAATAATTGTGTCTTGAGAAATATTAGTGATACAGTTTGTACGCTTGAATTGGATACCGGGCACAAGCATTTACTCAGCCCTAAAATTGAGGATAATTTGCAAAAGGCTTTGCAGGATTATTTTGCCAAGCCTATCCGGTTAGTTATCCAGACCGGTGAAGTTGAGTCCGTCACTCCGGCAATGAAGCATCGCAAAGAACGTGAAGAATTGCAGCAAAATGCTGTGGATTCTATTAATAACGACGAGGCTGTTGCAGCATTAAAAGATCGATTTGATGCGCGGGTTGTCCCCGGTACTATCGAGCCTACAGGTCAATAAATTTAAGGAGTAACCCTACTATGAAAAATGCACTGGGCAATTTAATGCAGCAAGCCCAAAAAATGCAGGAAGATTTAAAAAATGCGCAAGATGAATTAGCACTGATGCAAGTGCTGGGAGAGTCTGGCGGTGGTCTGGTCAAAATAGTGATGACTGGCAAAAGGGAAGTGCGTAAAGTGACTATAGACGATTCTCTGGTCGGTGATGACAAAGATATGCTGGAAGATCTGGTTGCTGCCGCAATCAATGATGCGGTTCATAAAGTGGCCAAAATGAAGCAGGAAAAAATGGCGCAATTCACTGCAGGATTTCCTCTGCCGCCCGGATTTCAGATGCCTTTTTAATGGTGATGGATAAGAAAGGCCTGCTAGGACAATTAATTCAGGATTTGTGCTATCTGCCGGGAGTAGGGCCCAAATCGGCTCAAAGAATGGCATTCTATTTGTTGCAGCGTAACAGAGACGGGGCAAAAAGATTGGCGGAGACTTTGCTTGAGTCTCTCAATAAAGTGACCCGTTGTAAAAGATGCAGAAATTTGACTGATCAAATGATCTGTTCCATCTGTTCCAATCAAGGACGGGATCATTCTGTTGTCTGTATCGTTGAAACGCCCGCTGATGTGTGGGCAGTGGATCAGGCTGCGGTATTCGGTGGTGTGTTTTTTGTGCTTCATGGGCACTTGTCGCCGCTGGATGGCATTGGTCCGGATGAGCTTGGTTTGGATCTGCTTGAGCAAAGGCTGGAAAATAAAGAAATCAAAGAAATTATTTTGGCAACCAACTCTACCGTAGAAGGCGAGGCGACGGCGCAATTGATTTCAGAAATCGCAAAAAAATGCGATGTTCAGGCCAGCAGGATAGCCCATGGTGTTCCGATGGGGGGGGAACTTGAATACATCGATAGCAGTACTTTGACCCACGCATTTAAAGGGCGTAAGCCGATATAAAAAATAGAGGGGGGTAACAATGACAGATTGTATCTTTTGTAAAATGGTTTCTGGTGAAATGAAGCCTGATATTGTCTATGAAAACGAGCAGTTATTAGCCTTCAGAGACATCAATCCACAAGCGCCTGTTCATATTTTGATCATTCCAAAGGCGCATATCAGCACGTTAAACGATCTTAAGGATACGTCTCTTGCCGGGCGTTTGCTGCAGGCAGTGATTAAGGTTGCAGCGCAGGAAGGGTTAGCTGATGATGGCTATCGAACAGTAATCAACTGTAACGAGCAGGGGGGGCAGGATGTTTACCATTTGCATTTACATGTGCTGGGACGGCGTCAGATGCGCTGGCCTCCCGGCTAATAAGGCTGCTTTTTAACCGGATGTTGCCGATCCTTTCTGCAAAGGGACGACTTTTGTTTTGCCGCATAGTGCAATTCGTGACCCAAATGATTGCTATAAATCAGTCGTCGGTGGCCTCGTTTTTTTGACAAAACCTATTTCCATTCAAGTAAACACTTCGATAAAGCGTATCTTTTTTTATCAGGCCAGCGTCATTTTTTCTCTAAGCTTTAAAAAACGCTGGTAGCGACTTGCAGAAATATCGCCTTTTTCTATGGCCACTCGGATCGCGCAGCCTTTATCTTTATCGTGTCTGCAGTCGTTAAATTGACATTGATCAATGAATGGCTGAAAGTCTCTGAATCCATAAGCCAGATGTCTTTCGGTCAATCCTGCAAGTCCGAAAATGGCTACACCCGGACTATCGATCAGGTCGCCGCCGCCCGGTAGGTGATAAAGCGTGGCTGCCGTTGTAGTGTGGCGCCCGTGTCGGGTGGTTTCTGACAGTGTTTTGGTTTTTAAATCCAGGTCGGGAATCAGTGTTTTGGTTAAAGACGATTTGCCGACCCCCGATTGTCCGGCCAGAATGCTGGTTTGGTCTTTAAGTGCTGAATTAAGAGCATCCAGGCCCCGGTGGTCATAGGTGCTGACAGTATAAAAAGGGTAACCGAGCCGGTTGTAAATATCGAGCTCAGCTAACAAGGATTCGGGCAGGGCAAGGTCAATTTTATTCAAGATGATAGCCGCGTCTATGCCTCTATTTTCGCACACGGCAAGATATTGATCGATCAATAGAAAATCGCAAAAAGGTTCAACGGCCACGACAACAAAAACTCTGTCGATATTCGCCGCAACCGGACGGATCTTTCCATTACTTGACGGGCGAATCAGCAAAGAGCGTCTGGGCAATATTTCTTCAATACTGCCCTGATCAGGTGAGCTTAACCGCCATAAAACGCGGTCACCGACCGCGACAGTTTCCAGTTTCCGTCGCGGTTGGCAGAGAATGATTGCGTCATAGTATTGAACTGCAATGCCTTGGCCCAAGTGCGATATGACCAGGCCTTCAATCAATTCATTCATGTGGTTTGCATTTTTGATTCCAGATGCCCTATTCGAACGGCGGCAGGCGGATGACTGTAGTGGAAAGCAGAATACAAAGGATCAGGCGTTAAAGTGCTGGCATTTTCCTCATATAATTTAACCAGGCCGCTGATCATTTTTGAGGCTTTGGCATTGTTTGCAGCAAAGTCATCGGCTTCAAATTCAAATTTTCGTTGAAAATAAGCGCTTATGGGTTGCATGAAAGGTGTGAAAACAGGAGATACCATCGTAAACAGCAACAAAGCGGCTGCATTGGACGGCTGGCTAACGCCCAGTCCGTTGAAGAACCAATCCTGGTGGATGATCCAGCCTAAAATGGCAAAGCTGATCAAACTCATGATAGCACTAGCAATCAGCATTTTAATGACATGTTTACATTTGAAATGGCCTAGTTCGTGAGCTAAAACCGCCTCAAGTTCTTCATCATCCAGGGATTTAACGAGCGTATCAAAAAACACGATCCGCTTGTTGTTGCCCAGGCCAGTAAAGTAAGCATTGCCGTGCCCTGAGCGCTTGGAGCCATCCATGATAAAGATGCCTTTGCTGTTAAAACCACAGCGCGCGAGCAAACCTTGTATGCGATCTTTCAGCCCACCTTCTTCCATGGGCGTAAACGTGTTGAACAAAGGGGCAATTACGGTTGGAAAAAGCCAGCTCATCAATAGGGAAACGGACATCAAAACAGCCCAGGCCCAGATCCACCAGTTATCGCCGATTGATTCCATAATCCACAAAATGAGGGCTAACAGCGGTAAGCCGATTGCTGCCATCAAACCCAGTTGCAAGAACTGATCTTTGACGAATTGCTGGGTAGTGCTTTTGTTGAACCCGTATTTTTCTTCAATAACAAAAGTTTGATAGAGGTGTGTAGGCAGTTCTATCAGCGTCATGACCAAGATAATGCTAGCGATAGCACAAAGGTCTGCGACCAAAGGCGAAAGGCCCATGGCTTGCCATGTTTCAAATGCAAAACCGATGCCGCCGCCCAGGGTTAAGGCTAAAAGAATGACCAGGCCTATGATACTGTCGATACGGCCCAATTTGCCCTTATCGATCGTATAATCGGCTGCTTTCTGATGGGCTTCTAGGGATACGCGCGCTTTGAACGCATCAGGAACAGCAGCGCGATGCTGTAATACATGGGAAGCTTGCCGTTCTGCCAACCAGAACTGGATTGCGTAGGACAGGGCCAACGCAAATAAAAAAATGAGGGTAAAAGTATTCATCGTAATTTGTGTCCGATGTTAAGAAATAGCCATAAATAACCGCCAATGCTACACTAAGTGCAATTTTTATCATACTATGGAAACGAGCAATGGCAATGGACTCATCACATTTGATTTGGATTGATCTTGAAATGACCGGGCTTGATCCGGACCGTGACTTAATCATTGAAATAGCCACAATCGTAACGGATAAAGATCTGAATATACTGGCAGAAGGCCCTGTTATGGCGGTCCATCAATCCGATGCCGCTCTGGCAGCAATGGATGAGTGGAATCAAACGCACCACGGCGCGTCAGGTCTCATTGAAAGGGTAAGGTCTTCTACCTTCAATGATGCTGAAGCGGAGTCTAAAACACTGGCGTTTTTGAAAGAGTGGGTGCCTGAAAAGACCTCGCCGATGTGTGGTAACAGTATTGGTCAGGACAGGCGTTTTCTGTACCGGTATATGCCGCAGTTAGAGGCCTTTTTTCATTACCGGAATTTGGATGTTTCAACACTCAAGGAACTTGCTGCCCGCTGGGCGCCTCACTTAAAAGACGGCTTTACCAAGAAGGCTGCGCACAGAGCCTTGGATGATATTGTTGAATCGATTGAAGAGTTACGTTTCTACCGCACACATTTCATTAAGTTCTGATCATACCCGGTCCCATTCAATTTATTCAAAATACAAAAGGCACGCCCTAATCCAAGTCGTTAGCTTGTTTCCGGTCTGCTTATTGATTTCAGGGAATCTTCCCTTCGTCGTTTAACACAACTTTAAAGGTAAACAAGCACTATGCTAGATCCGCGTTTATTCAGATCCGATCTTGATTATATCCGCCAGCAATTAGATCGCCGTTCATTTCAATTCGATACCGATGGCTATATCAAATTGGAAGCACAGCGAAAAGATATTCAAGTCAAAACGCAAGATTTACAAAATGAGCGTAATAACCGGTCAAAATTGATTGGTCATGCGAAGGCCAGTGGACAAGACATCCAGCCTTTACTCGATCAAGTTCAGAATTTGGGTGATCAGCTTAAAGAAGCCGAAAATGAACTGGCTGCAGTTCAAGCGCAATTGTCAGAAATCATGGAGGGTATTCCCAATATTTTGGATGAATCGGTTCCCGCAGGACGCAGCGAAGATGAGAATCTGGAGATTTATACCTGGGGTCAAAAAAAGGATTTCACGTTTCAACCTAAAGATCATGTTGAATTGGGCGCCATCGATAAAGGCATGGACTTTGAGTTGGGCGTTAAAATTGCCAGTGCGCGTTTTGTTGTCTTGAAAGGACCTCTGGCTAGATTACAGCGAGCGATTATTCAACTGATGCTGGATACGCATACGTCAGAACACGGTTATACGGAAACTTATGTTCCTTACCTCGCCAATGCAGCAACCTTGAGGGGTACCGGGCAGTTGCCTAAATTCGAACAGGATTTGTTTAAAGTGAATAACGATCCTGCTTTTTATTTGATTCCTACAGCTGAAGTGCCCGTGACCAATATTGTCCGGGACGAAATTGTTGAAGCGAAAGAACTCCCGTTAAAATTCGTTTGTCATACCCCCTGTTTTCGAAGCGAGGCGGGCGCTTACGGCAAAGACGTTAAAGGCATGATTCGCCAGCATCAATTTGAAAAGGTTGAATTGGTCCAAATCGTCAAGCCTGAAGATTCCGCTGCAGCCCATGAACAATTGACTGCGCATGCAGAGGCGATTCTTAAAAAGCTCAACTTGCCTTATCGTAAAGTATTGCTGTGTGCCGGTGATACCGGATTCTCCTCAGCAAAAACCTATGATTTGGAAGTCTGGCTTCCGGGTCAAAATACGTATCGGGAAATATCATCCTGCAGCAATTTTAAGGATTTTCAGGCAAGAAGGCTTCAGGCGAGGTGGCGTAATCCTGAAACCGGTAAGCCTGAGTTACTGCATACACTGAATGGGTCCGGACTTGCTGCAGGGCGAGCCTTGATAGCCGTGATGGAAAATTATCAGGATGAACAAGGCCGTATTCATATTCCTGATGCCTTAATTCCCTACATGGGTGGCTTACAGGTTATAGGCTGATTTCGCCTTTGTCGAACCGGAATTCCGTTATGTTGAGCCTTATACAGCCGGTTTTCCTGTATAGCGCTGAATACATAGCCACAAAATAATAAAATTAACTGAAGAATTATTTCTCATGACGATACGAACACGATTTGCGCCCAGTCCAACCGGTTATTTGCATATTGGTGGTGCCCGCACCGCTTTGTTTTCATGGCTTTATGCCCGCAAGCACGGCGGCAAGTTCATTTTACGAATTGAAGATACCGATTTGGAACGGTCCTCTCAGGAATCAGTGAATGCCATACTGGAAGGCATGACCTGGTTGGGGCTGGAATACGATGAAGGTCCTTTCTATCAGACGCACCGGTTTGATCGATACAAGGAAGTCATTCAGCAATTATTGAATCAAGGTGACGCTTACTATTGTTATTGTTCCAAGGAGGAACTGGAGCAGTTACGTAATGAACAGATGGCTAATAAAGAAAAGCCCCGGTACAACGGCAAATGTCGCCAGGAAAGCTATTTTGTGGAAGGCCAGGAGCCTGTCATACGATTTAAAAATCCTGAAGACGGTGCTGTGACCATCAATGATTTGGTCAAGGGGGATATTGTCGTTGCCAACAAGGAATTGGATGATTTGATCATCGCCCGTTCCGATGGAACCCCAACGTATAATTTGACCGTTGTTGTTGATGATATGGATATGGGGGTAACGCATGTTATTCGGGGCGACGACCATATCAACAATACGCCCAGACAGATGAATATTCTTAAGGCGTTAGGTGCCAATGTGCCCGAATATGCTCATTTGCCGATGATTTTGGGTTCGGATGGCGCGCGGCTATCCAAGCGGCACGGGGCGGTCAGTGTCATGCAATACCGGGACGACGGATTTTTGCCTGAGGCATTATTGAATTATTTAGTTCGGCTGGGATGGTCTCATGGTGATCAGGAAATATTTTCACTGGATGAAATGGTCGAATTCTTTGATTTAGAGCAGGTTAATGTTTCTGCTTCTTCATTTAACCGTGAAAAGCTGGTTTGGCTCAATCATCACTATATTATGACCTCAGATCCGGCGCATGTGGCCAGGCATTTAAGCTGGCATATAGGGCAAAAGGAAATCGATCCAACCGATGGTCCTGATTTGGTTGAAGTTGTCAAAGTCCAAAGAGAACGGTGTAAAACACTGGTTGAAATGGCTGAAGCCAGTCTTTATTTTTACAAGGAATTTGAAGCATACGAAGAAAAAGCGGCCAAAAAGAATTTAACCACCGAAGCGGCTCTTGTGCTTCAAGGGCTGCATGAGCGCTTTTCTAGTGTTGAAGATTGGCGCAGTGATAAGTTGCATCAGATTGTTCAGGCATTTGCAGAGGACAGACAATTAAATTTAGGAAAAGTAGCCCAGCCGTTGCGTGTTGCAGTCATGGGTTCATCGGTTTCGCCGGCTATTGACGCGACATTAACGCTTTTAGGGAAGCAGAAAACATTGGCCCGGATAGAGCGGGCTATTGCTTATATTAAAACCTTAAATTAGTACTGGACAAGGCCGATTTATTCTGTAGAATACGCGGTCTCAACAGACGGGGCCATAGCTCAGCTGGGAGAGCGCAACACTGGCAGTGTTGAGGTCAGCGGTTCGATCCCGCTTGGCTCCACCAAATCCGTTGATTAATTGTGATTTTAGTCCCCATCGTCTAGTGGCCTAGGACACCGCCCTTTCACGGCGGTAACGGGGGTTCGAACCCCCCTGGGGACGCCATATTGTTTTTTGCTCGGACAATGTGGGTTAAAAAAATGAGTAAGCATATCGAGCTGCTGTAAAGACTGAATCTGATTTAGTCCCCATCGTCTAGTGGCCTAGGACACCGCCCTTTCACGGCGGTAACGGGGGTTCGAACCCCCCTGGGGACGCCAATTGGCTGTCTGTTTACCCGGTATTTGTTAAACGGGGTCTAATTTAAAAATAATAACTCAACTGTGCTCTTATGTGATCGTCATCCTTGAACATAAACACAGGATCTGATGCGGAAATACCGTTAAAGAGACGAAGTTCCAGTTCCGCTTTCCAGCTATCTCCTATTCTACGACTCGCCTCCACGCTGAACAACTTTGTATTTCGTGTCCTGTCAAAAATGACGCCTGCCAGAATCTGGCTATCCTGAACGTCATTAAAACCAAACCTTAATGCAGTCAAAATATCATCCTGAAAAATGGTTTGTTGGGTTAGTGCGGTCATATTGTTATAACCGCGGCTGTCATACATGTATTCAACCACGACGCCTAAATCCAGTCCTGATTCAAATAAATCAAACAACGTGTATTCGACTCCACCGGTAGCGGCAAAAATTGCGGAGCCCTGGCCTAGTCTGACCAGCGATTCCAGCTTCCAAAGCCAACTTCCTTGGGTGACTTGCACATCGAGACTGGTTTGATCGATATAGTCATAATAGGGAATCAGTTTTGTGAGTTCGCCTTGGGTGTCAAAAGTCGGGACAATGGTCGGTTGTCGTGCCGTTCCATGAAAATGGGCCAGGCCTATATCCCAATCACCGATGCTTTGTGACCAGCGGGCTGCATAAGCCAAATGTTTTTCGGCGCCATGCTTTTCAAATTGCGCGTCTCCCATATCAATCATAGGGTCTGTGCGAAGGCGGCCTTCAATTCCTGGAAATGTTCTTTCTCTGAACCCGGTAAGAAAAAATAAATCTACTGTCCCCCAATCGTTAACCCAGGCAAAATTAATCATGGGTTGGCCCAATTTGTCTTCGCCGTCGGTATTTTCAACGAAATCAGTTTGATTGATAATATCAACCAGATGGATTCCCTCTGTCACGCCCCAAAATACTTTGTGAAAGCCGACACGCAATTCCCAATGGTCGGTCGCTTTTTCCCAGGTCAATTCGCGAATATCAAAATGCGTTCGTCGGTTATCGTGTTGAGAGTAACGGTAGAAAGGTACAAAGGTAAAGCTTTGCTTGTCATTATCCCAGCGTCGATAAAACTCGGGTTGTATTACCCCTGAGATGTAATTATTGTGCTGCCGGCTGTCTGTTCCGTCATTAAAAAAACCCAGATTTTCCGCGCCAACGTAACCGGATATTTCCCAATTGGAAAATAGCGTATCGATGTTGTCTCTTGCGCCAAGAGGCGTTTTAGACGTCAATACGGGCGCAGGTTCAGCGTTATCAGTTTTTTGTTTAGAACCGGTCAAATCTGTTTCAACGTTCGATGACAAAGGCGTATCGATGATTTGCCGGGGTAACGGTACTTGCTGGGTAAGCGGTTCAATCAGCGTATGTTGTGATTGATGATTCAACTGAATGATTAGCTTGCCCATATCGGTTTTATCGACGGTGGCAACCTGATTGTCCTTGTTTACGGGCTTGTTTAAGTCCAGTACCAGCCTGAAATCCTTTTGGTTTCTTTGTGCGTAACGTAATCTTAGAAATTCCGGGTGTTTTGTTGGCGGCTGGATAAATGTGTTAGTCAGCTTTGCGTCAAACAAGTCGATAACAAGCCTGGGCGGGTTATCCAAAAAGAAAACGTTATGTTCAGGTATTGAAGTAAAACTCAGTATAAATTGGCTGGTTTCATTTCCTTCGTTGAAGGCTAAATCGAGTAGTTCCGTTTTTTGAGCATTAACAGCGGGTGTCAATAACAGCAAATTGGCAACTAAAAGCCCACTCCGGAAATAATTCATAAAATGCAATCAGAAGGGGGCAAAAAATAAAAGGGTGGCAGGGTTACATTAATCATTTTGAGTCATTAAGAATACTGGGGTTAAGCAGCAAGCCTGGGTTCCGATAACGGCAACCCTCAACTTTAATGACGATTTCAAATCAGAGCCCAATTTTGGCTGAGTAATTCTTACTATCGGGATCTTTTTAACGTATTTTGATCAAAGTCGCGTTCACTCAGACCGGTTTTAAACTTTAGGTTTTCTGTTAACAAACTGGTACTTTTGCCGTTTTGATGATTAGTCATCAGCATTTCATTTGGGCGCCAAAACTGATCCAGATACAATTTATAGTCTTTATTTTCAAGTGTCTTCAATAGGCTGTTCTTGCGGTCATAATACTCTACCTTCAGAATAATATAACGTGCCTTGTCTATCCAGGAAATCTGACGGGTGTAGCCGCTATGTTCATACTGCGGGTATAACTCAACTACGAAACTGTCAATGCCATCCTGGATCTCATCTTTGAGATACTTGTATTTATATTTTGGAATTTCAAACGAATTTAAGTCTTCAAACGCAAATTCACTACCTAGGAACGGGCCTGACTTGTTACTCGAAGAAATACGTTTTACCCGTTTAAGAGCGGGCAGGAATAGCCATTGATCATCAGGAACAAGTGCGTGAGTGAAGCTTAAAAATGCAGTACCCTTAACATCGGCAGGGCTGTCAAAAATAGTCAGACTTTTATCGCCATCGCTATTGACTTCAAGAGTATTCATTCTAAGCTGCCGGATTGATTCATCTCCGCTTCGATTTCGTAAAATCATTTTTAATTCAGACTGACTGTCTAGCCAGCCGGTATCTTTGCGCACCACTTCTTCAGAAATTTCCAGCCCTATTTCTTCCGGTGTTTTTGCAAAACAGGGATTAAGCAAAAATCCAAGTACTATCGTTATCAATAAAGTCTTCATAAAACTCCTTCTGATTCTGCAACTGAACTGTTAATTATTTTGCCGCACTGTAAAAACAATTTAGAAAGCAAAAAGTTAACAAGCGATTTTTTAAAGAGTAAGCCAAATTAGGATCAGTGATATGCCCAGGCTATAGGCGGACACCAATTTAATTTTCTGTTTATGTGAGAGGGCGCGCCAGCTAGAGTATTTTTGTCTTTTATAGTTTAGCCAAACTGCAAAAATATTTCTTTTTATGCGCAGCCAAAAGCGAGGTAGGTATCGGGCAAACAAAATAAGTCCAATAAAGCCGATAATCAATACACCATTGGCAATGATGGTTTCGGTTTCATGATGGTCGGTGTGTAAAAGGTGTTCGAGAATTTCTTCAAGCAGTTGTTCAACAAGCTCGATGAAAATATGAATGATTTCTAAAAGGAGCTCAAAAATCTCTATGACGAGTTCCAGCAACTCTTCAAAAAAGACAATAAGTATAAATAAGAGTGCAAATCTGACAGATACCCGTTTTATCATGGCAGCGTCTCCTTCAGAAGAAGGGCCTGATTCATTTGGGTTCGTTGATTCGCCTCTAGCGGCAATCAGTTTGTGTATTAATTTTTTGACTCTCAAAGGAATTATCAAACTGGGTTGTCCCATCCATATCCGGTCAGGATTGGGTAATTATCGGTTTAATAGTGAAGTTGAGCCGTTTCGAAGCAAAAAATGCTTCATTTAAATTTATGGATTAAAAATTGAAGTACTTCACAACTTTTTTCTTACTTAAAATTCTCAGAAGTACCCTCAACTTTGGTTTCATTAAACCGCACAAAAGGGAATTTGTCGACTGGCTTTAGAGTTATTAAAAAGTGAAGAGTGAGAAATGCCTAAAACGACAGCTCAAATTTGGATGGGGTTCCTCGGTTAGCAAAATTATTTGCTTGACCTAAAAATAAATGCAGAGATCAAGAAGTGTGCTTCCTTGCACCTTATGCATTTGAAGATCTTTTTTATGCACAAAACTGCTCGATAGCCGCCTTTATACCGGCGGGGTCCAGACCGCATAACGCCAGCAGCTCTTCGCGGGTGCCTTGTTCGATGAACGCATCGGGCAGACCGATATTCAAGACCGGCATCAGGATTCTCTGCGCCTGTAAAAAGTCATTCACGCCGCTACCTGCGCCACCGGCAATGACGTTTTCTTCAACCGTGACCAACACATCATGGCTTTTGGCCAGTTCCAGTATCAGGCTTTCATCCATGGGTTTGACAAAGCGCATATTGACCACGGTCGCACCGAGTTGCTTGCCGGCTTCTTCTGCCGGAGCCACCATGCTGCCAAAGGCCAGTACCGCAATACGGCCGCCTTCATGGCGAATTTGTGCTTTGCCGATAGGCAGGCCGGTCAACGCTGGCTCGATCGCCACACCCGGGCCTTTGCCGCGGGGATAGCGCACCGAGGCAGGGCCGGGGTGCAGAAAACCGGTGGTCAGCATTTGCCGGCATTCGTTTTCATCGGCCGGCGCCATAATCAGCATATTGGGCAAACAGCGCATGTAGCTGTAATCGAAACTGCCCGCATGGGTCGGGCCGTCGGGTCCGACCAGACCGGCGCGGTCCAGGGCAAACAACACATCCAGATTTTGCAGCACCACGTCATGAATCAATTGATCATAAGCCCGTTGTAAAAACGTCGAATAGATCGCCACCACCGGTTTGGCACCTTGGCAGGCTTGACCGGCCGCCAGCGTCACCGCATGTTGCTCGGCAATCGCCACATCAAAATAACGCTCCGGAAAGCGTTGGGAAAACTCAACCAGGCCTGAACCTTCGCGCATCGCCGGCGTAATGCCCAGCAGGCGTGAGTCTTGGGCCGCCATATCACACAACCAGCTGCCGAATACCTGGGTATAGGTGGGATGCGGGGAAGGCGCCGATTTGGGCAGGCAGTCTTTGGCCGGATCGAAAGCCGGAACGCCATGGTAAGCGAGCGGGTCTTTTTCAGCCGGCGGATAGCCTTTACCTTTCTTGGTTACGATATGCAAAAAGCGTGGGCCGGAAATCCGTTTCAGATTGTCCAGCGTCGACACCAGCATATCCAGATCATGACCATCAATAGGGCCGATATAATTAAAGCCCAATTCCTCGAACAAGGTACCCGGCACAATCATGCCTTTCATATGCTCCTCGGTCTTACGCGCCAGTTCCCAGACGCTAGGCATGCTGCTCAAGACTTTTTTACTTTCCTCGCGCATCGACGAATACAACTTGCTCGATAAAATCTTGGTCAGATAATTGTTCATCGCGCCGACATTGGGCGAAATCGACATGTCATTATCATTCAAAATGACCAGCAGATTGGCATCCAGCGATCCAGCATGATTCATCGCCTCAAAAGCCATGCCGCCGGTAATACTGCCGTCGCCGATAATCGCCACCATCTGCTTGTTTTCGCCTTTCAGGCGGGAAGCAATCGCCATGCCCAACGCCGCGCTGATCGACGTGCTGGAATGGCCGACCCCGAACGCATCGTACTCACTTTCGGCACGATTGGGAAACGCACAAATGCCGTCCCGGGTTCGGATCGTCGTCATGCGGTCTTTCCGGCCGGTCAGGATTTTATGCGGATAAGCCTGATGTCCCACATCCCAGACCAGCTGGTCGGACGGCGTATCAAACACATAATGCAGCGCCACCGTTAGCTCCACTGTGCCCAGACCCGCCGAGAAATGGCCGCCCGAGATACTCACCGTGTGCGTCAGAAATTCACGCAGTTCCGCGGCCAGCGGCTTGAGCAATTCCTTGGGCAGGCGCCGAAGATCTGCGGGAGAGTCGATGTCTTGAAGCAACGGGTAGTTTTTTAATGAAATCATGTTAATAGAGGGGTTCGCGGTAGAACATCAGGATGAGTCCTATTAAAAATAAGGCGGCGACCGAGACAAACCCGGCTATATCTTTGCCCGGTTTATCCAGTTTTAACTCCAGCCAGCGGCCGCAGGCCAAAATCAGGGACATAACGCCCATCATCGTGTGGCCCACTTGAATCAGGAATGCACTTTTAGGTTGAAAGCCCACATGTGAATGCGTCAACAGCATTAATCCACCAAACGCAGCCAGAATGGGAAAGAAATAAGGCATATTGGTGTTTGCATTTTTTGATTTTCTGGCCTGGAGTTCCAGTATGCCTAAAACAAAAACCAGAAGAGTTGCAATTCTGTGCTGCAGGACTTCACCATTGCTAAAAGTGCTTTCCCAGAAACCAATAGGGCCCAAGGGCCAACTTTCCGCGTCGCTCCGGAAAAATAAAAACACCCCTAGCGCTACAAAGCCAAAAGGCCAATAGCGGGTATATTTCAGGCAGCCATCAAACAGTGAAAATGCTGACGGCAAGCGTTTCGTATAAGACAGCATTGCAAAAAAACTCATTACCGTGAGAAAGATGCCTGAAATGTTGTGATTATAGTCTGACCAGGCGGTGGCAGCCGGAGAGGGGACCTGACCTATTATTGCAACTCTACCCGCTTCCCCGGCCAGTAATTCTTCATGGGTGGGTGACTGTGTTCTGGGTACGCGCGGCGTAAAGGTGCTGACCACGTCCTGCCAGCTGGCTGTTAAATTAGGTATGTCAGAAGCGGGTGGTTGTGAGGCGAGACTGGCGGCTGTGAATAATAAAGTAACCAGCACAAAGGTTTCAGCTTCTATGTAGTAAGGAACACGATGGTTTAAAGCGAAGTTATTGCCGGTCAGCTGAAATTGTTTGACGGCATTTCGATTCAGGAAGGCAAAGCCTAGCGCCAGACCCAACAATATGATTTTCACCATCAACAGGTTGCCATACCCGGTACCTATAAAGCCGTTTATGGAATCGATGTACTGGAAAGCCATTGGTAAGCCAGTGCCCAGCAGTAAAATTACACTCGCGATACCGAAAGGTGAAAAACTTTTCAGAAATTGCGGCCATAAATGCGCTGGAATATCTTTTCGCTGATGTAATAGCCAGATATTAACCAGTTGAAAGCTTCCGCCTATCCATGCTGCAGCGGCAATCTGGTGAGCAACAGTCAGAAACATCAACAGATATCGATTTTCAAATCGTCCGGCGCCGTGCACCAGCCAAGCTCCAGAGATGATCATTGGAATAGCAATATAACCGGCCATTCGCCAATGAGTTTTCGAATAAGGATTTTGTTTTAAAAACTGATGACAATAATAAGCCTCTGACAGCGTCAGCATCATACGCAGCAGTCCCCCCTGAAACTGTACGGTATCGGCAATCTCAGGAAAGGGCCAGCGTTCCAAAATAGCCGTCATGAGCCAAATTTTAAGAATGACCTTGAATAATTGCGCAAAAGCCAGAAAACAGGCGGCTTTAAAAATCAGGGTGATGATTTTTTGCAACATCAACGGATTATAAACGTGCGAGTTTTGCCAGGGACGCAGCAGAAAATTTGTCCAAAGCAGGCCGCCAACCAGTATTGAATACAAAATCAAATCGACTCCGCCTATCAAGGAGTCAAGAAAATCTGCAATACCTTCCATTTTCTGTTCCTATTGCGAAACGTTGAAGTGAATTACATCTTCGGTCAGATGGCCGTCTGCGGCCAGCACTTTGAGCCTGAGTGCATATTGGCCCTCCTTCAAAGGGGGAGTATCAACCACTATTTGGCCCTGTTGATCGCCTTTGTGGATAGTCAATGTTTTATGTTTGTCACCTTCACTGACCAGAAAAACCTGGGATAAGCCGACTTCAATTTTTGAATTGAAATTGAGTGTAACTTGAGCCGGTTGATTGGCTTGTATCGGTGCAATTTTAAGCGAATAATCCATGACGACCGCGTGTGCCAGGGCGTTTGAAGGCTGAGCTGTCAGGAAAATTAAAAATAGTAAGGCTGAAAATCGTTTCATAATGGTTGAACTGAAATTAGTTTTTCTTATTTTTTAGAGCGTGGCTGGCCAAGTTTTTACCTAAATCCCAAATAGAACCGGGTACCTGATGAGTATCGGCGATCGTTTTTTCAAAGGATTGGATAATGTGATCCCTGTCTTTTTGAGTCAGAATCAGGGGCGGCAGAAGTTTGACAACGTTCATGCCGTGTCCGGCTACCTGGGTCAATATTCTGTGTTCTTTAAAGAGAGGAATGGTAATCATCTGACAAAACAAGCCTTTATTTGCAGTTTCGAGCATAACCCACGCGGCTTTTAAGGAAAGGCTTTTGGGTGCGTTGAATTCAATCGCAATCATGGAGCCTTTTCCGCGTGCTTCTTTGAGAAACTCATATTTACCGGACATCGCATTTAATGTGCTGATGATGTCTTCTCCCACTTTCGCACTGTTCTCAACCAGGTTTTCAGCTTTGATCACTTCCAAACTGGCTAAGCCAGCGGCCATGGCCATGTTGTTTTTAGAAAATGTTGAACCATGAACGACGGCTCTGTCCATTCTGTTAAAAACGCTGTCCATAATATGGTGTGTCATAGCGACGGCGCCAACCGGCACAAAACCACCGGACAGGGCTTTTGCCATGCAAATCATGTCTGGTTTAACATTCCAATGTTCGATAGCCCAAAACTTTCCGGTACGGCCGATGCCCGTTTGTATTTCATCGGCTACAAACAAAGTGCCGTATTTTTTACAAAGCCGTTCAACTTCAGGCAGGTAATTATCATCCGGTAAATTAACGCCTTTACCCTGAATGGGTTCAACTATAAATGCGGCGACATCTTTATTGCTGAGCGCTTTTTCAAGTGCTGCCAAATCATTAAAAGGTACGGCCACACAATCAGGCAGAAGGGGACCAAACCCTTCACGGAAAATGTGTTCGCCATTTAACGACAAGGCGCCCATCGTCAGGCCATGATAGCCATGTTCGCAATAAACAATTTTGCTCCGTTTCGTGGTGTAGCGGGCAAATTTGATGGCGGCCTCGACCGCTTCCGTTCCTGAATTACAGAAAAACACCTTATCCAGATTATCCGGCGTTGTCTTCAAAAGTTCCTTGGCCAACAAGCCGCTGAGTATGGAGACGTCGAGCTGAACAAGATTGGGTAATTCCAGTGTTAAGGTTTCTTGCAAGGCGCTTATTACCGAGGGATGGTTGCGCCCGATTGCGAAAACGCCAAAGCCGCTGAGCAGATCGAGATACTCATTATCATGCTCGTCATACAAGTATTGCCCATTGGCTCTTTTGTAATTACGATCATAACCAATTGTTTTGAGGACTCTGACCATCTGGTTGTTAAGATGCTTTTCATGCAACTCGAATTTATCGGTGCTGTGTTGCGCTAAAAGCTCGGCTATGCTGAAAGACATGGATGACCTCTAATTAATTTTTTTACTGGTGAATGCGGGCAGGATGATTAAGCTGCAAATGATCATGAACAATATGCCGATTGCCAATAATAATCCCATGCTCGCTGTTCCTCTGTGGGGCACAAAGGCGAGACTTGAAAAGCTGCATAAGGTGGTTAATGCACTAAATAAAACGCCCCTGGCGGTGCTGCTTTGCAATAAATCAGTACTATCCGACCAGCCTTGATGAAGTCTGTGGACCACATGAATGGAACTGTCTACTCCCATGCCCATCAATAAGGGCAGGGCAATGACATTGGCAAAGTTAAAAGGATTATCGAGTAAAACGTTGGTCGCTCCCGTGTACAAAGCGGCAAGTATCAGAGGGCTAACGATTAAAATAGTTTCCTTGATACTTTTTGAAATGATCAAAATAAGCAATATGATGGCGGCAAGCGCGCCGCCAAACGCCTCAATAAACGATTCAGCCACCGCACTGCCTGAGGCTTGATCTGCGACAGGCAAACCGGAGATTGTGTCATCTACCGTTTGTACCTCGCGGACAAATTCTTTTAGGTTGCTGCTAATGTTTTGGTCTTTAGCCGGGGTGATCAGAATTTTGTAGAGTCCATCGTCGCTGATCCAGTGTTCTCTGATGTAATCCGGTAAATCTTCCAATCCATAATCAGTAGCGGTCAGGCTTGAGCTCAAACGCTGCATGGTATAGGGCAGAAGTCCCAGCAGGTTTTCCTCTAATGCCGAGTATTCAAGATCAGGATGGGTTTGTTTATCAGCAAAGCTTGTAAATTTTTTGATGGTGTCCTGCAATGATTGCATGGCTGCCAACGGCGCAGTGCTATTTGCAGCATTGATGGCTTTTCTCAAGGTCTCGGAAAAATCCAGTAAAACTGCTTTTTGGTTATTCGGTGATAGCGGATTATCAAATTGTTTAAGCTGTGTACCCAGGATCATATCCAGTTCTTCAAGCATTGCCAGTTTGTCATCCTGATCCTCGGCCACAAAACTTTTTAAGGTAATGGTTTCATGGACTGAGGGCAGTTTTTCAAGTTTGCCGGCTAGTACCAGCGCCTCGTCAAGGCTGTTGGTGAGTCCGATTAAAGCAAAAGGGGAATCCGTTTTTGATTTAAGTAATTCTCTAATGGCTTTTACTGACTCGCTGTCAGGGTTTCTTAAATTGATTGGGTTTGAGTCGAATTCAAGGTCCGTCAGAATAAAACAGGAGGCTATAGCCGTCAGCAGCGTTACTATGCGAATCGGTTTGGCATACTTGAACGGAAAAAGGGCCAGATTGGGGTGTAACTGAGATGAGCTGAATGGCTTTACATTTTTTATCGGCATTACTTTAAATAGAGCGGGCACGATGCTGAGCGATAATGCCAGGCCTATAAACATGCCGCCGCTTGCAATAATGCCTAATTCAGATACGCCGGCATAATCGGTAGGGATAAAAGCAAGGAATCCTAAGGCGGTGGTCAATGCGCATATGAATAATGAAAAACCGATGTTGTTGATACTGTCGCTGATGGCCAGTTCGTTGGTCATGCCTTCGGCTCTGCATTCCCGGTAACGCAGGCTGATATGGGTGGCGTAATCTACTCCCAGGCCAATATAGAGAACGGCAAACGCCACCGAAATAATATTCAGATGTCCTACCGACACTGTAGCAAAGCCTGCGGTCAGGGCGAGTCCCATGATCAGTGCAATGAAGGTTGCGAACAATAATTTGAAAGAACGAAAGCCAAGCCAAAGCACGGTGCATACCAGCATTAAAGAGGCAATGCCAGAAAAAATGGCGCCGTCAGTAACGCTTTCCAGTTCTTCATGTTCTAAAGCTGTTTCGCCGGTCATGCGAATGGTGACTGCGGGGTATTCGGCCATCAGCTTCAACGAAATTTCATGTGCTGAAGTGAGCGCACTATCGGCAGGCAAAATTTCGGAGAAATTCATTCTAGGTTTTGCGATAACCAAAGTGCGCTTGGATTCAGTATTGAGCTTGTTGCCGGCCAGTAAATTCTGCCAGGATAAGTATTGAGGTTTCTGTTCAATTCTCTGGTATAAGATGTGTTCAATTCCGGAGAGTAAAGGCACCAAATCCATGGGCAGTGTTTCTTTTTTCTCCTCCAGAGCGAGACGGATAATCTCAAACAAACCTTTCAGGTTGTAATTTTCAGACAGATGGCCAATAAAAGGTTGAGCGTCAGTCAGCTTTTGGGTCAGTTCTTCCAGTTCGTCAATGTCCAGAAACAAAAGCGCTTGCTGGCGAAAAAATGGATTGTCGGTTGGGATATAGACAGACTCAAAAAGATTGCCCAGTTGCTTAAGTTGCACTGCCAGTTTTTCAGCAACCTGGGATGTTTGCTCCGGCGTTTCTCCGTCAACTATCAGTAAAAGAGTTGATGCATCTTTTGGAAAAGCATTTTCTACTCGCTTACGATTCACCTGAAAAGGCAAATCAGGTGACAACATATCGGCCGTGTTCGTATAAAAACCGAGATTTTTGGCCGTGTAGAACAGACTTCCTGCGCTAAGCAGCGTCGTTACTATTAATAATACCCAAGGAAACTGTAAGACCTTTTTTTCCCACCATAAGAGCAGTTTGATGAGTGAGCCAACTAAAAAAGAGTGTTTGGACTTTGACATAGCAAGTAAATAGGCCTGGAGGTTTAGTTCGCGCAAAGCGTGAACGTGTTTAATTTTTTGGCCGCTAATTGTAAGGTTTTTCGAGCTGAGCTGAAATCCTTTCCCAGTCTTATCAGGCTTGGAATTTCATTAGGGTGAGTGATCAAATAGGATAATAGCCGTGTCAATACGACTTCACCTTGCTTATCAATAGCAAAGCAGATGGCCTTGGGAAGGTCCATCGAAGCGGGGTCGGCGATGGCTCGAACGACCAGGCAGGGCAATTCATGCAGTTTTGCAACTTGGGCTATGGCGTAGCTTTCCATGTCCAGCGCTTTTGCCTTTGTGTGTTCGGCTATCCTTTTTTTTTCCAGCGCGGCTGAAACGATATGGGCGCTTTCCGCTAACGTACCGGTTAGATCACAATCCGGATTAACCGTTTGTAAGACAGCTCTGGACTCTTCAAGCCAGGGTGAGTTCAGGAAGATAGGCGGCGAGTTCTCCGATACTAGGCAGTCAGGGAGGATGAGATCGCCCGGTTTACTGCATTCATCTAATGCCGCAGCACATCCCCAACTCACTAAACACGTTGCTCCGTTACTTATTAATAAATTTGCAGTTCTGGCCGCGTTTTCGGGGCCGGTGCCGGACAGGCAGAGGAGTGTCGTTTCATTCAATGAATGACAGCACCCTTTGACCAGTTTTTGGCTGGTCAGAGTGCTGAGTTCTTCAGGTAGGGCAACGACAATCCCCGTGATCACGAATGGCCGACCGCATTGCGGTACTTGGCAAGCGCCCAAAGCGGGAAGAACTTGTCGTAACCGTGGTATTTCAGATAGAAAACTCTGGGGAAACCAGGTGCTGTATAGCATTTGTCATTCCAGCTACCGTCAGTCAGTTGAGTTCTCAACAGAAAATCAACGCCGTTTTTAACAGCCTGGCTTTTAGCTTCACCTGCAGCAATCAGACCCATCACGGCCCAGGCAGTTTGAAACGCCGTGCTGAATCGATATTGACCTCTGAGTTGATCATCGTGGTAACTGAAGTTGTCTTCACCCCAACCGCCATCTTCCCGCTGAACACTTTTTAACCATTGTGCTGCGCGGGTATACATTGGGTCTGATTTATCTACCCGGGTTTGTTCAAGACCTATCAATACTGACCAGGTGCCGTAAATGTAATTGGTGCCCCAACGTCCAAACCAGGAACCGTCGGCTTCCTGTTCGCTTCGGATGTAATTGATGGTGCGCTCCAGGGCCGGGAGGTATTCGTCATGGTCTTTGCACACTTTGGCCATTAACATGGCGCAACGTGCGCTGACATCAACCGTCGGAGGATCCAGTAAAGCACCGTGATCGGCAAACGGAATTTCGTTCAGATATTCGTAATTATTGTCGACATCAAAAGCCCCATAACCACCATTTTTAGACTGCATGCCTACAATCCAGCGAGTCGCTCTATGAATGGATTCATCTAGTCCCGGAAGATTGGAGTCCGCCATTGCAAAACCCACTAGACCGGTATCGTCAACATCGGGGTAATGCGGGTTGGCATATTGAAAAGCCCAGCCGCCGCCTTCCAGGTTGGGTTGGGTGATCCGCCAGTCGCCGGGCTCGTCTTTAAGCTGTTTGCTTTTTAGCCAGTCATAGGCGCGTGTCAAGGTTTCTTTGTTTTTGACCTTGTCGGTTTCTTGCAAAGCGAGTGCCACCAGGCCCGTATCCCATACCGGCGATAAACAGGGCTGACAGTAGGCATAATCTTCTTTGATAACCATCAGTTTATCGATGGCTTTTCTCGCAGTGACAAGCAATTCATGTTCTTTTGGCATGCCAAGCAAAAGCATGGCCTCATAAGCGGCAGCCATGGCTGGATATATCGCGCCTAAGCCATCTTCGCCATTCAATCGTTCAATAAACCAATCTTTTGCTTTGGCTATCGCCTTGTCCCGCACACGTTTGGGTATTAACGGATTGGTTATCCGGCCTAATTTATCGAGCCCTAGAAAAATCTTGTTCAATAATGTTCTTTCCGGGAAATAATGTTTTTCCAGGTCGGGATGGACAACGAACAGTTCCAAAACATCGATTTTCTTTGGGTTCTGGGCTGTCGCTTTTAATGTGCAAAGAATGAACAAAGGAACCATGACTGTTCTGGACCAGTATGAGACCTTGTCTAAATGGAAGGGAAACCATTTGGGCAGTAACATGATTTCAACCGGTATGTAAGGTACACCGCGCCAGGGAATTTGCTCGAACATGGCCAAGGCAATCCGGGTAAAAACATTGGCTCTCGCGGCTCCGCCTTGGCTGAGAATATAGTTTTTCAGCTTGATCATATGCGGAGCTTCAGGCGAGTCGCCGGCCAGTTTTAAAGCGTAATAGGTTTTGACGCTGCAGCTGATATCGCCAGGACCCCCGGTAAACAGGGGATAGCTGCCGTCTTCGGACTGTCGTGATCTTAAGTAATTGGCAACCTTGGCTTGCAGAGGCTCATCTATTTCACCCAGATAATTCATAAACAGGATGAATTCTGATGGAATCGTGCAGTCCGCTTCCAATTCGAAGACCCAATGACCATCGGGTTGTTGCAGGTTCAATAAAAAGCTTTCCGCCTTACTTATGGCTCTATTAAGGTCATTAGGACGGCCGATAATGGCCGTAGCGGTGCTGGGCAGATCATAGGTATTAATCTCTGTATGTGCGTCGGTAAACATAATATTTCCTTAAAGTGCTGACTTAGCTTTCAGGGATTGTGGAGAATAAGTCCAGCCGGGCGTTTTCAGCGGCCGGCTTGAAACGTTAAATAACAGCGATAAAAATGTGTTGCTGCGAACAGCAAGGCGCGTAGTGAAAATTGTCGCCTTGACGCTGTTCCGGGTAATTTTGACTTGACTGGAGTCAGTGAAATACAGGTGTTGCTTGATTTTTCTCAAGGTGAGCACTGCCATGCCTAACGCCAGCAAGCAAAAGTTACGTATGCCTGTTTCATGGCTAGGAATCAATAATGTGAAATTTAGCGCGTTTTGCAAGTGGCTTTGGGCAATACTGATCAATCGTTCCAAACCGAGCTGGAAATTTTTGTCATTCGTTGCAGCAGTTAAATCCGACAGCTGATAACCCGTCTCGGTAAAAATATCCTGAGGCAGCCAGCAGACTTCGCGGGACGCATCATCCCAGATATCTTTCAAAATATTGGTCATTTGCAGTCCTTGCCCAAACGACACGGACAGTTTTAGTAGTTCTTTTTCATGGGTTGCGATTTCCGGCGAGTAGTGACAAAACAGCTTGGCCAACATTTCACCAACGCATCCGGCGACGTAGTAACAATAAGAGTCCATGTCCGCCAAGGTGCTTAATCCCATTTTTAGGTTTTGCGCCTGAAAAACCGGCATCCCTTTAGCCATGGTTTCAACGCAGCTTGCCAGCGCATCAATCTGATGCGGACTGAAACTGTGGGTGATGGCTATCACGCGGGGAATTTGTTCAATAAGGAGGTGTTCGGCGGGAATGGTCTGGCTGGATAATAACGGACCTAATTCTTGTGCAAATGCTTCCGCTTGCCGGCCTGATTTTGTGACAGTAATAAATTCGGAGCAAAAGTATTCTTTTTGAGTGGGTGAAAGTGAAACTTCATCTTCAATCGTATCGACTATACGGCACAGAAGATAAGCATTGGCCACGGCATCCTTTAAACCGGAAGGCAATTCAGGAATTGTCAATGCAAATGTACGAGACACATCTTGCAGCAAATAGGCTTGAAAATCATCATCGGATAGATGATCAAGCATAATTTTGGTATCTGAAGATGGAGAGTTTTCGCTCATTTCTAATCTGTGTTTGGTCCGGGTTAAAACGCTTCTTTAAAACAATGATAGACTTTTTGTTGGTATTTTGCAAAGTAATGTTGTTTTCTAGCCAAGAGTGAGTATTTTCGCGCGGTTAAGCGCTTATGCTCTGGTAAACGTGGGGTAGCTCTTAACAAAGCGTTGTATTTTGGTGAAATGGCAACAAATACGATTTTTTGTTGTTTATCCCGCATAAATTTGTGCTAAAACTGGAGTCTTTCCAAAAAAGATAGTATTCTAGTGGGTAATGGTTAAGCTCCCGTAATACAAGGTTAGGCTGTTTTTAAAACGAATTTTGACAGTTTCCTAATCGATTTTTACTACATCTGGATTCAAAGGATAGGGTGTTGTTGTTTTACAACATTCTGGAGTGTGATCGCTTTTTTTGGGGTAACTTTTACGAATGTTATTAAGGTTATCCGGATTTATTTTTTACCGTATTATGGAGGGTGTTCTCGTGGGTGTTCCTTTACGTCAACAATTGGCAGTAGGCAGTTATTTATTAAAGCAAAAAATTAAAGGAGTAAAAAAATATCCTTTGGTTCTTATGTTGGAGCCACTTTTTCGATGCAACCTTGCATGCTCCGGCTGCGGAAAAATTGATTATCCGGATGATATTCTCGACAAGCGCCTGACGGTCGAAGAGTGTTTGCAAGCAGTGGACGAGTGCGGGGCACCGATGGTTTCAATTCCCGGTGGAGAGCCTTTGCTTCACAAAGATATGCCGAAAATTGTTGAAGGCATCGTTGCAAGAAAGAAATTTGTCTATCTTTGCACTAACGCGTTACTTCTCAAAAAGCGCATTGGTGATTATACGCCGTCACCTTATCTTACTTTTTCCGTTCATTTGGACGGCAATCAGGAAAGGCATGATGCTTCTGTATGTCAGGATGGAGTCTTTGAAAGAGCCGTTGAAGCCATCAAGCTAGCGCTTGATAAAGGATTCAGAGTCACTGTTAACTGTACATTATTTCAGGGAGAGAATGCGCCTGAAGTGGCCGAGTTCCTTGATTATGCAATGGAGCTAGGGGTTGAAGGCATTACTATTGCTCCCGGTTTCAGCTATGAAAGGGCTCCCAGACAGGATGTATTTATTAAAGGTAAGGATGTTAAAGAACTGTTTCGCGGTATATTCAAGATTGGCAAAAACCGTAAATGGAAATTGAATCATTCTTCGCTGTATCTGGATTTTTTGGCGGGCAACCAGAGCTATGACTGTACGCCATGGGGTAACCCAACGCGAAACGTATTTGGCTGGCAGAAGCCTTGCTATTTACTTTCTGACGAAGGCTATGCCGATAGTTTCAAAGACCTTCTTGAAGAAACACCTTGGGAAAAATACGGTACAGTCAATAATCCTAAATGTGCCAATTGTATGGCGCATTGCGGCTACGAAGCCACGGCTGTTGAAGACATGCTGAAACACCCTATAAAAGCCCTGTTGACTTCTGTTAGAGGGCCTAAAACAGAGGGTGAAATGGCTCCTGAAAAAGCCCCGGTTTATGATGATGGTGACAGATCATTGCCCAATATTGCAGGGATTCCCGTCAGAACAGAAGTTTAAGCTGAATCGGCAGGGTCAAAACACTGCCTCTGCCTGATTCGACTTTGTAGTTTTTTCAAGCCCGACATATTAGCAGGGAAGCGAGTAAACCAGTCACGCTGAATCAATTACAATGGTTCAAAGCATGTATCTGCATGCAATCACAAATGGAGATTTCAATGCAACAATTTTATAAGCGAATATCTTCTGCACTATTAATAGGTATATTGAGCTTTCAGTCCTGGTCGGTTTTGGCATCCGAAGCTGAAAGTGCACGAGTCATTGTCGAAACTTTTCAGCTCGCTCTGATAGAGACAATGAAACAAGGCAAAGAGTTAGGTTATGAAGGCCGATTCAATAAATTGGCGGAACCGGTCAAGTTGAGTCATGATCTGACCAAAATAGCCCGTATTGTGGTGGGGCGTGAGTGGGAAAATTTAACAGCTGAACAGCAGACGCAATTAGTTGACGTATTCAGTAAGTTAAGTATTTCTTCTTATGCCCATAATTTTAAAGATTTTGATGGGGAATCGTTTGTATTTGATTCTGAAGAGCAAACTGCCCGAGGCGGAGTGATCATCCACACAACATTAATTATTCCGAATGACAAAAACGTCAAATTCGATTATATGTTGAAAAAAAAGGGAAATAGCTGGAAGATAATCAACATCATCGCTAACGGCGTAAGTGATTTGGCTTTAAAACGGTCCGAGTACACCAGTATCCTCAAGAGAGAAGGTTTTGACCCGCTAATAACCAAGATAAACGAAAAAATCGATAATTATTCTAAGCAATAGGTTTTCTGATGAAAAAGTTTGGGCACGGCATAAATCAGCGAGTAGTTAACCAATTTGCTGCATTGATTTTTGTTGGGGTAGGTCTTTTGATTCATGGTTGCGCCTCCACTCCAACAGAAAATCAGGCGGATTCGTCTGCTCAAATTGATCCTTACGAGGATTTCAACCGTACCATTTACGACTTTAATAGTCAGGTCGATAAATATGTTGCTGCGCCTGTATCTGATGGCTACAAATATATAACCCCTGGGATAGTGCAAACAGGCATTACTAATTTTTTCGATAATCTGAAAGGCATCAATACCGTTATCAACGATTTATTGCAGGCTAAGTTTGAGCAAGGCGCTCAGGATACAGGCCGGTTTCTGCTTAATTCTACGTTAGGAGTCGGCGGATTGTTAGATGTTGCAAAGGACGCAGGTTTGGAGCAAAACGAAGAGGATTTTGAACAAACTTTAGCGGTGTGGGGTGTGCCTGAGGGTGCCTATCTGGTATTGCCATTGATGGGGCCATCAACTACTCGGGGTATTCCCGGCGCCGTATTCGACGCAGCGGCTAATCCTGCAACTTATGTCGGCTATCCGGTTCAGCTGCTATCGGTCATAAACTCCCGCGCCAATGCGGATGGGGCTATAAAATTTGTCGATGAAGCCTCGCTTGATTCCTATGTGTTTACCCGTGAATCTTTTTTGCAATGGCGCAAGTTCATGGCGACTGATGGCGCTTCCGGGGTTGCTGATGATGATTTGCTGGGTGAAGACGATGATTTTCTGGATGAGGGTCTTTCCGGTGACGAAGCCAAGCTCAATGGGGAAAAGGAAAAACCGTCTTCTGTCGAGCCCAAACCAAAAGAACTGACACCCGTCATCAGCGGTTCCAGTGATTCTGTTCTTTCACAAGGCAACACAGCAGAAACAAAATAATCAGTTGCAGGGCTAGGGAAAGTGTAAATAAGTACCGACTTTCCCTCAGCCAAGATGCCTAAAAATGCAGTAAAGAAAAGACTTCGTAGTCTTTTAGTTTTTCTCTTCCGTTAAGAAAATCCAGTTCTACTACAAAAGCGCACGCTTCGACGGTGGCACCCAGTTTTTCAACCAATTCGCAGCTGGCTTTCGCCGTTCCGCCTGTTGCCAGCAAATCATCAATAAGCAAAACCCTGTCGTTTGGTTCGAAAGCATCGATATGTGCTTCCAGAGAAGCGGATCCATATTCCAAATCGTAAGAAACGCTTTGAACATCGTAAGGCAATTTGCCCGGCTTTCTCAATGGGATAAAACTAACGCCCAATTCCCAGGCCACCAGCGACCCGAAAATAAAGCCTCTGGCTTCCATGCCTGCCACCGCAGTAATCGGTCGTTCCAAAAAAGGCTGCATCAGCAAATGCACAGTCAATCTTAAGCTCGCCGGATCTTTAACCAGGGGGGTTATGTCTTTGAAAATAATGCCGGGTTTTGGAAAGTCCGGAATATCTCTAATTTTAGTGATTAGTTTTTCCATGGGTGATCGATAAACGGGTAGATTGGATGTTTGTTGTGAGGATTAATGTTTAGCGATAACTTAGCTTCGCTCGATAATTTCCAAAGCATTGCCGTCAAGATCTCTAAAGAACAAAGCCCTGCGCCCCGATTTGCTTAAGGTATAAATAATATTTTTTTGATCCAATTCGGCTTTGACCAGATCCAGGTCGTCGACATTAAATGCCACATGCCGATCGCGTCCACCATGCTCCGGCCGGCCGGTTGCCGGATCAGGATTGGGCAGCTCTAAAATGTGAATTTGCTGAGGACCCAATTGAAACCATGCGCCGGGAAAGCCAAGATCAGGGCGCGCAACTGATTTTAATCCCAATACCTCGGAATAAAACTGCAGTGCTTTTTCAGTATTTGAGACCACCAGACTGACATGGTGCAAGCTGATATTATTTTTTTCCATCATCGTTATAGCATGTGTTAAACAAGTTTTGAGTATACCTTAACTTGCAGGTAGGCTGAATTGTTTATAAAAGCAGACTGAGCCCAACACAAAATATTTAAGTGCCAATGATTCAATAGGATAAGCCTCACCGTTTAAAACTATTAGCATATTTTAATCGTGCCACTGTAATATTGGTTTTTTTGTAATCACTGAATATAACCGGACTTGCTAATGCGTAGGACAAGGAATTATTGTTTGCAAGTTAACGTTGAGGACCTCAGTACTCAGTTTTGCCGGGTAATAAAGTAAATCTGTTCGCCCTAAGCTTGTCGAAGGCCAGATGGGCCTTTCAACATGCTATTCGTAACTACTCGGCCGCTTGGAATAGAGGGTGTAGGGGTTGATTGAAAAGGCTTCTGCAACAGGGACATATTTATGCATCCTTTGAAATCAAGCACCTACACACTATAAAATGGGACGCGGCGAGTAGATACTGCTATTCAAACCAATCACTAAACCGCTTTTACTGAGGCAGGTAATATGAACGATAAACAAAAAGTAGCACAAGCTGCCATCGAGTATGTTAAAGACGGTATGGTTGTTGGCTTGGGTACCGGCTCTACAGCCAATTATTTTATTGAAGCCTTGGCCCTTTGCGTCAAAGAAAAACAATGGTCAATAAAAGTTGTTTCCAGTTCCACGGTGAGTTTGATCAAAGCGCAGGAATACGGTTTGGAGTTAGTGAGTCTGGATCAGTTGAGTCATCTCGATTTGTATGTGGACGGTGCGGATGAAGTCACTCCTGATTTAACCTTGTTAAAAGGCAGAGGTTATGATTTAGTCAAAGAGAAATTGTTGGCAAAGGCGTGCAAGCGCTTTTTGGTTCTGGTTGATCAAAGCAAGCAGGTCGAAACCATTGGCGAGAAATTTCCTGTCCCGATTGAAGTTATCCCTTTTGCCTGGCAGATGGTAAAAGAGAGCTTAAGGCAAATAGGCGGCGACAGCGAACTGCGGCAGACGGCGTCAAAAGACGGACTCGTCATTACCTCGCACGGCAGTTTGGTTCTGGATACTCGTTTTAAAGGCTCACCAGGAACCAAAGAGCTGAATGACAGGCTTAACGCTATTCCCGGAGTTGTTGAGCATGGCGTTTTTTACAAGTTGGCCAGTGACTTATTAATCGTAGAAGAGGGAAAAGTGAGTGTCCTGAGCGAGGCGGAGAGTCGAAGATAACAGTAAGGAAAATGCACAAAATAACTTAAGCTTTTGACCCCCCCCACCCCATCCATTTCCCAGAGGGAGAGGGGGGTTTATTGACAAAATTGACTTTATGCTTGTTCCAAAAAACATCGTATCAATCCTTGAGGAGATAAACATGTTAGAAAAAAATCAACCAGCACCTTATTTCAGATCCTTGCAACAAGATAATAAACTGGTGTCACTGGACGACTACGCGTCATTAAAAAATGTGGTGCTTTACTTCTACCCTAAAGACGATACCCCAGGTTGTACAATTGAAGCCAATGACTTTACAGCAATGGCTGCCGATTTTGCGCTGCTCGATACCGTTGTGATCGGCGTCAGTAAAGACTCTTGTGAAAGTCATCGCGCATTCATCAAAAAATACGATCTCAACGTTGAGTTATTGGCGGATGAGTCTGGCGAGATCTGCGAAAAATACGGTGTCTGGCAAGAAGTTGAAAAAGAAGGGGTAAAAAAATGGAAGATCGTTCGCTCCACCTTTATCATCGATAAGAAGGGTGTTATTGTCGAGGCAATGTATAACGTCGCGCATGAAGGTCACGCGCAAGCCATATTGGATATTATAAAAAACAAAGATACAAGCGCAGATGAGTAAAGGGAACCGCCAATCATGAATGAGAATATCAAGTTAAATTGGGGAATATTAGGTGCGGCGCGGGTTAATGAGCGTCTGTTACCGGCTATTGTTGAAGCGGCTAATGGCCGCTTGGTAGCGATTGCCAGCAGGCGTCCCGGAGCTGCAGCCGAAACCCTTGCAAATTACGCTCCCGGTCAAAGCAATGTGACATGCTACGATCAATTGGACGCCTTGCTTGCCAATGATCAGGTTCAAGCCGTCTATCTACCGCTTGCCAATCATGAGCACGCCGAATGGGTAGTAAAAGCGTTAGAAGCGGGAAAGCACGTCTTATGTGAAAAGCCGATGGCTTTAAAAGTGGCCGATATTGATGCCATTGAAGCAGCTGCAAAAAAGCATAATGTATCTGTCACAGAAGGCTTTATGTACCGTTTTCACCCCCAGCATGCGCGGGTTAGAGAAATAATCAATTCCGGGTTGATAGGTGAAGTCAAAACGGTACGTACCTGTTTCTCTTTTATGATGAAACCGGCGCGAATGTACAGATTGGCGCTGGATGTCAATCAAGGCGGCGGCGCCATGTGGGATATAGGTTGTTATGCCATTCATACTGCCAGAATGTGGTTTGAAAATGATCCAGTGGCCGTAACAGCTCTCGCTAACTATGTGCAAAGCGGAGCCGACACCGCAATGAACGGCGTGATTGATTATGGCGAAGGGCGTTATGCTCATTTTGATTTCAGTTTTGAACGCGCCAGACGCGCCGAATACGAAATCATCGGCACCTTAGGCGGCATCAAATGCCACAATGTCTGGCAATTACCGGGCGATGCACCGGTTATTTCATACTGGACAGAATCAGGGTTGCAAACCGAAGAACGGCTCCCCGCTCATAATCATTTTCGGCTAGAGATAGAAGGCGTCAGCCAGCGTATACTAGATGGCAAGCCGCCGTTGCTCTCATTGAGTGATGCCAAAAGCAATTGCCGGGTTATCCAGGCAGCTATCAAATCGGCGGAGGAAGGGCGGTTGGTTTGGGTGAGTGATGTTTCAATTGTCTGACCTGTGATGACTAGCAATAACATCACTTTTATTTTTAACCAGATTCATATTGATGTTGCCCGAAATGCAACCGATGATTTTAATTTGTTCCATGAACCGGTTAAATGGCAGCTAATTGAAAATAATCCGTTTGAGGGGCCAATAGTATTGGGGTTTCAGCTTGAATCGTTACTCGAGGCTCACATTAAGCAGTATCGTAATAGTAATAACGAAGATGTGTTGATTCAAGATCAACAACTTCAGTTCAGTAACTACCAGTTTAACTTTGCAAATGCGGTTAAGCCTGGTGATACAGTAGAAATCGATATAAAGAAATCGCAATTTAAAAAAGATAATGGCGGACTGGTACTCAGTAATCGAGTTGCTGTCAAAGCCAACGGCATATTGGCTTTGACAGGCTATAAAAAAGAGTCTCAATTTGCGTTATTCCTGCCTGATGCCGACTTTTCGACTTGGGGAAATCTAAAATCCTATCCAGATCGCTCTGTATTGCCTGAACATGGTTTCTTTTTGAAACGTAAATTTATCAATGTCAGTAACGGGAAAAACTTTTTGTGTGGTTCTCTGGTGGATCAATTATTGTTTTTTGATGACTTGGAAGAAAAAACTATTTTTCCAGAAATTTTTCCATGCAGTTTCATTTCTTGTGCATTACTTGAACAAGCCTGGCTTGACAAACACGATTTCAAAAAAGATCCAATGGTGTATTCTTCGCATAAAATCTCTATCCATCGTCAATGCCTGACTTTATTGAAAAGTAACACTTGCTTGCACATATTGGTTAAAGCGATTGATGGGACCTCCTATGCCTATGAATGTTATGGGCTTATAGACAATAATCAGGTGCTGTTCAGGGCAATTATCGCTTTGACGCCGCTGAAAATCATTTTGAAAAGTCGTTTTTTTTCTAAAAAATAAATATTCTTATATTTTAATTCTTGACGGGTCTATTTGTTCCAACTTTACGAAATGAGCACAAACCATCAAAAACGGTTCTGCTAATTGCGCTAAATCTCTTCTCATCTACAATGCGTTTAAGAGAATTTATATTTAAAAATTGAATGCACAGGCAGAGGCAACTCGAATATGAATTTGGAGATGAGAGATTATGGCAAGTAAGCCACCCGATAATGTAGCTTCCTTAATTGAAAGTTTTGAAAGTTATTTTTCAGTTAATCTTGCATGCAAGGCCGAAGAAAAGACCAAAGCGTTTCACATTAGATACAGAGTTTATTGTGAAGAGTTCGGCTATGAAGAAAAAGAAAATTGCCCGAATGAACAAGAAAAGGATGAGTTTGACGATAGTTCCTATCATTGCGTCATCATTCATAAAAGACTGGAAATGCCCGCCGGTTGCGTCAGATTAGTTCCAGCAACCGGTTCGAACGGTGAAGGATTGCTACCCTTTGAAAAATTCTGCGGTCAAAGCCTAAATCGATCATTGATAGACAGTTATCACTTGGATAGAACCACCATTTGCGAAATATCCAGACTGGCAGTGGATAGTGCTTTCAGACGACGGACGGGTGAATCTTTAACCCGGTTCGGTGGGCCCGATTCACTGGATATATCCCAAGTTGAAGAGCGAACATTTTCTCTAATCGCCGTGTCCGGTTTTTTGGCGGCTACCGCGTTAACAGAACTAACTGGAAAAACGAATGTTTTTGCCATGATGGAGCCTTTCTTGCCACGGTTACTAAAAAGATCCGGTATTGTTTTTGAAAAGGTGGGGCAAGATATTGATTATCATGGAATAAGAGCGCCCTATTTTATAAAGACTCAATCTGCGTTAGATCACATGAATGCCGACTTAAAGTCTCTATATCAATGGATATATAAACAAATCAAGGCTTCTGTTTAATAGCACTCTTTTAATTCTCCTCAAAACTATTTTTCTGCTGAGATTAATGCGTTGAGTTGTGCGATGAGAGGATTATGTGGTTTGCAATAAGTGAAAAACACTACAATCAAGTCAGCACCTCTTCCTCTTTGCGTTATTCCATTTTGGTCAAATAGACTATTTCATGCCATTTAGCTTTGTTTAAACCTCCCTCCGGCTTTCTGTAAATCAAAAAGCGACAGGCTATTCTTCGAGCCAGGATATTGAATGTGACAATGTTGACTGAAAAATAGACACTGCGGTCATTATCAGAAATAAAGCCAATGGAATCACCGCAACCTACAACCGGTATGTTTTGTTCCATTAGGCTGAATAATGGAATACGGCTGTGGCCATGTAAAATAGCAGCTACTGAATTACGTTTAAAAAAATCAGTCAACAGATCGGCATTTTCTAATGCGATAGTTGTTCCAAAATCTGATTGTTCAAGTTGTTTGTAAAGCTTATCAGTATTGACATTAATCATCTCATGAGCAACAGGATGATGATGTAGAATGGCTATTAATTTAAAGTCACTTGAATTGTTTTTGCGTGACAATTCATGTTCAATCTCCGCCAGTTGCTGGTGACTGACTGAGCCATTTAGCAAATTGCCCTGTAGTACGGTGTTGATGCAAATTATTCCTAGTCTCTGCTCGTCATGCCATATAATTTTCGTTAAAGGGAAGCCGATAGCTGTCAAGTAGTTTTCGTTAACGTTACCATCTTTTCTAACATCGTTGTCACCTAACACCAATAGTGGTTCTTCGATACCCAAATCGGTAAGAAATGACCAAAATGAGCGAACAGCATTTATATTCTGTTCGCTAGGAGTGTCCATAAGATTGCCTGTGATTACAGGCACGGTTTTAGTTGTTTCACCTATCTTCTCAATCAATAATCTTATAAATTGTTGAATCCGCGGCATTCTAAATTTTGCTCTTTTACTCCCGATGTGGAGTCCGCTTAAATGAAGAATATTGATCGTTGACTTTTCATGTTCAAAGACTTCAGGAAATTTGTTTCGATAGCTTATTCTGAGTTTTCCCAGTTCTATGTTCGACCCATTGTTTAGGGTTGACAATAACCACATCAAGCGGGCCTCAATATCAATTTCCACACTATTAAGCGAACTTAAAGGTAAAAACACGGAATCATCGCCGGGCACTACCAGTAAAATTCCCGGCCAGTTTATCGCTTCATTAAGCGCAGTTATTACTATTGGATGAATATTGAAAAGTGTAGAAGTTGCTTTAGGAGATTCATCTAACTGAATAATCAAGCCCTTATCTGACATATCGGACTCTAATAGATAATGAAGTAAATTGGGATCGCACAAAATTTCGTCTATTTCATGATTTATTCCTGAAGGAATAATGATGCCTACCCATTGTTTTTGACCGATGAATTCTCTAAGGCGATGATAAATAGTATCGTTAAAAGATGCTTCCCCATTCAAACTTGCACTTTTATTAATAAGTCCCAGATTTTCAACGTTAGAATCAATGCCGCCTCTGATCTTTTTCACTAAAAGTTCGGCCATTGCGCGGCAATTAGTATTTTGGTCAAATGAAGCGATATTAATTTTTCGATCGCTTATTTGCACAAGCCAATTAACAAAATCCAGAGTTGATAGTGAGTTCATTATTGTTGGATTCTTTCTTGTCTTGCTTGAATCAAATCCCAAAGCACTGGAACAACAAATAAAGTTAACAATGTTGCCGTCCCCAAGCCCGTTACAAAAGTCGAAGCCATCGTACCCCAAACAACAGAATAATTGGGTATCCCGAGTGCCATAGGAAGTAAGCCTAATACAGTGGTTACTGTTGTCAGGATGATGGGGCGGATACGAACTTTAATGGCATTATCAATGGATTCTCTTCTTGATAAGCCGGAGCGATAGTTTTTGTTGATAAAATCTATTAGCACCAAGGCGTCATTGACAACTACTCCCACAACACCAATGACGGCAATAAAGCTGTTTACAGTAAATATGGATTGAGTTAGAAACTTACCCAAAACAATCCCAATAAAAGCAAATATAATGCTGGATAGGATAATGGCAGGTTGCAGATAGGATTGAAATTGAGCGGCAAGCACCATATAAATGATCATGACGGCAATAAAAAATGCGAAGATCAGTGATTCATAGGAGCGTTGAGTGTTTTCATATTCTCCGCTAAATAGAAGTGTGGCGCCAGGATAGTCGTTTCTAATCGTGTCATAATAGCGAGCGACCGTACTGATAACGCTGGAGGATGAAACCGGGGAACCCGTTTTTAAATCAGCTTTTATACTGATAGCGCGTTGTCCGCGATATCGATTTAGTTCGCTGGGTTCTTCGTAAGAGCGCAATTCAGTCACATCACTTAACAAAATCGGACTGATAGCATTTTCCAGGAAAGGAATTGATAACACCTGTTGAGGATGCTCTATTGTTTTTTGATCGATGAGTAGTTTAAGGTCGATTTCCTCATCATTTGCTCGAAACTTACCGATATATCGACCATCTAAAACACTTCCCGCCATTCGCGTTACTTCACTGCTGCTGAGCGAATACTCTTTGACTCGCTCATGACGAATATCGAAGCGGTATACTTTCTTTGGGGAACCTCTATCATCCTCAAGCTCCACTAAATAAGGGGCAATTTCAACATTGGTTTTTAAAAATTGCCGCAAATTTTCAGCAAGCCCGGAAACAGCATTTAAGTTGCTACCCATTACTTTGATATTGATGGCTTTTCCGGAAGGTGGTCCTTCTCTCATGGGGTGGACGAATAATGCGACATCATTTTTTTCAAATTGCTTTTTAAGCTTTGTTCTAATCTGATCTAAATGTACCATCGGATCAGAGATATCCTGATCTTGTTTAGCCGGTAGAGTGACCAAAACAACACCGTAATTATTTCCGAATATGAGTTCGTAATCTTCATTCATAAAAACACCGGCCATTCCTGTGGCTGATTTTGCTTTTTCTGGGCCATCTTCCATGATCGTTCTAGAGACTTCTCTGGTGATTTCATCAATCTTGTTCATAGATGTATTGGGCGGACCCTTTATATCGACAAAGTAAATAGCATAATCGTCGGGGAAAAACTGGGTTTTGATCAAAGGTAAAATTCCGGTCATCGAAACATACATGGTTGCGATAGACGCTAAGAAAAGCAAAGTCACAATAAAAACTGTTAAGGCTCTAAACTTTAATGTCCAATTAAGTACCTTTTGAGTTAAGTCACGAAAAAAACCCATGATGAAGTTATCCTCCTCGAGTCTTTGTGTTAATTCCTTAGCTTTTTGCGGGCCGAAATCCAGATAATGACTGGGAAGTATAAATAGGCACTCAAACAAAGAGGCTAGCAGGGCAAAACTTACTGCAGCTGGAATTTGTGCAAAGAATTCTCCTGTTGTACCCGTCATGATTAACATGGGTAAAAAAGCGGCAATTGTTGTAATCGTTGATGAGATTACAGGGATAGCAACTTCCGCTGTGCCTTCTATGATCGCCTGATAGGGTTGCCGACCTTCCTGAATATGTCGGTAAATATTATCGGTTACCACAATAGCATCATCTACAATGATGCCGGAAACTAAAACGAAGGCAAATAAGGTGATTTCGTTAAAACTGTAGTTGGTCATGTACATGACCAGTATGGTGATTAAAAATGAGAAAGGGATACCGATTGTTATGAGTCCGGCATTCCTTATGCCGACAAAGTACCAGGTAATTACCGAAACCAGTAGCATCCCGACGGCTAAATTCCATCCTAAAGTCGATAATCCATCATTAATTTTTATCGAAGAATCCTGGGTTAGAGAAATTTCTAATTGTTCGCGATCGATTAGCGGCTTAAATTGATCTAATACCTTTAGCACATTTTCTTTGATTGCCAGAGCGTTGCCTTCAGGGGTTTTAATGACATTTAAGGAGACAGCATTCTTTCCGTTCACAGAAGAAATTATGTAGGGCTTGCGATAATCAAAATCTGCGCGCGTTATTAAATCTCTTAACCGGATAAAGCTACCTTCTCCGTCACGGCGAATAATCGTATTAACAACCTGATCTCTGTCATAAAGCTTTTCATCAACTTTAATTTGATAATCGTTTCCATGAGCTAAGAAACTGCCTGCCGCTACTGATAAATTAGCGTCTTCTAATGAATGGGTAATTTCGTCAAAACTCACCCCCAAAGTACGGAGTTTTTCCGGATCCAGGTAAATATGGAACTCGCGCGTAAACTCTCCAGAAACGACAACTTTTTTTACACCTTGTATTCTTTGCAGAGGAGCTCTGATTTGCTCAGCCATTAAAGAGAGCGCGCGATTATCATGCTGACCGACGAGATTTACAATCAATACAGGCAACAGATCACCCATCGTAATATTTTCTATTTTAGGTGGGTCAATCTCGGAAGGAAGATCTGATTTAGCGTTTAAAACTTCAAATCGTATTTCGTTGTATAGTTTTTGATAATCACTGTCGTCAATTAATTTAATTCGAATATAAGAGCGTTCAGGGTGTGATGAGGAGGATAACCACTCAATATTTTCAATATTCTCAAGAGCTTCTTCAAGTTTTCGCGTAACCAGGGTTTCCACATCAGTAGCGGAAGCGCCTGGATAGTCGGTCGTGATATTAACGATTGCCATATTAATGTCAGGGAATCGCTCGGTTGGCATTGCTGACATTGCGAAAAAACCCGCTATAACCAGCAGGATAAAAGCTAGATTAAAAAATATTTTTTGTTCTAAGGTGAATCGGATGAGAGATTGCATAGTTATCAGCGGATAATTTTAAACAGATCGCCCGCTTTAATGTCTGGGGAATTGATTTTGACATTTCCATCTGGTTGTTTTAGAACTACTTTCACTTTAAGTGATTTTCCATCTTTACGCTGCAGCCAATACTCCTCAAATCGTTCTTCTAATGCTTTCTGTGGAACAGAAAATGTTTGTTCATCAGTGGGCATTTTCAGAATTAACTCTGCTCTTATGCCGCCTCGATGTATGGGTACGTCATCTTTGATAGAAAGTTCGACCGGAATTTTCCGCGAACTTTCATCGAATGCGGGCGAAATACGTTCAATTTTAGCCGGAACATGGATATTGTATTCTGTTAACAGCACTTCAATTTTATCTTGATTAGTCAAGGTGGCCAATTCACGTTCTGAAAGCATCAATGGGATAACCAGTTTTGAATAATCACCAATGTGTGCGATAACTTCTCCTTCCTGTACCCACTGTCCGGGCTCTATTAATCGGTCGATTACCAGCCAACCGGCGTGTGCTTCTATACAATGACGCCTTTTTAGTTCACTAAGGCGCTGTTTTCGGATATTGGCAGTTTGCATGGCGCGCTGCGAATTTGTTAAATCGCGGTTAAGATTGTCAAGCACATTGATTGCAATGGTTTGTTTAGCCACCAATTTTTCATGGCGAGAAACCTCTCTTTGGAAATAAGTGACATCATTACTATGTTGGGCGATTTCGTTATCGGCGGCCTGAATATCGAGTCGAACAAAAATCTCATCCAAGCAAGCAAGTTTCCCTTGAGCTGGAATGGGATTTCCTACATCAGCAAAAATATCTTTAATTTTGCCAGCAACTTCTGTAGCAACCGGAATGGTAGCGTGGGCTCTGGTAAAACCTGTGATTGCAACTTCCCGGGTGGCGGGTTCTGCAGAAACCCATTTTTCTCTCACTTCAGCAAAAACTGGGGCGTTAACTAATTGAAATAAAATTAACAATATGATTTTCACCTTACTCACGCATCCACTTCTTAAAAGTTTTCTTCTCAGCAACATATTAATGCCTAGATTTATGGAGAAAAAAGAAATTAAATGCTTTTAAAGCATTCATGTTTGGAATCTAGCATTACTAAATAAAAAATAGTTGCCCGCTTTCTGTCTTTGAAAGAAATACGTGTCAACTCTGAAGCAAAGCTTAGAAGATTTTAGAAAGGATTTGATTAATTTAAGTCAATTAGTGCCATTATTTTGTTTAGAGCCAATGCTGGTTTTTCATAGTGAGATGAAGGAGTATTTTCGATGGCTTTATTTACTGCTTCCCTAATTAAGAGTGGATTTGCCTGGCCTGCTCTTATTAAATACCCTCTATTAGCCTCTTTTATTAGACTCATCATTAAATACTGATCTAAATTGCTTGGAATGCCGATAATTGCTTTATTTTCTACTAAGCTTTGATAAATCATTGGGCTACCACCGTTACATATAACAATATCAGATTTTTTAACCACCATCTCTGCTGGGAGAAATTCTGCTAAAAATACATTCGGATAGTCTTTGTCAATGGTCGTTTTTTTAAGGGTGGCACAAATTACTGTTACTGGCATTTGACTTAGAGTTTTTATGATCATTGGCAACAATGAATTATCACCTGAGCTACCTAAAGTAACAAAAACTATTGGTTTATCATTTGGTAGTGTAGGCCACCATTCGGGCGTTGGTAAATTGGCGGACCATGAAATCGGACCTATGAAGAAATGATTTTCTGGTAAAGTTTTCATTGGGAGCAATGACTCTATATCTGCATAAATCGTAAAATCACCATAGGTATAAATGTCTCGCATATCATTTGTTAATGGTTTTACACCAAATTTTTTACAAGCGTTGTTAAACGAGAGAGAATGAATGTAAAAAATTAAGTTTTTTGTAGCATTAAATATTTTTTGAGCAAACGGGACTCCGAAAATATTTATTAGAAAAATTTCAGGGATAGGATATTCCATTTTTGCATAAGGACTCCAATAGGCATTCGTAATATTGGCATATGGAATTTTTTTCAATCGACTGGAAATTCCTAATGACAGACGAAAATCTCCAAAAATAAAGTCAGGTCGAAATTGTTCTATGACGGTTAGATCATCCTTAACATAACGTATTAGCGTTTTAGTATTGTAAACAGGAAGGCCCTTTTGCAACTGAAAAGTGAATTCAGCACAGGAAATCGTATTTAAAGGGAATCGAATGAGAAAGCTGTGATCGATTATGTCGTCAAACCGTTTGTCAGCGGCTAATGCTACAATGTATTTGCCTGTTTCATGCAGCGCTTTAGCAATTATCAAGCATCTGGTTAAATGAGCTAGGGTCACCGTTTCAGCAAAGAAAATTACGCGTTTTTTGTTGTTTCTCATCACTTTCCTGAAAGTTTTGTAACTAAAATCAAAAATCCATATTCAGTTTAATATTTTTTAGTTGCACGGATCTAATATTTTTAACTGTTTTTAATGAGAGGAAAAATAATATGTCAATGCTTACCATACATGAAAGAAAAACTATCGGAAATATGAAAAATCCAAAATTTTTATATAGGAGCTTGATTTTTGCTCTTGGCATGCAAGCTTGTCTAAATTTGGCTGATGCTGCCGTGTTTAAAGATGATGGAAAGACCAGCGATGATTTCTATCTAACAAAGCCAATTAATGAGTCCGAACCTAGCAAAGCTTCTGAGGGGTATTTAGGAATTAACGGTTTAAATCAATTGCTTAACGGGCGTAACGAAAAGGCCCTGCTATTAACGAAACAAGGTTATGAGAAGCTTAAGAAAGGTGAATCCAAACAGGGTCTTAAGGATCTTGAAGAGGCCAGGAAACTGGATCCGGAATTAATACTTACTGGAGTACTAATATCTCTTGCTTATCTTGAAAATAAAGACTACCAGAAAGCGTTAGATGTTGCTAAAGAGATTCAGCAAACCAAGAGGCAGGCGGACTATGGGTTGGGTTATACCGCTGAAGGCATGATTTACGCTGCTAAAGGCGACGTAGAAAAGGCGACATCAGCTTTCCAAGAAGCCATCAGGCTTTTGCCCAATGAAAAAAATGCATTGTTTAATTTAGCAATATTGGCGGAAGCGGAAAAAAACTACAATGGCGCCAAATCATATCTTCAGAGAATTATAGATCTCGATCCTAAACACTTACAGGCATTGGAACGCTATGCAAGAATTGAATTTACACAAGGCAATACCGAAAAAGCCATTGCCTTACTTAATCAAGCTGCAGCCAGTAATTCCGAGGCAATTAGCCCCGTTATTGCTTTAGCCAAATATTATCTCAAATCAGAAAAGTATCAGGATGTATTGAATTTGACCCAAAACAAATCGGATCCCGAGATTCTTGAAATGCGAGGCAAAGCTTATTTGAATTTGGGAGAAACCGAAAAGGCTAAGCAAATCTTTGAAGATATAGTGAAGAAAATGCCGATGTCGGCACCAGCAAATTATGCGCTAGCGGATTTCTTTGCCAAAACAGGTAATCTTAACGAAGCAGCAAAACAAATTCATAATACGACAATCAAAGATCCAAGCTATTTGCCTGCTCGCATCGGAGAAATAAAAACCTTATTTTATAGTGGAAAAATTGACGACGCTAATAGAGCGCGTGACTCTTTGCAAAAGGAGTTTGGTAATCGCCAAGAAGTTTTAAGTATTTCGGGTTGGTTATCAATGCATCAAAATGAATTTGTCGAGGCTGCAACGTATTTTGAACAGCTGGCTAAAATTAATCAAAATTCAGAAGTGACACTTTGGTGGGTTAACAGCCTATGGTCACAAAAGCGTTTTGATGAGAGTATTTCCATAATGAAAAATTGGCTCGCCCAGCATCCGGATGATATTTCTGTTCAACTCACTCTGGCTGACGGTTATATGGGCTTGCTAAACAAGCCAGAGGCCAAAAATGCTTACTTAAAACTGATCAGTATGGATCCCAGTATAACTGCGGCATACAATAATCTGGCTTGGCTTGAAGCCGAAAGTGATTTGGATCAAGCGATAAGCTATGCAGAAAAAGCAGTAAGCATTGAAAAAACAAACCCACAAGTTCTTGATACTTTAGGAATGTTGTTGATTAAAGATGGTCAGATTGAAAAAGGTACTCAAGCGCTTCAGGATGCTGTGGACAAAGCGCCTGAAAATATCGAATTACTTTATCATTTGAGTGAAGCTTTAGTGATGCAAAATAAGCAGAGCGAAGCCGCGTCAGTTTTGAACAAGCTTGCTACATTCGAGTTAAGTCCGGAAATGAAAGAAAGGGTCAATAAGCTACAAGAATTAGCTAATAAAAATTAGTCTGGGAGTTGGCTAATATGAAAATAGTAGCAGTTGCTAATGCTCATGCGCTGGCTCATGTTTCAAGACTATTGGAAATAGCCAAAATTCTCAAGATGCATGAGCATGAGATTGTTTTTGCGGGCTACGGCAAATTTCTTCAAATTGCCCGGGATGCTGGATTTGAAATCGAAGTGCTTCCCTATATTTCAATCGAGCAAATCATCAAAGCAGTACGATCACAAAAGCTTAACGAACTCTATCGCTTTACGGAGCTTGAAAGCTTTATAAAGGCAGAGATTGATTTTCTTAAGCGCGTTAAACCTGACCTTGTTTTAATCGATAATCGGCCTACCGCGAGAACTTCAGCCGATTATTGCGGGATAAAAACCGTGTCTGTTTTAAATGTGCATATGAGCTCATTTCGAAAATTGCCCTTTTTTAGCCCAGGCGATTACATGGGTTTATTGGGATTTCTTGATCCGATTGAAACAAAAATAGAATGTTATTTTTATGATCGATTTGTCATGAACGACCTAAACAAAGTAAGAAAAAAAATGGGTTTGAAACCTTATTTTGGCAATCAGCATGAAGAAGGTGATCTGTCCTTATTTGCCGATATACCTGAATTCAACCCTGTTTCTCATTTAGCTAACCATACGCGTTATGTCGGTCCTATTACGTGGCATAATGATTTTCCTGCGCCGGCCTGTCTGGATAAGCTGGAAAAGAATCGAAAAACGATTTATGTATCATTAGGCAGTGAAAGTCTCGAAGGTCTCGTTGAAGAGTTGGGCGAATTAACATCCCTGGGGGTTCAGATCATTGTAGCTTGCGGTAAATTACCCAAACAATGGAATCAAGATCTCCCACCTCATTTCTTTTTAGAAGAATATGTCAATACCGATAAGGTTCTTACTAAATGCGACCTAGTCTGTTGTCACGGCGGGAATGGAACTTTGTATCAGGCATTGGCATTTGGGTTGCCCGTCGTAGCTGTAGCAACGCATGCTGAGCAGTATATCGGTGCTAAAAGAATTGAACAGTTGGGCTTGGGACGAGCTTTGACCTTGGATAGGGTAAGAAAAAAAGGGATATTGGTGCTTAAGCAAGCATTGGCTGAAGTGCTTTATTCTTCTGAAATTCGGAATCGGACCATTCACTTTGCGGAAATTCTGCAACAGTGGCAGGGCGCAAAAACAGCTGCAGCGCTGATTGAAGATTTTAATAAATCATAAAAGGGGTGGGACTTTAAAGCCCCACCCTCAATTTAAGCAACTACTTATTAGCTTAAGCCGCTATTGATTTTCTGTTTCTACGCATGTTCAAGGAGAAGCCTGTTAAGGCGATACCCAGTAGCAACATAATTTCAGGTTCAGGAACGGCAGGTGTTCTTGATAAGTTTGTGCTGGTTTCAGACCTTAAAGTAAAAGTATGATCACCGGCTGTTAAACCGTTAAACGTTACAGAGTATGAACCAAAACCACCAGTGGTAAAGATGTCCGAGGCTGGGTCAGTACTTACGCCAACAGAGTTATTGCCGATCGTGTCAGCGTCTGCTGTTTCAGTACAGCTTGCGCCAACTCCGCCAGCTAAACAGTTAGTATTGACTTGGCCATCCGGAGTCCATTGCCAAAAATAACCGCCACTATCTCTTGCTAGTGAACCAATCAAAGCTATGTTAGCTTGAGCCGCTTGATTGGATCCATCAGGATCATTGCTGCTAGCTTCCAAATAAGCCGACGCATCAAATGACAGGGTAAGGCTACCAGGCGCAGCTAAGGTAAATGAAAAGGTGAAACCTGTAACGGACTGTATCAAAGAGGTGGCTGACGCTGATAAACCCGTTTGAAGTTCTGATTCAGCAATTTGTTGCTGATGAGTAATTGGGTCAAGGGTTAATTGTGAGTCGTAAATTACCGAATCTGCACGGGAATATTGGTTTGCGCCGGGGCCCTGTAGACCAAAGCTGTTATTTGCAGCTATGGGTGCGCTTCCTGGAGCATTATAGACTGGTGCATCAAGAGCAATTGCTCCACCACAATTATTTGTGGTGCCGCCTAGACCGGGAGTGCCGCTACAAGTTGCATTGGTTGCCCCACCAACCCCATTTAAGAAGGCGGTATTTGTTAAATTGTAATTAAAGTTTCGTATAGTTGCACCAGCCGCTGGTGATACAACTATGCTCAAATTGTTTATTTCTAATGTTGATACACCGTATACGCTCGCAGATGCTTGATTAGCGAAGCCTAAGCCTAACGCAGACATCACTGCCAAAGGTATCATCGATTTTGTTAATTTCATTGTTTTCTCCTAAAAGCTTTCATAGTGTAAAGTTTAAAACTGTTGTGCCGATACTTAAACCTGTATTTGTACTGGTTTGCTTAATAAAGAGGCAGATACTATGCCAATGCTAACATTAATATAAATATCAATTACTTAAAAAATGTCATGAGGTTTTGTTTCGAGAAAGTGTAAAGGAATCTGACAAATAAACTGAGAAAAGGTAAGTCAAAAGATACGGATAACTACCTGCGAGATTGTTAACAGGGTAAAGTTTTAGTAAGTACCCTTCTTTTAATGGAATTAATCGTAGCCGAATCAAAATAGTAAAATAGTTTTTGTAAAGTAATCTGACAATGAAAGTAACAAGAGTCTGTCATTTAATCTTTTTTGCCGGAATTCCGCCCCATATTTCATTAGTTCTAATATGGCAATCTTTGGTTACAACCGCTCCCGCTGATATTATTGCGCCATTTTCAATAGTTACCCCCGCCATAATGACGGCTTTAGCACCAATTGTTACGTTGTTGCCGACTTTTACTTTTGAAAGCGCAAAATATTCGCCTTCAATCGCATGGCAAAAAACCACAGCATCGTGACCTATGATGCAATTATCGCCAAATTCAGTTAAGGGGGGATCAAGCAGCGTACCAGCGCTGTAGGTGTTTTGGCCTAGTTTTGTGCCTAGTGCCAGATAAACCAGGCGAAGCAGCGGTACGGGTATAAAATGGGTACGGATCAAACTGTTAAATAATAAAAGATAAAAAAGAATATTAACCTGTGCGGAAAATTCCTCTTTTGTGCCCGGTTTCAATTCTCCTTCATGAAGGGGAAGGAATTTTAGGAATAATCGATAAATCACGAAAGCATATAAGTAAAAATGTAATATAAATATGCCTATTGAGACAATGCTGCGGTAGTCTCCAGGACTCAAAAACTGAAGCAAAATTGAGGTGGTTAGGACGCTAAGTGTGACGATAATGGTCAATAGCACCAAAAAACTGGCAATTTGTGGAGCTGATATTTTTCTCATAGATAATTCCTGATATTTAGATGCTTGATTTTAAAGAAAATGGGTAAAATCCAAAGCGCATTAAATTTTAAAATTACATTTAACAACCAGCTAAAAAGGCTGTTTTATTAAGATATTGTCAGGCTGGCTGCTTATTCTGAGGGATACAGGACTACCTGTAGCCCAATGCCGTTAAGGTAAGATCATCGCAATGAATCGATAGGCAGTATTGTAGGAGCGAGCCATGAATGCGGTTCAATCGCGGGCATGGCCCGCTCCTACAATATAACGGAATTGACCTGTATGTAGGCAAAGCCAATTTGTTGGGGCAGTGTGGCTATGGGCAACTTGGCAAGGCCCGCAATCCATCAAGTGTAAAATGGAAATGCTGCTATTCGATCAATTTGCTTGTTGCTAACCGGGTAGATCTTGCTTTTGGCAGGTTTCCGTATCCAAGTCGGCCCATAAAAACGCGGCACGGGCCGTTAACTTGGCTGACCAGCTTATTCATCTCACCATTTATTTTTTTTGCTATTCGTATCCCGTTTTTATCCACTGTAAAAATTTTAGCCACACTGGCATAACGAGAAAAAATAACGGGCGCCATCTCCGGTTGAAATTGTAATTTCAGGCGTGTTGCTTCTAACCAGAAGCGTTGCAAAGCACGGCCTCCGTCCAGATAGTCGTTTTCGGTTTGCAGCGGTTCTTTAGAAGCAATCACAAAATGCGCGGCGCAGAAAAGGCCTGGAATTAAGCTGAGTTCGATTCTGGGGAGCAGGGTGCCTGCCATAAAACGGTTTAAAAAATCAACGCGTTGCCAGCTTTTAATAGCCCATTTCATCAGCTTAAGCGCTAAAGGATCCAGTCCTACTGCCTGATCGGGGATGCGATCTTCGCTGAATTGAGCGTCCCATTCGATAATCCGTTTATGAACTTCGTAGCCTTCGGGGATTGATAAGTGAATTTGTGCGCTACGAAATAATAAGCCTGCCATTTGTCTTTTTTTCTTACCCTCAAGCCAGATGACCCTGTAATTAGAGCCTACAGCCTGTTCCAAATGCTTTTTTTGGTCTTCAGTTAATTTTTGGCATGAAAAAGCCCGCCGTTGAGTAGTGCGCTCGGTTATAAACGGAAGTAAGTCGTGGGATGATAGATCAGGCGTTTCATTTAGTACAACTTCAATCAAAAGGTTGGCTTCCGGCGATTCATGGTGGTAGGCAAACTCAGCCGTCATTCCTTCGCCCGATGCGGCGATGGCAATATTTTCTAAAAGAGCGCCAATGGCTAGCTGACTTGCGTGACCATCGAGATCATAAACACACCAGTCTCTGGTGTCATGCGTATGTATTTTAAAGTGCCTGCCATCGACAATTTCAAAGCGCCAAGGCTGAGTGTTGTCGCCGCTAGGGGCCCAGCGGGCCAAATCAAGAATGCGTTCTATAGGTGTATTCAGTGCCATGGTATTGGCTCCTATGGATTTAAGGGCGGTGTCAGTTTTTTTGACAGTTGGTGTTTGGCGATTTTGAGGCCGAGGCGCTGTAATAGGTTATTGTTGCCGCCTGGTCGCCAAGTATGTACCAATTTATTCCGATATGCATCAAAGTGTATGCCGTGGGGAGCAGAAGGAATATTGCCACGATTCAATAAGATTTTCAGAGCATGGCTCCCAGCCAATCCGGCGCATAGTTCACAGGCAATCGGTGTAGAAGGGCCTTTGTGATTGTTAAGGTCGACCCGGCTGGCATCCACTAAATAAGGCATTTGCAACATGGCTGGCGAAAGTCCCAGCAAAAATCTGAGTAGTTGTTCATCTTCAGGGTATCCCTCCAATTGAAAATAGTCTTCGAAGGTCATTTTTCCTGGCAGGAAATTTAATAACGCGCAGCCCATTCCTAATGGAGCTGCCGTGATTGCCGGAATACCCTTTTTTGCACAAGCGGCGAATACGGCGCGACGAATAGTCATCGCAAAAAAATCAAGTCCATCCACATAAAGATCGACATCGGTTAGGAATTCTTCTAAATTATCCAGGCTGACACCGTCTGAAAATAGGTTGATTTCTAGTTCAGGATTTATGTCCAGTGCAAGCTGGGCCATGACTACTGTTTTTGCTTGACCAATATGGCTCATAGAGGCGCCTGCTTGCCGGTTAAAATTGGCGAGTTCGAAACGGTCCATATCGGATATATTAAATTTTCCAATGCCCAGCCGGGTTAATGTAATTAAGTGGCTGCCGCCTACGCCACCTAACCCGGCAATGGCTATTTTTTTGTTGCAAAGAATATCAAGCTCGTTTTCCGTAACCCACCCAATGGTTCTTGAAAAAGCCTGTGCGTAACTAAAATTATTCGTCATGGCTGGAGTCCTTTTTTATAATAGTTCATTTAAGGATAAACAAGGCGCAGGATTAATCAAGGATGTTTGTCCTATCTTGCTGATAGTTGAAATATGAGTGTCTTAATCTGAATATTAAGATAATACCTGGATGCTTGTGATTATTTCTATTCAGGCACCGTTAAGATCTTCTTAATTTTATTTGATTAGTATAAGTCTAGTTGTAAAAGAACCTGACACTTGATGCTTTTTTAGTTCAGCTCGGGTCTAGCGGAGTTTCGGTCGATTTGTTTTAGAACTGAATTTGATTATTAGCAATTTCATAGGAGTCTGATCGTTATGTTTGATGAATTTTTTGAGGTTTTTCTGGCTGACACTGAGCATGCCAGAAAAATCCATTTTAATATTAGATATCAAGTTTACTGTGAGGAGATGGGGTTTGAAGATAAGCAAAACTGTCCAGAGCCCTATGAAAAAGACAAATGGGATTCCAATGCAGTACATTTTATATTAAGGCATCGTCAATCGGGTGCTTGGGTAGGGGCTATGAGGTTGATATTTCATCAAAACGGGCGCCTTCCCATTTTAGAACATTGCAAAATTCATAAACAGGCCAATCGGGATGAGCTTGCTCGGTCAGTTGAATTATCAAGGCTTTGTGTATTAAAAGAGGTTCGACGGCGTTGTACCGATGGTATTCCTCCAACTGGTCTTGCTGAACAGGATTCAAAGGCCGTTTCTTACCTGTTTAACCAGAGGCGGTTGCAAAATAGTCTCATTTGGGGGTTGTACCGTGCGGCTTCAATTTATTGTAAAAAAAGGCAGATTAAGACGTGGTATTTCCTGACTACAATGGCTTTGGCCAAGATAGTCAACAGGGAAAATTTTAAATTTAAGTTGATAGGCGATTGCTGTCGCCTCAACGGAGATAGATTTCCATTTTCAATAAATCTGGATGAGGTGTTAGCTAATCCATTATGGAGCAATGACTATGCTGCCGGTTATAAACTTTATTCTGAGCTAGATAGTGTAGCCTTGGCTGCCTAAGTTTTTCGGTATAAAGCGTTTATACCGAAAAGCGTGTGGGGGCAAAAAACAGTTGGTTGTAAAAAACGTTCGAGGTAAGCACTTCGGCTAAGTTTAGGACATGATTATTAAACTATGAGCTACTTGACCGGCGGACTTAAGGTGAACCAAGCACCTTTTATTAACCTGAAAAAGAAGCGTGGCTGATTATTGGTCGCATCGAATCCCTCCACAAATAAGGTGAGGCCCTTCCTGTATTGGGTGTGAGTGATTTAAGGTAAGAGTCAAAATAGAATAGTTTCCCCGAAAACAACCTGATAGCTATTGTCAATCCTGGTTGATCTCGCTAGTATGCCTATGTAGTTATTTCATGGGATTTCAAAATGGCACTCGGCCAAGAAGATCTGATACAAATTCAACAACTGATCGAAAAAACTCTGGCGTCTCGTCCGGAAGCGGTTAACGCCAACGTGCGTTATGAGTTGGATATTCGGGAACGTATCGTGCGCGTCGAAGAAGAACTTAAGCATCAGCGACAGCTGATGTTGCAAGGATTTGAAAATAGCAATAAACGTTTTGAAGAAGTTAACAGGCATTTTGATGAGGCGCGCTCTGATGTGAACAAGCGTTTTGAAGAGATGCGTGCTGATATGAATAAGCGCTTTGAGCAAGTGGATAAACGTTTTGAACAATTAGATAAGCGCTTTGAGCAAGTGGATAAACGTTTTGAGCAGGTCGATAAACGCTTTGAGCAAATTGAAAAACACCTGACGATAATTACACAGCGTATGGACAGGTTCATGTTCTGGTCGTTGGGTTTGACCGTTTCAGCCGTTATCGCTATCGTTAAACTGACTTGATACGCAGTTGTTGGGTGTTTAGTTCATTTCCAGTAAGAAGCTATTGTCAATCCAGGTTGATCTGGCTAGTATGCCGATGTAGTTATTTCAAGAGGTTTCAAAATGGCACTGGGCCAAGAAGACCTGATACAAATTCAACAGCTGATCGACAAAACTCTGGCTGCGCGCCCGGAAGTGGTTAATGCCAATGTCCGTTATGAGTTGGATATTCGAGAACGTATCGTGCGCGTCGAAGAAGAACTTTAGCATCAGCGACAGCTGATGTTGCAAGGATTTGAAAATAGCAATAAACGTTTTGAAGAAGTTAACAGGCATTTTGATGAGGCGCGCTCTGATGTGAACAAGCGTTTTGAAGAAATGCGTGCTGACATGAATAAGCGCTTTGAACAGGTGGATAAACGCTTTGAACAAGTAGATAAGCGTTTTGAGCAGGTCGATAAACGCTTTGAGCAAATTGAAAAACACCTGACGATAATTACCCAGCGTATGGACAGGTTTATGTTCTGGTCGTTGGGTTTGACCGTTTCAGCCGTTATCGCTATCGTTAAACTGACTTGATACGCAGTTGTTGGGTGTTTAGTTCAGTTCCAGTAAGAAGCTATTGTCAATCCAGGTTGATATCGCTAGTATGCCTATGTAGTTATTTCAAGAGGTTTCAAAATGGCACTGGGCCAAGAAGATCTGATACAAATTCAACAACTGATCGATAAGACGCTGGCGTCTCGTCCGGAAGTGGTTAATGCTAATGTCCGTTACGAGTTGGATATTCAAGAACGTATCGTGCGCGTCGAAGAAGAACTCAAGCACCAGCGAGAACTGATGTTGCAAGGTTTTGAAAATAGCAATAAACGATTTGAAGAAATGCGTGTTGACATGGATAAGCGCTTTGAACAATTGGAAAAGCGTTTTGAGCAGGTCGATAAACGCTTTGAGCAAGTGGATAAACGTTTTGAGCAGGTGGATAAGCGCTTTGAGCAAGCTGATAAGCATTTTGAACAAATTGAAAAACACCTGACCATAATTACCCAGCGTATGGACAGGTTCGTGTTCTGGTCGCTAGGTTTGACCGTTTCAGCCGCTATCGCTATCGTTAAACTGACTTGAGGTCTATTCCTGCGTACCCTTTGGACTTTTGATTATTTTTAGTTCCAGGAATGACATTTGTTCGTAGTTTCAAATGTCATCCAATAGATTCCAAGCTTCAATCGTTTTTTAATATCACTCTTGCGGACGTTTGCTCTTTTTGGACGTCGAGCTCATTCTTTTTTTGCTTTTGTCTTTACTGACTAACTCGCCCATTCTGGAAATATTAAGAGGCAGTCCTGCGACGCGTACTTTCTTTAAGTCATTAAACAAGTCTTTGGGCATGCCGGCCGGCAGCTCAACAGTACTGTAATTCTCTTCAATTTTAATGCGCGCAATATGATCGCCGTCCAAGCCTGTTTCGTTAGCGATTGCGCCGACGATATTGCCGGGTTTAACGCCATGGGTACGGCCGACTTCTATTCGATAGGTTTCCATTTCTACATCACTTTCCCCGCTGCGTCTCGGTTTGCGGTCGCTACGGTCACGCGCAGGTCTGTCGCTGTTGTCAAATTTTGAAGGGCGGCTTTCGCTGGGTTCTCTTGTGCTTTTTGGCGGATTTTTGATCAGTAAAGGTGTGTCGCCTTGGACAATTTTAGCCAATGCTGAAGCGATTTGGATGGCGGAAACATTATGTTCCGTTTGGTATTGTTCCATCAATTGAGTAAAGAAACTCAATTCTTCAGCCGCCAGCGTGTCAGTAATGCGTTGTTTGAACCGGCTGATTCTTTTATTGTTGATGACTTCTGTTGAAGGCAATCCCATTTCTTCCACTTTTTGTCGGGTCGCTTTTTCTATGTTGCTGAGCAAGCGTCTTTCGCGGGGCGAAACAAATAAAATGGCGTCACCAGTGCGGCCTGCGCGGCCTGTGCGGCCTATGCGATGGATATAGGCTTCGGTGTCATAAGGAATGTCGTAGTTGATAACGTGGCTGATACGTTCCACATCCAATCCGCGTGCAGCGACATCGGTAGCAACCAGGATATCAAGCTGACCGTTTTTAATGTGGGCGATGGTTCGTTCTCTTAAAGCCTGGGACATATCGCCGTTGATCGCAGAAGCCGAGTAACCGCGGGCTTCCAGTTTTTCGGCAAGTTCGATCGTCGCAGTTTTGGTGCGAACGAAAATGATGATGCCGTCAAATGTCTCGGATTCAAGAATGCGCGTCAGGGCGTCCAGCTTATGAATACCGCTGACCAGCCAATAACGCTGGCGAATGGTTTCTGCAGTAGAGGTGCGAACTTTTACTGTAATTTCTTCGGGATTGTTAAGATGGGTTTGAGCGATTTTGCGGATAACCGCAGGCATGGTTGCCGAAAATAAAGCGATTTGACGCTTTTTAGGCGTTTGTTCCAGTACCCATTCAACATCATCAATAAAGCCCATACGCAGCATTTCATCGGCTTCATCAAGAACCAGACAGGTTAGAGCATCCAGTTTTAGAGTGCCTTTGCGCATGTGATCCATGACCCGGCCCGGCGTGCCAACGATGACGTGTGGTCCGCGTTTCAGCTGTTTCAGTTGCGTGGTGTAATCCTGGCCGCCGTAAATAGGCAGTACATGAAAGCCTTTTAAATAGGTTGCATAGCGTTGAAACGCTTCAGCAACCTGTATAGCCAGCTCTCGTGTAGGCGCCAATACCAAAACCTGGGGTTCGGTTTTCTTTAAATCGATTTTTGACAGCAGCGGCAGTGCGAAGGCTGCTGTCTTGCCTGTTCCTGTTTGTGCTTGTCCCACCACGTCTCGACCTTCGAGTACATAGGGGATGATTTGTGCTTGAATAGGGGAGGGAGATTCATAGCCAACATCATCCAGTGCTTTTAGCAGAGGTTCAATCAGTGCTAATTCACGGAAAGTGGGGAAAGTTGAATCATCATTGGTCATGCATTTACCTGTAAAATTGGATTGGCGCAACTGCGCGAGGGTTTTATGGGGAAAGATTATACCGTAATACCCGTTTTGCTGCATGTAGAATCAGATTAGCAAGTCTGTTTTGTTTTGTAGAAGATTGGTTTTATTGAGAAAATGAAGTTTACCTATAATTTAATAAACGGACAGCCATTATGCTTGGGCTGCATGAATTATGTGTGGGGTATGCGTAAACGATGGTAAACCCTTTAAATAATAAAGCACTGTTCGTGTAAGGCGTCCCTGCCTGAACGACGGCAACTCTTAATGCAAACAATGCTGTTGAAGGTGGATGCGCTGTCGCTATCCACCTTACTACTCTGCCATCCTGACTTTCACAGTAGGGGAGAAGGAACTGCCCGACTCGCTGAATAGTTACAATAAGTTCACGATCGAGCTGAGTTTTAATAGTTTGCTTGTTATAATGCCTGACCATTTTTTTGTTTTAATATCATCGAGAGATTTGCATGATTCAAGGTAGTATCGTTGCGTTGGTTACACCCATGGATGAGAGTGGCAGCATAGACCAGGTCAGCCTGAAAAAATTGGTTGAGTTTCACATTGAGCAAGGAACGGATTCTATTGTTGCAGTAGGTACAACAGGTGAGTCTGCAACGCTTGATGAGGAAGAGCATTGTGAGGTAATTGCTGCGATCGTCGGTTACGCGGCGGGGCGCATACCTATCATTGCCGGAACCGGGGCCAATTCAACTTCTGAGGCGCTGGAATTGACGCGCCGTGCCAAAGCTGCAGGTGCCGATGCCTGTTTGCTGGTAACTCCTTATTACAACAAGCCAACGCAGGAAGGATTGTATCTGCATCATAAAGCGATTGCCGAAGCCGTCGATATTCCGCAAATTCTTTACAATGTGCCAGGTCGGACTGCCGTCGATATGTTACCTGAGACCATCGCGCGCCTGTCGGTAATCAAAAATATCGTGGGCGTCAAAGAGGCAACCGGCAAACTTGAGCGCTATACACAGATCAGAAATTTATGCGGTGATGATTTCGCGCTGTATTCAGGCGATGATGCAACCAGCTGCGAATTTTGCTTGTTGGGCGGTAACGGCACCATAACCGTCACAGGCAATGTGGCACCTCGACTGGTTCATGAAATGATCAATGCGGCAATGGACGGGGATCGTGAAACTGCCTTGGCTATCGATGCCAAATTAACGGGTTTGCATAAACACCTGTTCATTCAATCCAATCCGATTCCGGTTAAATGGGCCTTGGCGGAACTGGGACTGATTAAAAAAGGCATCCGTTTGCCGTTGACCTGGTTGACCGAAGAGTGTTACGAAACGGTTCGAGCCGCCATGTGTCAGGCTGAGGTTATCGAGTAGCCTATGTACAGGTTTTTTGTAAAGTTTGTTTTACTCGCCATTATTCTGGGCACTGGAGCCGGTTGCAGCCGGATTAAGAGCTGGTTTCCTGATAAGGAAAAAGATTATCAGTTTAAAGCTGAAATACCGGATTTAATCGTTCCGGATGATCTCGTACATAACACGATCAGAAAATCTCCATCTGCCGCTGTAACTCAACCGGTTACCACAACCACAACCACAGCCGCTGTCCAGGCTGAGTCTGCCGAGCCCGGAGATACTGAGGAAGCGAGTGAAACGGCCACGGTAGAACGCGTTGGGGGCACCGATGGAAACCGGTTGCGCTTGAGTGAAAACATGTCCAGGACCTGGCGGGTGGTTGGTAAGGCACTGAGCCGGAAGTCGGTTGAAATCGTCTCCCGCGATCGGGCAAATGGCATCTATATCGTTCAATTCGATCCTGACGAACTTAAAGTGACGGATGATTCCTTTTGGGATGAGATGCTGTTTATGTTTGGCGCCAGCGGGGGCGGCACTGAGCTTGAATACCGCGTTAAACTGATCGAATATGAAGGCTTCACAGAGATTTTTATTTTGGATGAGAAAGAAAAACCTTTATCCGAAGGAAAAGGTTTGGCGCTTTTGACACTTTTGCAAAAAGCAATCGAGCAGGACCTTAATGATGATTAGTGCCGTAGGCCGGGTTTAGCGTTAGCTTACCCGGTTTCTAAACGGCCGTATCCCGTTATGGATCAGCTCATGCCTGTCTAAAACAGTGATTGTCCCCCACCGAATTTTAAATTCCCAATACCTATTACTATGCTATTAATTCCTGGCACCTCCGCACTTTCCGGTTTTCGCGTCACAAAATTGTTGACCGAGCTGCAATCAATTGATGCTTCAATTCTGGCCGTTTCAGCCCATTATGTTCATTTTGTCGAACTGACTCAGCCATTAGGCGAAAGTCAATCCGCCATTTTAAACAGGCTGTTAAGTTACGGCGCTAGTTTGGCCGATAAGGCTGAAGACAGCCCTGATTTTCAATTGACTGTTTTCCCCCGGCCAGGCTCCATTTCTCCCTGGTCCAGTAAAGCTACCGAAATTGCACAGCGCTGCGGATTAACTGAGATCAATCGGATTGAACGCGGTATCGAATACCAGTTAAAAAGCCAGTCTTCGCTCAGTGAGCTGTCTCTTTCAAAGATTGGGGCCGCCCTGCATGATCGAATGACGCAAGTAGTTAAACCCAGCAATCTGATAGGAGAAGAGGATTTATTCGCACACCATGAGCCGCAACCTTTACAACGGGTTGCCGTGATGGAATCGGGGCGGGCTGCTTTGGTTTCAGCCAACAGCGAATTGGGTTTGGCGCTTTCCAATGATGAAATCGATTATTTGACCGATAGTTTTCAAAAATTAGGCCGTAACCCATCCGATGTTGAATTGATGATGTTCGCTCAAGCCAATTCTGAACATTGCCGTCATAAAATCTTCAATGCCCGCTGGACAATTGACGGGGTTGAGCAAGCGGAAAGTTTGTTCGGCATGATCCGTCATACGGCGGAGCAAAGTCCTTACGGCATTTTATCCGCGTACCACGATAACGCTTCCGTAGTCGAAGGGTCCAAGGCGCAAGTTTTCATCCGCAATGCGATGACCGGTGAATACGCTTATGTCGAAGAAGAAGCCCATCTGCTGATGAAGGTGGAAACGCACAATCACCCAACCGCAATCTCTCCGCATCCAGGCGCAGCTACAGGCTCGGGCGGAGAAATTCGCGATGAAGGGGCAACGGGTAGGGGATCGGCAACCAAAGCCGGTTTGACCGGATTCAGCGTTTCGCATTTAAAAATACCAGGTTTTAATCAGCCCTGGGAAACGGACAACGGCAAGCCGGGCCGGATTGCTTCGGCTTTGGAGATCATGCTCGAAGGCCCCATCGGCGGAGCTGCATTTAACAATGAATTCGGCAGGCCCAATCTGGCCGGTTATTTCCGCAGTTTCGAACAAGTCGTTCCTGACAGTAACGGCGCCTCTCTCAACGGTTACCACAAGCCGATTATGATTGCCGGCGGCATGGGCAATATCCGTCCTATGCTGGTCAATAAAAATGTGATTCCGCCCGGTTCGTTAATCATTATATTGGGCGGACCTGCCATGCTGATTGGTTTGGGCGGAGGTGCTGCTTCCTCGCAAACCTCGGGGGAAAGCTCGGAAGCGTTGGATTTTGCTTCAGTGCAACGTGAAAACCCTGAGATGGAACGGCGCTGTCAGGAAGTCATCAATCATTGTAATTCTCTGGGTGATGAGTCGCCGATTGTGTCCATTCATGATATCGGCGCGGGCGGCTTATCGAATGCGGTTCCGGAAATCATTCATGATTGTGACCGTGGCGGCCGATTTGAACTGCGCGACGTGCTGAATGCCGATAAGGGCATGTCGCCGATGCAAATCTGGTGTAACGAAGCCCAGGAGCGCTATGTTGTCGCGATCAGGCCGGAGTCTCTGGAACTGTTCAAATCGTTCTGCGAGCGGGAGCATTGTCTTTTTGCCGTGATCGGCGAGGCGACTGAAGCGGAGCATTTGGAGCTAAGCGATGCATTATTGGGTGATAAGCCCGTGGATTTGCCTATGTCGATCTTATTCGGCAAGCCCCCAAAAATGCACAGAGACGTCAGTCATCTGAAGGTCCATCACAGCTCACTCGACTTTGAAGCCGTTCTTATTGAAGATGCGGTGCGCCGAGTCCTGTCGTTTCCTGCGGTAGCCGATAAAAGTTTCCTGATTCATATCGGCGACCGTTCTGTAACCGGCCTCGTAGCGCGTGATCAAATGGTAGGTCCCTGGCAAGTGCCGGTTGCCGATATTGCGGTAACTGCGTCCGGCTTTTATGCGGTTACCGGTGAAGCCATGGCCATGGGTGAGCGAACGCCGCTGGCCGTTATCAATGCCCCGGCCTCAGGCCGCATGGCAATAGGTGAAGCGTTAACCAATCTGGCTGCTGCGCGGGTTGATTCATTAAAGCACATTAAACTTTCGGCCAACTGGATGGCGGCGGCCGGCGCACCAGGCGAAGATGCCGCCTTATTTGATACGGTCAAAGCCATAGGCAAGGACTTATGCCCGGCTTTAGGTCTGGCTATTCCTGTGGGTAAGGACTCATTGTCGATGAAAACGGTTTGGAAGGAAGCGGGCCGTGAAAAAGTTATGACGGCACCGGTTTCGTTAATCGTTTCTGCGTTCGCGCCGGTTTTGGATGTGACAAAGACGCTGACGCCGCAATTGCGCGATGAAGACAGTGAGCTGATATTGATTGATTTGGGTCAAGGCAAAAACCGGCTCGGCGGATCCATATTAGCGCAGGTTTACCGGCAAATGGGAGATGAAACGCCGGATCTGGACGATGCCGGATTATTTAAAGCATTTTTTTATGTGATTCAACAATTGAATCAACAAGACCGCTTGTTGGCTTATCACGACCGTTCTGACGGCGGATTGCTTGCCGCGGTTGCTGAAATGATGTTTGCCGGCCGGTTAGGCGTTAATCTGAATATCAGCGCCTTGGGACCGGATGTTTTAGCGGCCTTGTTTAATGAGGAATTAGGCGCAGTTGTGCAGGTGCGCAAGCAGGACTGCGAAACAGTTCTGGCTCAATTGAGCGAAGCCGGACTGGGTGCCTGTAGTCATAAAATTGGGGAGATTGCGACTTCGCAGACTTTGGTTATCTTCGACGGTGTGCAAACCGTATTTTCAGCCACGCGAGCCGAATTACAAACTACCTGGTCCGAGGTCAGTTACCGGATGCAGTCTTTACGCGATAATCCTGATTGTGCTGTACAGCAATTCGAACGCATTAGAGATGATTGGGATCCGGGCTTGAATGCCGTGCTCACTTTTGATGCAAATGAAAACGTATGCGCGCCGTTTATCAACGCAGCAAGACCCAAAGTCGCCATCTTGCGTGAGCAAGGAGTAAACGGTCACGTCGAAATGGCGGCGGCTTTTGACAGGGCAGGTTTCACTGCGATAGACGTGCACATGAGCGACATTATTCATGGCCGGGTCAGCCTCAAGGATTTTACCGGCTTGGCCGCTTGTGGCGGATTCTCTTACGGTGATGTGCTGGGTGCGGGCGGCGGCTGGGCCAAGTCCATTTTATTCAATACTCGGGCCAGGGAAGCGTTTTCGGCCTTTTTCCAAAGGCAAGACACTTTTGGCTTGGGAGTGTGCAATGGCTGTCAAATGATGTCGGGTCTGCAGAAAATTATTCCGGGGGCCGAGCATTGGCCGCGTTTCATGCGTAATGATTCCGAACAGTTCGAAGCCCGGGTTGCTCTGGTTGAAGTGCAGGAATCACCGTCCATTTTGTTTGCCGGTATGGCCGGTTCCCGAATGCCGGTTGTTATTGCTCATGGAGAAGGGCGCGCCGAATTTAACATTGATCCTGCTGTTGCTCTGGAAGCCGGGGCTGTTTCTTTGTGCTATGTGGACAATGAAGGAGAATTGACGACGGAGTTTCCGGCAAATCCCAATGGTTCTCCTTTTGGCATTACCGGTTTGACCACGCGAGACGGCCGTTTCACGATCATGATGCCGCACCCTGAGCGTTGTTTCAGAACGATGCAGAATTCCTGGCATCCCGGTGATTGGGGTGAGTATGGACCCTGGATGCGATTATTTAGAAATGCCCGTGTCTGGGTGGGTTGAAAAGAAAAGGAAAGACCTTATATTTGTTGTGACTCAAGTTGGAAATGGAAAGCCGACTGAACTGCTGGTTGAAATATCAGGGTGAAAAATCGGATCACATCAAGATACATTGGATAATCGGCAGTAACAGTCAGGCAGATTATTTTTGACCCTGTCTTAACTTTTAAACCAATAATTTATTGATCAGTGTGGAGGTTGTTATGGCTATCACCCGATATGAACCCTGGAGTTTATTGAATCAATTGCAAAAAGAACTGGAGCGAGCGCATGAAAAAAGTGCGGTTGATGGCGGCTCCACGTCAACGGCAGAATGGGCGCCTGCAGTCGATATAAAAGAAGAAGCGGATAAATTTATCTTGTATGCGGATATTCCCGGAGTCAAACCCGAGGAAATCGATGTGAGTATGGAAGACGGCATTTTGACCGTAAAAGGCGAGAAAAAAACGGAAGCCAAAAGCGAAACTGAAGGATATAAACGTGTAGAACGAACTTACGGCTCGTTTTACCGTCGTTTCAGTTTGCCAGACACAGCCAATGCCGATGCCATATCGGCAAGATCAAAGCTCGGTGTCCTGGAAATTACAATACCGAAAAAAGAAGCCGTCCAACCCAAGAAAATTAGCGTATCCGCCGAGGAATAACTCAATCCGGCTTTTCCAGTCCTCCGGTCTTTACGGAGGACTGGTTTTATTCATCAAATAAATAAAGCTCAAGACATTTCACTTGCCTTTTTTTCGTCCATCGAGAGAGGGGCTGCCAACAATTCCGTTAAGTTAATGCTATCGAAATGAAGCGATAGGCGGTATCCGGAGGAGCGGGCCATGCCTGCGATTGAAAGGCCCTCTAATCATTTCGCGGACATGGCCCGCTCCTACAAAATACGATTAACTTAAATGCATTCGTTTTGTCGGTTGTGGATGAATCCGCGCAAAAATAAAAAAAGAATTTTTCCTATAGGTTGTTGTGACAAGTAACCCGATAATGCTTGTTTAAACACGATGCCCAGCGCGATGAGCTTACGTTTTCAAATCAATGTTCGAATAGTCCTGACCAGCATTTTAATCTTGTTGATAGGTGGTGCTGTAGCTATCTGGCATGCCCGGGGGGCTGTAGATCGCGAAATTGATTCCTCATTGAACCTGACCTTGCAACTGGTCCAGCTCAGTTTTTCTCAAAACAAACGTAGCAATTTTGATGTCAACGAATGGCTGCCGGGATTTGTGGCGATGAGACAAACGCGGCATTTGACGATTCAGCTTAAAAAGCCAAGCGGTGAAATCGTCAATTTTAATTCCGTACAAGAGCGCCGGAACGATAAGGAAATGCCACCTCGCTGGTTTATCAAGCTGGTGTCCAGCCAGTATCCGGAAGTTGAGAAACAGTTGACGACACTGGATGGACAATCGATTACGTTGCTGATCAAAGCTAATCCGCTGGATGAAATTTCCGAAGTATGGGAGGAAAGCCTCGCCTTTTTTGTGTCATTGGTCGTCATGACATTGATGACTTGCCTTGCGGTAAATTTGGCATTCAATAAAGCCCTGAAATCTATCGGGGTTATCGTAGAGGGTTTAAAAAGCATTGAAACCGGCCATTACGATCAGAAATTACCCGAGTTCTCCATCAACGAATACGACAGTATTGCCGGCGCTATCAATCATATGACCGAAGTTCTGGATGCCGCTAATAAGGAGAACAGCGCTTTAACCCAGCACTCATTGGAGATTCAGGAAGAAGAACGCCAGAATCTTTCCCAGGAGTTGCATGATGAACTGGGGCAATCATTAACCGCCATTAAAGTCATGGCGGTAACAGCCAAAAATAAAAAAGCCGAAACCGATCAAATCGCCGATACCATTATTTCGATTTGTGATCATCTGATTACCGTTGTCCGATCCATGATGCGCAGTCTTCATCCTATCAGTCTCAAGGAATTAGGACTTAAAGCGACGCTGGAGGACTTGTTGAATCAATGGGCGGTCAGAAACCCCGAACTGAAATTAACCCTGGAATGTCCTGATGAAGTCGATAACCTCGATCATAAAATGACGATTCAGATTTTCCGGGTCATCCAGGAGTGTTTGACCAACGTCGTGCGCCATGCCGATGCCAGTCAGGCCATTATTAAATTGGCTCTGGGACATGAGCCTCAACATGGCCCTGTGTTATTTTTGGATATTACCGACAATGGAAAGGGCTGTGCCCCCGATTCGCTTAAGTCCGGATTCGGTATGTTGGGTATGAGAGAGCGCATCAAGAGTTTGGGAGGCGAGTTTTTAATTCGCACCGACAGTTCAAAAGGATTATCCGTAACCGCCAGTGTACCGTTAAGATGAGTGAAGCAATTAAAGTCATACTAGTGGATGATCACGCCGTAGTCCGTGCCGGATTCCGCTTGCTGCTGTCCTCCGTACCGAATATTCAGGTCATCGCCGAGGCGGAACGGGGGGAACAAGCTTGCCAGCTGTATCTGGACAACAAGCCCGATGTGGTGGTGCTGGATTTATCCATGCCCGGTATTGGTGGATTGGAAAGCATCCGGCGTATCTGCAACCGAGATAATCATGCCAAAATTTTGGTATTCAGTGTTCATGATGAACAGGTTTATGTGAACAGGGCCATGATGGCCGGAGCCAAAGGCTATATAACCAAGAATTCCGCACCGGCTATTCTGGTCGAGGCGATACAGAAAATTTCTGAAGGCGGAGAATACATTGAGGAAGGCTTGTTAAAAAACACAACTGGCGCGGGAAATCCCAGCGATTACCGTGCCTTGATTGAATCCCTGTCAGCCAGAGAGTTTGATGTGTTTTGCCTGCTGGCTAAAGGCCTGACGATGCATAAAGTCGCCGACGAGCTCTGTCTGGGCTATAAAACTGCCGCCAATTACGGCACACAAATCAAAAATAAATTGAAAGTATCCACCGTGGCCGAGCTGGCTCACATCGCGATGGCGCTGGGTGTGGTGAAAAAATAAATCGACAGGGCATTTGGCTGAAGCACGCACTTAATGACTCACCGTGCCTGACATCCGCTCATCAGGAAAAAAACTTACCGGCAGTGATCAAGGTGTTGACTATGCCCCAACTCAGAGGAATGCCAACTGCCAGCCAGGCAAGCCACACTGTTAATGGATGACTGCGGGTGTTGGTATAAACCATTTCATCAGCATCATGGGCGTGTATTTTTTTATATTCCAGGCGCTTTTCTTCTTCCAGTTCGGCATTCGTCATAAACCACTTGTCATCAATAGGCCGTATAAGCAAATTACAGATCAGGCCTATCACCAAGAGTCCGGCGAGAATAAGCATGGTCTGGTTGTATACCTGCTCGCGTGGCAGGCCCAGACTTAATTGATATTCACGCATGTAGTTGACGACTACCGGGCCGAGAATTCCAGCCGTTGACCATGCCGTCAGCAATCGGCCGTGAATGGCACCCACCATTTGTGTGCCGAACAAGTCGGCAAGATAGGCCGGAACGGTTGCAAATCCTCCGCCATACATGCTTAAAATCAGACAAAACGCGGCGACAAATAAGGCTTTATTTCCGGTTATTGCCAGTTCCGGAATACTAACGTACAAAAGCCCGCCCAGTACGAAAAATACAATGAAGGTCAGTTTTCTTCCCAGCCAATCCGACAAACTGGCCCAGACAAATCGCCCGCCTATGTTAAAGAGGCTCAATAATGCGGTAAAACCGGCGGCTAAACCGGCAATCGAAGCCAGCTGGGTTTTATCCAGCCCGGTAAAAGGCTTGTCAATGCCTATCAGCTGACCGCCGAATACTTCCTGCAACATCGGCGATGACATACCGATGACGCCGATACCGGCGCTTACATTCATGCATAACACTGCCCACACCAGCCAGAATTGCTTGATCTTGAAAACATTTTTCACATGCACATGACCGTGCGTCACCATGCTTTTGTTTTGCTCCGGAACTGGCGGCGTCCATCCTGCTGGTTGCCATCCGGTAGCGGGAATCCGGTAACTTAATGCGCCTGCCATCATGAAGATAAAATAAATGCCTGCCATGGCGATCAGGGTCTGCATGACGCCGACATCGGTTTCGGTCGCAAAGAACTTCATTAAAGCCGTTGCCAAAGGGGAGCCAATCATCGCGCCCCCGCCGAATCCCATGATAGCCATCCCGGTTGCCATGCCGCGCCGGTCAGGAAACCATTTAATCAGCGTCGATACCGGTGAGATATAACCCAATCCCAAACCGACACCGCCAATCACGCCCGAACCCAACAGCATGATCCAGAATTGATGCAGGTAAATGCCTAAAGCGGAAAGCAGCATGCCGCCGCACCAGCACAAAGCGCTGACGACACCGGCTTTGCGGGGGCCGACAGATTCCAGCCAGCCGCCCCAAATGGCGGCAGAAGAACCCAACAGAACGAAAAACAGGGTATACATCCAGCCTAATGTGGCAATGCTCCAATCGCATTGGGTAACAAATAGCTCCTGGAAAAAGCCGACTTCCGGTCCGCATTCAATGCTTTCTTTAATGCCTATTGCCCGTGATAGCGGCAGCCAAAATACAGAAAATCCATACGCCATGCCTATACATAAATGAATTGCCAATGCAGCGGGCGGCACCAGCCAGCGATTAAAGCCCGGTCCGGCAATGGTATGTTCCTTGGCTAAGAAGCCCGGCGAAGTATTCTGGGTCATGATAATGATTGGTTGATTCAGGTCTATTTGATGAATAATGGCTTCTTTTCAAGCGGGCATAGCTTAAACCAATGTCTGCATTTTGTGTTCACTTTAGGTGCTACCAAAAAAGGTCCCCTTTGAAAATGCCTGTGTTTGCGTTAAAAGTGGTTGTCGCCCCTCACGGATTGCCGGGTACAGAAGCCATGGATGGCGTTGGACTTTCACATCCTTGTGACCTGGATTACGGCAATCCACGCCCGAATGACGGCAAAGATGTACTTTCAACGACTAATGCGAACAGTGCTTTGAAAAAGGGGTTTATTAAAAAATCTTCCCCATTTCGGGAAGTTATTTGTGCTCCTATCCTTAGCCATTACTGTTAACTGAACCAAAACCGCCGCCGCCCGGTGTTTCGATGATTATCTCATCGCCCGGATTAACGAGAATTTCCGCGCAGCCTGCCAGCTGCTCTTCGGTTCCCTCATTTCGGATAACACGATTCACGGCGGGTTTTCCGGGCGAGCCGCCCTGTAAACCAAATGGCGGTATTATGCGATGATTGGACAGTATGCCTGTTGTCATCGCTTCGAGAAATTCGATACGCCTGATAACGCCGTCGCCTCCTCGATAACGGCCATACCCTCCGCTACCGGCACGAATCGAGAATTCTTTCAACAACACCGGAAATCGCCATTCCAGTATTTCCGGATCGGTGATGCGTGAGTTGGTCATATGGGTATGGACGGCATCGGCGCCGTTAAAACCCTCGCCTGCACCCGCTCCGCCGCAGATAGTCTCGTAATACTGGTAGCGTTCATTGCCGAAAGTGACGTTGTTCATTGTGCCTTGTGAGCCAGCCAGCACGCCTAATGCGCCATAAAGGGCATCGACAATGTATTGCGAAGTTTCAACGTTTCCGGCAACAACAGCAGCCGGGTAATGCGGATTGAGCAGGCAGCCTTCAGGAATGCTGATCTTGAGCGGCTTCAGACAGCCTGCATTGAGCGGAATGTCGTCTTGTACCAAGGTTCTAAAGACATAGAGCACCGCCGCTTTACAAACCGCAGCCGGTGCATTGAAATTACCGCTCATTTGCAAAGACGTACCGGTGAAGTCGATGTGGGCCGACCGGTGAGTGCGGTCGAAACTGATGTGTACGGCGATTTTTTCGCCCTGATCTAATGCGTATTCGAAACGACCCTCATCAAGCCGGGCCAGCACAGCACGGACACAGGCTTCAGCGTGGTCTTGCACATATTGCATATAGGCTGAAACAACCGGCAGCGAATAGGACGCGACCATTGCCGACAATTCCTGGGCGCCTTTTTGATTGGCGGCAATTTGTGCCTGCAAGTCGGCAATATTCTGATCGGGATTTCGGGCCGGGTTCGGATTGCTGTTCAGCCATGCGCGAATTGCTGTTTCCTGAAAGTGCCCTTGGTCAAGTAGCTTAAGGCCATCGCTGATAACGCCTTCATCACCGATAGAGCGGCTATTGGCAGGCATCGAACCGGGTGAGATACCGCCAACGTCGGCATGATGGCCGCGCGATGCGACAAAAAACAGCAACTGTCGGCTATCTTCGCTAAATACCGGCGTTACTACCGTAATATCGGGTAAATGCGTGCCTCTGGCGTAGGGTGAATTAAGTAAATAAGCATCACCGGGCAAGAATTGCCCTGCCAGTTTTTGCATCAAGGCTTTGACGCTTTCGCCCATCGAACCCAAATGCACGGGAATATGCGGAGCATTGGCGATCAGTTCTCCTGCGGCATCGAACACCGCGCAGGAAAAATCCAGACGTTCCTTGATGTTGACCGAGTGAGCGGTGTTTTGCAGCACAAAGCCCATTTGCTCAGCTACCGACATAAAGCGCTTGTTGAAAATCTCCAGTAATACCGGATCAGCACGGGTGTCCAGCACCCGATTACGTTGCGATTGTTTGCGGCTTAGCACTAAATCGCCGTTGGCATGCAACACGCCTTGCCAGCCCGGTTCAATCACACTCGTCGAGGTAGGCTCGATAACGATTGCAGGGCCTGCTATGGCTGATCCAATCCGCAAACGGTCACGGCAATAAACCGGTGTATCGTGCCACCGGTTCTCGCTGAACATTCGGTTGATCATTTCAGCTTGTCCGTCTCGGTTTTGACTGCTGAATACTTTTATATCAAGCGGATTGGAATCGCTTGCAATGCACTCGACTTCAAGCGTGGCGATCAATACAGGCCGGTGGGTGTAATAAAATCCAAATTGACGGCGGTATTTGGATTCAAAATTACTGATGAGTGTTTGCGGATCATCAAAATTAACAGTGAGCGACGTATCGCTACCTTGAAAACGCAGGGCCAGTCGCCATTGCGCGCTGATCTGATGGTCTTGTAGACCTTGCCGATGCAAGACCGAGCGGCCTTGTTGTTCCAGTTTGGCCAGATGATTTTTGAGACTTTCGAAACTGACCGTGTCCCAGGCTTGTTCCAATGCGAGCTCTTTCAGCACGCGAAAATCAGCCAGTCCCATGCCGTAAGCCGACAATACGCCAGCCAGGGGATGCAGCAGCACGGTCTGCATGCCAAGCCGGTCCGCAATCTTGCAGGCATGCTGAGCGCCGGCTGCACCATAACAGCACAAGTTGTATTCCGTCAGGTTGTAGCCTTTTTGCACCGAGATTTTTTTGATGGCATCGGCCATGTTCTCTATGGCAATGGCCAAGAACCCTTCGGCCACTTGTTCAGGACTTCGCATGTCGCCTGTTGCGGCATGGATGCGTCCGGCTAATTCGGCAAACTGGTGCTTAACACATTCGATATCGGGCGGCAGAGTGCCTTCCGGTCCGAAAACAGCCGGAAAACAGGGCAGTTTGCCCAGCATCAGATTGGCATCGGTGACTGTTAGAGGGCCTCCTCGCCGGTAGCAGGCAGGCCCCGGATCCGCTCCGGCCGACTCAGGTCCGACGCGATAACGCAAGCCATCAAAATACAAAATAGACCCGCCGCCTGCCGCGACGGTATGAATCTGCATCATCGGCGTGCGGATCCGAACTCCGGCGACTTCCGTTTCAAACGTTCGTTCGAGCTCTCCCGCATAATGGGCAACATCGGTAGAAGTGCCGCCCATGTCAAAGGCAATGATTTTTTTGAGTCCGGCTCTTTTGGCTACAGCTATTGCGCCGATGATGCCACCGGCAGGGCCCGAAAGGATGCTATCCTTGCCTTGAAAGACCGTAGCTTCAATCAGGCCGCCGTTGGATTGCATGAATAACAGTCGGGGGGCTTTACCGTTATCGCCCAAACCGTTAGCAACCTGAGCGACATAACGGTGCAAAAGGGGAGACAAGTAAGCATCGACTACCGTGGTATCGCCACGTCCGACGATTTTAGGTAAAGGACTGACCTGATGCGACAGCGAAATCTGAGTAAAACCCACCTCTCTGGCGATTTCGCCTAGCGCGAGCTCGTGCTGCGGATAGCGCCAGGCATGCATCAGTACAATCGCAACGGCCCTGATCCCCTGATTATAAACCGCTTGCAATTGCAGCCGTGCCTCTTCAGTATCCAGCGCTTGCAGCACTTCTCCTTGAGCACTGACGCGCGCTGTGACTTCGAGGACCGTTTGATAAAGCATGCCGGGCCGACGAATATTCAAAGCAAAGATGTCCGGCCGGTTTTGATAACCGATGCGCAAACAATCTTTGAAGCCGCGATTGACAAACAGAGCCACGGCTTCACCCTTGCGTTCCAACAGAGCATTAGTGCCTACCGTGGTGCCCATTTTTACGCTATCGATCAGCCCGGCAAGAGGCGCGTCAGCGGGTAACTGCAAAATGTCGCGCATACCTTGCAAGGCTGCATCTGAATAATGTTGCGGGTTTTGCGATAACAGCTTTCGTGTGATCAATTGTCCTTCGGGATTACAAGCGACAATGTCGGTAAAAGTTCCGCCCCGATCGATCCAGAATTGCCAGCCTGTCATACCTTAAAAACCTATTAGAAAAAATTAACGAAGAGTAATGCCAAAACGGGCCGATAGTATATCTTGCTAAGGTCTGAACCTGGAGATAATGAGGCCGTATCAAACACAACATCAAAGATGAATAGGATGTGCTGAACAGCGTGAAGCGCATCAGCATCGTTCGCGATTGATGCGCTTCGTACCTCAGCACATCCTACAAATCATACTTATTCTGTGTTGGAAGAGACTCCAAATTGCAAACAGGATCTCTTTTAGGAGACAATAATCCGTTACGCACCGTTTTACTGTGCATTTTGAATACCCCTAACACGCCATACGCTCGATCTTGAGCCGCTATGCAAGCTTTGGAATACGCTATGAAAAAGACCATGTATGAAAAAATCTGGGACAGCCATCTTGTCGTTGATGCGGCTGGACAGGCACCTTTGCTCTATGTTGACCGGCATCTAATGCATGAAGTGACCAGTCCCCAGGCCTTTGAAGGCCTTCGTCTGACTAATCGGAAGGTGCGAAACCCGCACAGTATTCTTGCTACGATGGACCATTGCGTACCGACCAAAAATCGCGATCTGCCCATTGCCGATCCCATTGCTAAAAAGCAGATCGAAACGATGGCTGAAAATTGCAAGGAAAACGGCCTGAACTTGTACGACATGAAAAATCCGAATAACGGTGTCATTCATGTAGTTGTACCGGAACATGGTTTTGTTCACCCTGGCATGGTCGTTGTATGCGGTGACAGCCATACGGCGACCCATGGCGCTTTCGGCGCACTGGCTTTCGGCATCGGCACGTCAGAGGTCGAGCATGTCATGGCCACTCAAACGCTGCCGCAGAAAAAATCCAAAACCATGCAGATTGTGGTCAATGGCGAGTTGTCAAAATACGCTTCAGCTAAGGATATTGCGCTGGCGATTACCGGTAAAATCGGCACAGCAGGCGGCACCGGTTACGTCATTGAATATACCGGTCCGGCAATCAGAGCGCTGTCGATGGAAGGTCGTATGACGCTGTGCAATATGGCGATTGAAGCCGGAGCCAGAGCTGGCCTGGTTTCTCCCGATGAAAAAACCTATGACTATATCAAAGGACGCGAGTTTGCTCCGTCCGGTGATTATTGGGAGCAGGCGCTGGCTTACTGGAAAACGCTACCTAGCGACGAGGGCGCGGTTTTCGATGCCACTGTGATCCTTGATGCTGCCGATATTGCGCCGCAAGTGTCCTGGGGCACATCGCCCGAGCAAGTGACCGGGGTTGATAGCGTTGTGCCGGATCCTGAAAGCTTTAGTGATGAAAGCAAACGTAAAGCCTGTGAAAGCGCCCTGGCTTATATGGGCTTGACACCAAATACCAAAATAACCGACATCCCTGTCGATCTGGTTTTTATCGGTTCTTGTACCAATGGCCGCATTGAAGATTTCCGGATAGCTGCTGATGTGGCCAAAGGCACTAAAGTTGCCCAAGGTGTCACCGCGATTGCCGTACCCGGTTCTTATCATGTCAAAAAACAGGCAGAAGAAGAGGGGCTGGATAAAATTTTTATCGATGCCGGTTGGGAATGGCGTGATCCGGGGTGTTCCATGTGTCTGGCGATGAATGGCGACGAACTGACCAAAGGCCAGCGCAGCGCGTCGACTTCAAACCGAAATTTTGAAGGCCGTCAGGGTAAAGGCGGACGCACGCATCTGGTGTCGCCGGCAATGGCAGCGGCTGCCGCGGCTGCAGGCCATTTTGTTGATATTCGCAAACTTTAAAGACCGGAAAGAATTATGGAACCGTACAAAAAACATGAAAGTATTGCTGCCTTGATGAACCGCAGTAACGTCGATACCGACCAGATCATCCCCAAGCAGTTCTTGAAAAAAGTCGAACGCAGCGGTTTTGGTCAGCATCTGTTTCACGACTGGCGTTTTAACGACGACGGCAGCGATAATCCCGAATTCGAGTTGAACAAACCTGCTTTCAAGGGCGCCAAGATTCTGGTAGCTGGCGATAACTTCGGCTGCGGTTCATCCCGCGAACATGCGCCTTGGGCGATTGCCGATTATGGTTTCAATACCATTATATCCACCAGCTATGCCGATATTTTTTATAACAACTGTTTTAAAAACGGCATTCTGGCAATCAAAACCGATAAGGCTCAGTTGGACAAATTGATGGCCGAAATTGCCGCCAACGAGGGCGTAAAATTTGTTGTCGATCTTGAAAACCAGCAAGTGACCACACCCGGCGGTAACGGCTTTAGCTTTGAGATCGATCCGTTTCGCAAAGGCAATCTGCTCAGCGGACTGGACGATATCGGTTTGACCTTAAAGCATGTGGATAAGATCGATCAGTATGAAGTCCAGCATAAGCGGGATTTTCCTTGGCTTTGGGCTTGAAACGCCTTGGCTGTGGTTGGGGTGCTGGGTTGTCAAAAGCTGGCCTGTAGGCTGTGAAACCCAGCATAATTCAAGTAGCGCTGGGTTTTTCTAAGACTCAACCCATCTCGGTAATACCTAGCAACGCATTTCAAAGAAAAACTATGGACGACAAAATCTCGAAATTTCAGGAAATCAAAATCTTAATTACCTTCCTAAAATATGCAGACGAAAAAGGCAGAGTAGATTTTGATAAAACAGAAACAGGAAGATCTAAGAGGCGAGAGTTGTTTGGTTTTTCATACTAAAGATCAGCGTGTTATTCATGTAGTTTGTTCGCCGAAAGTCGAATATTTGGCGATTATCACCGCTTATTTACCTGCCGCAGATCAATGGTCAGCGGATTTTAAAGTGAGGAAATAAAATGGAATGCTTTCATTGCAAAGGTAAAATGATCCAAGGTCACTCGCCCTTCAGTGCGGACCGTAATGGCTATCATATTTCCTGGGAAGCCGTTCCCGCTTGGGTTTGCACGCAATGTGGGGAAGCGCTTTTTGAAGAAAACGAAGTGAATCATATTCAAAAAGCTTTACAAAACATTGATTCTGAAACATTAGCCATAACACGAAAAATAGCGTAACAAAAAATTCAAACCAAGCTTATATACGCAAGCGCGTTGGGTTCGGCGAACGCTCTGAGCCTACAACACTGATTAACAATTTAAATGTCGATTGATGAAATTTACTCAGTACTTTGAAGTAATGCGCCTGCGGCCAGATAGATCGGCTATTGAAATTGAATGGATTCAACGAGTCATTGAGCACCCAATTAAAGAGATTGTTCAACAAGATGGAAGAATTCGCCGTTGGGCAGCTATTGAAGAAGCGAATGGTAGGTATTTGAGAGTTATACTGCTTTCTGATGGCGAGACTATTCACAACGCATTTTTTGACAGGTCATTTACGCTATGAAAATAAAATATTTCCAAGATACAGATACGTTATATATCGAGTTTCGTACCGTGGATGTGGTCGAAACAAAAGATTACGATGAAGATACTTATATTGATCTTGATGCCAAAGGCAGAGTGTGCGGCATCACAATAGAACATGCTAAAGAACGTGCTGATATTCCGGCATTCTCTTATGAGCAAATAGCGGCTTAAAGCCGGAAAGGTTTCTCGTTGATTGCCTGAATTCTTAGGTAATTTAGACGACGCACAGAAAATAATCCAAAATCATGCCAATAAATTCAAGACACATCCAGCTAATGGATACCACTTTGCGCGACGGCGAGCAAACCCAGGGTGTCGCGTTTACGCCTATGGAAAAAGTCAGCATCGCCAAGGCGTTGTTGCAGTTTTTACGCGTCGACCGTATCGAAGTGGCTTCCGCACGGGTTTCAGAAGGTGAAAAGGAAGCCGTTACCCATATCAACCAATGGGCAGAGCAGGAAGGCTTTGCCGATCGTGTCGAAGTGCTGGGCTTTGTCGATCATACCCGCAGCGTGGATTGGATAAAATCTACCGGCGGCAAAGTAATTAACCTGCTGGCCAAAGGCAGCGAGAAACACTGCCGCGAACAACTCGGCAAAACGCTGGATCAGCACAGCGCCGATGTCTTGCAAACCATAGCCTATGCTCACGAACAAGGGTTAAAAATCAATATTTACCTGGAAGACTGGTCGAACGGCTACAAAGATAGCCCCGATTATGTCTATGGCATGATGGACAGGCTCAAGTCCAGTCACGTGAGTCATTTCATGCTGCCGGATACCTTGGGCGTGATGTCGCCGGACGAAGTGCTTTCAAGCCTCGGCGATATGTGCAATCGCTATCCGGAACTGCAGTTCGATTTTCATCCGCATAACGATTACGGCTTGGCCACCGCCAATGTCATGGCCGCTGTTCAGGCGGGTGTCAGCGCTGTTCACTGTACCATCAACTGCCTGGGTGAGCGGGCAGGCAATGCTTCTCTGGCTGAAGTGGCTGTGGTCTTGCGCGATAAAATGAACATGCAGCTGTCTATTGATGAAAGTCATTTGGTGCGCATCAGCAACATGGTGGAAAATTTTTCCGGCAAGCGCATTGCCGCCAATGCGCCGGTTGTCGGTGCCGATGTCTTTACCCAGACTGCAGGCATTCATGCCGATGGCGATCAAAAAGGGGGCTTATACAAAACGAGGCTGGGACCGGAACGCTTTTCTCGCACCCGCAGTTATGCACTGGGCAAAATGAGCGGCAAGGCCTCGTTGAAAAAAAACCTGGAACAGCTGGAATTGGACTTGTCTGAAGATGACCAGAAAAAAGTCCTGGCGCGCATTGTCAGTCTTGGCGATTCCAAGCAAACTATAACCACAGATGACCTGCCGTTTATCATTGCCGACGTTCTTGAAAGCAAGAATTATCAACACATCAAATTGCTGGACTGCTCCATCAACAGCGGTTTGAAGCTGCAATCCACCGTCAGCATGCGCGTCGATGTTAAAGGTGAAAAGCATCAGGCAACCGGAGCAGGCAGCGGAGGTTTCGATGCCTTTATCGACGGCATCAGCAAAGTACTCGATAAATACGGCTATAAGCTGCCTGTCCTGAACGATTATGAAATCCGAATTCCCAAAGGCGGGCACGCCGACGCGCTGACCGAATGTGTCATTACCTGGGATTGTGGCAACGAATTGCGCAAAACGCGGGGTGTTCATGTCAATCAGGTTTATGCGGCGATTTTGGCGGCTATCAAGCTCATCAACATCCAGTTGCACGAAATGTCAACAGTGCCATTAGAGCGAATTAAAGTAAAATAACCACGTTACCCCTCACTATTTACTTACAAGCAAGCAGAAAAATGAAGCATTATAAAATTGCAGTATTGGCCGGCGACGGAATCGGCCCCGAGATTACCCAAGAAGCCATCAAAGTTCTCAAAGTTATTGAGGAACGCAATGATGTGACGTTTGAGCTCATGCCCGCCTCATTTGGCGCTTGTGCCTATTTCGAAACCGGGGATGCATTCCCGCAAGCGACTATCGATATTTGCGATCAGGCGGATGCAATACTGAAAGGTCCTATCGGCTTGAGTCATGAAGAAGCTAAAAAAATTCCGGTCGACAAGCAACCGGAACGGGGCGCATTGCTGCCGATGCGTCGCCGTTACAACACTTATGCCAACTTCCGTCCGGTTTCGTTGCCAAAATCGCTGGCGCATTTTTCACCGTTGAAACCTGAAATCATCGGTGAAGGCATCGATCTTATAATGGTCCGCGAACTGGTCGGGGGTCTTTATTTCGGACAGAAAGAGCGCGGCGTTAATGACAAAGGCTTGCGTTATGTCCGGGAAACCCTGGAATATGATGAAGAGCAAATCCGCCTCATCATGCACGAAGCTTTTAAGCTGGCCAGAAAGCGCCGTAAGCTGCTGCATAATATCCATAAAAGCAACGTGCTGATGTCCAGCGTGTTGTGGAACGAAGTGATGGAAGAGGTGGCCAAGGAATATCCCGATGTCGAAGTAGTCAATTATCTGGTCGACGCGGCTGCAACGGCATTGTGTTTAAAACCCACTCAGTTCGATGTGATGGTGATGGAAAACATGTTTGGTGATATTCTCAGCGACCAGGGCGGTGGTATTTTGGGTTCTTTGGGCCTGATGCCTTCGGCCTGTATCGGTCCTGAAAAAGCCTACTACGAGCCATCGCACGGTTCGGCTCCCGACATTGCCGGGAAAAACATTGCCAATCCCTATTCGATGATTGGTTCGGTGGCGATGATGCTGGAAAACAGTTTCGGTATGGAAGCTGAAGCCAAAAATGTTTGGGCAGCGATGCAGGGTGTCTTTGGTGATGGTTATTCCACGGCCGATTTGTCGAAACCGGGAAGCGGTGTAACGATGATCAGCACCGATCAATTTGGCGACAAAGTGGTTGAAAAGCTGCGTCAAATGCCAAAGGTTTAATCTTCTTATTTCAAATGGAAATGGTTGCAGGCGACGGGTCCATGCTCAAGGCAGCGTTGCCGAAGTGTGGACGGTCTGCAACGTACTTGACTGATCATTAAGTAGGCTCTGGTCATCAGCTTGGCTTGCAATTTTTTTAAGATTTACCCTTATTTTCTGCGAAGTTTGACCAACTCAGCTATTCTGTTAGTCAATGTGACAATGCAAGCGTACAATCCATTGATGGATGTCCGTTACCCCTTTAGAATTTGAAAATGGCAGGAAAGCGCTTTTACAAATTAATATTGAACGGTTATGCCGATAAACAGTCAGTTGACTTGATTCTGTAAATTCTAGTGATAACTTCTTTTTGAAAAATCAAACCATCAATTTAAGCCGAACAGTTAAAACTTCTCGATGATTGATTTACTTGTAATTATTTAAGTCATCTGTTGGGTTACGTCTATCGCCTAACCGAACCTTATATTGAATAATTACAAATACTTTAACCCATTCCAATGCTGTCGAATAAGCTAAAAAACTACCTGACCGGGGCGAATGGGACACACCTGTAAAACAACCCAAGGACTACTATGACCCCTCAAAATACCCCGCCGCCCGCTCGTCCAGACTGGAATTATGATGCTTATTTCCGTGAGCAAATGGCAAAGAAAAAAATGAAAGATAGTGATCAGCAATCACAAAATAACGTTCCATCAACTGAGCGCTTATTGAACAAAAGTATCAATATGCTGCCGACATGACTAGTATAAACAACTTGAAATATGTTAGATAATATATTGTTTTAAATTGATAATATTAGAGCAAATGGCACGGCCTTTATCCCCACTGAAACTGAATATTGAGTTACAAGACATTTTACAAACAATCGCTCGGAGTCGCGAAGCTCCCCATAGCTTGGTGCAACGAGCTGAGATAGTGTTGTTGGCAAGCACAGGGAGCTATAACAAAACCATCAGCCAAGACTTGGGGTTATGCGAAGAGACGGTTGGTTTTTGGCGAAAACGCTGGGTTGATAACACCGCTGAATTGGAAAAATTTAAGAATAAACCCAAGCAGTTACGAGAAGCGGTCGGTCAAGTGCTGGCGGACAGACCGCGCCCAGGTAGCCCCGGTACATTCACGGCAGAACAGATTTGCCAATTGTTGGCGGTTGCCTGTGAAACGCCCCCGGAACATCTCAGTTACTGGACGCAACCAGAGCTCGCGCGAACAGTGATCAATCGGGGTATTGTCGACAACATATCAGCCAGCAGTGTCGGGCGTTTTTTAAAATCAGGGGAATTTAAAACCCCATCGGATCAAATATTGGTTGAATCATAAGGTCGATAATGAAGCGGACTTTCGGCAAGACGTGAGAGCGGTGTGTAAACTTTATCACCCAGCACAGGAGCTTCATGAGTCGGGCGTGCATGTGATTAGTGTTGATGAAAAGACGGGCATTCAGGCACTGGAACGGATACATCCCGACCATGCGATGTCCAAAGGGAAACTGGAGTTGCATGAGTTTGAATACGCGCGGCATGGCACACAAACCCTGATAGCTAATTTTGAAGTGGCTACCGGTAAAGTCATCTGTCCCACTCTTGGCGACACCCGGACAGAAGACGACTTTGTGGCTCACATCCGGGCAACGGTAGCAACCGATCCCGATGCAAAATGGGTGTTTGTCGCCGACCAGCTCAATACCCATAAGTCGGCCTCGTTGGTGGCATGCGTGGCGGAGCTCTGCGGCATAAAAGACGCATTAGGCGAGAAAGGCAAATCCGGTATTTTAGAGAATAGGGCTTCCCGCGCAGACTTTTTACAATGCTCTGATCATCGTATCCGTTTTGTGTATACGCCCAAACATTGTTCATGGCTTAATCAGATAGAAATCTGGTTCGGTATCCTGAGCCGTCGGTTACTAAAACGTGGGAGTTTTCCATCAAAGGAAGTTTTAAATGCACGCATTCTGTCATTCATTGAGTTTTTTAATGTGACTTTAGCAAAACCGTTTCGATGGACTTATATTGGCAAACCTCTGCTTGTTTAGATTATCGAATGTATTTCCGAAGTTGGGTACTAGTGCCTACGAATTCATTCTATTTTACGATGGACATTGCCCTATCTGCCGTAAGGAAGTGGCTTGGCTGCAATGGAAAAACAAGCAGGGCAAGCTTGGTTTTCAGGATATCAATGATGACGGTTTCAAGCCTGAAAATTTCGGGAAGTCTTTCGATGATTTGATGGCGGAAATTCATGGCCAGTACCCTGATGGGCGCATGATTAAAGGCATGGAAGTATTTTATGCCGCCTACCGGGCTGTGGGATTAGGATGGCTTATGGCCCCTGTGCGTTGGCCGATACTCAGGCCGCTGTTTGATTGGATCTATCTTTTATTTGCCCGGAACAGGTTGCGTCTGGGCCGAATATTCGGTGCCGATTCTTGCCGGGACGGTCTGTGTGATAGCGGGTCAGGAAAATTGAAGTAAGGAATCTGCTGAAAATTAAAGGCATGTTCAATCAGCAGTTTGTCCTCATTGCCTTAAAATCGGCGATTTAAAAATTTTGCTGATTAGCAAGCAGTTTCAGATAAACCCATTAGTTCGTCATGCCCGTCCGGAAGCGCGCATCCAGTGCCATGGATGGTAAGCCTTGAGCTGTCCATGAAGTCTGTTTCGGTAAGCCCTGCCGGAATGAGGTGTCTAAATATATAGCTAAAACATTTTTATAATCAGTTAAGTTGTTTTAGTTGATATATAGGTATAGTGCTATCAGGAGATAGCAGATTAAGCAAACTTATCAGAAACGCCAATTTGCGTGCGAATTTTAAAGTAACTCCAGCCCCATGCCAATACCCAATGCAATACTTCACTATTCTCCTTGTGGGTGATAAATTGGTCTTTGGTGGATAAGGTAACAGCGGTGCCAGACAACAGCATTCGAGATTAAAGTATGCCCGATTATCGACTGGTGATGGCTTGTTTGGACGCGTTTGTTGTTGATATAACGAGAATTCATGTATATGGGTCGCTATATCCTGCTAGCTAAACTGCATTGTAGTTGAAAAGCAGAAAGCAAATTCGGAGTAATGAATACTTTGTACATTTGTCAGATTACGTTTCATTAATCGGACCTACGGTCCTTAATTCTAGCGGGGATCACTTTAGGATTAACCTTTCTTAATTGTTTTTCGCCCGGCCTAGTTCGCCCTGAAGCATGCTTTGCTGCTGATAGCTTAATTAAATATTCAATATCAGTTAGTGTTTGATCATTGGCGAAGCTATATTTATATTGAGTCCGCAAGCTATTATATGTATCAAAAAGGTAAAAGGAGTCTTTTTCTATTGAAATTATATATTTCTCAATTTCCTTCCTCCAGTTTCTAGGTCGCTGGTGAATCAATAGAAGACTCAATATATGTTTTTTAAGTTCATCTTTATCAGAGTTAAGTTGGCTAATTAAAAGAGGCCCCATTCTTTGTGAAAATAAATCATCTCTATTAAAATTAACGATATTGAATGGAATTGCAAATAAAATGTTCTGTAGCCTCACTTGTAATGAATCGCCAAAGTTACCTCGAAGAGTAAAGCCCTGTCCTTGAAAAGATGCATAACCTTCTTCAGCAAGAAATGGGGTCAATACTATTAATACCTTTGAAATTTCTTCCCAACACTTCATTATCTCTTGTAATAACTGTTTCTTTACATCAGGGTCAACATAGTCGCTATTGCGAAGTGCCCTAGAGCCTGCTTTCATAGCTTGTATCATTATCAAATATGAATATCTATCTAATATATTCATAATATCTTGGTTATATGGTCGAGCCCTATCATAGTTCTGATCCGCATAGCTATCTTTTATGGATTCAGGTAAGTTAGACTCTTGTACGCCATTAGCAATCTCATCATGCATTTTTTCGAGCATTTTTGGTGAGGCTTGCCACTTACATAATCTAAATGGGTTAAAATCAGTTGGAAGACCACATCTATCTCTTACCTTATCACTCGCACATCTAATATCCTTTATTAGTATTCTAAGTGCATCTTCTTTTTGTCGATCTATCCCCGTATAAAACTCGATTACCTCAGGAAATTTTGTATATCGCATGTTTTCAAGAATATAATCAGCAAACTCTCTGCTATGCGACATTCGTTGAGCCAAGAAATAATAAACCCAATAAGCATATTTAAATTTAAAATCACTGTTGTGTCTTATTACTATGTTATTAACGAATAAAACGTCAAAAACAGAATCAATATCTAGGTCTATATATATTTGTTGACAATAACCTGTCAGTTCCTTTATAAAAAAATCTCTAGAGAAGAAAAATTTGTTTTCCTTTAACAGGGTTTCACAAAAATAACCAAGAACATGCTCGCAATCCTTTAAATCAGGTCTTGATTTGTAATCTGGAATCTCATCAACATTGAATAATAAAAAAAGCACCCGTTGGATTACTTCAGCTCGGTTGACAGGATTTTCTTGAAAATCTATCTCTAGTACTTTAAGTAGAGTTAAACAGTTTAATGGCGTTCTTGGAATATTTAAAACAGTAAAATCAGAAATAACTCTGCTTACGATAGTATCAACCACTCCTATTGACTTTTCATTATTGTAATCAGTGACGATTCTTCTTATGGTTGATCTGGAAAGCGACCATAGATATAGAACATTAAAATTTTGATCTAGTTTTAGGCCGTTACAATTATTCAAAAGGTTCGTATCGTTGATAGTATTCATTACTATAATGGGTATACTTGAAAAATAACTGATAACTTTCTGTAGAATATTTATTGAATTTTCATCCTCTCCAGTATAAGCATCAAGAACTACACATTTGATATCTTGAATATGTTTTCCTAGCACGTCTAATTCTGCCTCTGTTGCCTTTTCTATTGCAGATTTATGAGGCTTTAATTTAGTAGCATCTAAATATAGCCATAAACTCTTAGAATCGTCGTTCCAGGCTGACAATATTAGATAATGCGCTAAACATGTTAGTCCAAACTGAGGCGGCGCTTTTATTATTGTAGAGGTTGGATTTTTTATTAAATCGAGCGCATATATTTGACTGTTTGTTTCTTTTTCTAAACTTGTTTCTGCAGACCTTGATAAGACTGGATCAACCCACACTTTTGGTTGTGATGAAAATGATGATAGCGATTCTTCAAGCCTTTTCCTTAAATATCGTTCCACGAAATTAATCTCCTCTAGATTTTCAACAGGTACCTGTTGTGCAGTTTTTTTTAAATTAATTGAGTCTTTTATAAAAGTACACAGTAGACGGTGTTGGAGGGACCGAGCGCTGTCCGGCTTTGCTATTGACGAGTGATCGGAATTTGGGATTTTAATAGGTTCTGCGAAATATCTTGCCCCAGAAAATGGTTCAACCACTTGCTTAAAAAAGTGAAGTTTTTTTAGTGTGATAAATTTATCTTCGATTAATTCTTTTCCATGAATTTCTAATCGATTAGATTCCTTTAGGTTTAGAAAAGTCTTATCTAAATCATTAAGCCACTGATTATTTTGCGATAATTTAAGGGCTTTCGCTTGTTCGTGGCCAGCTATCTTTATTATAGGCTCCAACCAATTCGCATATTTTGAGCCTAATGTAGGAGATGCGACCATGAATAGGCCTATATTAATTCGTCTATCGATTAAATCATGCGCGCGTTCAACAATAAACTTACGAACGATGATTCCTCCCATGCTGTGGCATACGAATATTATATTACTACTACTACCGATTACATTGTCTAGATTAAGTAAACGTTCTTTAAGATCGTCCACTACGTTTCCAATATTATATTGTCCGCTTGTAAAGCTTGTTTGGTAGCTATAAACATAAATTCCAAGTTCAGATAAATCCTCTTCATTGCATAATATCTCGGGCCAGTAAATACCATTTTTATTCTGCCAACATTTATCACCGCTTGACATAATTCCATGTACAAATACTACTGATGTAGAAACCTTTGGTTCCTTTATCCACTTGCCATCCATTTTTTTACCAATAAATTGAAACTGATTGGATATTAAATATCTTGAATTCTTACTACAAAAAAACTGATTTGCTCAGCGAGTAAAATGCGGAAAAAATCGCGCACCGCATCAATTACGAATTCGACCAGTGCGGTTTGTAAACATACCGACACTTTACGTTACTAAATAGGCTTGATGCAATCGGAGTTTCGAAGGCTAATATACTTCCGTTGTCTGATATTGTTTTGATGATTTGAATAACTCAACCTCGATTTCGCTGCATCAAGGAGACTATTAGTCAAGAGTCAACTCACATTATCTAATCAATACGCCTGGACACCAAGCTTTAACAATGACCATGGTAAAATATCGTCCAGAATTAGCTTGTCTTTTTCGGTCAGTTCAATCAGATTGAAATTGTATTTCTGGTAAAAGGCGAGTTTTTCCTGATTTCGGGCTTGTTAGTTGGTGTCGTTTTAATATCCCCAAAATTCTTATTGACATTGCCTATAGGGACCTAACAATCACAATGCATTGTTAGTTGGCGTCCCCTTGGCAAGAATTAACCTAATGACAGCATTGGAGTTATTTCAACAATTAACGCAAATTAACCTCTATAAACCGGGAAAACCATGTTCGCTTTTTTTCAAGCAAAACACCACTTAGTAATTGGCTTCTTTGCTTACACGCTCATGAACTGGGTGGTCAATTCTGGATAGCGCTGCTTTAGAGGAAGGACTCAGAACCGGTAAAATCGACTGTAGGCAGAATGAGCCTGTCAGTAAGTGAACCATGTCGAAGGATTTTCAAACTCTTCCAACTTGAATGGAGTGCATCGTCCAAACACATTTCCAGACTTTAGTGATTGATACTAACCAATGGCTGCAGATTGCCGCACTGAACGATCGAACAAACAAACAATCTTGTGTATCAATTTTACGGAATTGAGGTTATTTACAAAAATTTTGCCAATCCCCTAAATTTGCGGGATATTTGAATTTTGTTGCATGCTGTTGGCTGCTTCAAGGGAGCTCAGATTGTCTTCGATTTTGCATATAATGCAGCGCCGACAATGCCTGCCTGGTTTAAAAAGGCGGCGGGTTTCACCGGTGTTTGTACGGTTAATTGTGCATTAAACTTGTCAAACTTTTTACTGGCGCCTCCGCCAAGTATGATGAGATCAGGCCAAAACAGCTTTTCCATGAGGGTCAGATACGTGTTAAAACGGTTACCCCACGATTTCCAGCTCAGATCTTCACTTTTTCGAACAGCATCCGAGGCGTAATGCTCTGCTGATGCGCCATTTTCCAGAAACAAATGGCCTAATTCAGTGTTGGGCATTAACTTTCCATCAGTAAAAAGTGCAGTACCCAGTCCTGTGCCGATCGTAATGAGCATAACAACACCCGATTGATCGGCGCCTTCGCCAAAATAAATTTCTGCCATACCGGCTGCATCGGCATCATTTACGGCATAACACGTGCAGTGAGTGGTTTCTGTAAACAATTTATCGATATTGCAGCCTATAAATGATTTCGATATATTGGAGGCGGTTTTAGCGACGCCGTGTTGAATGGCTGCAGGGAAACCGCAGCCTACAGGTCCGTTCCAGTTAAAATGAGTGACAAGTTGCGCAAGCACTTCTGCAATTGCTTCCGGCGTAGCGGGTTTTGGTGTTTTAATCCTGTGCCGCTCTGTTATCAGTGTGCCCGTTATGGTGTCAACAATGGCACCTTTAATACCTGAACCACCTATATCTACACCGAGAATATGCATGCTACATCCTTAAAATTAGTTATATTGCTTGTGCATTTTAGGCGAAGCCCCAGCGAATACAACCTTTAAATACGGCTGATTGAAGCTCTTGCAGCGTCTGCAAAGTTGCCGCTATTCAAATCGAGGAGTAAGTGATGAAGCCAAGCATTAGGCGTTACTTTTGCGGTCTAATTTTTCCTGTCTTTACTTTAATTTTTGCATCAGCTATTCAGGCTGAAGGAGTACAACCTATGACGATGTCGCTCAGTTCCCCGGATTTTGCTCATCAAGGCGAAATTCCCAAACGCTTTACCTATCAAGGCGAAGACAGCTCACCCGCAATAGAGTGGTCCGGAATTCCGGTAGAAGCCAAAAGTTTGGTATTAATCGTTGATGATCCCGATGCGCCCGATCCGGCTAAGCCGAAAATGCCCTGGGTGCATTGGATTCTCTATAATATTCCACCAGCGGCGGCCGGATTGGCGAAGGCAGTTGCACCCGGGAGTTTACCGGCAGGGACGCTGCAAGGTCAAAATGATTGGAAGCGCACAGGATACGGAGGCCCCTGTCCGCCGATTGGCAGGCATCGTTATTTTCACAAAATATATGCACTGGATTTGGTATTACCCGACCTCAAACAGCCTTCTAAAGCAGAACTTGAAGCCGCAATGAAAGGGCGCGTTCTTGAACAAGCCGAACTGATTGGGACTTACCAGAAACAATAATGAGGAATAGGGTGTGTATATCAAGCTGGGTGCAGATTTTCGAGTTAACTTGACTCTTTAGCGAGTGCCTGTTGTTTAAAGCTAAATTCTGCATTTTAGGTTCAATGACTCAGCAATAAATTGCGCTTGTTTGTTGAATCCTCGAAGGAAGCTGGAGCCATCGGTCACCTAAACAAAAGTGAACTTACGTAAGGCAGTCACGGTGGATAAGGTCCTTTAAGCCATCAAAGCCTGATATTCTCTCGGCAATTGTTCCTGCATTGCTCTAACTCAATTATCCATGCAGTCGATCGTTAAACCCACCGTGTCAGGATAGTTGTCGCCTCTAAAGTTTATAAAAAATGCAGACCCGTTATATTGAAAAATTTAAAGGGCAAGCCTTAGCAAAGCTTTCCAAAGGGCCCTCCGGCGCAGTTAATTATGGTGATTTCATTGTCCCTGATTTCGATTTGTTCATGATTCTCTCCTACCTTTAAAGCTACATAAAAAGTTTAAACTGGTAATTGCGGCATATTGGCACAGGGGTACAAAGAGATGTGACAAGAATTTTATAACTCTCGCATAGCTTGAACTTGCAGGGTTCGATCAATGAGAGGTCGATTCGGCCTCGATCAAGTGCTCTTTAAGCAAATCAAATATGTGATCACCCTCCAATAGGGCGGGATCAAAACCCGATTTATTGGTGATGTCTCCGAATTTGGCCGATGCATTAGAATTCGTGCCAAGGTAAGCCATGGACCAGTTAGAAAAACTGCGTTCCGACGCTGGCTCGAATGCAAGTATGACGACATGTGAATGTCTTGGATCACACTGAATACGCTCGAAAGTATTCTGTATTTCATCATGCGAGCCTTCCAGAACCTGAGCGAAGCACCCAGCGTTGAACATGAGTGCGCCCGTGATGTTCTCAATTGGATTTTTTACTCGGGCACTTGCCAGAATTTGGTCAATTTCGCGACGAACGGTTGCTTCGTCGCCTGAAATTTCGTTACGGCTGATATATACCAGTCGAAAAAGTGGTGCATTCATTATTTTCACCCTTTAACTTGGTTTGTTTTTTAGAACCGAGATAAACTCGGCAATCGCCTTAGTGGCAATGGGACGGCTAATAAGATAACCCTGTGCAGACAGACACCCCCCCGCAGCCAACTCATCAAACTGCTCTTTGGTCTCCACACCTTCGGCAATGGTGGTCATTTTAAGGCTTGCACCTAGGCTAATGATCGCCTGAACCAGTGCACGTGATTTTGGAGAGCTTTCTCCGCGCACAAAGGATTGATCTATTTTGATTTTGGAGAAGGGGAAGCTGTTTAGATAGCTGAGTGAAGAATAGCCGGTGCCAAAGTCGTCCATTGCAATACCCACCCCCATATTCTTGATAGCCCAAAGGTGCTTCTGCGCAGTCTCATAGTCCTTCATCATGACGCCTTCGGTGATTTCGAGTTCAAGCCGCTCAGGCGCTAGCCCAGTGGTTACAAGAGCATTTCTAACAATGTCGACGATACCCTCGTTTTCGAACTGAATCGGCGATACATTGACTGCTACTGAGAAATTGCCGTCCCAACTCATCGCCTCCTTACAAGCCGTGCGCAAAGTCCACTCACCAATAGCATTGATTTCACCCGTTTGTTCGGCTAATGGAATGAAATCTGCCGGTGACACGAGGCCGCGTTTTGGATTATGCCAGCGAATCAGCGCCTCAAAGCCCTGCAAAGTGCCGTCTGCCATATTGACTTGGGGTTGATACATTAAAATAAATTCTTTCAGTCCCAAGGCTCGACTCAAATCGATCTCGAGATTGCGCCGGTCCATTGCCCGTTGTGCGAGTGCGGGTTCAAAAAATTTGACGATGCCACGACCGGCTGCTTTGGCTTCATACAGAGCGAGATCGGCGTGCTTTAGTAACTCGGCAACGTTATCGGTGCCGTGATTAAGTGCGGCTATGCCGACGCTTGCGCCTATATTGGCCTGTTGACCCTCTATTAGGAAGGGACGACTCATGAGTTCGACAATACGCTTTGCGACCGATATTGCGCCGATGGGCTGGAAGCCTATCGTATGTAGCACCACGAATTCATCACCCCCCATCCGAACCACAGTATCATTGTCGCGTGTGGCGGATAGTATGCGCTTGGCGACCAGCTTTAACAAAGTATCGCCAGCACCGTGCCCCAGCGTATCGTTGATTTTCTTGAAGCGGTCGAGGTCAATCATGATCACTGCCAGTGATAAAGACTCGGGACCACTGGGTTGCCAGTTTGCTATCTCATCGTTTAACATCATCCGGTTGCCAAGGCCCGTTAGAGGATCTTGGTGCGCAAGGTTATTTGGTGAAATTTTATCTACCAGTGGTTTTGGCACTCGATTGACTGCCAGCATCCGCAAATCATTGCCGGCGGCAATGTGCATTGTCAGTGGCTCTGAGCCGCGTTCAAAGCGCAATTCAATAATGCCCGGAGAAGGGCAGGCAAATGCTTTGGACAAATCAGAGTTAATTGAATGGAAACGCGACGAAACGTGTTCAGCCAGAACACATCCGGCCGCAGCTTCGGGAGATGTAATAGAAAACATCTCACAAAATGAAGGATTTGCGCACGCGAGAACTCCGTCCTTTTTAATAACAGCGAATCCAAGCGATGATAACTGTGCGGAATTTCCTATAATTTGTGCAAACTCATTTGGCATATAAAGGTTATCAAGAATAACTGCGATCTAAAATCAGGGATAATTCGTTCATGGTAATAATAATTAAGAATTAATTTTCTCTAACTATTTACGAAACTATAGCAGCTAGCCTTTTTCAAATCTTGTTATTTATGATTGCATTATGAGTTGAATGTAAGTAACTATTCATCATTCATCGAGCCTGACAAGAATTACGCAATAAATTCCGGTAGTTTGCCATCCAACAGCAGATTCAAAGCCTGATTTGCCGAGACGTTGTTTTTTCGGCAGGTCTAGATGATTGCGCACCCGACAGAAGGTATCGGCGGCAATTTGCGAGCCAATGAAGCGGGATATTTTCTGGTGAGTTTTGGTCATACGAATGTCCTCCTCACCCAGATTATTGGTAAAGGGAACATTGGGATCGGTCATGAAACGCAAGGTTTCGGATTTATAATGGATGCGCCGTTTCATCAGGTTTTGCGATTTGCTGCGCTTAGATCGTCCACACCGACCGGGCGATTTCCGGTGGATCGAGAGCGGGGCATTCATGTTCTGGGACTTTCAACAAGCTTCGGTAACTTTGAGCAAGGCCGCATCTATCTATTATATTTGCATTAGACTTTCTGCAATGAAGCAGCAATTCTGACCCGCAATTAAATAAATGCTTTTGACAGAAACTTTCCAAACAGGGATGTCCAACCGGCCTTGCCTGATAGTTTCATAATTTTGTTGGTAGCCTTAACGAACTCCTCATTAAATGAGAGGACACTGTCCGCCGTATGAACTATAAAATCTACATTAATCTCTTTGTCTCCTGAAGAACATCAAAGGAAAAATGGACTTATTAATCCATTTGTCAGATTTTTGGAGAATCGGCAGATCAATTCAACGGGTCAGATTTAATCCATTACGATAAAAATGTTCGCCACCTATATGTCATTAACCGGCTTACTTTTAATTAGCTCGATATTGGATATAGAGTGCCATCTCCACAATCAGGGATTCAATTGAAACCAATCGAGTTCAATTAACCAGGTAATTTTATGGATTATTGTTTGATTCATTAATTAAGCGGTAAGACAACCAAGCATCTCAAAAACTTACTCTAATGGGAAAATTAACTTGTATAAAAAGAAATTCTGAAAAATGCCATGTGTAGCTGTGAAATGGTCGTCACTTAAGTGCGCAGGAACCCGAATGAAGCTCTTCGAGCCCGTAGTAACAAGCAATAAAAAAGCCCAACTGAAACCAGTTGAGCTTTAAAATTTGGTGGAGGCGGCGGGGATTGAACCCGCGTCCGCAAGTACTCCGCCACAAGATCTACATGCTTATCCTGAACTTTTGATTTAACCGCCAGCTACCCGTCAGGCCAAGAAAACTGTCAGCGATTCCGTAAGTTTTAGGGCATCAGCTCCGGACTAGCGTCAGCACGATCTTATGTAATATGACCTCTGAGCGTCCCCTCGACTCCGAAGAGCTTCAAGAACTCTGCGCGCATAAGCACACACAGTCAAAGGAATGGTAGCTGTTTTTAGGCAGCTAAAGCCATTGAGTAGTTTTCGTCATTTGCGAATACTTTTTTTCAGTAGGTTTTACGAGCTGTACTGTGCTCGGCATGCACTTAAGGTTTCGCTACCCACGTCGAAGCCATGTCGCCCCCTTAGTGTTTTGCGATACTATCAGAACAAATGATCAATAAGCAAACTTTAAATTTTGGTTTACCCATCGACCGATTCATTAAGATAAAGTCGCTATCGGTTAGTTTAACAAGCTGGCTTTTAGTTCAACTTTATTTATTTCCAACCTTTACATGGCTTGATATTGGGGTGCCAAAGTCAATTTCAAGTTTTTGTGTAAAAAAACGTAACTACTCGCCCCCTTGGAATAGAGGATGTAGGTGATTGATTGAAAAGGCTTCTGCAACAGGGATGTTGCAGAGAGCACCAAGGATGGTTTCATGCGTCCTTTGAAATCAAGCACCTACACCCAATAAAACGGGCTATCAAAAAGAGTCTATTCCACCAGCATCCGGGCTAGCGGGTCATTATTGCCGATAGCTTTTGAGTCTGAGTTTGCTTGTTTGCAATGCGTCATTAATTTTTTGCCATCGGTAATCCGTTGTCGGCGCTGCTTATCGGTTTGTTCCAGGGTTTGAATTACCTCGGCTTCAAGCAGGTTGAAGGCCAGCGATACGCCTTTTCTCAACCCGTTGAGGGCGGTTTTTTCTTCCGAGGGTAATAGTTTTTTGTGCAGGTAAAATGGCACCAGCCAAGTGATTGCGATTACCAGTACGCTGTGGATGGCAAATTCGGTTCCCAGATAGTGGGTATGTGTGATATGGCTGTTGTAATACCCGTGTAAGACTTCGTAGCCGACTAAGCCCATGGCTGTCAGCGGCAGAATAAATTCAGCTATTCGCAGAAACTTTAAAAAAAATCTTTGCATGGCGTGGCCCGGTTTGGCTAGTGCTTGCCGCAGCGATAATTCAACCTGCTCATGGAGAATCTTTGGCGCTCGAGTCCGCAGAGGCAAAAGCTGTTGTTTGAGTGGCGCAGTCGCCAGATTTTGTGAGTAGGCCTGAATCAGAAGCTCATCCAGCCCATCTTCGTAAAGTGTTTGTGCCCAATCATCCCACAGCGACAGCCCTTTGGGTCCTGGCATTTGAGCTTTTTCTGCATAATGCCTGGCCATTTGCACGATAGGCCACTCCATGCCTGTCGTTAGCGTTTGTGCGGTTTTTTTCCACACGGTTTGCCAATGCTCCGTTAAGGTTGAAAAAGCCTGTTCAGTTCCTAATTGGCCGATGCAGCCGGACAACAATTCATGCATTGCTTCTTTTCTGACGCGAATGCCCCGTTGCTGAAGTTGTTGTATGGTGCGTTCGGTCGCCATTGTCTCAATCGTGGCTTGCAGTGTTGGAAAATCATCGGGCATTTCAATGCCGCAAGCCGTTTTAAAGACCAGGGGATCGGTAAATCCCGCGCTGCCCAATTGTTGCTTGAACGCGTTCAGCTGGATGCTGTCTGCCCGGTCCCATTGATTCATTACGAAGACCCAGGCATGCCGGGCGCCTTCACTCTGCAGAAGACGCCAGGCTTTATTGTCGCGGTAGCGTTCCGGACTGACCACATAAATCAGCAAGTCAATATGGGGTAACCAGCCCATGACGATTTCCTTGTTATGCGCTTCGACACTGTCGAAATCCGGCATGTCTATCCATACCACCGCTTTTTTACCGGATTCATCATGCGTTGCGATACGGATTTTATCCAAGGGCAGCGAGTCGGGCAGTTTTTGGAGTTGAACATCTTTGTGACAGTAAACCGTGACTTCTTTGGATGTGGGTCTTTCCAGTCCTGTTTTGGCAATAGCCTGATTGGCCAGACGGTTGAGCAGTGTGCTTTTTCCAACGCCTGTGCCGCCCATAAAAGCAACGATAAGTGGCCGAAACTGCGGATGCGAGAGCAGGTTTTCGGGGTTTGCCGCTTCCAGATCATTCAGCGTTTTGGCACAGCTAGCGTCAATCCAGCCTTCATCGGTCACCAGGCTGATCCAGCTTTTCGTGTGTTGAATCAATTCAGAGTAATCGTAATCCATGCGGTTTTTCTCTTAGTTGTTGTTCGGCCATTTCGAGTTGATGTGGGGTGATGTTGAAATGCACATCCAGATTGATCTGCTCAGGCAGCGCGTACAATTGTTTTTGAAGGTAGTCGAAAAACAAGGTGTGTTTAACCGTGTGCAATTGCTTGATTTTTAATTCTGCCTGCACTTTATTGACATAACTGCCGATCGCGCTTTCAGCTAATAAAGAGGTGACCGAAAACATTGCCGGGGCAATCAGTAAATCATGCAGGCCAATACCGCCGAATTGCAGAGATAATGCTATGGCGGCCGCATCAGTGGTTGCGCGCGTAGCTCTAAGACTATTGAGCACAAACGGTTGTTCTTTTAATTTCGTGTAAAGCCGTTGAGCGGCGGTGTCCACTTCCACTTGAAAATTTATATGATAATGGTCCACCGCTTGGCTGAATTGGGCAAGCATGGCCTTGCGGTGTTGTCTTAACAGTCCGTTGGCACTTTTCCACCACAGGCGGGTTTCATTTTGCCCTGCTTTATCGAATAATTGCTCGGCCAATTGAATCAGAATATGTTCAGCCAGCTGATTCAACAGCATGACTTCGTGACTGCTGCTGGTGAGTGGAGGGCGGCGCTGCGTCAATCGGCCCAATTTTTTTATGGGCCAGGTCAATATCTGGCGTGTTTTGAAAATCGCCTTGTCCAGTCCCGGAATTTCAAGCAGGGTCAATAAAGAGGCTAAGGCGTGTTGAAAAGTCTCGTAATGATGCGGATGATTAAGATAATCACGCTGATAGTGATGGAGTGCTTGTTCAGTCAGTTCATCAACCAGGCTAGCCCATTGCTGATAAGCTTCATGTTCTGCAATGACCGGTTCCAGCCAGTCCTGCCAATGGACTTTAATAAACTGTTTGGCCAGTTCTGCGGGTTTACGGCGAGTGGCGAGACGGATAGCTTCCTTAACGGCTGATTGGGCGTGAGCAGGCCATTGCAGCGTCCTTCCCTGAGGCTGATATAACAGTGGAATGATATCGGGCACAGCGTCGGTTCTGGCGCTTAGCCATTTTTGTTTGAGTGAGGCGGTAATGACCGCTTCGGACCCTTCAGGTAATTTATTGACAACAATAAGTGTCGGCTGATCAAACGCTTCCAGTTCACGCATCATGGTCCAGACGGACTGATCGGCGTATTTTTCCTTGCTGACGACCAGGACGAGCACATCCGCAAGCGCGATGGTGCGCAGTAAGCTCTCGCTATAACCGGAGGCATCAATCGAGTCAAAATCCGGCGTATCCCAAATAATGCAGGGCGACAGTAGTTTGGATTCGCCTTGAGACTCGCTCAATGAATAGCAGTCGTAACGATCTTTGGAAAGCTGAGAAGGCAATACTTGTTCATAATGACCAAAATAGTGCTGTAAATGCGTGCAATCGTGCGAAGCTAACTGATGGTAAAAACCTTGGGCATGAACGGTATAACCGGCCAGAGGGCTGACACCGGCGCAGTTGTCGCCCAGCAACAAATTAACCAGTGTGCTTTTTCCGGCTTGGGTTGGGCCAATTACGGCAATATTGGCTGGAAATGCTGAGGGTGAATTGATGAAATTTGTTTTACGAATAAAAGCTTCAGCGAGAACTAGCTGATCGATTTTTTGCTGATAGAATGTTTTCTCATTGTCACTTTTATCGTGCGCTGAGACTTGTTGGTAGCGCTGCTTGAGTAATTTAATAAATTCCAGCATATAGAAGTGGCTTAGGTTTATAATCGACGAACATTTTACTGTGTTTAATTCGGTTCGCGTTAAACAAATCATGTATTTAGAAAATGCTGCGGAAGTCAGTATTTTCCAAGTCACGCTGAAACTCAGGTTTCGAATTTTCAGCGTGCCGCTATGGTAAATAATTTACTGTAGACATTAAGCATCGATAACGCCCGGTCATTGATGCAAACAGTGCAGAGAACACTGCGGCAAGAGCTGAATGAATCAGTGATTGCCTGATTACGGACATAATAACAATAGCAGATCACCAGACAACGAATTGAGGTTAACTTTATGAGGAAATTTTCTATCTTATTGATGCTTGCTAGCGCTTTATCCCTTTTTGGTTGCGGTAGCGGTAGTGAAATCAATGGTCGAAACAGTAGCACCGCTTTTCGATCGGTGAAAATGATGAAAGAGCGTTTACCACAGGAGAAACGGATTCAATTTGAAGTATCATTTTGGACAATCAGGGATGCTAATAAAGACGAGTCAGCCTTCCTGGATGCCGTGGATGGAAAAAATCCTGATGAAATTATTTTGTTAGGTAAAGAAATATACGATCAGCGTAAAAGCCAGGGTTTCAAGGAATATGAACAATATTCTTCCTGGGAAGACATGATCAGCAAGTTTGGCCAGGAGCGGATGAATCAGGACAGAACTATCAAAGCAGATCCTAGAGACCGTGATAAAGCCAACGACGTATTATACAAATTGTAAAATTTTCGTGACTACTCAGCCGAGCAAGAAAACAAAGATGATGCAGCTAGGTTGAGGTTAGCGATAGCCCCCCAATTTTCATGGTCATGGCGTTAATTGTTGGGTTGCGAAATGCGCGCAACCCAACCTACGAGGGACCATTGAACCAAGCCCCATAATTCAAACCGGCTTATCCAGAGTTTCAATAAAACAAGGTCATGTGCGTTACCCGACATGATGAGCAAGGAATGCAACGTAGGTTGCGGTTGACGATAGCCAACCCAACAGTCAAGGTCATGATGATAATTGCTGGGTTGCGAAAAGCATGCAACCTAGGCTTAATATTTACAACTTTCCCCGTTTTTCAAGACTACAAATCCGGCAAACATCATCTTGTTGATGTCATTAGCTCAACGCCGGCAGCCGCTAACAGATCAGTTATAGAAGTTTCACAGGCCCCGCAACCTGAGCAGGCGCCTGTATTTCTTGATAGCTTGTCGAGGCTATCGACGCAGCTCTCTATAAGTTCCTTGATTTTTTCTTCAGTCGTGCCAGTGCAGTGACAAATAATGTCTCTTTTTTTATCAGTATTGATTTCATTCATGTTGAATGCCGTTTTTGATAGAAGCGTCAGCAGGAGAGGGCAGGTTTTGTTCAATAGCCGGACTATTAAATGCGCCGGGTGGGGTTGTTTTTATATGGATATCGCGTTGGGGGGGAAAAGGGATTTCAATGTTATGTACTTTGAAAGCCTTAATGAGCCGCATGTGTAAATCATGAGTAGCAGCCAATCGCCCGGATAAGTCGCTGACGTAGATCCGTATCGAAAAGTCTAATGAACTGGCTCCAAATCCAACCATCAAAACATTGGGTTCGGGTTCGACCAACACTCGTGGCGTCGATTTGACAGTTTCTATCATTACTTTATGGGCCAGTTCTATATCTGTCCCATAAGCAATTCCTACAGGAATAACCACACGGGTAATCTGGTCGGTGAGCGTCCAGTTGATCATTTGTCCGGTGATAAATGTTTTATTGGGCACGATAAGTTCTTTTTGATCCCAGTCAGTCAAAGTTGTTGCCCGCATTTGAATGCGGCTGACTTTGCCGCTGATATCGCCTATGGTTACAGTGTCCCCGACACGGATCGGACGTTCAAACAGGATAATAATCCCTGAAACCAGGTTGGCGAATATTTCCTGCAAACCAAAACCCAAGCCCAAACTGAGCGCAGCAACCAGCCATTGGACCTGAGACCAGCTGCCTCCCAATTCATTGGCGATGATGATAAAGCCGATAGCCATCAGGCCGTATTGGGCAAGCTGGTTGACAGCATATCGCGTTCCCGCTTCGGCCGATATCTGCCTGAAAATCATTAATTCCATCAGCCCTGAAAAGTTTTTAACGGCAACGATAACGACAAACATATAAAGTCCGGCCAATAGCAGGTTCGTCAAGGTAACCGGTTGAATAGTTTCCTGACTATCGATGATTTGCAGGTGCTGCCATAAGACAATGTTATCCATGAATGAAAATGCAGGCAGAATATCGCGCCAGATCATCCATATGCCGACGATCAAACTGAAACCGATAAAGACGCTGAGCAAAGTTTTGGTTTGGGCGTTGATTTTGGGAATATCGAGCAATTGTTCGTCAATGGGAATAATAGGATCGTCGCTGGACCCGCCGGCGGGTTTCGAAATTTGTGCGGCGGCTGTTTTGCGTTTTTGCCGGGCATTTTTTAATGCCAATTGACGATTGGCCAAGGTTAACCACCGCACGACCAGTTCGTGAATCAGCAGATTTGCCATGATCAGCCTGAGGGTGACAATCAGTTTGTGTTGTAATTCCAGCGCGCTCAGGTAATAACCTGCGATAGCAAAACCGGCGATAATCAAAGGTGTGACTACGATGCCGGGATACCAAAAAAAACGTAATCGAGTCAGCCAGCCATTTTTATTTTCCAGGATTAAATGGGTCAATAAACCGTTATTAGGTTTCAGCAAGCGGCCTAAAAACAGAGCGAGTGAGAACATAACAATAATATGCGCCAAACGCCCTAAGTGATCGCTGATGCTTGAGTAGGGTAAAGGCGTTCCAACTGCAATCAGAAAAAAACAGGGTACAGCTATATAGCGAACCCAGCGTAATTCTTTACTGACCTGTTTTACAGTTTGTTCACGCCACAAAAAATGTTTATGAGCAATGCCCTGAGGACGAAAAAGCTTGTAAAAAAACTGTATTAATAAATAAGGGATAGCTGCTGCGCTAAGTCCTGTGCCTATTGCGTTACTAAACTCGGAGACATTTCCGGGCAGCATAAGAAAAAGGCCTGCATAAAAAAACAGCAAGGGCATTTGGCTGGCCAGAATAAGCGTACAGACTAAGGCTTTAATCGTAAGGTTAAAACCGTCCGTATAGATTTTTTCAATTTTTTCTGTCGTGGCCGCCAATTCGGTTTTGGCCCAAGCTTTAAGCATGCGAAGAACCACTATGCTCATCAGAGCCAGAATGGCAAAAAACAGATTTTCCCTGACGCTATAACCTAAATCCTTGATTAATCCGAACCATTGATGAGGCGACAATAGCCAAATTGAGGCTTGATAAAGCCCCGCAATAAAGTTAAGTCCAATGGGGTTGGAGCTGGGCACCCACAAAAGGCGTTTATCAAGAAAATTGGCAAATTTTTCAGACTGGCCGAACAATTGCTGACGGGCAAAATCGAAATCACTCAAGGAGCGCAGATAAGACGTATAGGCAGAGGTCAGGCGATTGAGTATTTCCGTTTGATTGTTCAACAGCACTCTCAACTCGGCCTGAATCATCATTCTTTCATTACCGGGTAATGACGGCGCAACGAGTTGGTCCATTAACTCGCTTAATACAATATTGATATCCGTATGTGATTTTAATTTGTCTTCTACTTTGAATAAATTAAGACTGGTTAAGGCGGTTTCTTCTTGTATCGTATCGGATCGAACAGTAAATTTATCCGCTGAGGGGAGGTTTCTGCGTTGTTCTCTCAGGATTTTGCCCAGTGCGGGACTTAATCCGGCGAGGCTGATTTTACGCTCGGCGCTTTTGAAATCGGAATCAAGTTCGCTGGTCTTCGTTTCAATTTTCGTTTTGAGCTCGATATAGTGTTCTATTTTTTGATTGACTGCCTGCAGATCCCGACTGAATTGGATGTTTTCACGCGTTATCGTCTGGATAACAGGGTGTTTGCCGGCGATTTCCTGTTCTGCCTGATCAAGCGCTTCTTGAATCTCTCTGGCTTTTTCCTGCCTCCGCTCAGCTATCAAGGCTTCAATCGCACCGACAACGGGTATTTGTAGGTTTTTCTTAAGGTCCAGTAAACGTAATTCGGTATTGAGCACCTCAATTCTTACCGGCTGGCTGATCGCCTCCAATTCCAGGAGTTTAATTTCAGCCGTTCGGGAGGTGATGCTGGAATTTAAATAGTGTTTCAGCGCCTCCGATTCAAGGATTGAATCTCCTGCTCTTGCAGGTGATGTCAGGCGTTTTGATAATTCCTCGATGTCCTGTCTTGCTTTGACCGTTTCAAGCCGTATCAAATTGGAGCGGTTATTTTCAGTAACCAGACGGCCTTCAATTATTTTTATTTGCTCCTCTAAATCGCTGATTTTTCCTTTTTCGATCAGTAAGCGTTGTTCCAGTTCTTCTTGAGGGATAGTGTAAAAATCATTTTTTATAGGTTCATTCAGCTTGCTTTGAAGATGAGTAATTTCCTCTGATAATGCTTTTATTTTATGCGGCGCCTCTTTCATGTCTTTTTGGTAGGCGTCCGTCAATTCGTTAAATCGTTGATTATTAAGCCTGTTGTCTTTAATCGAACGGTAATGCTTGATTACCCTGGCTTTCGTGCTTTCATCAAGATCCTGATTGGCATTTAAGGCTTCGATTTTTAATTCCAATGTCTGTTCGTCAAGTGCCGAAATGTCATCGAGCACCACAGTTTCAATAGCTGAGACATCCAGCGCAATAAGAATCGTGATAAGAAATAGCAGGAGACTGAAGGATGTAAGGCGGTTTTTTATCATTAAATAAAGAAAGTGGAAGTCAGGATAAAATGAACGGAAATGTTCTTGGCTGCCGATTTACTGATCGTGCAGCTTGGCCGATGTATTTATCAAAAAGCAGTTTGTCATTCAGGTTATAACATGATTGGTTACAGGGTTGATCTGTAAAACAAGTATTTCTGATTCTGCGGTAGAATAGAAGCCATAGTGACTATGAGCATTTTTTATAGACGATGATACACAACAACGAATTTCTGGCAAAGGCGCAACAGTTGATTGAAGCGGGCCGTTTTATCGACAGTAAAGGCTGGGTACCTGCTACCAGTGGAAATTTTTCGGCGAGGCTTTCCGATGGAAATATAGCTATTACTGTTTCCGGCCGCCACAAAGGGCGGCTGGTAGAAGACGATATCATGTTGATAGACAGCATGGGGCAATCGTTGGACGGCAAGAAACCCTCTGCCGAAACGCTGTTGCATACGTCAATTTATAAGCGCTTTGAGCAAGTTCGGTGCGTTTTGCATCCTCATTCCCAAAGTTCGATGCTGATATCTCGGTTATTCAAATCGGCGCTGGTATTGAAAAATTACGAATTACTGAAAGCCCTGGCCGGTATCGACACCCATGAAACCCAAACGGTTGTGCCTGTTTTTGCGAATGATCAAAATATCGCACGTTTGTCCGCCGAAGTTGAAAGCTATATGGATCAAAACGATCCGATTCATGCCTACATCATTGCCGGTCATGGGTTTTACACCTGGGGTAAGGATATCGCTGAGGCATTACTGCATGTCGAAGCACTGGAATTTTTATTTGAATGTGAAATTAAACTGTACGGAGTTCAACTGCCATGAGCGCATTATCTGTTTACCAAGAAGAACAGCCCCAACAAAAAACAACTTATTTTGACTTTGACGATATTCAGCAACAGCTGGCTTCGCTGGGCGTTCGATTCGAACGATGGAATGCCGCATTTCCATTGGCCGATACTGCCGATCAGGACACTGTTTTTAGTGCCTACAAGCAGTCTATAGAGCAATTAAAAAAAGAATACGGCTTTCAATCAGTAGATTTAATCAGTATGAACGCCGGTCATCCTGACAAGGAAGGCCTGCGCACTAAATTCCTTTCAGAACATGTGCATGAAGATTTTGAAGTACGGTTTTTTATAAAAGGCCGTGGGCTTTTCTGTTTGCATGTAGACGATAAAGTATATGCCATGCTCTGCGAACAAGGCGATTTGATCAGCGTACCGGCAGGCACTCGGCATTGGTTTGATATGGGAGAGTTGCCCGACTTTAAATGTATCCGTCTGTTTACCACGCAGGAAGGCTGGGTGGCTCAATTTACGGGAGATCCTATCGCCGCTCAGTTCCCCACTTTGGACCAGTTTGCAGCCGAATTGTCATGATTAAAGCCATAGTGACTGATATCGAAGGCACCACTTCATCTCTGTCTTTTGTTAAAGAGGTATTGTTTCCGTATTCCCGGCAACACGTGGCTGATTTTGTCAGAGGCCATGCCGCTCAGCCGGACGTTAAAAAAATATTGACCGATGCAGAGCAACTGCTAGGCAAAAAAACTGATATTGACGGGCTTATTGATCAATTTATTAGCTGGATAGATCTTGATCAGAAGATAACTCCGCTTAAATCGCTACAAGGTTTGATATGGGAACACGGCTATCAAACTGGCGATTTTAAAGGCCATCTTTATGAAGATGCTCATCAATGTCTTACGGCATGGAAAGAACTAGGTATTTCTCTGTATGTTTATTCTTCAGGTTCCGTTTATGCTCAAAAGCTGTTGTTTGGTCACACCGAATACGGTGATTTGACAGCTTTATTTTCAGGTTATTTTGATACACAAATTGGCGGTAAAAAGGAGCGGGATTCTTACCTGGCCATAGCCGATCAAATCGGGTTACCGGCTATCGATATTCTGTTTTTATCGGATATTAAAGAGGAGCTCGATGCCGCTAAAGCCGCCGGATACAAGACAACATGGTTAATCAGGGACGGGGATGCGGACCCCGATTCAGATCATCTCATTGCGAGAGACTTTTTTGAAATAAAACTTCCTGATTACTTTGAACCTTCAGCCAATTTGATTTGAATCAGAGTTCACGCCTGGATCCCGTTAGGCCGCGTAAGCGAATCCAGGTCCCGTCGATATGAAAGTCCAACGCCATCCATGGCTTCTGGATCCCGGCAACCGTGCCGGGGTGAACCCCATTCTTTCCGGGCTTATAGTAATAATTACGATAGCTTCAGTTGATCCATAGTCAGCCGGTTCAGATGATGCGGCACGGCTTCTTTGTCAATGCGTCCTGGTTCTAAATTAGTCAGGTTAGCCGTTGCACAGGCTACGCCATAGCGGAAGGTTTCTAATGGATCATACTGATTTAACATGGCATAAGCGATTCCTGCCAGTAGCGTATCGCCACAGCCAACGCTGCATAGTGGGGTGCTTGGCGATGGATGGAGGCGGATGAAGGTAGCCGTTGTCCGGCTGATGGCAATGATTCCTTTTGAACCTCTGGAAACAACTACCCAATGAACACCTTGGTCAATGACTGATCTTGCTGCTGATAGATAGTCGGTTTCCGTCATCAGGGGTCGATTGACCAGTTTTGCCAACTCATGTCGGTTGGGTTTGATTAAATATGGCCGAGCGACTATGCCGTTTTGTAAAGCGGCTCCGCTAGTGTCCAGCAAAGTAATAGCCGATTGGAGATGGCATATTTCAATTAACTGCCGGTAAAAATAATCGGAAGTTCCAGGCGGCAGGCTTCCTGATAATATGACAATATCGTCTTTGCGGATGAGGCTTTTGATTTGTTGAATCAGTTTTTCTTGATCCTCAGGAGTGACGCAATAACCGGGGGTGCGGATATGCAGCTCTTTTTGGTTTGCGGTATCAATGAGCGTCAGATTCGTCCGTGTTCTACCGGAAACCTCAATAAAGCCGGTCTTAAGATACTGTGATTCAAGTTGCTTGAACAGATTAAGCGAATCCTGTCCAACAAAACCCAGAGCGGTGATCGGGCAACCTAGCGATTCAAGTGTTTTGGCAACATTGACGCCTTTTCCCGCAGCAAATTCGACACTGGATCGTGCTTGCAGATTGTCGGATTGACCCAGATGTTCGACTTCAATGACGTGGTCGATTGCCGTATTGGCTGTGATGGTGAAAATTTGGGCCATCAAGGAAAGCTCATACGATTTTAATCAGTAAGATGCAGTCGGCAAAGCCATCCCTGGCTTTTAAGGCAAGGTCTACCTGTTCCTGTCACGCACAAAACTGCTCGATAGCCGCCTTTATACCGGCGGTGTCCAGACCGCATAACGCCAGCAGCTCTTCGCGGGTGCCTTGTTCGATGAACGCATCGGGCAGACCGATATTCAAGACCGGCATCAGGATTCTCTGCGCCTGTAAAAAGTCATTCACGCCGCTGCCTGCGCCACCGGCAATGACGTTTTCTTCAACCGTGACCAACACATCATGACTTTTGGCCAGTTCCAGTATCAGGCTTTCATCCATGGGTTTGACAAAGCGCATATTGACCACGGTCGCACCGAGCTGCTTGCCGGCTTCTTCAGCCGGAGCCACCATGCTGCCGAAGGCCAGTACCGCAATACGGCCGCCTTCATGGCGAATTTGTGCTTTGCCGATAGGCAGGCCGGTCAATGCTGGCTCAATCGCCACACCCGGGCCTTTGCCGCGAGGATAGCGCACCGACGCAGGGCCGGGGTGCAGAAATCCGGTGGTCAGCATTTGCCGGCATTCGTTTTCATCGGCCGGCGCCATGATCAGCATATTGGGCAAACAGCGCATGTAGCTGTAATCGAAACTGCCCGCATGGGTCGGGCCGTCGGGTCCGACCAGACCGGCGCGGTCCAGGGCAAACAACACATCCAGATTTTGCAGCACCACGTCATGAATCAATTGATCATAAGCCCGTTGTAAAAACGTCGAATAGATCGCCACCACCGGTTTGGCACCTTGGCAGGCTTGACCGGCCGCCAGCGTCACCGCATGTTGCTCGGCAATCGCCACATCAAAATAACGCTCCGGAAAGCGTTGGGAAAACTCAACCAGGCCTGAACCTTCGCGCATCGCCGGCGTAATGCCCAGCAGGCGTGAGTCTTGGGCCGCCATATCACACAACCAGGTGCCGAATACCTGGGTATAGGTGGGATGCGGGGAAGGCGCCGATTTGGGCAGGCAGTCTTTGGCCGGATCGAAAGCCGGAACGCCATGGTAAGCGAGCGGGTCTTTTTCAGCCGGCGGATAGCCTTTGCCTTTCTTGGTTACGATATGCAAAAAGCGTGGGCCGGAAATCCGTTTCAGATTGTCCAGCGTCGACACCAGCATATCCAGATCATGACCATCGATAGGACCGATATAATTAAAGCCCAATTCCTCGAACAAGGTACCCGGCACAATCATGCCTTTCATATGCTCCTCGGTCTTGCGCGCCAGTTCCCAGACGCTGGGCATGCTGCTCAAGACTTTTTTACTTTCCTCGCGCATCGACGAATACAACTTGCTCGATAAAATCTTGGTCAGATAATTGTTCATCGCGCCGACATTGGGCGAAATCGACATGTCATTATCATTCAAAATGACCAGCAGATTGGCATCCAGCGATCCCGCATGATTCATCGCCTCAAAAGCCATGCCGCCGGTAATACTGCCGTCGCCGATAATCGCCACCATCTGCTTGTTTTCGCCCTTCAGGCGGGAAGCAATCGCCATGCCCAACGCCGCGCTGATCGACGTGCTGGAATGGCCGACCCCGAACGCATCGTACTCACTTTCGGCACGATTGGGAAACGCACAAATGCCGTCCCGGGTTCGGATCGTCGTCATGCGGTCTTTCCGGCCGGTCAGGATTTTATGCGGATAAGCCTGATGTCCCACATCCCAGACCAGCTGGTCGGACGGCGTATCAAACACATAATGCAGCGCCACCGTTAGCTCCACTGTGCCCAGACCCGCCGAGAAATGGCCGCCCGAGATACTCACCGTGTGCGTCAGAAATTCACGCAGTTCGGCGGCTAGTGGTTTGAGTTTGCTTTTGGGTAGGAGCCGAACATCCGCAGGGGATTTAATGGTGTCCAGTATCGGATAGTTACCAGTGATTTTCATGAATTAATCCATTCTTGTGTGTGCGCCGAATCTTGATAAAGCGTTTTAATTGTTTATTGGGTCCAGTGTCATAAGCCAAATAACAGTGGCTAACCCTGCTTGATTGCTCAGGTCATGCAGGGCGGTCGAACCCCTTTGCTCACTGGCTTGCCAGGTGCCCAATGAGAATAAAGCAAACGATTATGCAGATTAATAACCGAGTATTCAAGTCGGAATTAACCCGGAAAGATTTATAAAGTGGAATAAACTCCTCGTCGTGCTGAAGCTATCGAAGGGGAGGGCAGAGTTTTGGGCGGCAATGGCAAGCTATGCTGCGGGTGTTTGGCCGTTCTGTCTGAATGACTCGTCAGGCACGAACAGCATAGCTAAAACCGCATTTTTGGGTTTAATGATCCCTTTGGATAATATACAACGACAGGTCGCGCAATAAATCGGCTTCGCTGCCGAACACGCTCAAACTGTCAATCGCCAGCTGGTGTAATTCCTGGGCTTTTTGTTTGGCGCCAGCCATACCCAACAAAGCCGGATAAGTGGGTTTATCGTTGTCTTTATCTTTACCCTGGGTTTTGCCAAGTGTGGCTGTATCGCTTTCTTCGTCCAGAATGTCGTCTTTTACCTGAAATGACAACCCGATACATTTGGCATAATGATCCAGGCTATCGGCTGTTTTAGAGTCCAGACCTTGTTTCGCAAGCGTTGCCATGTTGACGCTCGCGCGAATCAGTGCGCCGGTTTTGTGGATGTGCATATTTTCCAATTCGGGTACGGTCAACTTTTTGCCTACCGATTCAAGATCGATTGCTTGCCCCCCCACCATGCCTTGTGAACCGCTGGCTTTTGCCAGGCATTGAATCATTTTGAGCCGGCCTTCCGCATCGGTTTTCAAGGTAGGATCATCGGCCAGCAATTTAAAGGCCAGCGCCTGCAGCGCATCCCCGGTCAGAATGGCGGTGGCTTCATCAAATGCTATGTGGCAGGTCGCTTTGCCTCGTCTTAAGTCATCATCATCCATGGCGGGCAGATCGTCGTGGATTAACGAATACACATGAATCAATTCGACTGCACAAGCTGCGCCGTCCAGACCCTCAGGTGCCAGACCCAGGGTTTTACCGGTACAGTAAGTCAACATAGGCCGCATCCGTTTGCCGCCGTCGAGAACACAATAGCGCATGGCTTCATGTAATTTTTTGGGCAAGACGTTTTCACTGGGTAAACGGTTTTCCAGGGCACGCTCTACGCGATTTTGACAAAAAATAAGGTATTCTTTCAGTGCATTACTCATCGGTAAAGGGCTCCAGGGTTTGCTTGCCGTTTTTTTCTAATAAAATCTGAACTTTTTGTTCGGCTTCCTGTAAGGCTTTTTGGCAGGTACGGGTCAGGTTGACGCCGCGTTCGAACGATTGTAAAGCCTCTTCCAAAGGCAGATCACCTTTCTCCATTTGTTCGACCAGTTTTTCCAGTTCGGCTAAGGATTCTTCGAAGAGGCTTGCGGATTTTTTTTTCGGCATGTAGATAAAAATGAATTGATGATACGATGTTCTAATTAAACAACGCATTATATATGAATTTGGACAGCGAGTGATTAGGAAGTATGGGTAATGATTATAATGCCGCCGCGATTGAGGTTCTTAGCGGTTTGGAGCCGGTTCGTAAGCGTCCCGGTATGTATACGGATACCACAAGACCGAATCATTTGGTCCAGGAAGTGGTCGATAACAGTGTAGACGAAGCCATTGCCGGTTTTGCCAATAGTATCGAGGTGGTTTTGGCTACGGATGGAGGTATCCTGGTCAGCGACAACGGCCGCGGCATGCCGGTAGATATTCATCCCGAACAGGGTATTCCCGGTGTTGAAGTCATTTTGACTCAGCTTCATGCGGGCGGTAAGTTCTCCAATAAAAATTATCAGTTTTCCGGTGGTTTGCATGGCGTGGGCGTGTCTGTCGTGAATGCGCTTTCTGCCCGGCTGGACATTGAAGTCAAGCGTAACGGTAAGCTGTATCACATGGCTTTTGCCGATGGGGAAAAGCAAAGCAATCTGGTTGAAACCGGAACCGTGTCCAAGAACGCCACGGGTACCTCAGTCAAGTTTTGGCCAAATGCTAAATATTTTGATTCCAATAAGGTTTCTGTCAATCGTCTAAAACATGTCCTTCGCGCAAAAGCTGTGCTTTGTCCGGGGTTGGCCATTACCTTGAAGTCCGAAGCGACAGAAGAATGCTGGGAGTGGTGTTTTCAGGACGGGTTGAAGGAATATTTACTGGACAGCATCGGCAATGTCGAATTCTGCCCTGATCCGCCGTTTATGGGCAAAATGAGCGCCGATCATGAGGCGGTGGAATGGGGAATCGTCTGGACGGCTGAGAGTCTCACTGAATCGTTGAATGAAAGTTATGTCAATCTGGTGCCTACCGCTCAGGGCGGCACGCATGTTAATGGATTGAGAGCCGGTCTGACCGAAGCGATGCGTGAATTTTGCGATATCCGTAATCTGTTGCCGCGTGGTGTTAAATTGGCGCCCGAAGATGTCTGGGAAAATTGCCATTTCATTTTGTCGGTCAAGCTGGAAGATCCCCAGTTTTCCGGGCAAACCAAAGAGCGTTTGAGTTCACGAGAATGCGTTGCCTTTGTTTCCGGTGTGGCTAAAGACGGCTTCAGTCTTTGGTTGAATCAGCACCCTACGGAAGGCGAAAAAATCGCTGAAGTGATCATCAATAATGCTCAAAAGCGTTTAAAAGCCAGTAAAAAGATCATCCGTAAAAGGATTTCCGCAGGACCTGCGTTACCAGGGAAATTAGCGGATTGTTCGGGACAGGATATTACCCGGTCCGAATTGTTTTTAGTGGAGGGTGATTCGGCCGGCGGCTCTGCCAAGCAAGCCAGAGACAAGGAGTTTCAGGCCATTTTGCCGTTGCGGGGCAAGATTTTAAATACATGGGAAGTTGAGAATAATCAGGTCATGGCGTCTCAGGAAGTTCATGATATCGCTGTTGCAATAGGTATGGATCCGGGGTCTGATGATTTGCAGAATTTGCGTTATGGCAAAATTTGTATTTTGGCAGACGCCGATTCTGACGGAAATCATATTGCGACATTGATTTGCGCCCTGTTTTATCAGCACTTCAGCGCATTGGTAAACGCCGGGCATGTGTTTGTTGCAATGCCGCCTCTGTACCGTATTGATATAGGCAAAAGAGTCTTTTATGCCCTGGATGAGTCTGAGCGGCAGGGCGTTTTTGATCGTATCAAAGCTGAAAAACTGAAAGGTCAAATCAACGTACAACGCTTTAAAGGTTTGGGCGAAATGAACCCAAGTCAATTGCGCGAAACAACGATGAATCCGGATACGCGCAGACTGGTTCAGCTGACGGTTGAGGAGGGCGATGAGACCCGGGCCCAACTGGATTTACTACTCGCGAAAAAACGCGCTCCGGACAGAAAGTTGTGGCTGGAAACCAAAGGCAATCTGGCCGATCTTTGATTCGGCAAAATTGAACTGATTTTGTAACTACTCGCCCGCTTTGAATTGAGTGGGTAGGTTTCACTAGATACTTAATTTTTACAGTGTCCGGTTTCCGTAGCCAAACGCATCAATATAAGGCTGAAGCTGTTCGGCAACGGCTTCAAATTCTTTTTCATAGGGCTGCCAGCGGGCAACCGATGAAGTATAGAGCGGTTGCGAAACCTGACTGAAGCTGGGGCTGTTAATCTGTTTGCCTATCGCCCGGCGGTGGAAATCGATTACCGAAGGGTCCCAGTCTAGCTCAAGAAATTCGAATACTGTTTTAAATGTAGTTTCAAAATCAGTGACCGCATCCTCGTAACAAAATTCAAGATAAGGGGCGGGCATAAAGGCTTTGATGTGCTGCCACCACTTCATTACCTGCGCATAAAAATGTGCCGTGCCTTCCCACGTCAGCAATTGCACAGTAGAAGGTGCCGGCGTCATGGTTTGCATAAAACAGCTTAAGCAGACATCCCTTGGGTCTCGGATCACGAAAATAACTTTGGCATCGGGAAACAGGCAATTGATCAGTCCCAGGTCCAGCGTGTTCATCGTGGTTTTATCCAGAAATCTTTGATGGCTTAATTTGTCTCCCGATAGCTTATTCGCCCTGTCCCAATAAAATTGCCGTAAATGCTTTACGCCCACTAGATCAAGTGTGCGAAGTCTTTCCGGCTGCGACTTGGCGTAGGGAACCATGCGCTCAAGTTCTTGGGAAACTGAATAAATCAGGTCGGTTTCATCGGCAACGAAAATATCGGGGTGTCCTCCCAGAACCTCCTGGGTAAGCGTGGTGCCTGAACGCATAAAACCGATTAAAAAAATGGGAGCCCGATTATCTTGATTATCCTGATTAAGTGAAGCTGGCGGCCAGCGGTTAAGCAATGCCTGATCAAATCCCTTTATATTCGTTTCAATCATGTTGGGAACCCGCATGGGATCCTGCTTTTGTAGCTCCGGCAATTGGCCTGACAATTCACCTGCTGCAGTCAGATGGCTAAATACCAGGTCATATTCCCCCATTTTATCGAGCAAGCGGGCCAATTCTTTATGGGTACGAAATTTTTCTTCGATTGAAAGAGGATGCTGCAGCACTTTTGCCAGACGCAGTTTTGCAGGCTGGTTTAATCCTTCTGCCATTTCCAGCGTGGCTACCAAAATAGTGAGCATCGCGTTGTTGGGTGCTAGTTTAAGGGCTTGTTTTCCGGCGCTTAATGCGAGTGCTTTTTGATTAAGACGCGAATAACTGAGTGCCAGTAATTGAAATCCCCGGACATCGGAATTGTTGATTTGCACCGCCTGCCGTCCCAGTTCCAATGCCCCCTGGTAATCGTTCCAAAACTGCAGTTGTTCGATGAGGCCTAGTGCCTGACTGATATCCCGGGTTTTACGAACATTTTTAAGCAGGATTTGGCCGGCTTTATGTAATTGCCTCACGCCTTCGTCGCGTCGGCCCAGCCAGCATAAAGTCTGACCTAGACAAGCATGGGCTTGAGCATCTTTAGCATTTTCGGCCACTGCTTTTTCGAACCAGACTAACGCTTCGGGCATATTTTGAGTTTGAACGGCTGCTGCACCGCGCTGCAGAAAGGAAGTCATTTTATGGCGTTAAAATTAGGTTTATAGAAAAGTTTGGATAAACGAAACATGCTTTTATTTTGATTTCAGGCATGAGGATTAAACGGTTTTAATTTTTTTTGCTTTTTACCCGGTTGCGCTTCTTTCAGGCGTTTATTGGTCAGTTCGATCAGTCTTATTTGGACGCCGGGTTCACTTTCATTATCGGTAGGTTGCCGCTGCACATAGGTTCCATCCGATTGCATTTCCCACACGCTGCGTTGATTGCTGAGTTGAACGTTCAGAATTTGGCGTAATTGTGCCTGTAATTCCGGTTTGTTGACCGGCGCGACAACTTCAACCCGGCTTTCGAGGTTTCGTTTCATACAGTCAGCTGAGCCGATAAAATATTCTTCATCGCCGCCGTTTTGGAAATAAAAAATGCGCGAGTGTTCGAGGAATCGTCCGACTACGCTCAGTACCTGAACGGTTTCCGACATGCCCGAAATGTTGGGGCGTAACCGGCAGGTATCCCTGACAATCAAATCAATTTTAACGCCTGCTTGCGAGGCCCGGTAAAGTGCAGCAGTAATATCCACGTCCTCCAGTGCATTCATTTTAAATTGAATAAGGCCGGGCTTTTTATCAGAATGTTTTTTGATTTCCCGTTCTATTTTTGCGAGAAGACTCGATTTGAGCACCTTGGGTGCTGGCAGTAAATGTTGATAGTTACGCTTGACAACCAGTCCGGTCGTTAAGAAGTTAAATAATTCAGTCAATTCCTCACCAATGTTTTTATCACAGGTCAAAATGCCGAGATCTGTGTATAGCCGTGCGGTGCCTGCATGATAATTTCCGGTGCCGATATGCGCATAGCGGCGTAACCCGTTGTAATCCTGCCGGACGACATAAATGACTTTGCTGTGGGTTTTGAGCCCAACGACGCCATAGGTGACATGAATGCCGACTTGTTCCATGCGATGCGCCCAGCGAATGTTGGCTTGCTCATCAAAGCGGGCCTTGAGTTCAATAACGACGGTTACCTGCTTGCCGTTTAAGGCTGCATCCATCAGGTATTGCACAATTTTTGTCCCTGCCGATGTGCGATAGAGCGTCATTTTTATCGCTTGAACATTGGGGTCTCGGCTGGCTTCTTTGACGAACCGTTCCACGGTAGTCACAAAAGATTCGTACGGATGATGCAGTAAAATGGTGCCTTGTTCGCGAATCGCATGGAAAATATTCGTGGCATTGATCAGTTTTGCATGGTCGCAAGGATGATGTGGCGGGTCTTGCAGATCGGGTCTTGGAATCCCGGCAATCTGAAACAGGTCTGACAGTCCCATACGTCCATCTACAACGAATACATCCTGTTTTTCATTAAGACCCAGTTCGGCGGCGAGCATGCCGCTTTGCAGTGTTCCCATTGTTGCGGCAATTTCCAGGCGGACTACCGGTGCAAATTTTCGTTCACGCAGTTCTGACTCGATCATTTGTAATAAATCATCGGCCTGCTCTTCATCTTTTTCAGTCACCGCGTTTCGAGTCACACGAAAGAGTTCGCAGAACGCGATTTTCATGCCGGGAAAGAGTAAGTCCAGGTTGTTGGCAATTAAATCGCCCAATGCAACAAACAAATGCCGGTCAGCATTGACCTGAATAAAACGCGGTATTTTAATGCCGACAGGTACTTTGATGCGCACCAGTGTCATGTCTTCAAGTTCGACGGCGTAGACGCCTGCCAGTAAGTTAAGCGACAGGTTGGATATGAAGGGGAATGGATGAGCCGGATCAATTGCCTGGGGTGTTACCAGTGGGAAAATATTGGTGATGTAAAACTTGCGCATCGCCTGCTGATCGTCTTCGGACAGGTTTTTATATTCTTCTATGGTAATGCCTTCCTTGAGCAGATCATTTAGGATTTGGTTGTAAAGACCTTGTTTTTTAGTCTCCAGTTCTCGAACTACCTCGTAACATTCAATTATTTGCTGCTGCGGTGTGCGGCCATCAACACTTAATTCACTGAGACCGGCGCCGACTTGCTGTTTAAGTCCGCCAATCCGCTTCATAAAAAATTCGTCTAAATTGGAGCTTACGATGGCGATGAATTTGACGCGTTCCAACAGCGGTGTTCGAGGGTCTTCTGCCTCATGAAGTACCCGTTTATTGAATTCCAGCCAGGTCAGCTCTCTGTTGAGATACCATTCGGGGGCATTTAAATCGATGAGAGGCGTTTTATCAGAAGGGTGTGATTGATCGCTTGTGTTATCCGTGACAAGGTTCATGGGGCTCTATCTCTGTGTTTAGCTGACGGGTTGTTATATTTTAAAACAATCTGACAAACACGTGTCACGTTAACTTTCAAGTTTGAATGTCCTGAAGAATTATGTCTGGCATTTATTACAGTATTTCGAACAGCATATTGGCACGTTAAGTTCATGTATAAAAATAGGAATATGCCGTCAAGCTCCCTCGGATGGGCCTGTGTCGTTCCTCGCAAGGCTTACGCCTACCCTCAAAGCCACATTGAAAGTTCAATCTCGAAATTGCTGGGAACATGCATTTGGTTTACCCCTTTATAAGGGTGAGGCTATAATCGCGTTTTCATCTCACTATCATAGCTATGATTTCAATTCTTCCGGATTCGGCGTCCGAAAAACAAGAAAAAACGCTGACCATGAGTGTGCTCATGACGCCTGATATGGCGAACTTTTCCGGTGTTGTGCATGGCGGATCATTGCTTAAGTTACTCGATCAGGTGGCCTATGCCTGTGCGGCTCGTTACAGCAAGAATTATGTTGTGACCGCGTCATTGGACCAGGTGTTCTTTAAAGAGAAAATTCATGTCGGTGAATTGCTGACTTTATTCGCGCATGTGAATTATGTCGGGCGCTCATCCATGGAAATCGGAATCAAGGTTGTAGCGGAAAATCTCCGAACCAATGTCAAGCGGCATACCAATTCTTCGCACTTTACCATGGTGGCGGTTGATGAAGAAGGACGCCCGGTTGAAGTGCCTCAGCTGATTTTAGAGTCCGATTTGGAAGTTAAATTGTTCGAGGCGGCAAAAATGCGTAAACAACTGCGCCGCGAAGTAATGGAAAAAACCCAATCACTCCACGTCGATTTACCAAAGGACTCACTTTAATTCATGGGTATTCAGGAAAATTTTGAACAGCTCCCCTTAAAGGAATTTACTGAGAAGGCGTATCTGGATTATTCCATGTATGTTATTTTGGACAGGGCACTGCCTAATATCGGTGATGGATTGAAACCGGTTCAGCGGCGTATCGTTTACGCCATGTCGGAACTGGGCCTTAATGCCGCGGCAAAATACAAAAAATCAGCGCGTACTGTCGGTGATGTGTTGGGTAAATTTCATCCCCACGGCGATTCTGCCTGCTATGAAGCCATGGTCTTGATGGCTCAGAACTTTTCCTACCGGTATCCGCTCATCGATGGGCAGGGTAACTGGGGTTCGCCCGATGATCCCAAGTCGTTTGCAGCGATGCGCTATACCGAATCCCGGTTAACGGCCTATGCTCAATCTTTATTGAGTGAATTGGGCCAAGGGACGGTCAACTGGGTAGATAATTTTGATGGCTCGCTTAAAGAGCCGGTTGTTTTGCCTGCCCGATTGCCTAATGTGCTGTTGAATGGCACAACAGGGATTGCTGTTGGCATGGCTACCGATATTCCCCCGCATAATTTGAGAGAGATTGCCGCAGCTTGCATCTTATTGTTAGAGGCGCCTGAAACTTCGCTTGAGGATTTGCTTGCCCATGTCAAAGGGCCTGATTACCCCACCGAAGCAGAAATAATCACACCTCATGAAGAAATTCAGGCGATGTATGCAATGGGTAACGGCTCAATCAAAATGCGGGCGAAATATGAAGTAGAAGAGAATAATATCGTTATAACGGCGCTGCCTTATCAAGTATCCGGCTCTAAACTGATGGAACAGATTGCTGCGCAAATGAATGCAAAGAAACTACCCATGATAGATGATTTGAGAGATGAGTCTGATCATGAAAATCCAACCCGGCTTGTTGTCATTCCAAAATTAAAACGAATTGATGTCGATGCCTTGATGTCGCATTTGTTTGCTACGACCGACCTGGAAAAAAACTACCGGGTCAATATGAACATGATCGGTCTGGACGGCAAGCCGCAGGTTAAAAATTTGCGGAAGATTTTGTCGGAATGGCTGGTTTTCCGGACAGAGACTGTCAGGCGCCGATTACAATATCGCCTTGATAAAGTTCTGGCGCGGTTGCATATTCTTGATGGTTTATTAATTGCTTACCTGAATATTGATGAAGTCATTGCCATCATACGTAACGAAGACAAACCAAAGCCGGTGTTGATGGAGCGTTTCGGGCTCACTGATTTGCAGGCTGAAGCTATATTGGAGCTGAAATTAAGACATTTGGCCAAATTGGAAGAAATGAAAATTCGGGGTGAGCAGGCTGATCTTGAAAAAGAACGGCAAGCCCTGGAAAAAACGTTAGGTTCTTCTGCCTTGCTTAATCGGTTAATCAAGAAAGAACTTGAGGCGGATACTGAAAAATATGGGGATGCACGACGCTCACCTATTGTGGCAAGAAATGTAGCAAAACCTTTGGATACCGCGGCTCTGATTCCTAACGAGCCTGTTACAGTGATTCTTTCGCAGAAAGGTTGGATACGCGCGGCAAAAGGGCATGATTTCGATGTTGAAACGCTTAGTTACAGGGCCGGTGACGGGTTTCTTCAGGCGGTTAAAACCAGGACGACACAGCCGGTTTTTGTGCTCGATTCCACAGGAAGAATTTACAGTACGTCAACGCATGACCTTCCCTCAGCCCGCAGTCAGGGAGAGCCTCTGACGGGGCGCTTTAATCCACCTTCCGGCGCCATATTTACCCACCTTATCACCGGCAATGCGGAAGATTGGTATGTTTTCGGTTGCGACACGGGTTACGGATTTAAAATCCAGGTTAAAGATTTGGCAGGTAAAAATAGAGCCGGTAAAGCTGTGATTATGATGTCCGAAAAGGCAAAAGTGCTTCAGCCGTCACCTATCATGAAAGAATCAGATTTATTGGCTGTTGCGACCTTGCAAGGCCGTTTGTTGATTTTTCCGGTCAGTGAACTGCCCGCATTGGCCAAAGGAAAAGGCAATAAACTGATACATATTCCTCCGGCAGACTTTGTTTCAGGTAAGGATCATGTTGTCTCTATGGTGGTTATTCCCACCATGGCATCCATTCGGGTGGTTTCAGGTAAGCGCCATGTCACTTTAAAAGCAATGGATATTGATCATTACTCGGGGGCTCGGGCTAACAGAGGGTATGTTTTGCCTAGAGGTTTCCAGCGGGTGGATCAATTGCTGGTTGAAAGCGAGTCATAACTTGATTTTCTGTGTTTAAGTTTTTATGCGCTAAGCTTGGTCGGTGAGGGGGATGCTGCCGTGGAAACACAAAGTATGCAAAATTTGATTGATAGTTTATTTCTTAATTGGAAATGATTGTTTTTTAAAGGAAATGTTGGGATCGATGACCGACCGATATTGAGGAATTAATCGAATTATGATCTAATGCCTTGTATTTCGTCTTATTGTGCCTCGTGTATTATTTGTATAAACATTGAGGATTTTACGCCGCAACTTGTTTGGAGAGTAGGCTTATTCACTATGCAATTTACTATTAAAAAAGGTTTGGATCTTCCTATTACCGGAGGACCCGAACAGAAAATTGAGGATGGTAATCAGGTCAGTTCCGTTGCGGTTCTGGGTGCCGATTTTGTGGGGATGAAGCCTACCATGATGGTGAGTGAGGGCGATCAGGTTAAGTTAGGTCAAATCATCTTTTCGGACAAAAAAAATCCGGGTGTTAATTACACGGCTCCGGGTGCAGGGGTAATTAAGGCTGTTAATCGCGGAGCCAAAAGAGTTTTGCAGTCGGTCGTTATAGAACTTAAAGGTAACGAAGAAGTAACGTTCAATAAGTATCCGGAGTCTGATTTAGACAGTCTTACTGTGGATCAAGTCAAAGAAAACTTGATTCTTTCCGGCTTGTGGGCTTCTTTGCGTGCCCGTCCGTATGACAAAATTCCAGTGATTGACAGTACGCCGCATTCAATTTTTGTCACTGCGATAGACACGCGTCCCTTGGCTGCTGACCCTTCCATAGTCATTCAGCCTAGAGCCAATGATTTCACGAACGGCTTAAAAGTCATCTCTAAATTAACAGAAGGTAAGACTTTTGTTTGTAAAGCAAAAGGTGCCGATATTCCTGTGTCGGGATCGGTGCAGGTCGCTGAGTTTTCAGGCCCACACCCGGCCGGTCTACCAGGTACCCATATCCACTTGATTGATCCGGTTAACATACAAAAATTTGTCTGGTATCTGGATTATCAGGCCGTAATGGCTATTGGTTCGTTGTTTATTACCGGGCATTTGAATGTAGAAAAAGTCGTGTCCTTGGCCGGACCTACCGTCAAAAGACCGAGATTGCTTAAGACAAGAATAGGAGCGAATCTCAGTGAATTGGTTGCCGGTGAATTGGAAGATTTGGATAACCGGGTCATATCAGGCTCTGTTTTGTATGGCCACAAAGGCGCTGACTGGGCTGATTATTTAGGTTATTACAGCAATCAGGTTTCAGCTTTGAAAGAAGGGCGTCAGCGAGAGTTGTTTGGCTGGATCGTTCCGGGCAAAGATAAATATTCTGCACTAAATGTTTATACGTCCAGTAAAGATCGTAAGCTGGGCCGTAAATTTCCTCTGACGACAGATAAAAACGGCAGTAATCGGGCGATCGTTCCTGTTGGCGTTTATGAAACCTTGATGCCGATGGATATTTTACCTACGCCTTTACTGAAATCATTAGTGGTGGGTGATTCCGACCAAGCTCAATTATTGGGCTGTTTGGAGCTTAATGAAGAAGATCTTTCCCTCATAACATTTGCAGATCCGGGCAAACACGACTTCGGTCCCGTGTTAAGAGAAAATTTAACTAAAATCGAGAAGGAAGGGTAATTAATGTCGGCTAGAGATTTATTAGATAGCATAGAGCCGCATTTTACAAAAGGCGGAAAGTTGGAAAAGTATTATGGCCTTTACGAGATGGTCGATACTTTTATCTACACACCGGCTGATGTAACACGCGGCTCAACTCATGTACGTGATGGTATCGATCTGAAAAGAACCATGACTTTCGTAGTGATTGCGACTTTTTTCTGCATCATGATGGCCTTTTACAATACCGGCTATCAGGCAAATTTGGCAATCGAAGCCATGGGCTTAGAGAAAGTCGACAATTGGCGCAGTATTCCGATGATGATTTTCGGATACAGTCCAATGAACCCGATATCCTGTTTTGTCCACGGCGCTTTGTATTTTCTACCTATATACATCGTGACTTTGGCAGTGGGCGGTGTGTGGGAAGTTTTATTTGCAACGGTACGCGGGCATGAAGTCAACGAAGGCTTTTTGGTCTCGTCCATGCTTTATACTCTGATCATGCCACCTGACATGCCATTATGGCAGGTGGCACTGGGTATATCGTTCGGTATCGTCATAGGAAAGGAAGTGTTTGGCGGAACGGGAAAAAACTTCCTGAACCCTGCGCTGACAGGACGCGCATTTCTTTACTTTGCTTACCCGGCTTCCATTTCAGGCGATTCCGTTTGGGTGGCCGTCGATGGTTTTACCAAAGCAACTCCTCTTGGTTTGGCTGCAACAGGAGGTCTCGATGCAGTACATGAGGCCGGTTTCGGATGGTTTCAATCATTCTTCGGATTTATTCCTGGCTGTTTAGGTGAAACCTCTACTGTAGCCATTTTTATAGGTGCAGCATTTTTACTGTACACCCGTGTGGCTTCTTACCGAATTATGGCCGGTGTCTTTATCGGCATGGTTCTGATGTCGTCAGTATTTAACTTTATTGGCAGTGAAACCAATCCGATGTTTGCTATGCCATGGTATTGGCATTTGGTTGTCGGCGGTTTTGCTTTTGGTATGGTTTATATGGCTACTGACCCGGTCAGTGCGGCTATGACGGATACCGGTCGATGGCTGTTTGGCGGCTTAATTGGGGTGATGACTGTTTTAATCAGAGTTGTTAATCCTGCTTTTCCTGAAGGAATCATGTTAGCAATACTATTTTCCAACATGTTTGCTCCTCTCATCGATTACTTCGTCATTCAGGCAAACATCAGAAGAAGGGTAAAGCGCCATGCCTAACGAAAACAAAATAACTCAGTACGAACGATTTAGAGCTTATGCCGATAAAGTGCTGGCTTTAAACAATGATAGTCTTGAAAAAACGCTGGCTGTTGCTTTATCAGTCTGTTTTGTATGTGCTATTTTAGTGTCGTTGGCGACTGTCGCATTAAGACCGTTGCAAATTGACAATAAAATGCTGGATATGAAGAAAAACATTCTGGATGTAGCCGGTTTGCTGGAAGAAGGTGTTGATATCAATCAGGCTTTTGATGAGCAGATCGAAGCAAAGCTGGTTGATCTGGAAACGGGCGATTATGTCGAAAACATGGATGTAGCTAACTATGATCAGCGCAAAGCGGCAAAGGATCCTGCGTTGAGTGTCGCTATACCGACTAAGGACGATATTGCAAGTATTCGTTTTAAAGCCAAAATTGCCAAAGTTTATCTGGTAAAGAAAGGTGATGACATTCAGTCCATTATCTTGCCTGTCAATGGTTATGGTTTGTGGTCAACCCTTTATGGCTTCCTTGCTTTGGAAGCAGACGGTCAGACAGTGCAAAGTATCAACTTTTACGATCAGGCTGAAACACCGGGATTAGGCGGGGAAGTAGTTAACCCTAACTGGCGCGCCTTATGGAAGGGAAAGAAAGTCTATAACGAAGCCAATGAACCCGCCTTGGCGTTGGTTAAAGGTGTAGTTGATAACGCAAAGCCTGGATCGGAATATCAGGTGGATGGATTGGCAGGTGCTACATTAACGAGTAGAGGCGTTTCAAATCTCATCAAATATTGGATGAGCAAAGAAGGCTTCGCGTTGTACCTTGATAAAGTAAAAGCTAAAGGGTAGGGCGAATATTATGAGTGCTATATTAACAACTGAAACAAAGAAAGTATTAACAAGCCCGCTGATTAACGATAACCCAATTACGCTTCAAGTACTTGGAATTTGTTCAGCATTGGCGGTCACCTCTCAGATGTCAACGTCATTGATTATGGCTGTTGCTTTAACATCGGTCACAGCCTGTTCAAGTGCAGCTATAAGTGCGATCCGAAACCATATTCCTGGCAGTATTCGAATTATCGTACAAATGACGATTATTGCTTCATTGGTTATCGTCGTCGATCAAATCCTGAAAGCATTTGCTTACGATGTGAGTAAACAATTGTCAGTATTTGTTGGCTTGATCATTACCAACTGTATTGTAATGGGAAGAGCTGAAGCTTATGCGATGAAAAACCCTCCGTTGGAGAGTTTCTTTGATGGCATAGGTAATGGTCTGGGCTACAGTCTGATTCTGGTAATTGTCGCTTTTTTCAGAGAATTATTGGGATCAGGAAAATTACTCGGAATTGAAATATTGAAGTTAACTAAAGATGGTGGCTGGTATGACCCTAATGGCCTGATGTTATTGCCGCCTAGCGCTTTTTTTATCATCGGTCTGATCATCTGGGCAATTCGTCAGTACAAACCTGAACAATCTGAAAAGCCGGATTTTGCAATACTGTCTATAGCGCACGGTGAGGGAGGGCATCACTAATGGAAGCTTATATAAGCCTATTTATCAAAGCCGTATTCATAGAAAACCTGGCATTATCATTTTTCTTGGGTATGTGTACTTTTATTGCAGTATCCAAAAAAGTGTCCACAGCTATCGGCTTAGGAACAGCAGTAATGATCGTTCAGACCATTACTGTCCCTGCCAATAACTTTGTCTATCATAGCCTCTTGAAAGAAGACGCGTTGTCGTGGTTAGGTATTACCGGCGTTGATTTGAGCTTTTTGGCGCTGTTAAGCTGTATAGGCATGATTGCTGCGCTGGTACAGATTCTGGAAATGATTTTAGATAAGTTTTTTCCGGCTCTCTATCATGCGCTGGGCATTTTCTTGCCTTTGATCACGGTGAATTGCGCTATTTTGGCAGGCAGTTTATTCATGATTGAACGTGACTATAACTTTGGAGAAAGTGTTACTTACGGTATTGGTAGCGGTTTTGGTTGGGCGCTTGCTATTACGGTTATGGCAGGTACCCGTGAAAAACTGAAATACAGCGATATACCAAGAGGACTGCAAGGTCTTGGTATCACCTTTATTACTGCGGGTCTGATGTCGCTTGGCTTCATGGCTTTTTCTGGAATCCAACTTTAAGAAGGTATCGTAATGCTGGAAATTGCATTAGGGATTATTATTTTCACGGGAATCGTGATAGCGCTGGTGTTTGTTATCCTTGGCGCAAAAAGTAAACTGGTAGCCGAAGGGGATGTTGAAATTCTCATTAATGATGAGAAAAAAATTCACGTACCCATAGGTTCAAAATTACTGAGCGCCTTGGCAGAGAACAAATTATTTGTGTCGTCCGCTTGTGGCGGAGGTGGTACCTGCGCTCAGTGTAAAGTTAAGGTATTTGAAGGCGGCGGAGAAATTCTTCCTACCGAGCGCTCGCATATTACCAAACGGGAAGCTGCTGAAGGTGAAAGATTAGCCTGCCAGGTTACTGTCAAACACAACATGAAAATTGAAGTGGAAGACAGTGTATTTGGTGTCAAAAAATGGGAATGTACCGTTAAATCCAACAATAACGTTGCAACTTTCATTAAAGAGCTGGTTTTGGAATTACCGGAAGGCGAAGCGATCAACTACCGAGCGGGCGGCTATATTCAAATTGAATGTCCGCCACATATCGCCGAATACAAAAACTTTGATGTTCAGGATCAATACCGTGAGGATTGGGATAAATACAATCTATGGCGTTATGTTTCTAGTGTAAAAGAACCGGCACTTCGGGCCTATTCAATGGCCAGTTACCCTGAAGAAAAGGAAATCATGCTTAACGTGCGTATTGCGACGCCACCTCCGGGTGCTCCTGATACTGTCCCGCCAGGCATCATGTCTTCTTACATTTTTAATCTCAAACCAGGAGACAAATGTATTATTTCAGGACCGTATGGTGAATTTTATGCCAAAGACACTGATAAGGAGATGGTTTTTGTTGGTGGTGGAGCCGGTATGGCGCCAATGCGATCTCATATTTTCGATCAATTGCGTAGATTGAAATCCAAACGGAAAATGACATTTTGGTATGGTGCGCGTAGCCGAAGAGAAATGTTCTACGTTGAAGATTTCGACATGCTTGATAAAGAAAATGAAAATTTCGAATGGCATGTTGCGCTTTCAGATCCATTGCCCGATGATAACTGGGAAGGCTACAAAGGCTTCATTCACAATGTGCTGTTTGAAAACTTCATCAAAAAGCATCCAGCGCCTGAAGATTGTGAATACTACATGTGTGGACCGCCTATCATGAACTCTTCAGTAATCAACATGCTATTGGAAAACGGTGTTGAGCCTGAAAACATCATGCTTGATGACTTTGGTGGCTAAAAAGGAATACTTTGCAAAGCTGATTCAGCAGGCAAAGATTTATTAAGTACATCAATTATGATAAAGCGGAATCAGAACCTTAAACTGATTCCGCTTTTTTTGACTCAGAATTTTTATAATAAGTAGATTGAATCATTGCTAATAACTTTAGGTCTCATGCTGTGTTAGGACGCTTGTTTCAATGGTTTATTTTTATTTAAATTTAATACGTGCATCTTAACGAAAACAATTTTTAACTATTCAATGTAGTCTATCTATTAGGTTTCAGCTGTCGCCTAACCCAAACCTACAGTGAATAATTACAAGCACTTTTATTTAATACCTGACAGGATAAAACAATGACTTATTTCTTAGTGACTTTTGCCTTCATGTTAATTGTTATTGGTCTTATGGCTATAGGTGTAATATTTGGCCGTAAAGCGATTAAAGGCTCTTGTGGCGGCGCGAACAAAGGCGATTGCGTCTGTGTTGAAAAGTGTGATAAGAGAAAACAGCTTGATGCTGAAGTGGCATTAAACAGTTCAAATTCATAAGATGTAAACAATAGAGTTGAGCTGAGTTTTCAGTGAGATCGTAAATTGAATGCTTATTCGCTTTATACCCGCCTCAGCTATGAAGAACAGTTATTTATCGAAGAAGAACTGATTCAATGACTGTAGGCTAGAAAAGCTTTTTTTCAAAATTAAAAATTGAGTGTTAAATTTTTGACCAGAATGACTTTGGTGTAAATAGAACTATAAATAGAAGGAGTTTGTTATGCTTGCAAAAATAACCGTATCCGATTACATGGCTAAACATTTGTTCACAGTCAAAGAAGACACAGATGTAATCGAGGCGATAACCAAATTGTTAGACCATAAAATAACCTGTGCTCCTGTATTAAATGATCAAGGTAAGCTTGTTGGTATGTTTTCTGAAAAGGATTGCATGAAGGTAGTCCTAGAAACAGCCTACAACCAAGGTCAATCAGGAAAAGTGGGCGAATTTATGACACGGGAACTGATTACTGTGGATGCAGATTCAAGTGTTTTGGATTTAGCCCAAAAATTCAGGGAAACACCTTTAAGAAGTTTTCCAGTTTATAAGCAAGGCGAATTAGTAGGTGTTGTCAGCAGAACTGATGTATTAAAAGCCCTGATTTCAATTAAATAATTCAAGCCCTTTAATGGCTGGTCCTACTTTATATTGGCACGACTACGAAACTTTTGGGATAGACCCACAATGGGACCGGCCCGTTCAGTTTGCTGGTGTTAGAACTGATTATGATTTTAATACGGTAGATGATCCGCTCGTCATTTATTGTAAGCCTTCAGATGATTACCTTCCGGATCCTGAATCCTGTGCAATTACAGGGATAACACCCCAAATAGCCCTAGAAAATGGTGTTAACGAGGCGGAATTTATTGCACGGATACTGGAAAGATTACTTGTTTCAAACACATGTGTATTAGGCTACAACAGTATCCGGTTTGATGACGAGGTTACCAGAAATACGCTTTACCGGAATTTGTATGATCCTTATCAGCGCGAATGGCAAAATGGTAATTCCCGCTGGGATTTGATAGATGTGGTTCGATCATGCTACGCACTGCGGCCGGAAGGAATTGAGTGGCCGCTTGATGACGCTGGTTCTCCGGTCTTTCGATTAGAAGTCCTGGCTCAGGCCAACGGGATTCAGCATCAAGCCGCTCATGATGCGCTGTCAGATGTTTACGCTACGATTGCTTTGGCAAAATTGATCCGGCAGGCTCAACCAAAATTGTATCAGTTTCTTTTTGAGAACCGATCCAAAAAAGCCGCATCGAATTTAATCAAACTCGGTTCAAACGAGCTGTTATTACATATCTCAGGTCGCTATGCCGCAGCTAAAAAATGTGCAGCGGTTATTTTGCCGATCTGTGAACACCCTGCAAATCCCAATGGTATTCTGGTTTATGATCTATCCGTTGACCCGGAACCGTTGTTGGAACTCACTCCTGAAGAAATAAAGCAGCGAATTTTTGTAGCAAACGATCAGCTTGCTTCCGGTGTTGCACGAATCCCGCTTAAGACCATCCACTTAAACAAATGCCCTGTTTTAGCCCCTATCAAGGCACTAAGACCCAGCGATGCAACTCGCTTATCTATTGATCTAGGTGTCTGCCTAAAAAATGCGGAACGCATCATATCGTCTAAAAGTTTGATCGGTAAGTTAAATCAGGTTTTTGCAAAATATGCGAATGATAACGTTCCCACCGATCCGGATCTGATGATCTACAGCGGGGGGTTTTATAGCCCTAATGATAAGCAGTTGATGCAGAAAATTCATAGCTTACAGCCCAAAGATCTGGGCTCTACCCATTTTCCGTTTAAAGACAGTCGATTAAAGGAAATGTTGTTCAGGTTTAGAGCTAGAAACTACCCGGATACGCTGAGCATTGCAGAGATGGATTGTTGGCGAAAATTCTGTTATCAAAAGCTGGTTCAACCAAAAGACAGTCATCGAATTGGATTTGATGCTTATTTTGAAAAAATTTTGAAATTGTCGGGGGATGGGCTTTTAGATCAGCGAACAAGTGAAGATTTAACACGTTATGGATTAAAAAAGTGGGATGCTTTAAGGCATTCAGCCGAATAGATAATTTGCGAGGACAAACCATCGTTATGGCCGGATTGGCAACTTTACAGGGCGTGGTAATCTTGCAAAGATGCTTCTTTTTAAGAAAATAACTGAATAGCACCTTCTGATGATTCTACTGATATTACTTTTTAGTAAGGCGAGGTACTTATGTTTGGATTAGGTTCAAATCATGCCGCAACTGGAACAGCAAGCATTGTTGTCAACAAACCTATTAACCATGTTTTCAAGTTTATCGGTATTGATTTTTTTGAGAATTACCCCAGGTGGTCCCCGGAGGTGCGCGAATGTGAGCTTTTAAGCGATCCGCCACTACAGTTGAACAGCTTTGTGCGGCAAGTCCGGGTCGATCAAGGTCAAAGAAGTGAGTCCACATTTAAAGTCACCGTGTTTAAACCGGAACGGCAACTGGTATTTGAAGGTGTTTCTAATGCTTATCGATGCAGCTATGATTTATTGGCTCTTCAGACATCGACTGAGCTGATTTTTACATTTGAGCTGCTTAAACTCGAGTTGTTTATGCTGCCATTTGAAAAACTTATTGGTATTGCCGTTCAGGATGGCGCCAAAAGAACAGTAAGAAATTTAAAAACGTTGCTGGAAGCCGATTGACAGCTGGCGCTGCAGCCAAAAACATGGTCTCTCCAGTGCGTTTGTACTAAGAAACGGAGGAAAATTGATGCAATTTCAAGTAGAAAAACAAGATGGCATAATTCCTCAAATTCTGACTCAGATTTTGGATGGTTGTATCAACGGTGTTACTTTGTCAGACCCTGACATCGAGGATAACCCGATTGTATTTGCCAATCAGGTTTTTGAAAAAATCACAGGATATAAAAAAGAGGAAATCATCGGTAGAAACTGCCGGTTTCTTCAGGGCGTTCTTCGTGATCAACCTGAAATTGTTGAAATTAAAGAAGCAGTAAAAAATAGAGCACCCATTGAGGTTACGTTGAAGAATTTTCGTAAAAATGGCGAGCTTTTTTATAATCGCTTATCGATCAAACCCTTATTTGACGGTGAAGGCCGGCTGATTTACTTCTTGGGTGTTCAATACGATGTTACCGAGCAAAAGCTTGCGAAAATGGAAATTGATAAATTAAACAAATCCTTAGCGGCTTTTTGATTAATGCGTCATGACACGTTTTAGCCGGCAAGTCACACTGAAATATTCGCCTGATCAGATGTACGACCTTGTTAATGATGTCAGCGCTTATGCCAGTTTTATTCCTTTATGCAGTCGATCTGAAGTCCATGAAAAGTCAGACAATAAACTGATTGCAACCATAGCAATTGCAAAAGGTCGAGTCGGATTTTCTTTTACGACGCTTAACCGCATGGAAAAAGGGCAACAGATAAGTATGCATCTTGTTAGCGGTCCTTTTAAATCTTTGACGGGACTCTGGAAGTTCCATCCTTTAGCATCTGATGGCTGTCTGGTTTCTGTAGAATTTAATTTTGAATTTACCAATAAACTATTAGCTGTTGCGTTTAGTCAAATATTTACACAGGTTTGTGAATCAATGATTGAGGCGTTTAAAAAACAGGCTAAGGTTCGTTATGATCATCTTTAGTCAAACAAGACCGAGTTAAAACTCACCTCCGGTTCTTTTTAGATGTGCTATTTCGTAAAACTATATCGAGTCAATCCGCGTTAATTCAAGCCAGTTCCTTTACAGCATCTTCCGTTCTAAAAAACAATTTTCCCGGTTTAATCTGTTTGAAGAAATCGGTTTTTTCAAGCTTGTCAATTACAGGCCCTTTGGCCTCCGCAAGATTCAATATAATATTTGAATTTTGAAGGACGTGGTTCAGATTTTCCAAGGCTTCGAGCGCTGTTGCATCGATATCGTTGACTGAAGTAAATATCAGTACAACCTGTTTAGTGGCGGGTTGTTTACGTAACTCAGTAGTAATGAATTCGTCGATAAAATTAACATTGGCAAATGTGATGCTTTCATCTACCCGCAGCAGCAGAAGGTGATTCCAAGTTTCAACCTGGTGCCGTTTGACATTCCGATAATGCTCAGTATCAGGAATGCGGCCTACAATAGCGATATGCGGATGGCTGGTTTTTCGTAAATGGCTAACCACCGTGAGAATAATACCTAAAGTTATACCTTCCTCTATACCCAGCGTTAACACGCCAATCAGCGTAACCAGTTCGGCAATGCCGTCACCCCTGTCATAGCGCCATGTGTGAATAATAGACTTGATTTTTACCAAGGGCACAATTGCAACCAGAATAATCGCGGCCAAAGCGGTTTTGGGTATGTTATGAAACAATGGGCTGAAATAAACAACAGCCAAACCCAAAAGACCCGCCGCAATTAATGTCGCCATTTGTGTTCTTGCGCCGGCAGAATAATTCACCATTGTCCGACTGAAGCCACCGGCAACTGCCATTCCTCCAGAAAGTGAAGTAACTAGATTAGCTGCTCCCAGTGCGATCAACTCTTGATTTGCAGAAATTTTTTCATTACGCAGATTAGCCGTTACTTTGGCAATAGCCACACTTTCGACATAGGCAATCAGCGCAATAAAAGCAGCGTAAGGCAAAAGAGGGCGCCAGTGTTCAACCGACAGAAAGCCCAGGCCCAGCGATGGAAAACCGGATGGAACAGCGCCCACGACGGCAACGTGCTGTTCGAATAAATGCCATTTAGTGATAATAAATGTGGCAAGCATGATGGTTAAAAGCGGTCCGCATTTACTGATCGCAATGATCATTTGGGTGGGTACCCGCACTTTTTTTAACAATACTGTTAAAGGTTTTCCAAACGAAATGAGCATGGTCAACGCAGTCAAGCCAATAATGATGGTTATCGTATTGGGCGTGTTAAACAGGCTGCTGAAGCATTGAACATCGATACCACATTCAACCGCTTTCAATCCTAGCAGCGGAGGCAATTGGCTGAAAATGATCAAAATCGAAGCCCCGCTGGTAAAGCCGGTCAGTACTGGGTGACTGATAAAGTTAACCAGATTCCCCATGCGAAGGATGGACATGAATAACAATATGACACCGACCATGGCTGACAGAACTAACGCGTTTTCTTCACTGTTTCCAAGTAGTTTTATCTCGGGAGAATTGAGTGCGTTGGCAATCATGATTGCAGCTATTGAAACCGGGCCGACCGACAGTGTCCGGCTGGTTCCAAGAATGGCATAACAAATCGGCGGCAGAACACTGGCGTAAAGCCCTAGTTGCGGCGGCAGACCAGCCAGTAACGCATAGGCTATACCTTGAGGTACCAGCAAAATAGCAGTGATTATTCCAGCGAACAAGTCATCCCCAAAGTCTTTGCGGGTATACGTTCTAAGCCAACTCAGAATAGGGATGAACCGGTAAAAACGAGGTTCTGTTGATACAGGGTATGACATGGAAATAATGTTATAAAAGTTTCTGTTACTGAAATCGGGACCGAGGAATCACGGCAACTTTACATTTTCTGCGTATTCCGGAGTAGGAGGGTACTCAGCGCCTACTTAACCGGTAATGCTGTTGAAATAAACTGTTAATTGAGGGGTTATCCTGTGCAGGTGGAAACTTATCCCCACTGAGTAAATGAATTTCCACCTGCATTAGTAAACTATCTTTGGGTAAAAAGACGGAAAATGAGCCGTATCTAAGTCTTTTCAATCAGAGTTGATCGGGCTAGACGGGATGAACCTCTTATTTATATTGAGTTAAAACAAGCATGATTTCGTCCGAAATAGTATTAATTATCGTCTAAAAATTGTTTCACATAAGTGTCTTTGTGAGGAATGTCAATGCGATAACCTTTGAGCATCAAGTGCCAGTACATCCATGGGAAACCGGTCGTTTTACCCCACCACCAGATAAAGCGGTTTTGTCTTGGGTCTAGAATGGGAAAAGAAGGCGTCACTTTACCGCCATAAGAAAATTCAGCGAGCATGACAGTGCTAAGCGAGGTTGTTAAAGGGCAAGAGCCGTAACCGTCATATTTATCGGATAAGGCTTTACCGCTGATCAAATTCAGTATGTTGTCAACGACAACGGGAACTTGTTTGCGAATGGCAGCCGCAGTTTTTGCGTTAGGTGTCGATCCCGCGTCGCCTAGACCGAAGATATTGCTGTATCGATTGTGTTGCAGGGTTTTTTCATGCAGATCCACCCATCCTGCAGGATTAGCCAGAGGGCTGTTTTTAATAAAATCAGGAGCACTTTGGGGGGGGGTGACATGGATCATGTCGAATTGTTTGGATACACGCGTCTTATTGCCGTCTGCATCGGATTTTTCAAAGAAAGCGGTTTTCGCAGGTCCGTCAATAGCGACCAGATTATGCTGAAAATTCGTTTTAATACCGTAGTCTGCAACGACTTTATCCAAAGCTTTTGCAAAAAATGGAATGCCGAACATCGCCGGTCCTGCATTGAAGAACTCAACAGATATTTTATCGAGGATGCCTTTTTTGCGAAAACGATCGGAAGCCAGATACATGATTTTTTGGGGGGCTCCGGCACATTTGATGGGCATGGCAGGTTGGGTAAACAAAGCCGTGCCGGATTGCAGATTTCGGATGCACTCCCAAGTATATTCTACTGTTTCAGCCGAATAGTTACTGCACACGCCATTGTGATTCAGTGTTTCCTTGAGTCCTTCTATTTTTTGCCAATCCAACTGAAGTCCGGGACAGACAACCAGATAGTCATAACTGAGGGAAGTGCCGGAACGTAAAGTGACTGTATTGGCATCCGGTTGAAATGTCTCGGCATAATCTTTAATCCAGGTAACGCTAGGGTGAATCAGATCGGCCTCTTTGCGCGAGGTTTTGGCCATGGTATAAGCGCCGCCGCCGATTATGGTAAATCCCGGTTGATAATAATGAATTTCGGAAGGCTCAATCAAAGCGATATCGATTGAACTGTTTTGCCTTCGCATGTTGTTTGCGACAGAAACGCCGGCAGCGCCTCCGCCTACGATCAAGACAGTGTGGTGTTGAGTTGACATGAATTCCTCCAAACTTTTGTGGTGAGTTATGACTTGGCTTTATCTCTGTAAGCCTTATAGTTTTGTAAGCCGGATTGCCTTTGGCCCGTTGGGGGCTGTCGGTATATCCGGCTTTTATCGCCGTCGACAGAGATTAGAGTCCTAGGCGCTTTTTTGCCAGGCTTCATAACCTCCGGCCATTGATAATACGTTTTTATATCCCAGGTTTTGTAGCGTTAGTGCGGCAAGTGCCGAACGGTTTCCGCTGCGACAATAGACCAAAACTGGTTTTGACTTATCAGCAAGATCAGGCTGGCTACCAATTTTAAATTCCAGTAGTCCACGCGGTATCGGTAAAGCATTATCCAGATGGCCGGCGGCATATTCACTTTCTTCGCGCGTGTCTATAATGACGACATTACCTTCGGCAATCAACTGTTTGGATTTTTCAACATTGATTTCAGTAATCTGCTGTTTGGCGGAATCCACCATTTCCTGAGTCGATGATTCATTTCTGAGCGGACGTGTAGCTTCTCTTTGCGAAATGGCGTCTTGCCTTTCATTTTCTTCCAATCCGCAGTACCGATTAGCGGGAACCGCTTCATCAATAAGCCGTGGTTTGGGTAAGTTGAGATTGTTCATTATCTCAATGAATTCCTCGCGCGATTTTCCGGCCAATCGAGGGTTGGTAGTGCGTTCCTGCATGATGTTGCTGACCCAGCGTCCTTGGTAATCATGACCAGGATACACCAGCGTGTCGTCGGGTAAGGTATATAAGCGTTGAGTGATGCAGTCATACAAAGCGCCTGCGTCTCCTCCTTGAAAATCGGTGCGCCCGCATCCGCCTATGAATAAGGAATCGCCGGTGAACACGCGGTCACGCCATAAAAATGAAATACTGCCTTTGGTGTGTCCAGGGGTCGCAATGACTTTGATTTTTTCATTTTTTCCGAATTCAAAAATATCGCCATCCTGGATTTGAATATCGGCTGTTTCTGCGCCGCATAGTTGGCTGACAGCGGTTTCAGCTCCGAGCTTTTGACGGAGCAAGCCGCTTGCAGTGATGTGGTCGGCATGCACATGCGTTTCTAGCGTATATTTCAACTTTAAGCCATGTTCTTCCAGTAATGCGAGGTATTCATCAATGCGTGTGTTGACCGGATCAATGATCACGGCTTCCTTGGCGTCGGTATCAGCGATTAAGTAAGTGTAAGTCCAGGTTTCGGGGTCGAATAATTGTTTAAAAAGCATGATGTGTCTCCTGTAGTTATTCTTCTAATTTCAAAGCTCTAAACTGCTCTTAGAATAATAAAGCAATAGTAATGCCATAAGTTTAAGTATACGTAAGTAGATGAAATTCAATGGCAAATTATTATTATGATCATGTGATATGTAAAATCAATCGAGTCCGTGGTGTTTCACTGAAACATCACGAATTTTGCACGGTGATTTATTTCACGATAATTTTTTTAAGATCGTATTTTTTAACTTAATTTTTGCAAGAGTCAATGTTACGCCTTCTATTTTTTTAAGGGTAGTCATGGAAATGAGAACTTAGGCTGCTAAAGCCCATCCAATTGATTTAGTGATGTTTCATTTGAAACAATAGTGTTTCAAATGAAACATCAAACTGCCGGAGGCATTCCAGAAATAGAGTTATATCTATGAGTTATCGGTGTTCAATGAATGGATTCAAAGTAAAAAAGTTAAAATTGAACGTAATTTCAGTTATTCTGATCTGACAGATTTTGATAGAAACAAATCCAGCCAGTCGTGTGTCTCATTGTTTGGCGATGCGATGGCTTAGCATAAATCAGCTTTAACCTGGAGATTTATTCATGAATAAACAACGTAGCTTTAACCTTGTAACCCGCTTGATTGGCCTCTCTGCGGCTTTAGTTATAGTGGTGTTAAACCCGGTCGATGCAAAGGAAAAACCCCAATTTCAAAGAAAAGTACTTTCAGCGCATAAAGTTGAATTGCCGTCTAATCAGGTTAATGCCAAAACCATCAAGGTGACTTTTCCTCCGGCATTTAAAACGCCTGAGCATGTGCATGAAGGTCCGGGTCCACGCTATGTAGTCAAAGGTAAATTAAAAGTTATTGAGGGTGACCATGTTGGCGTTTATTCGGCAGGTGATACCTTTTGGGAAACCGGCAGCCTCATGTCGGTGGAAAATGTCGGAAATGGTCCTGCCGAACTGATTATTTTTGAGCTGGCACCGGTAAAATAATCAATTGTAGGAATATTTTTTGTAATTATTCCACGTAGTTTGAATTGGGCGATAGCCGTAACCCAACGAATAGTCTTTCGAAAGCTGAATGCTTCGATTGTTGGGTTAGGCTCTCCGATTTAACCCAACCTACCCGGTGCATCACATTCCTTTTGTTTTTATGATCATAAGTTACTGTTTTTAAGTCAAAATCCAACAGAGAAAATCACCGGTAGGCTGCAGTTGAACTGCTTTTCCGGTACCTTCAACTATGAAAGTTAAGCCTGATTATGCCATTTGTGAATTGGCAGATTTACAGAAACGACAGTCGTTATCTTTTACATTAAATGTTAAAGATGAAGTCGTGGCAGGCTTTTTGGTTGTTACTGAGCAGGGTTTTAGAGCCTATAAGAACTCATGCCCACACTGGGGGGTTGAATTGAACTGGAAGCCGGATGAATTCTTCAATGTGGATTTGACTCATTTGATGTGCTCAGTGCATGGTGCATTATTCAAACCCGATGATGGCGAATGTATTTTTGGGCCTTGTGTCAGACAGCATTTGGAGCCGATTCCGGTCACTGTAATTGACGGTACCGTTTATTATTCCGAAAATTAGTCTGCTTGGGGGGGAATGAGTCATCTTCTGGGGTGGAGAAGGCAAGTGACAATAGTGATATCAATCCGTTAATCCTCGGTTATGACACAGAGGATTTGAATTAATTTTGTAAAGACAATGCTGGCTACATCATCAATGTCTCAGGTTGTGCGATACCTGATAAATCCGTTTTCAACTATCCATGGTCTGGTTCAGGTTTGGATGTCGAACCGTCTAAAGAAATTAAGCCCTCCATATTTGAACTATACTTATTTACGTTTTTGCAGGTTTAGCAGCGACTCCGGGCCCACTTAGAAGTGAAGAGCATTTCGACGGCAGTAATAAATTATTATGTGGTGCCGAAAAATTTTGCTTCACTCAAGCTATTCGGAGTTTTGGTGTAAAGCCTTTCCTGGATATTCATCAGGTAAGTTTAGTGCTTTCTTCCTTTAAAATTCCTTTTTATCAAGTTTACTGTCCATCAATTATGAGGGGTTAAGAATGGATATAGCGTCCTTATTAGGTTTTATCATCGGGATCGCGATCATAGTATCAGCAATTCTGGTGGGTGGGGATGTCATGATGTTTGTCGATGTTCCTTCCATTCTAATAGTATTCGGGGGAACATTTGGCGTATCTTTGATGCGAATTCCTTTAACGGATTTTTTTCGATCTTTTGGAGTAGTCGCCAAAGCGTTTTTAAATAAAAGAGACGACCCTAATTTATTGATTGAAGAAGGCGTTCGTTTATCCGACATTGCCCGAAAAAATGGTTTATTGGCTTTGGAAGGTGAAACTATTACCAATGAATTTCTAAAGAAAGGAATCGGTCTCTGCGTCGATGGACACGACCCCGCTTTTGTTAGGCGAATGCTGGAGCAGGAAATCAGTCAAATGGTATCAAGAAATGAAGTCGGCCAGGACATGTGGAAGGGTGTGGGCGATTTAGCACCTGCAATGGGCATGATCGGGACTTTGGTGGGATTGGTGCAAATGCTTGCGAATATGTCGGATCCTTCGGCTATTGGTCCTGCTATGGCAGTGGCTTTGCTGACAACGCTTTACGGCGCGATGGTGGCAAACTGTTTTGCATTGCCCATGGTCGATAAATTGTCAAAAGTATTACTTTATGAAAAAACCAACAGGGAGTTGATTATGGAAACGATCTCAGGGATACAGGAAGGTATGAATCCCAAGGTTTTGGAAGTATTATTGAATTCCTATATTTCTGATAAAAAGCGTAAAGCCCAAGATTAACAGGTGATATATGGCTGATGAATGTCCTAAATGTCCTCCGGTAGGTGCGCCTGTATGGCTAGCTACTTTTGCCGATTTGATGTCGCTATTAATGTGTTTTTTTATTCTGCTGTTGTCGATGGCAACAATGGATGCAAAAAAATTTAAAAAAATGTCCGATGAAATGCAAGATGCTTTCGGGGTGCAAAAAGATGTGCCTGCTTACGATGTCCCGATGGGAACCAGCATCATTGCGCAGCATTTTTCTCCAGCTCCGACCGAACCGACTCCACTGGAAGAGGTTAAGCAAACAACGCAGCAGCGCTCAACCACGCTGGCTGAAGATATTGATGAAAACAACATAGAAGAAATAGAACAAAAACTACTGCAAAAAAAATTGGAAGAAGTGCAAGAGCAAGCTAAAAAAATCAAAGAATCATTGAAAGATGAAATAAAACAAGGTTTGGTTTCAGTTGATGCGGTCAATCTCAATATTATTATCCGTATCGAAGAGAGAGGGTCTTTTCCTTCAGGGACGGCGGTGTTAAAAGCGGGATTTGAACCGGTTATGAAAAAGATTTCTGCAGCCGTTAATGACTCGCCCGGAAAAGTCCATGTGGCCGGACACTCAGATGATATTCCCATTTCCACGCAAACTTATCGTTCCAACTGGGAGCTATCGGCTTCCCGGGCTGTGACTGTTTCACATTTTCTTTTTGAACAGTCAGGAACCGATCCTACGCGTTTTGTGATTGAAGGTTATGCCGATACCAAGCCATTGGTGCCAAACAAAACGCAGGAAGATCGAGCCAAGAACAGAAGGGTTGAAATTGTCGTCATGCAGGATGATCCTTCTTTATCTAGGGAGCAATTCCCTCCAGCGGAATAATCAAAAGAGATTAAGCCATGCAATTTATAAACCTAGGATACTGACCATGACTCATGAAGAAGAGAGAAGACGTTTTTTCCGCATTGACGATGAAGTGAATCTTTATTACAAACCGATTGATGAAAAAATGGTCAATCGAACCAGTCATATCAGCGATAACGTGCTAGGAAACTGCTCTTTGGCTGCGGCTTTGGAAATGATGTCTCAAGAATCCAGATTCATGATGTCCCGGTTGGAAAGAAATTCTCCTGAAGTGGCTGACTATCTGAAAATCATCGACAGTAAAATCGAATTGATTGCCCAGGCGTTGATGCTGCAGGGGTCTGATTTTAAGGAAAAAGATACCATCAATGTTAACCTGAGCGCATCAGGGTTGGCTTTTGACTGCAGTGAAAAGTTAAATGTTGATGATTATCTTGAAATTAAAATGCTGCTGGTTTCCTGTATGGCGGTTATTGTAACTTACGCCAAAGTTGTTTACTGCAAGCCGAAAACTGATTCTTCTTCGGGATTCCCTTATGTGGCCGGGGTCGACTATATCAACATGAAAGATCAGGATAGAGAACTCCTGATCAAGCACATCGTCAAACGGCAAATGCAACAGATCAGAGAAAGTAAGGAAGTGCCAAAAGTTTGAGCTTCTTCACCGGATTTGAAAGTAGATCATAATGTTTTTGTCTGAAATGCAAAAAAAGATATTACAGCTTCTTGCCGATGGTGAATTTCATTCGGGTTCCAGTTTGTCAGTTGAATTAGGCGTCAGCCGGACTGCGATTTGGAAGCAATTAAGCAGTTTGAGTGAGGTCGGTCTTGAGTTGATCTCTGTTAAAGGTAAAGGCTATCGATTAACCAGACCGCTTGAGTTGCTGGATGCCACGGCTATTTTGGCAAAGCTTTCAGGTGAGGTAAATTCTTTAGTCTCGACCTTAACCGTTCACGACCAGCTAGCTTCGACCAATACCTATCTCATTGAACAAGCAAAATTGGACAGCCCGTCAGGTTCGGTTTGTCTCGCCGAGTATCAGAGTGCAGGCAGGGGCAGGCGGGGGCGCAACTGGGTGTCCCCCTTTGGTTGTAATATCTATCTTTCCGTGCTCTGGCGTTTTCAGGAAGGTCCCTCCGCTATTTCAGGATTGAGCTTGGCTGCCGGTATCGCAATAGTCCGGGCATTGAAAGCGGCAAATATTGAAGGCATAGGCCTGAAATGGCCTAACGATATCTACTGGCAGGGTCATAAGTTGGGCGGCATTCTGGTTGAGGTATCCGGCGAATCAAACGGACCTATCAGTGTCGTGACAGGAATCGGGCTGAATCTCTATATTCCTCAACAGCAGGCTCAAAAAATTGATCAGGTATGGACCGACCTGGAAAAAGTCAGTCAAACTCCTGTTTCAAGAAATCATCTCACCTCATTATTGCTTGATCATCTGTTGCCGGTTTTAAATCAGTTCAGTGTTAACGGAATTCAGGTTTACCTTGATGAATGGCGAAGTTATGATTGCCTGAAGGATCAAAATGTAACAGTTTTTATCGGTAATGAGGCGTTAACGGGGATTGCCGAAGGCATAGATGACAATGGCTTGTTTAGATTACGGGGCGAGGACGGGAAAATTAAATCCTTTGCATCGGGTGAGATCAGTTTTAGCTGCAAGAGTTAATGGATATTCTGGTTGATATAGGCAATACCCGAATTAAATGGGCCATCATGAACGATAGCGATGTGATTGCGCCTAAATTGTTGGTTCATGGTCAGGCCGATTTCGAAAAATCGCTGGAATCCGAATGGGGATCGATCGGCAATGCGCCTGAGCAAATGGCTGTCTCATGTGTCAGTGCAGAGCAGGTTAATCAATCGGTGAAACACATCGCCAAAAAACTTTGGCCTTCAATTGCCATTTACGAAGCTGAGTCTTCAGCAAACGGTCCGGGTGTCAGCAATGGCTATAAAAATCCGGCTCAGCTGGGGGTTGACCGATGGCTTGGCTTATTAGCCGCCAGGCAAATGACACGACAAGCAGTCTGCATTGCCGATTGCGGCACGGCATTAACAATTGATTTAATGAATGAACAAGGGATACATCTTGGCGGAGTCATCTGTCCCGGTTTGACGATGATGCGAATGTCTCTGTATGCAGGCACCTCCGCATTGCCTTATGATGACCAGGATTACCCCGTCGGTTTATCTGATGGGACTTTGCCTGGAATTTATAGCGGTACATTGTTAGCGGCGGCTGGATTGATCGAACAGATTGTTTCGAGGCAAACAACAAGGCCTCATATCCTGTTGACCGGCGGCGATGCGACAAAGCTGGCCGCTTATCTTGGTTATCAAAGCAATTTGGTGCCTGATTTGGTTCTTAAAGGACTGGGAATTTTTTTGAAAACAGTATGATGAAAATCCTAACCTTTATTTTTTTATTGGCCAATATTGTTCTATTTGCGTGGCAGTTTCAGCAGCCGCAGCACTATGCCGGGCAAACTCAGCAGGAGGCAGAAATAAAATCAGGGCTTGAACCTATATTACTGGTCAGTGAGATTAAACCCCACAGGGATACTATTGACGTCAAGTTAACAGAACAATGGATGCAGATTGAGGAACAAAAAGCGTTTGTTTTTCTGTCTAAAGATGCTGATGCCCCTGATAAAAGTAAAATTGTTGAGCAGCCAGCAGACAAGACATCAAGCCAGTTAACGTCAGCTGATAAAGAAAAGGTCGTAAAGTCGGATGTGAGTCAAGCCAGTCCTTCACAGCCAGTCCAATCTGAACAGAAATCGGTTACCCCCGTTGATGGTTCTAAAGAATTAGCTAAAGTTTCGCCAAAAGACAGTAAGTTGCCAAGCAGTCAGCACGAAATTGCGGTATCCCCGTCTGTTCAATCTTCCTCTGTGAATGGCACAGAAACCAAGAACCCCCCCGCGGTTGATGTTTCAGCCTATCAACAGGCTACTATGTGCTACGAAGCCGGGCCTTTCAGCAACCAGGGTTCTTTTCAGACCTGGAGAAAGTTGACAGGCATTGACGCTAAACAGATAAAACAAGTCACCCGCAATGTTGATGAAGCGGATGGTTATCTGGTTTATTTTCCGGCAGCAGAAACTTATGACCAGTCTCTGATGAATTTTGATGAACTTAAACTTAAAGGGGTCAGTGATCTGTTGATCCATCGTTCCGGGGCAAATCGGGGAGAGATTTCTTTGGGTTTTTTCAGTAGTGAAAACAGAGCGTTATCGCATCAACAAACCTTGAAAACTAAAGAAATTGAGGCGTTGATCAAGCCCCGATACAAGCCTAAAAAGCGGATATTTGCCCAAATTAATATTGCTCCGGAATTAGAAGAAAATCTCATTGCCAGCAAGGCGAAATGGTCCGGTAATCATCCTGAGATACAAATATCCGTTTCTAATCAATGTGCTGTCAAAAGTCCCTGAAGGGGCTATAACACTCCTAATCTGATCGAAAAAACGTCTAATTTACAGAAGGAGAGGGTGTGTTTGGCGTGGAGATCGGCAGTATGAAAGAAGTAATATTCTCTGCGACCTTTTATTCAATTATTTCATGGCTGTTACTGAAAGGGTATAAAAACCCTGAAGATTGAAAGTCGTTAGTTATAAATCATCTACTCATTTTCTGTTACGCTGTAAAATGTCATTTGACCTTCAATTGGATTCTTTTACGAAATGACGACGAAATTAAATTTTGATGTAATTGTTGTGGGTGGCGGGATGGTGGGTGCTGCAGTGGCCTGTGCCTTGGGCGGTAGTTCGCTTTCGGTTGCGGTAATTGAGCAAATGGAGCCTCAGTCATTTGGCCAGGACCAGCCCCACGATCTCAGGGTTTCCGCGCTCAGTATTGCGTCAAAACGCATTCTGGAGACCTTAGGCGCATGGCAGGGCGTAATTTCCAGGCGGTATTGCCCATTCCGGCGTATGAGGGTTTGGGAGACTGCGGGCGATACTGAGTTTTGCAGCGATGACATCGGTTATTCAGAGCTGGGTTTCATCGTTGAAAATAGAATTACCCAGTTGGCGTTACTGGAGCGTTTAAAGGATTTTTCCAATGTGACGCTCATCTGTCCGGCAGCCATAAAAAACATTGAATACGATCCTTTAGCTTCGGTGGAATGTTCAACCATTGTCCTTGACGATGGCCGTGAATTAACGGCAAAGCTCGTCGTGGCTGCTGATGGGGGTCAATCCAGAATCCGTCAAAAAGTCGGTCTGGGAGTTACCAGTTGGGACTACAAGCAGCATGCTATGGTCATTTATGTGGAAACACATTATCCGCAGCAAGACATTACCTGGCAGCGTTTTCTACCTTCCGGTCCTCAGGCCTTTCTTCCGTTGAATGGTCCTTTTGCTTCATTGGTTTGGTACAACTCGGTTGATGAGATTCAGCGATTGAAATCGCTTCCTCATGCACAATTGATGGTCGAGTTGAAAGAGGCTTTCCCGGAATGTCTGGGTGAATTGAAAGCTATTCTCGGCACGGCCAGCTTCCCGTTAAAAAGGCAGCATGCGCAAGATTATGTCAAACAAGGTATCGCTTTGGTGGGTGACGCAGCGCATATGATCAACCCTTTGGCCGGGCAAGGTGTCAACATCGGGTTGCTGGATGCGGCCGCTTTAGGCGAAGTGGTGTTGGATGCTTATCGAAGTGGAGAGTTTATCGGCGACATCCGGGTACTGAAACGTTATGAAAAATTACGTAAGCTGGAAAATCTGCGCATGATGACGGTGATGGATGCTTTTTATCAGATTTTCAGCAATAAAATATTGCCGTTAAAAATTATCAGGAATTTTGGCTTGGGTTTGGCTGGCCGCATCAAACCGGCAAAAAACAAAGTCATGCGACATGCAATGGGGTTGGAAGGGGATCTTCCTAAGCTGGCCAGAGGTGAGCCGATTCTTTAATTATTGCGTCTATTGGTGAAGACGGCCGGTATAAACCGATCGTCTGAGTCGTTTGAGTTCGCTGAGTAGAAATAAGCTCAGCTTAATGAGATATTGTGAAAGGTCTGGCACATTCCTATGCCAGACCTGTGTTGAAAGATGTAATTACGATTGTGTTTTACCTATCAGTCCACCTACAAATTTGAATATTAACTCTCTGTAGACAAACAGCAAATAAGCCAGGATACCTAGAACAAAACCGGATAGTAAACGGCCTATAAAGGAAGGCTCATTTCCAGTTTGTGAGGCAATTTGTTGTCCACCCGGCCCGACTACCTCAGTCATGACCGCCACTTTTCCAGGTTTATAATCTGCGTTCATATCAGGTAAGCCTAGGCTTTTCCATGAATCGTAGTCTTGCCACATGGGGTATGTTCTTTTCCAGAACTCTTTGGTGAAATAAGGCGCCAGACTCATGCCATGCGCCTTTGGTATGCCTTTTTCATCAAGGTAGCCTTTGTAGACAACCAGGCTGATATCTCCGCCTTCACCTACGCCATCCGTGGTAAACGCCTTTTCCACATGGTCATGGAACATCCAAATGCCCTCGCCGAAGCTGTGCAGTCCGTCATCCGTCCCATCCAGTTCAAGATCGAGTCTTTGAGCCGGAGTGATGCCGTGGACGTCTCGGGTTATATAAGAGCCCGGGCCATTGTCTACCCCGTCATAATGAGTCGCTGTCGGTTTGTGGCCATGGATGTGCATTGCCAGGGTTTCGGTTCCGCCATTCATGATTCTTAATTTTACTTTTTCACCCACGCCCATTTCGATGAGAGACTCTCGCAAAGTATAGGGGAAAGAACGGCCATTCAGCATGAAGTAATCATCAGTTGCGTCCGTGATGTCATATTCCATGTTTAAACGTTTGGATATGATTCGCGGATCATTGGCTGATCTGGCTATATCCGAATGCAATTCCTTGTCGGCGGTTTCGTAATGTAAATCATATTCCCGTTGATATTTTTCAAGTACTGCCACGGAAGGACTGCGGACTTGTCCTGCGCCTACGTTGAAAGTTTGAACCCAGTTGTTTGGCCGGTTTTCTTCAACGACAAAGATGCCTTGTAAACCCATGGGAATATGGACATGAGGTTGTACGTGGCAGTGATAGTACATCGTGCCCGGTTGGCGGGGTTTAATTACGTAGGTCTTGCTTTCACCTGGCATGATATCCATTTCGCTGGTTTGACCGACGCCGTCGTTACCGCCGCCGCCATGATCCATAAAGGGGTGGTCAATGCCGTGAAGATGAAGCGAATGCGGCAGATAATGGGTGTTTTCAACAACTATCCAGACAGTGTCGCCCTGTTCAACTCTAATGGTTGGAGACGGTACTCTTAATAACGGATTTGCTTGCGGTTCATATAGACTCAGCGTTGACATGTCTCTGGTTTTTGGGGCAAATACCCAAAAAGTAGGTTGGACGCCGGGGGCAATATCAAAGGTTGTTGTGGGGTCGGTCATGTCCGGAGAATGACCGTTCAGTTCGACAATTTCCAATTTAATTATGATGTGATCCGGATCGCCATCGCCATCTTCGTCGTTTGATTTGGTTATCGCGTCGGCGGCCAATTGAGTTTCCATGAGTGTATCCATGGAAATGTTGTTGGTACCTTTTACAAAAGCGGCAATATCAGCAGGATTATCCGGAGTACAGACATTGGAAGCCTGGATTTTAATGCCGTCGACTGTTTGTTCTTTACGCCATTCAGGAGATATAAAATTTGAGCAAATCTCTTCCTGGGGACCCATTTCAACTTTTGCTGAAGGTGGCAGATCGGTTGCGGCGTTTACTCCTAATGGAATAACGAGCGCCAAGCCTCCGCAGAGACTGGATAAATAACGTTTACTCATAGATTAACCTCGGATGTATGCTCTTTCAGCGTCGTACTTACGACAGTAGGCCCTAGTGAAAGTTTAATAGATTATCGTTATATGCTTACATTAACTTAATTTCAACCGGCAATTTTTTCGTAGTGTATCAGCAAAGTCAAGGAGGCAAATTGTAATGGTCAATAATATCTGGCTACAGAGTTTATTTGAAGGCTGTATCTTCAGTCTGCTTAGTGGATAAAACACCCGGAGTGTTTTTTAATTTCCTCAATTGATTTTTTTGGAAGGTTATTGTCGGCAATGGCGCGCACTGCTGTTAATCTATAGCTTCATATTTATTCTTTAAACCCATATTTCTGCTGGTAAAATTATTTTTTTAGTCTAAAGTGGTTATACCAGCAAGGTTACGATTTAGAGATTACTATGGAAAAAAAAATATACCCCCACGTTTCAATCCATTTGCCAGTCTTTATTACCAATGTGGAAGGTATTCGCTTTAAAGTAGTTGCTTTTGATATGAGCAATGAGGGTTTCTCATTCAAATGCAGTACAAATCAACGCAATCTGATTACTCCGGGCGGATGCTTTATTCATAACAAAAGGCCTATGGAGTTGGATGTCCGGCTGATTTTGCCGGCATCAGCCGATAACAATGGTTCTGAAGGTGTCAGTGCGCGTTGCCATGTTATTTATTCGCGAAGAATCGCGCGCGACGATTGTGAAATCGGTGTCCGTTACTTTAATATTGAGGCAAGCGGTTTCGATAAGTTGCTCGGTTTTCTGGATTCCCGGTTAGTTAACGATGTGCCGGTAGAATCCATTCCTCCAGTCAAAGCTGCCGTAAGAAGGCAGGTTCTCAGCGATACTGCATAAAAACAGGCATGCCCTCTGCACTAATGGACGGGCAACAGAGGGTCTCGTCTTTCATCGTGTTTTAACTGATCGATCGCAAGCTGTTAATAATGTCGTTTTCCAGCTTCGCCAACTTCTTCATGTTTCTGATCGGTTTGGTTTGGTCGTCAGTGATATAAAACATATCTTCAGCACGGCTGCCGATAGTGGTAATTTTGGCGTCGTGTAACCGTATGTCATTACGATTGAAAATCTGCCCGATAGTTGACAGGAGTCCCGCGTGATCGGTCGTAATCAATTCGAGGATGGTGCATTTGTGCAGCGGGTCCTCGTGAAAAAATACCGTGGTCGGTATTGGGAAATGTCTGGCCTGTCTGGATTGGCGCCGTATGTTTTTTTGTTTGGTGATCGTGTGCTCTTTCAGGTTCTTGCGTAATGAAGAGCAAATATGAATTTCTCTGTACAAGTCGATAATTGGTTCGCCGGTTTGTTCCAAGATCTGAAAGCTGTTAAGCACATACTGGTCATGAGTCGTTACAATACGTGCATCTAAAATAGTCAAGCCCAGCTGATCCAGCGTTTCTGTGCTGATTGAGAAAATATGGTTTTCATTATGGGTATAGACGAATACTTCAGCGCTGCCTCGCTGTGTTTGAGGGCGAAGCAGGACTAGCGGCAAGTCTTTTTCATCGCAGGATGAGATAGCTATCGTATGCCAGGTAATCTCATCAACCGAATAACGCAAAAAATAGTCATCACTCGCATGTTTCCATGACGCCAAAACATGTTCTCGAGTTAAACCCAGCTTGATCAATTCTTCAAGGGCTTCATTTTTCGTTTCTTCAAGCCGGTCATGAATATTGATCGGAACTTTGAGACCCCGGTGTAATGCGCTATAGGTTGCGTTATAAAGCTCTTTCAGCAAGGCGTCTTTCCATGAATTCCAAAGCTCTGGATTGGTGGCCCGGATATCCGCGACAGTCAGTAAATAGAGATAATTCAAATATTCAATACTGCCTACACACTGAGCGAACTCATGAATGATTTCAGGGTCGCTGATGTCTTTGCGTTGGGCCGTCATAGACATGATCAGATGATTTCTGACCAGCCAGGTTACCAATTTAATATCGTGTTTTGACAAGTCATGCTGTATGCAGAATTCTCTTGCTATATCTTCACCTATGGTCGAATGGTCGCCGCCCATGCCTTTGGCAATGTCGTGGAATAATGCTGCTATGTAAAGCAATTCCGGTTTGCCGATCATCAAATAAACGTCATTACAAAAGGGGAGCTCGTTGATATGTTTATCCAGAGAAAATCGGCGTAAATTTCTGATCACAAACAAGGTGTGTTCATCAACGGTATAGACATGAAACAAGTCATACTGCATGCGTGCGACGATATGGGCAAAACTGGGCAGGTAGGCGGCCAAAACCCCGTAGCGGTTCATGCGGCGAAGCTCATGGGTGATACCCTGAGGCTGGCGCAATATTTCTATGAACAAATGATTGGCGTTTTTGTCTTTCCGGAACGTGTCATCGATCAAATGCAGGCTTTTACGAATAAGCCTGATTGTCTTGGCTCTGATCCCTTTCAAGGAAACGTTCTGTTGCAGGATCAGGAAAATCTCAAGCAGTGCAAGCGGATTTTTCTCGAATAGCTGCTCGTTCTCCGCCTCCAGATAACCGTTGATCACAATCAGTTTAGAGTCGCGGGTGTTGATATGCTGGTAAGTCGTTTCTGTGCAGAGGAATCGTTCGTTAAACAGTTGCAGCAACATTTCATTGAGACGTTCCAGGCCAACAACGGTCTTGTAGTAGTATTGCATGAACTGTTCCACGCCATGATTGATGTTGGCATCAATAAAGCCGAACTGTATCGACAAGTCATGCTGGAAATCAAACAACAAGCGGTTTTCATCGCGCCCGGTCAGTAACTGCAGCGCGTATCGAATGCTCCAGAGTGTGCTGCGTAAACTGATCAGTTCATCGTATTCCGATTCGGGTAAAAAATCGTATTTGATCAGTTCTTTAAGCGTGGTTGAGTTGTAATGTCGTTTGAATACCCAGGCAATAATTTGCATGTCACGCAATCCGCCTGGACCTTCTTTAATGTTGGGCTCTAGGTTGTAAGCGGTATCATGGAATTTGAAGTAGCGCTGTTCCTGTTCAAGCAATTTGGCGGGAAAGAATTCTGCCGAAGGCCATATTTCTTTCTTTTTAATGGGTTCCAGTACTTTTTCGTAAAGCCTTTGGCTACCGGAAATAAGCCGGGTTTCCAGGAGGCTGGTCATGACTGTCTGGTCGTCTTTCGCTGCCTGTATGCATTCATTTACAGTACGCACACTCAAGCCTGGCTTCAGGCCAATGTCCCACAGAAAATTACAAAAATTGGTCAGTCTGTCCTGAATGTCTGGCGCCGAGTCAGGAGGAAGGAGAATGACGATATCGATATCGGAGTAGGGGAATAATTCCTTGCGGCCATAGCCGCCAACAGCGATCAAACTCAAGTCTTTTGCCGCAGTCCTCAGGTAATGTACCCAGGCGCAGACGAGTAAATGATCAACAAAATCGGCTTTTTCAAACAGCAAGTGCGCAACAGGATTTTGGGGAGCGAAGTCCTGTTTAAGCGTGGCGTTCTTATTCTTTATAATCTGTTTAAACTGAGCAATACAATCCGGCTGATTAAATAGCTCAGGCGTTATGTCAGTTAATGTCACTGTTCCTCCTTGCGAAGGGTCAGCACCTCATGTCCTCGATCGGTTACCAGAATGGTATGCTCCCATTGAGCGGAAAGGCTGCGGTCTTTTGTGACAGCTGTCCAGCCGTCTGACAGGACTTTAACGTTACGTTTGCCCTGATTGAGCATGGGTTCTATCGTAAAAATCATGCCGGGTTCAAGCGTTATGCCTTCCCCCTGTTTTCCGTAATGAAGCACCTGGGGTTCTTCATGAAAATTTTTGCCTATGCCATGACCACAAAATTCGCGTACGACCGAATAGTGATTCGATTCGGCAAATTTTTGAATGGCATGACCAATATCACCTAATGTAGCGCCCGGTTTGACTTGTTCTGTCCCGATATAAAGCGCTTGCTGCGTAATCGATATCAAGCGCTTGGCGTGCTGACTCACTTTGCCTACGCAGAACATTTTGCTGGTATCCCCGTGGTAATCGTCTTTGATCACAGTGATATCAACATTGACGATGTCGCCTTCTTTTAATTTTTTATCTGATGGGATGCCGTGACAAACAACGTGATTGATGGAAGTGCAAATCGATTTTGGAAAGCCCCTGTAATTGAGCGGGGCAGGGATGGCCATTTGCTGTTCGACGATATAATCATGACAGATTCGATCCAGTTCATTCGTTGTTACACCAGGTAATACATAAGGTTCAATCATTTCCAGAACCTCCGCGGCCAGTCTGCCTGCGACACGCATTTTTTCAATTTCACTGGGAGTTTTTATTGAGATCGACATGAATGGATTGACAGAAAATGACAGACAATTAATAAGGATTTGTTCAGCAAACCGGCATTCTACATGGAGTCAGCTGAGAGGTTTATAGTTTGTAACGCTCCGGAGATAGGCGAGTTTAGCAGAAATCGAATTGTTGCACGAAATAATTTATGGTATAAAGGCAAGTTCATTTTTTAACCAATACTCACACTTATCGTCACGCTTGGTAGGGTGCTTGTTTTTGTAATAAGTACAAAACAGGTTTCCAAGAGGGGTAAGTGGAGGCGTAACCCAACTCGAAACGCAGGTTTCGATCAATCAATCAGGAGAAAAATCAATGGCAGCAGTGTCAATGCGTCAAATGTTAGAAGCGGGTGTTCATTTTGGACACCAAACTCGTTACTGGAACCCCAAGATGGCTAACTATCTTTTTGGGGCTCGTAACAAGATCCATATCATCAATTTGGAAAAAACGCTTCCTCTGTTTAACGACGCAATGAATTACCTGGGTCAAATGTCTGCAAACAAGGGTACCATTCTGTTTGTAGGAACAAAAAAAGCAGCGCGTAAAGCAGTAGCCGAAGAGGCAAAGCGTTGTGGAATGCCTTATGTTAATCATCGTTGGTTGGGGGGCATGCTCACCAACTTCAAAACGATAAAAAAATCAATCAACCGTCTGAAAGAGCTGGAAGCAATGAAAGCGGATGGTTCGCTCTACCACAAATTCAGCAAAAAGGAAGCTTTGGGTATGGAGCGCGAAATGGAAAAACTGGATCGCAGCTTGGGTGGAATCAAAGACATGAAAGGCATTCCGGATGTGTTGTTCATCATGGATGTCGGCTATGAAAAAAATGCCATCAGTGAAGCCAAAAAACTGGGCATTCCAGTGGTCGGTATTGTCGATTCAAACAATTCACCCGATGACATCGATTATGTCATTCCTGGAAATGATGACTCTATCCGTGCAGTAAAACTGTATTGCCAAAGTGTCGCTGATGCAGTTCTGGAAGCAAAAACAGCAATTTTAGATCTTTCAGCGCAAGCAGATGATTTTGTAGAAGAATCAGAATCCGCTTCAGCTGAATAAAGTTTGATTTAAAGCGAATTGCACACAAAGTTCAAGAAACTTGAAAATTAATAACTTACGCATCCCAGTCAGTTTTTTCATAACTGTTCAAGGCGTTTAACGAGCTATGCAATTGTTTGCGAAACGCTGGCGATGGTCAGAAATACCAGGCTGTTGTGGAAATTATAAAAGTCATGATCTTTAATGTGTAATTCCTGATTTGACGTTTAACACAGCATCATGAACGCCTCCTCATGGGAGGCGTTTTTACAGTTAAGAAATTTGAGGAAGAGTAATAATGAGTATTAGTGCAGGCATGGTTAAAGAACTGCGGGAAAGAACCGGTTCAGGGATGATGGAATGCAAAAAAGCATTGGTTGAAGCAAATGGAGATCTGGAGCTCGCAATCGAAAACATGCGTAAAGCCGGCTTAGCCAAAGCCGATAAAAAATCCGGTCGTATAGCGGCTGAAGGACTGATCGGAGCTAAAATCGCAAGTGACGGCAAAACCGCAGCGATCGTCGATCTTAACTGCGAAACCGATTTTGTTGCCAAGGGTGAAGATTTCATCGGTTTCCTGAACAACATCGCAACTGCATTGTTGACTTCAGACGTTGAAACGCCTGAACAACTTCAGGAAATGAAGCTGGAATCCGGCAAAACAGTGGATGAAGTGCGTCGTGAGTTAATCGCCAAATTAGGTGAAAATATTACCATTAGACGCTTTGAAACTTACAAATTATCTGAGGGCGGTGCTTCATGCTATCTGCATGGAAGCAAAATTGGCGTATTGGTAGAATTGGCCAAAGCCGATGATGCCTTGGGTAAAGACATTGCCATGCACGTTGCTGCCTGCAAACCGGTTTGTGTATCGGATGACCAGGTTTCTCAGGACGAGATCAATAAAGAAAAAGACATTTTCTCGGCGCAAGCACTGGAAAGTGGCAAACCTGCCGAGATTATCGAAAAGATGATCAGTGGCCGGATTAGCAAATTTTTGGCCGAGATTACCCTGTTAGGCCAACCTTTTGTAAAAGACGACAAAACTACGGTAGGCCAGTTGCTGAAATCTAAAGGCAATAGCGTCATTCGTTTTACCCGTTTTGAAGTCGGCGAAGGTATCGAGAAAAAAGAAGAGAATTTTGCTGAAGAAGTAATGGCTCAAGTTAGAGGCGCTTAATTCAATTCAATCCCCGCGTGACTGCGGGGATTTACTTAAATGACTAATCACCCTATGTGACTATGACAAAACTTATCTGCCAAAGAATTTTATTAAAATTAAGCGGTGAAGCATTGATGAGCGAGAAGGGAGGCAGCATCGATGCAGAAATTGTCAAACGATTGGCCACCGAAATAAAGGAGCTATGTGAAGCAGGTATAGAAGTCGGTTTGGTTATTGGCGGCGGTAACATTTTACGAGGCGCCCAAAAAGCATCTGAAGGCTTGGATCGGGTTACCGGTGATCAGATGGGAATGCTGGCCACGGTGATCAATGCCTTGGCTATGCAGGATGCGCTGGAATTTTTAGGTTTACAAGTGCGCGTAATGTCGGCGCTAAAGATTAATCAGGTTTGCGAGGACTATATTCGCCGCAGAGCTGTCAGGCATTTGGAAAAAGGCCGCGTGGTTATTTTTGCTGCCGGAACCGGTAATCCCTTTTTTACGACCGACTCGGCAGCCAGTCTCAGGGCCATTGAAATCAATGCGCAACTGATGATTAAGGCGACCAAAGTAAAAGGCGTTTATTCTGCAGATCCCGAAAAAGTCAAAGATGCCCAATTCTATTCAAGACTGACATACGATGATGCATTGGATCAGCGACTGAATGTAATGGATACGACAGCCTTGGTTTTATGCCGTGACAACAATTTGCCTATGCGGGTTATGAATATATTCGAACAAGGTGCCGTGATGAGGCTGATGCAGGGCGAAGACATTGGTTCTCTAATTGAACGTTGAAAGAGGATTTTAGAATGATAAGTGATATTCAACAGGATGCAGCGAAAAGGATGGGTAAAAGCGTGGAAGCATTGCTCCATGATTTCGCAAAAATAAGAACAGGACGTGCACACCCCAGTTTATTGGATCAGGTCAGTGTTTCTTATTATGGCGTGCCCACGCCATTGTCTCAGGTCGCCAACATAGCGATAGAAGATGCACGGACATTGGCAGTGACTCCCTGGGAACGAAACATGGTGCAAGCGATTGAAAAAGCCATCATGACTTCGGATCTGGGTTTGAATCCTTCAACGAATGGGTCGGTCATTCGTTTACCTTTACCGGCTTTGACTGAAGAGCGCCGTCGCGATTTGGTGAAAGTGGTTAGGCATGAAGCTGAAAATGGACGCGTTGCCATACGCAATATTCGCCGTGATGCAAATTCTTTAATTAAAGAAGCGTTAAAAGATAAAAAGATTTCAGAAGACGACGCCAGAGCGGCAGAAGAGAAAATCCAAAAACTGACCGATCAATACATCAAAGATATTGAGAAACATCTGGAAGTTAAAGAAGCGGATTTATTGTCTATCTAAAAGGATAAATATATGTCTGCTGATGCATCGACATCCCTACCGTCAGAGTCAAATCCTCGCCATATCGCCATTATTATGGATGGTAACGGCCGCTGGGCGCAAAAACGAATGATGCCGCGCGCCATGGGGCACAAAGCCGGTGTCAAGGCGGTCAGGGCCATCGTCGATTATTGTGCCCGGCACAACATTGAGGTGCTGACCTTGTTCGCGTTCAGTAGTGAAAATTGGCGGAGGCCGGTTGAAGAGGTGTCGATGCTGATGAGTTTGTTTATTTCGACATTACAAAAAGAAATTAACAAGCTCGATAAAAATAACGTGCGTGTTCGTTTTATCGGCGATAGAGCGGCATTTTCAGAGCAATTACGGTCAAAGATCACTGAAGGTGAAATTCAAACTCAAAATAATACGGGTTTGACCTTGGTCGTCGCTGCCAATTACGGTGGACGATGGGATTTGTCTCAGGCTTTTCAGAAGATAGCGGGCAAAGTCAGTGAAGGCGAACTGTTAATCCAGAATGTTGACGAACAGTGTATCGATCAGCATTTATCCACAGCAGACCTTCCTGAACCGGATTTGTTTATCAGAACCGGTGGAGAGCAGCGGGTCAGCAATTTTCTTTTGTGGCAACTGGCTTACACCGAACTTTATTTTACGCCTACGCTTTGGCCGGACTTTAATCAGAACGCCTTGGAAGAGGCCATTAAAAGTTTTAAAACGCGTCAACGCCGATTTGGCCATACCGGTGAACAAGTGCTTAATAAAACAATTACCTTATAACAACAATTACTATAAAAATGTTAAAACAACGCATCCTGACGGCTCTCATACTTATACCCTTGGTGGTTCTTGCTGTTTACTTAATGCCGGTGCCTTACTTTGTTTTATTGGTTGGGCTGATCGTACTGCTGGCAGGCTGGGAATGGACTGCACTGGTAGGCATTAATTGCTGGACAGGCCGGATATTGTTTCAAGTCGGCCTGATTTTACCGATGCTGGGCATCTATTTCTGGACCTACATTTTGGAGTTTGCGGCCCAATTAACCAATTTTCCGGAAATAAGAACCCAATCCGGGATTATTGAGTGGTTAGTGGTGCTTCCTGTGCTGTTTTGGCTGTTGGTCATGGTTCTTATCAGAAATACGCCGGAGGCCTTTTTAAATCTTAAGGTAAAACTGTCCTATAAAGGGCTGATCGGCTGGTTTATTCTGCTCTCTGCCTGGATGTTTTTCTATCGTTTGAAAGCATTCTATGGCGCGGATATGGCCATGTACTTTTTAGTTCTGATTTGGCTGGCTGATATAGCGGCTTATTTTACCGGTAAAAAATACGGTGATAGAAAATTAGCCCCTGTAATCAGTCCGGGTAAAACGTTGGCGGGCTTTTACGGCGCATTAGTTAGTGCTGTAGTCAGCGCTATTGTGGTGAGTTTGATTTTTGAGTTTCACCTGATTGTGCTATCTGATTTCATATTGCTGTCAGTTCTGACGGTACTTATTTCTATTTATGGCGACCTGTTCATCAGTGTCGTAAAACGCCAGGGCGGATTTAAAGACAGTGGTTCATTATTGCCTGGACACGGTGGCATTCTGGACAGAATCGACAGCATTATTGCTGCGGCACCCTTTTTCTATGCCGGGATTTACCTGATGGGAGGTCAAATCTGATGAAAGGCATCTGTGTTCTCGGAGCTACTGGATCAATTGGTGTCAGCACATTGGATGTTGCGGCAAGGCATAAGGATTTATACAAAGTCATCGCACTCACTGCTAACAACAATATCGATACGTTGTACGAACAATGTCTGGTGCACACGCCCGAGTATGTTGTGGTCGTCGACGAAAACAATGCCAAATTGTTTGCAGAGCGTATTTCAACTTCAGCTATTGATGGCATCAAGGTTCTGTCAGGTGCCGATGCATTGGAAACCGTTGCAACACTGGATCAGGTTGATTCCGTAATGGCGGCCATTGTCGGGGCTGCGGGTCTTTTACCCAGTCTGGCGGCAGCCAAAGCAGGAAAAACGGTTTTACTGGCCAACAAAGAAGCCCTGGTGATGTCCGGAGACCTGTTCATGCATGCGGTGAGAGATTGCGGCGCGCACCTGCTACCCATTGATAGCGAACATAATGCTATTTTTCAATGTATGCCGGCCCATTATGTTTCAGGCCATTCCGCTAAAAGCGTCCGCCGCATTCTGTTGACGGCATCAGGCGGCCCTTTTAGAACGATGCCTCTGGACAAACTCAAGTACGTTACTCCTGAACAAGCGGTTGCTCATCCAAACTGGGATATGGGCCGGAAAATATCGGTGGATTCGGCGACCATGATGAATAAGGGGCTAGAGTTAATCGAAGCCTGCTTGTTGTTCAACATGAAGCCAGAACAAATACAAGTTGTGATCCATCCCCAAAGCGTCATTCACTCCATGGTCGATTATGTCGATGGGACTGTCCTGGCACAAATGGGTAATCCCGATATGCGGATTCCTATTGCCCATGCCATGGCCTGGCCGGAGCGATTCGATTCAGGCGCGGCGCCTCTTAATATCTTCGATGTCAAACATATGGATTTTGAAGCGCCGGATCTTGATCGCTTTCCGTGCTTGAGATTAGCCATTGAAGCTATCAATGCCGGAGGCGTCATGCCTGCAGTATTGAATGCCGCTAATGAAATTGCGGTAGAGGCATTTTTAAACGAACAGATCCGGTTTACCGATATTCCTGTCGTCATCGAGAAAACCATGCAGTCATTTGAGGTGAGCGAAGGGGATACGCTGGAAAAAGTGCTGTCTATAGACAGTCAGGCCCGGGATGTAGCCAGGCAAAATCTGTTGTCGTTGGCTAACTGAACGCGTTGATGCATACCTTATTCTATTTTATCCTTGCCATCGGTATTCTTGTTTCCTTTCATGAATTCGGCCATTTCTGGGTAGCACGTAAAGCTGGCGTCAAAGTACTGAGGTTTTCAGTCGGGTTCGGTAAAGTGTTGTGGTCTTACAGAAAGACACCCGATTCTACCGAATATGTCATTTCGGCTATCCCTCTGGGTGGTTATGTGAAAATGGTAGACGAAAGAGAGGGGGAAGTTGCAACTTCAGACTTGCCTTTTGCTTTTAACCGTCAATCCATTCTCGCCCGTTCCGCGATTGTTGCCGCAGGTCCGGTGTTTAATTTCATCCTTGCCATAGCGCTGTTTTGGTTTGTGCTGATGATGGGCGAAACCGGGTTACGTCCGATTGTTGGCCAAATAATGCCTGAAACGCTGGCGGCACAAGCCGGTTTTGTTGAGAAAGATGAGATTGTTGCCGTAAGCGGAGAAACGGTAAAAACCTGGAGTGAAGTGATGGAAATGATATTTTCATCAGCCGCCCAACCGGCCTCTGACGGACTCAGTATTGAAGTAAAAAGCGCTGACGACGAGCGCCAGACCAAGGTGTTGCAAATACCCGAGGTATTACAGAAAAATCCTGAACAGCTGTATGAAAAACTGGGATTGGTACCCTGGATGCCGCCCATTAAAGCTGTTTTCGGCAAGGTGCTTGAGGGTAAACCTGCAGAAAAAGCCGGCTTGAAGAGCGGTGATGTCTTACTGATAGCGGATGAAGTTTCAATTGAAAACTGGATGCAATGGGTTGACTATGTCAAGGAACGCCCCGATACGCCGATTGAGCTGACGCTCGAACGTGAAGGCGTTGAGCTCAAATTGACTATTACGCCTGAGAAAGTTGAAGAAAATGGCGTGGCAGTTGGTAAAATTGGCGCCGCTGCATTGATACCCGAAGATCTGATTGCCTCTTTACAGGTCACACATTCATTATCACCCTGGCCTGCAATGCAGACCGCCGTATCGAGAACTACCTTTTTTTCAAAGGTTACATTAAAGATGATGGGGCATATGTTGATCGGCAACGCATCGGTCAAAAATCTGAGCGGACCTATCAGTATTGCCCAGTTTGCCGGTATTTCTGCCGAGAGAGGTTTGGTTGAGTTTTTGTCATTTCTGGCAAAAATCAGTATCAGTTTGGCGGTACTTAATCTCTTGCCTATTCCTGTCCTGGACGGCGGGCACTTACTTTTTTTTGCTATTGAAGCCGTAAAAGGCAGTCCAGTCAGCGAAAAAGTCCAGCTTGTATTTCAACAAGCGGGCATTCTGTTACTCCTGTCCCTCATGGCCTTGGCCATGTTTTTGGACTTGGAACGCTTGTTTCAGTAAATTGCTTTGTAACAGCGCAAAAAGTTATGAACGATAACTTTTTCTAGTAGTCCATTACCGAAATTAACTTACCTGGAAGAGTCATGCAGCAACTTATCAGAACCCTAATGCTAACCGGTGCCGTATTAAGCGCTTCTATGGTGAGCGCCGATGAAAACGCGATCAAAGAGTCATTGAAAAAATCAATGCCTTCAATTAATCCCGAGTCTATCCAGCCTTCTGAAATTAAAGGTTTGTACGAAGTCGTGGTTGGCGCAAATATCTTTTACATGTCAGAAGATGGTAAATATCTGTTACAAGGGCGTTTAGTCGATGTGGCGGCAAGAACCGATTTGACGGAAGTCAAAATGTCTCAAACGCGGAAAAATGCATTGGCAAAATTGGGTGAAGATCAAATGATCGTCTTTAAACCCAAGGAAAGTAAGTACAAGGTCTTTATATTTACCGATATTGACTGCGGCTATTGTCGGAAGCTGCATTCCGAAATTGATCAATACATGGCAGAAGGCATAACCATTCAATATCTTTTCTTTCCCCGTTCAGGCAAAGATACCGATTCTTACAAAAAAGCAGTATCGGTCTGGTGTGCCAGTGACAGAAATGCGGCTTTGACCAAAGCGAAAAAAGGCGAAAACATCGAAGCTAAAGACTGCACACATCCGGTGGATGCTCACATGCAGTTAGGTGTTGAATTTGAAGCACGCGGCACGCCGATGATTGTGACTGAAAACGGCAGTGTGTATCCCGGCTATCTCCCGGCAAAACAACTGGTTGAAGTATTGCGCGAAGAAAAAGGCCAGTAGATCCAAATTATACCTTTCGCACTTCATTTTTGGCAGTGCCTAGGAGGCAACGGGTTGTTCGGCATAGGTCTACAGGGATGGTTTACGGCTTCCTTTGACGGGCACCCCGGTGCCGAATTTCGATCTACGATGGTCATATATGCATAGCATCCGGAAACAGGTTTCAAAAATGGTTTCCGGATAACTGTTAAAAAAAATACCGGTTCATCCAAGCTTGGTTAAGCCGGTTGCAATTTTCCTTAAATCATCCCCTTAAGCCGGTAAAGCAATTCCAATGCTTGACGTGGACTCAGTTGATCAGGATCCAGTTCTGACAGTAAAGAAACGGCCGGGTGATATTCCTTGCCGGTAAATAAGTCGAGTTGCTGGTTGCCTGCTCCGGCTTGTTGTTCCAGATAAGCGGTATTTTCCAGATGATGTAATTTTTGTTTGGCTTTATCGATGACAACAGCCGGGACACCAGCTAGCGAAGCGACCTGTAATCCGTAGCTTTGACTTGCGGGGCCCTCTTTAACCGCATGCAGAAAAATAATCTTATCGCCATGCTCCATTGCTTCAAGGTGTACGTTGTGAATGGTTTTTTGTTCTTCTGCCAAAGCCGTCAGTTCAAAATAATGCGTGGCAAACAGCGTAAACGCTTTAGTGATTTTGGCTAAATAGTCGGCGCAGGCCCAGGCTAACGATAGGCCGTCAAACGTGCTGGTGCCCCGGCCAATCTCATCCATCAGGATCAGGCTTTTATCAGTGGCGTTATGCAAAATATTGGCGGTTTCCGACATCTCCACCATAAAAGTCGAGCGACCGCTGGCCAGATCATCCGATGCGCCGATACGGGTAAATACTTTATCGATGGGGCCGCAGCTAAAGGATTTGGCCGGGACAAAACAGCCGATATGCGCCATCAAAACGATCAATGCGGTTTGCCTCATATAAGTCGATTTACCGCCCATATTGGGGCCGGTAATGACCAGCATTTTGCGTTGACTGCCCAGGTTAAGGTCATTGGCGACAAATGGAACGGCGGAGACTTGTTCGACTACCAAATGGCGGCCGCTGTCTATCTGTATGCCTGTTTTTTGCGTCAGTAAAGGCTTGATGAGATTCAACGTATCGGCGCGTTCAGCAAAATTGACCAGTACATCCAGCTCAGCCAACCCATTTGCGCACTGTTGCAGCGCCAGTAACGATTCAGCGATGATATTCAATAACTGCTCATACAAGGCTTTTTCAAACGACAAGGATTTTTCCTTGGCACTGAGCACTTTATCCTCAAAACTTTTCAATTCGGCGGTGATATAGCGTTCAACGCCTTTCAGCGTCTGTTTTCGCGTGTAGTAGGCAGGGACATTATCCGCTTGAGAACGCGGCACTTCGATGTAGTAACCGTGGACGCGATTGTAGTTGACTTTGAGGGTGTTGATGCCAGTTGCAGCTTTTTCGCGTGCTTCCATATCGAGCAGGTATTGATCCGCATGCTGGCTCAAGTTACGCAGTTCGTCCAGTTCAATATGATAACCGGGGGCAATGACTCCCCCGTCTCTTATCAGTACGGGTGGATTATCAACCACTGCTTTTCGGAGTAAATCCAGTAATTGCGGATGTTCGCCTAACTGGTTTTGCAGTCTTGCTAGTTCGGCGTCTTCTATTTGCGATAGCGCTGAATGCAAATCGGGCAAAACGGTCAGCGTATCACGCAGTACCAGCAAATCTCGGGGCCGCGCCGATTTAAGCGCAATCCTTGAGCTGATGCGTTCGATATCGCCAGTTTGTTTGAGTAGGCGCTGAAGGGTCTGATAACAACGGTCTGTCATCAAGTACTCAATGCTGTTATACCGCGCTTTCAAACGTTCCTGCTGTCTCAAAGGCCGATGAATCCATCGGCGCAGGCAGCGGCTACCCATGGCTGTAACGGTTTTATCCAGCACACCGAACAAGGTATATTGAAGCTGGCCCGACGGGTGATAATCCAGTTCCAGGTTACGGCGGCTGGCCGCGTCCAGAATGATGCTGTCGCTGTTATGTTCAACCTGAATGCCTTGAATATGCGGCAGAGCCGTTTGTTGTGTTTCTTTGACATAAAGCAACAAACAACCGGCGGCGGCGACAGCCACCGGCATGTTCTCGCAGCCAAATCCTTTCAGATCGTGGGTATTGAATTGTTTCAGTACGTGCTGGCGCGCACTGTTAATTTCAAAATGCCAGGGCGCTTTCTTACAGATGCCGCGCCGCTGTTTTAGCGCATCGGGCAGCCGGAAATCTTCTGAAATCAGCAGTTCTGCCGGGTTGAGGCGTTCAATTTCACTTAAAAAGGCATCCTGCGTATCTATTTGCTGCAAGATAAAACGGCCGCTGGTCAAATCAAGGCTGGCAATGCCGAATTTCTGTCCGTCAACATGGGTACCGACTAACAGATTGTCTTTTCGATCTTCCAGCAAAGCTTCATCGGTTACCGTGCCGGGTGTCATAATGCGTATGACTTTCCGGTCAACTGGGCCTTTGGAGGTTGCCGGGTCACCGATTTGTTCGCAGATGGCGACCGATTCGGATTGTTTCAATAATCTGGCAATGTAACCTTCTGCGGCATGATACGGAATGCCGGCCATGGGAATAGGCGTGCCGCCGGAGTGACCGCGGCTGGTGAGCGTGATATCAAGTAATTGTGCTGCTTTTGCCGCATCTTCAAAAAACAGCTCGTAAAAATCGCCCATACGATAAAAAAGCAAGGTATCCGGATGTTCCGCTTTGATGCGCAGATATTGCTGCATCATCGGTGTATGAGACGGCGTCGGTGTGATTGATGGCGTGATTTCTGAATCGATGTTGTCGAGGGTCATGGGCAAGAAAAAGTTGTAAAGCCGGTGTAATATACTTCGCGCGACCAGATTTTCGGTTTTCTGACGCGCTCTTTTGTCCGATAGCGGCGTTGCGAAAACAGTTACATAGCTTCTTGCTATGCGCCTGTTTCCGCGCCTTGCTCTCGAACAAAATAGCCTTGCCATAAAAGCCGCAAACATGACCGCGCGGAGTATAAAAGATGCATAACACGAGTTGAAGGATTAAAGTGACTCCATCCTCAATAAGGGCTTTATTTTAACATGATGGGATTGCCGGTTGGGCGGTCTTTGACAAGACGTAAAATGATAACGAAATCCTGCTCAATTTAGGGTAGGGTCTTTTCTGGCCAGCTAATGATAAAACCATGAGTAGTTCTTGCTTAAATCTGTTATTGCTGTCGTATGGGCATGATCCGTTTGAAGGGTATGACGGTTTACAACGTCATGATTTTGAGATTCAACGCTACCGGCTTACTCCTGACTTTACCTGTGGAGCTGATTTTTCAGCGTTTAATTTGGTGGGGCTTGATGGATTAATGCCCTCCGAATCTATTCTCGAACTTTTGCAGACGCAGCAAAAAACGGAAACGAGTAAATTTATCATTTTCAATTTGCAGGAAAATATTCAAAATGCCGTCAATTATCTTCAGGCCGGTGCACGCGGAATTTTGACAGGCAAACATGAACAGCAAGAAGTGGCTGATATTTTTCAGGCGGTACACCAGGGAGCTATTTATATCGATAACGACGTGGCTCAGAAATTGGCCATGCGGCATATCAAGAAGATTTTGGAACCCTTTGATACGCTAAGTTCCAGGGAATTTGATGTGTTTTGCCTGATTGCCGAGGATTTCCCGATAACCTACATCGCTAATCAACTGACTATTTCTTTAAAAACTGTATTTAATTGTCAAACGGCTATTCGGCGCAAATTAAATGTACAACATAATGAGCAATTCAAGCTTATCGCTAAAAACAATGGACTGATTTAAGTGTCACGGTTAGAATTCCCGAAAATCGGGAATAATTCCTGATACCTCATTCTAAATCGCCTGGAGTCCAAAATGAAAAAACAACTAATCAGTGTTGCCATGTTGCTGAGTTTTAACGCTGCAATGCCTGTCTCGGCGGCAGGTGATCAGGCTCTGGAAGAGTGTCTGGCAGCGGTAAAGAAAGACAAAATCGGAACCGTGTTAAAACTGGAAAAGCTGAATGTGTCCGGTAAACCCTTTTACGAAGTTGAAGTTAAAGACGCTAACGGGTTTGAATGGGAATTTATGTGCGATGCCTCAACCGGCAAAATAACAGAAACTGAAAGTGAGGTTGCTGATCCAAAAAGCCAGGCATTCAATCAAAAAGCTAAAATTACTGAAGAAGATGCTGCAGCGGTAGCTTTAAAAGCTTATCCGGGCAAAATTGAAGAAGTCGAATATGAAATTGAAAAGGATGGGAGCGCCTCATTCGAATTCGACATAGTCAACGATAAGGGCGTGGAAACTAAAGTGGAAGTCGATGCCGCAACTGGAAAAATTATTGAAGTCTCCATTGAAGAATGGGAAATCGGTGAAGAGTCCGATGAAAAAAGATGAGCGGTTTATTAATTAAAGCAATGGTAAGTTCCTGTTAACGGTACTTTTTCTCCTTGAGAGCGCCGGTAACAGAACAGTTAAGATGGGTTGAATAATCGCTTTTTCTTCAGGTTTCAAATTCCAAACGCTGGGCAGTCAAAGGATCAATGATCACTGTAAGTCGTTTTACAATGATTTTGTTCATCACAAATCACTGTTTTTTTCCAAGTCGGTTTGACTTTCTTCTCAACTGCTATGGCTTCTTGAGGTAGAGCCGGTAAGTCAGTATTTTCCGGCAAAGCCGAGGCTAATTCGCTTTCAATTTCAGCAATTTCTTCTGTTCTGTTATAGGCAACCAAGGTCAGCGTATTTCCATTTTGAGTGATATGAAAATACTTCAATGTATTCATGCCAATCAATACCTCGGTCAGATGCTGATTAATATGAGCATCAAGATTGCTTATTTCCGCGTTACCCATTTTCAGGGTATCTATTCGAGTTTGATGATCAAGAACCTGTCCGCCCGCTGTATGAGTAGGAACCAGGCCTCCTAAAGGCAGTCCGGCTATTTTTGCCATGTTGGCAGGAATCGAGGTGGTAGTCGCTCCGGTGTCGATCAAAAAGGGCATGGCGACATTGTTTATCAGCACGGTTCCTCTGAAATGTCCTTGTCGATCCGTCTTCAAAATAAGGCCTCCTGGAATTAAATCAGGAGATTTATGACGTGTTATCACAGAAACCGGTTGAATGGTTTTTACGTTTTTTACTTTGTCCAGAAGACGATCAGCGCCATACCAGAGAATGGCAAGCGTCAAAAAGGGGGATAAGAGGAATTTAAGTGATGAGCTTATTTTTCCGGATGTGTTTGTCGAGTAGACTTTCTTGTCTCTTGATTTGTAATAATCGCGGTCCTGTAATCCCATTAGTACTCCGAAAAATCAATAACCAATTAAATAATTTTCAGTATCTGCTCACCCCTTCAATGTTATTGGGTGCAGGTGGTTGATTGAAAAGTTTTTTGCAACAGATTGTATTTTGTGTCTTTCGCGCTTTTCGTGGGCTATGCAGTGTTTAAGAAAATAGCAGTTGAACTACTTCTCGCAAGTGCCTTGGACGATGACAACAAGTCTAGCTTCAGAAACAATTTTGTTCTGTGAATAGCATTATTTAAAAAACGGTAAGATTATGATCAGATTAATTCAGCTTCAGTGTTTACAAGGGTTTGAGAGGTGTTGAAACAGTTTAAAGACAGGGTTATCCACAGATTTTGTGGATAAATACGGTTTCAATTATTTTCTTGAGAAAGGCAAGGAAAGTATTTTTATCAGCAAGGTTTTGATCAAATAACCATAGATTGCGTCTATGTATTTAGCCCGTACGCATCGCGTGTCTTGATGATCTTAGTTTCAAGGCAAGTTGAGGATCGTCGGTGATCATCATCGCCACGTTGAGATCCAATGCCCTCTGAATTTCCGCCTCGCTGTTGCAGGTATAGGTCACGACCGTTTTGCCAAGTGCCTGTAAGTGTTCGACCAGCGACGAGGTGATGCCGGTAATCGGTAGACAAAAACCGGTTAGAAAAAGCTGTCTACTTAATGCAAGGTCAACATCATGGTCCGTATGAGGGGCTTCCAAAATGTAAAAAAGAGGTGTTTTCCTCGAATATTGATAAGCAATTTCCAGACTTTGCAGATTGAATGACGATACAAAGACATCGTCGGCTTGCGACTCACCGATGATGTCCAGCGTTAGCTGCATTTTTTGCTGTTGCCTACTGACCGACTCTCCTTCCTGGTGTTTGACTTCAAGATTCAGAGTGCAACGCCCCCTGTATTTGCGGATAAAAGCCTCCAGACTGATCAATCCCTCATAATCCGGAGTTTGGGTAAAACGCATTGCCTGAAGTTGCTTGAAATCAAAATCGTCGATGGGCTTGCCGGGCAGGCCGAGTTTATCCAGAAATTGGTCATGGTACAGAACGGGAATGGCGTCCCGGCTTAACTGAACGTCAGTTTCTATCCCGTCGATGGCATGGTTCAGCGCTCGATCAAACGCGGCCACTGTGTTTTCTGGTGCTTGTCGGTTGGCGCCGCGATGGGCGAATATTTTGCAATTAAAAAGCGTGTTCATTAGTAAATACTTGAGCTACCCGATGTTTCCTGACTGAGTTTTAAAAATGCGCCTTCATAATCAGTGTGCCTGTTTAGCGGCTCTCACAGAATCTCGTTTTTTCAATAGACCAGTAAAATGACCGGATTCCGGCCAAATGTCGGCGATGGTCAAAATTAACGCACCATGATAATGCATTCTATAGGATTAGGCCTCTGTGTGAGTGTTCAATTGGGATGCCTGCTCACCTACGCCTGCAATTTAATGCAAGAGAGTACTTACCCTGTGAACTAAAAATGAACATTGGTGATTTTTTCTGATCACTAAACAGAGGGCAAAGGTAAATGCGCGCGACTGAAATTGCTTGCTCTGATCGTCATTACCAGACTGGAATCAGTGGACACACTCTGGCTGGTTTAAATTTTGCTTGATTTATCCAGGTTTCTGAAAAACACAGGCTAAAGAAGTTGGTCTATTGTTTAATTTCAAGTTTTGTTGCATCACACTTAAGGCTAGTCATGGCAATCAGCGTATTTGATATGTTTAAAATCGGAATTGGCCCCTCCAGTTCTCATACGGTGGGGCCAATGCGGGCGGCGTTGCAGTTTGCGCGAAAACTAGAAGAGTCCGGCCTTATCGAGCAGGTTGAGACTATCCATATTGCGCTTTATGGGTCATTGGGAGCGACCGGTAAAGGCCACGGTACCGACAAGGCCGTCATGATGGGGCTGGAAGGAGAGTCCCCGGATTTGATCGATCCATCGATTATTCCCGGCAGACTGGAAGAGATCCGGCATACCTGCCGTCTTAATTTACTCAAGCGCCGGTCAATTACGTTCAACGAAAAAGCACAACTGGTTTTTCATCGAAAACTGCTGCCTTTCCATTCCAACGGTATGCGCTTTACGGCAATCGATGCTGGAGGCAACGAACTTTTGCAAAAGGATTATTATTCGGTTGGCGGCGGATTCGTCGTCACCGGTGAAAATGCCGCCAGTGACCGCTTAGTCGATGATGATACCTGCCTGCCTTATCCGTTTAAATCTGCCGACGCGCTGCTTAAACTGTGTGCCCGGCATAAAAAATCCATCAGTCAGCTGATGTGGGAAAATGAAAAAGCATGGTTGAGTGAGAAAGAAATCAGAAGCCATTTGCTGGCCATCTGGCAGGTCATGCAAGCCTGTGTCGAGCGAGGTATGCATGCCGAAGGTGTTTTGCCCGGAGGCATGAAAGTCAAACGCCGGGCGGCGCACCTCTATCAACAGATGACACATCAGATTCCTCATCAGACGCCGGGAGTTCCTGTCGGAACGCTGGACTGGGTTAACCTTTTTGCCTTGGCGGTCAGCGAAGAAAATGCCGCGGGCGGTCGGGTTGTGACCGCGCCGACCAATGGTGCAGCGGGCATCATTCCCTCTGTGTTGCATTATTACTGGAAATTCTGCGAAGGGGCTAATGAAGAAGGCGTTATCCGGTTTTTATTAACCGCTGCCGCCATCGGTATTTTATATAAGGAAAATGCGTCGATTTCCGGTGCCGAAGTCGGTTGTCAGGGCGAGGTCGGTGTCGCCTGCTCAATGGCTGCCGGCGCGTTGGCCGAAGTATTGGGCGGAACGCCCGAACAGGTTGAAAATGCCGCCGAGATAGGCATGGAACATAATCTGGGTTTGACCTGCGATCCGGTCGGCGGCTTGGTTCAAGTGCCCTGTATCGAGCGCAACGCCATGGGTTCGGTCAAAGCGATTAATGCCGCACGCATTGCTTTACGGGGCGACGGCACGCATTTTGTATCGCTGGACAAAGTGATCAAAACGATGCGCGAGACCGGTGCGGATATGAAGACGAAATACAAGGAAACTTCACGCGGCGGTTTGGCGGTTAATTTGATTGAATGCTAACCGTCACCTAACAGCATTTGACTTTGGCCAACTCGCTCCATTCGGTGGTGTACCGGCTGGATTTGTTGTTGATACTGACTTGCCAGCGCTGCCCTAGGCCCGTCGCAGCAACGGTGATGGCTTTATGAAAGCGTCGGTTGATCTGATCGACAGTATCCATCAGGACGGCAGCATTGTTCGTGTGGTTTTGATCGTCATATAAAAATAAATCGTCCTGCCCAGGCTGGGTTGCAGGACGGATGTCCGACAATTGTACGCCGCATTTTTGATAGCGGTAACCGGTCTTGAAGAGTGATTTCAATAGCTGTTTGGCGGCACGGACAAGGAGCCGGGTGTCTTGTGTCGCTTGCGGCAGAATCATGCTGGCCGAACGCTGGTAATAGGGCTCCTGGGCGTTATGCGGGTTGGTGCGGATAAACACGCTGATTGCTCCTGTTACAGAGTGCTGATTTCTGAGTTTTTCTGCGGCGCGGCTGCAGAATTCGGCCAATGCTTCGGCCAGTTCATCTTCTTCGGTCAGACGTCTTTTAAAACTGCGCGAGCAGACAATTTGCTGTTTGTCCGCAACAACCTCATCCATCATCAAGCAAGCGATACCGTTCAGTTCCATCACCGTGCGTGCCAGGACAATATTAAATTGTGCTTGAATCCGGTCAACCGGTTGGTTAGCCAAATCCCAGGCAGTTAGTATGTTCAGTGTATTCAAGCGTTGGGCCAGACGCGCGCCTATACCCCAGATTTCCTTGACCGGCACCTGACGCATCAGTTTTGCCCTGCGCTCAGCGTCGGCGAGATCGACGACACCTGCGGTTTTCGGCCATTTTTTAGCCGCATAATTGGCAAGTTTCGCCAATGTTTTGGTCGGTCCCATACCGACACAGACCGGGATGCCGGTATTTTGAGCAATGGTGCGCCGGATGTTCTGACCGTATGCGAGAGGATCCTTATCGCAAATGCCTGTCAAATCCAGGAACGATTCATCGATAGAGTAGACTTCCAGCGTTGGCGAGAAGTTTTCCAGCAGCGTCATGACGCGTGCGGACATATCGGCGTACAGCGTGTAATTGGATGAAAACAGCGTGATGTGGTGTTGTTTTATCAAGCGGCTGATCTGATAGACAGGAGTGCCCATTTTTATGCCAAGCGCCTTGACTTCAGGGCTCCTGGCGACAATGCAGCCGTCGTTGTTGCTCAGTACGGCAACCGGTTTGATGGACAAGTCGGGTCTGAATACGCGTTCGCAACTGACATAGAAATTATTGCAATCCACTAAAGCGATACGTGGCTGAGCTGGCATAACCGTTAGACCGAATGAATCACGTTGGTGACCACGCCCCAGATGACCATATCCATTCCGTCCTGAACGACAATATCGGGATAAGCCGGATTCTCGGCACCCAGCACGATGACGTCACGCTCACTTTTTAAACGTTTTACCGTCAATTCGCCGTTTAGTGCGCAAATAATGATTTTACCGGTGACGGGTTCCAGCGATCGGTCTACGACCAGAATGTCGTTGGGATGAATGCCCGCACCGAGCATTGATTCGCCTTCCGCACGCACGAAAAAAGTCGCCGCCGGTCTTTGTACCAGCAACTCATTCAGATCCAGCGTTTTTTCAATATAATCGTCGGCCGGAGAGGGAAAACCCGCCGCCACTTTGCCACTGAATAAAGGTAAGGCTGTCTTGGGTGCGTCTCTGTCAGGCTGGAAAGTTTCGAATGAAACCCGGGTTTGCTGACTTTGCTGTTGACGCTGTTGCAGCAGATTTTTCAATTCCGGAATCATGCTTTCCGGTACCCGGATTGCTTGTGTCGTTTCACCGTAAACCGACGAGCCTTTTTTACGACCTGCGCCGGATCTGGCCCCGCCGCGTGTATCTTTGTGAGTGGGAAGAGTCATAATGAGCTACTATAATAATGTACACTTTTCAAAGTGACATATTAGCACTGATTTTAACTTTTCAGCGTATTTTATAGTGCGCCGGATATCTGGAGCCTATTACCGCGTAAAGTCAGGCAGCTTAACCTCAAAAAGTAACAGCAGTCTTTGCAGTTGCTGCGCCCATTGCTGGTCATCTTTCTCATAAGCCCTTTCCAGAGCCTCTTCTAAGTACGTGTTTTAAAAGTCGCCAATGCTGCCTAAATCTGCAAAAATCTAATTTTTTGCCGTGGCTAAGAAGAGACAGATTAAACGCTACCCAACCGATTTAAACGATAGAAAATGGAAGTTGATCCAAGATTTATTTTCGGCCGCCTTGCCAGGTGGGCGCCTAGACAAGTGAATTTACGCAAAATTGTTAATGCTATTTTGTATATGGCTCGTAGCGGTTGCGCCTGGCGACTCCTGCCTCTCAATGACTTTCCGCCCTATCAAACGGTATACGGATATTACCGGCGCTGGATTAAAGACGGAACATGGGAACGTATTCACGACACGCTGAGGGCTCAGGTCAGGCGAAAAGCCGGGCGTCATAAACATCCTACGGCGGGCAGTATTGATAGCCAAAGCGTTAAAACCACTGCCTTGGCCGTTATCAAAGGGTACGATGCGGCCAAATGCATCCAAGGTCGTAAACGCCATATTCTGGTGGATACCTTGGGTCTGTTGCTGGTGGTCGTCGTGACCACTGCGAATGTGCCGGAACGAGAAGGGGCGAAATTAATCCTGGCGTCACTGACGGGCAGCTGTAAAAAACTGCGGCGCATTTGGGTCGACGGTGGCTACCGTGGCCAAGAATTTAGCGCGTGGATAGCGGAGCGTTTTCGTATTGCCTGGGCCGTTGTTCTTCGATCCGATAAGGCAAAAGGCTTTGAATTGTTGCCACGTCGCTGGGTCGTGGAGCGAACCTTTGCATGGCTTTATCGCTACCGCCGGTTGAGTAAGGATTATGAAGTCAGTATTGAATCCAGTCGAGCATTTGTCCATATTGCCATGATCAATTTGATGCTCAATAGACTAACCAAAGGCTCTCCTGCCAACTTTTGAGACACGTACTAATGTTAAATGAGTCTGAAGGAGTGTTGAACTTTCTAACGGAAATGATTCGGACTAAAGCTTAAATCTCGTTCATGATGAAAAGAGCCGGACAATACCGTTCCGTTTTTTGGATGAAATTCAGTGGTTGTTGAGGGGCTTTTTTATAAAGGGGATAAAACTTTCAGGCATAAAAAAAGGACTGGGCCAAAAAAGCCTAAGTCCTTGTTTTATCTTTGGTACCGAGGGCCGGAATCGAACCGGCACGATGTTGCCATCACCGGATTTTGAATCCGGCGCGTCTACCAGTTCCGCCACCCCGGCAAAGAGAGCATAATATAATCAAAGACCGGGTGCATTGCAAGCGTATATTTGATGTATTTTTCTGTTTAATAAACTGGTAACATCGCACGCCATGAAAAAAAGCGATTATTACTACCTGTTACCGGAACATCTGATAGCCCAGAGACCTCTACCTGAACGCAGCGCGAGCCGGCTATTATGTCTTGATTCTGCGCAGTCCCAAATCAGTGACAAGCATTTTTCCGATTTTATTGATTTGGTCAATCCTGATGATCTATTGGTATTTAATAACACCAAAGTGATTCCTGCCCGGTTGTTTGGTCAAAAAGCAACGGGCGGCAAAGTTGAAATTCTGATTGAACGGATTCTGGGCAGCGATCAGGCATTAACTCATATCAGAGCGAGTAAAGCTCCCAAGCCTGATTCGTTAATTATCCTGGAGCAAGGCTATTTTTGCCGGGTTCTAGGTCGTGATAACGATCTGTTTCATTTGTCATTTCAAGGCGATAAAAGTCTGCTGGAGATGCTGACGCAAATCGGCCATATTCCGTTGCCGCCTTATATCGATAGAGCCGACGATCAAACCGACATTACCCGTTATCAAACCGTCTTTGCGCAGGAGGAAGGTGCTGTTGCTGCGCCCACTGCGGGTTTGCATTTTTCTGAAGAGGTACTTGAAGCACTGAGCGCGAAAGGGGTTCATTCGGCGTTTGTGACCTTACATGTGGGTAGCGGTACTTTTCAGCCTGTGCGCGTTGAAGACCTATCGCAGCATATCATGCATAAAGAATATTTCGCCGTACGCGAAGAAACTGTTAAGGCGGTTGAACAGGCTCGTGCCAGGGGAGGGCGTGTCATTGCGATAGGAACTACGGCAGTGCGGGCTTTGGAATCGGCGTCACAATCGGGCTGTTTGTCGGCGGGTTTTGGTGATACCGAACTCTTTATAACGCCTGGCTATCAGTTTAAATCGGTGGATGCCCTGTTGACCAATTTTCACCTGCCGGAATCTACCCTGTTAATGTTGGTTTCTGCCTTTTCCGGATACGAAAACATCATGAAAGCCTATCAGCATGCAATTGAGCAGCAATACCGGTTTTTCAGTTACGGTGATGCGATGTTGCTGACGCACTGACCCGCTGCGAAGGGTTTAAGGTTATACTACCGCCTTTTTGAATAACCGTTTCAAGCGCGCCCGGATATGCCCGAAAATCCCGATTTATTTCATTCCGCTCAACTTCCTAAATCTCCCACGCTACCCTTGATCTGGACAGGATTAAACGGATGCGGCGATTCGCTGGCGCTGGCTACCGCGATCAAACGTGAAAACCGCCTGTTTTTGATTGCGACTCCGGATAATCAAACGGCTTTGCGCCTTGAGCATGAGCTGGCGTTTTTTCTGCAAAATCAGCTGCCGATTCTGCATTTTCCCGATTGGGAAACCTTGCCGTACGACGTTTTTTCTCCGTTACCCGATATCGTTTCTGAACGCCTGAAAACCCTGGCTTTGTTACCTCAGGTTTCGCATGGCGCGTTGGTTGTGTCGGTGGCAACGCTGATGCACCGTTTGGCGCCTCGCGAACATGTGCTGGCCAACAGTTTTTCTATCAAATTGGGTGATCTGTTTAACCTTGAATTGAATCGGATCAAGCTGGAAAGCGTTGGTTACCAATGTGTTTCGCAGGTTTATCAGCATGGCGAATTTGCGGTCAGGGGCTCGATTGTCGATTTATTTCCGATGGGCAGCAAAGTTCCTTATCGCATCGAGTTATTTGATGAGGATATCGAGTCAATCAGAACCTTTGATCCGGAAACGCAGCTTTCGGTAGGTAAGGTCGAGGCGATTCATTTGTTTCCGGCTAGAGAGTTTCCCTTTACCGATGAGGCGATCAAGCATTTCAGGCAATCGTTCCGTATTCATTTTCCCGAAAGTTCGCCCAAAAACACCTTGTATCTGGATGTCAGCAAAGGCATAACCCCCGGGGGGATTGAATACTATCTGCCGCTTTTTGTGGAAGCGACTGCCACACTGTTTGATTACCTGCCCAAGTCCACGGTTCTGGTTGCCAATGATGCCTTCGAGACCCATGCCCAGGGTTTTTATGCGGAAGCGCAAGAGCGTTATCAGCAACGTAAATACGATGTTGAAAGGCCTTTGTTATCGCCCGACTTGCTGTTTCTATCCGCCGAAGAGTTGCTGGATCGTAGTGGTGGCTTTACGCGGATTACGTTAAGACAAACGCTGCAGGCAAGCGAAAGTGCGGTCGACTTTAAATGCAGGCTATTGCCTGATCTTACGATCGATGCCAAGCAAAAAGAACCGGCCCAGGCATTACGCAGCTTCATGGATGCATTCCCTGGCAAAGTGCTGTTTGTCGCCGAAACGGCAGGACACAGGGAGGGGGTTCAGGACAAACTGGCTAAAAACGGTATCCGTGTCAAGCCGGTAGAGAGTTGGGACGCCTTTCTCAAGTCCGAACAATCGCCTTGTTTGTTGGTTGCGCCTATGGACCATGGGCTCTGGCTGGATAATCCGGCACTTGCCATTATCACGCAAAGCCAACTGACCGGCGAGAAGGTCGAACAGCGTCGGCGCAGGAAAAAGTCGGCGGCTCGTGAGCTGGAAAACATCGTCAATAATCTCACTGAGTTGACTATCGGTGACCCGGTCGTGCATCAGGAACACGGAGTAGGCCGTTATCTGGGTCTGCAGACGCTGGAACTGGGCGGTGTGACCCAGGAGTTTTTGATGCTGGAGTATGCCGGCAACGACAAACTCTATGTGCCGGTGTCGTCATTGAATGTCATTGGCCGTTATACCGGGGTCAGTCCTGAGAATGCCCCTCTGCACAGATTAGGGGGCGATCAATGGGGTAAAGCCAAGAAGAAAGCCATGGAGCGGATTCGCGACGTGGCCGCCGAATTGCTGGATATCGTTGCCAAGCGTGCGCTCAAAAAAGGCCATGCATTTGCGATTGATGAAGCTGATTATCAGGCTTTTGCGGACGCATTTCCGTTCGAAGAAACACCGGATCAGCAAACCGCCATTGAAGCAATTTTGGATGACATGCTCAGTTCAAGGCCTATGGATCGGGTGATTTGCGGCGACGTCGGCTTCGGTAAGACCGAGGTATCGATGCGTGCTGCATTTATTGCCGTTCAGGGCGGCAAACAGGTGTCTGTTCTGGTGCCGACGACCTTGCTGGCACAACAGCATTATCAAAATTTTCGCGATCGGTTTGCCGACTGGCCGGTACGTATTGAAGTCATGTCGCGTTTCGTATCGCCCAAGCAGCAGCAAGTCATCATCAGCGATCTGGAGGAAGGCAAAGTCGATATTATTATCGGGACTCATAAATTACTGTCCAAAGACATCAGATACAAAGCCTTGGGTCTGGTGGTTATTGATGAGGAGCACCGCTTCGGTGTGCGCCAGAAAGAGTATTTCAAGAAACTGCGCAATGAGCTGGACATCTTGACTATGACGGCCACACCCATTCCCAGGACTTTGAATATGGCCATGTCGGGCCTGCGGGATATTTCTATCATAGCCAGTCCGCCGCCCAACCGGCATGCGATTAAAACATTCATCAGCGAATGGATAGACTCGCAGATTAAAGAAGCTTGTCAACGCGAGATCAAGCGTGGCGGCCAGGTATTTTTTCTGCACAATGATGTCAAGACCATGGAGAAAATGGCCCGTGAACTGGAATCATTGTTACCCGAAGCGCGCATTGAAATTGCGCATGGTCAAATGCCGGAGCGCGAACTGGAAAAAATCATGCTGGATTTTTACCATCAGCGTTTTAACCTGCTGCTGTGTTCCACGATTATAGAAAGCGGTATCGATATCCCCAGCGCCAACACCATTGTAATCAATCGAGCCGACAAACTGGGCCTCGCCCAGTTGCATCAGTTGCGTGGCCGGGTAGGGCGCTCGCATCACCGCGCCTATGCCTATTTTATTGTGCCGCCCAAAGCCGCAATCAGTAAAGATGCAATAAAACGGCTGGAAGCTCTGGAAGCCTCCGGAGATTTAGGTGCAGGTTTCATGCTGTCTTCTCATGACTTGGAAATTCGAGGCGCGGGAGAGTTACTGGGTGATGAACAAAGCGGTCAAATCCAGGAAATCGGCTTTACCCTTTACACTGAATTGCTGGAGCGTGCCGTTAACGCCATGAAATCCGGTAAACAACCGGAACTCGATGCGCCGCTGGATATCGGTCCCGAAGTTGACTTACAAGCCCCGGCTTTGATTCCGGAAGATTATCTTCCGGATATTCATTCCCGTCTGGTACTTTACAAACGTATCGCCAATGCTGAATCTGATGAGGATCTGCGCGAATTGCAAGTTGAAATGATCGATCGGTTCGGACTCTTGCCTGAACCGGTTAAAACGTTATTCAGCGTTGCGGAACTGAAACAGCAGGCAAGCGAACTCGGCATTAAAAAAATTGAGGCTAATGCTGCCGGCGGCCGCTTTGTGTTCTCATCAGAACCGAAAGTTAATACCGATCAACTCATCCGGCTCATACAAACCCAAGCGCAGATTTATAAATTCGACGGTGCCGACAAACTGCGGTTTATCAAGCCGTTTGCCGAGGTCACTGAAAAATTGGCATTTATCACCGAATTGCTTAGCCAGCTTACCCCGCTAGACGGCTAGGCAGATCTGATCAGTCCTGGAGTCGGTTAAAATAAGCTGGCAATTGAAATGGACTATTTTAGATGCGGCTGAAACTTTGATTTGATCTTGTTAGGCCTTCAAAACTTCGGTTTGCAAGCTCTATTCAGGTAGAATGTACGGAAAATAATAATTATTATAAAAAATGATAACACAATCAGATTCTCCCGATTTTCGCCTCATCAAAAATTACATCAAACGGGTTTTACCAAATTCTCAGGCGGTTGCCCTGTTACTCATTATACTGATCAGCTTAGGGCTTATATTAACCTTATCTGATTTGCTGATGCCTGTGTTTGCCTCCGTTGTTCTGGCTTATTTGCTGGATGGGTTGGTAGAAAAACTGATAAAAAACAAAATGCCAAGATTACCTGCTGTCTATCTGGTTTTTTCATGTTTTTTAGCTTTGCTTGGGTTCTTTATTTTTATTCTGATGCCCATGCTTTCCGGACAGGCGATAGAATTGGTTCATCACATTCCTGAGATTGTCAAGCTTGTCCAATTTGAAATTCTGCGGCTTCCTGAAATGTATCCTCAATTCATTTCCCTGGAAAGAATCCAGGATTTTATGTACACAGTGCAAAGAGAAATTTTAACTTACGGACAAGGTGCCATATCGTTCTCCGCCGCTTCAGTGGTTGGATTGGTCACTGCGATGATTTATCTGTTTTTAGTGCCGATGATGGTGTTCTTTTTTTTAAAAGATAAACGGGTTTTGTTGGCGTGGTTTGTTCAGTTTTTGCCTAGAGACAGAGTGTTAACACAAAGCGTCTGGCGTGAAGTGGATATGCAAATCGGAAATTATGTTCGAGGTAAATTTGCCGAGGTGATCATACTGATGTCTATCAGTTACGTGACTTTTTCGGCAATGGGTTTGAATTACTCTATTTTATTATCCGTATTGATGGGGCTATCGGTCGTTATTCCCTACGTCGGCGCTACTTTGGTGACATTCCCTGTGCTTGGAATAGCCTATTTCCAATGGGGTATGATCAGTGACAATTTTATGTATATTGTCATTGCCTACAGTGTCATACAGGCTTTGGATGGTGTCGTATTAGTGCCTTTGTTGTTTTCGGAAGCGGTCAATCTTCATCCCATTGCCATTATTGTAGCGATTTTGTTTTTTGGTGGCTTATGGGGGGTTTGGGGGGTGTTTTTTGCGATTCCGCTAGCTACCGTTGTTAAAGCGGTGCTAACGGCCTGGCCTCGCATTAGCGATGCCAATGACACCATTCAAGTGTAATTGAAGGGTGATAATCATTTATTGGGTTTATAGAATTTCGGAGGCATAGTCAGCCAATCGCGATCTTTCGCCCTGTTTTAAAGTGATGTGCGCGCCATGGGGCCATGTCTTAAAGCGATCAACAATGTAGGTCAGGCCTGATGTCGTTGCTGTTAAATAAGGTGTGTCAATCTGGCTCAAGTTACCGATACAGATTATTTTTGTTCCCGGTCCGGCCCGCGTTATCAGCGTCTTCATTTGCTTGGATGTCAGGTTTTGAGCCTCGTCAATAATCAGGTATCGATTGAGAAAGGTGCGGCCACGCATGAAATTAAGCGACCTGATTTTAATTCTATTCATGATCAGGTTATTGCTCACGCCCTGTTGCCAGTCGGTTTGTCCTGACTGACTCCCAAGCAATTCCAGATTATCCATTAATGCGCCCATCCAGGGAGCCATTTTTTCCTCTTCCGTACCCGGAAGAAAACCGATATCTTCCCCTACCGGCATGGTCTCGCGAGTCATGATAATCTCGTTGTAGATTTTGTTTTCCAGCGTCAGTGTCAAGCCCGCCGCCAGTGCCAGCAAGGTCTTTCCTGTGCCCGCTGTTCCTAACAGCGTGACAAAGTCGATTTCCGGATCAAGCAGTACATTGAGGGCAAAATTCTGCTCTCTATTTTTAGCCGTGATTCCCCAAACATTGTTATGAGAGTTTCGAAAATCCCTGGCTAGTTCCAGAACTGCTGTTTTGCCATCGCAGGAGCGAACAATGGCTTCAAAATTGGACTCGTTTTCTATGAAAAGGTATTGATTGGGATACCATCCGACGACTAGGGGACCTTGAAGCTTATAAAAAGTCCTACCCAATTGCTGCCAGGATTCCATTTGACTGCCGTGTTTTTCCCAGAAATCGTCATCCAGCGCTGAAGAGCCGCTGTATAACAGATTAATGTCATCCAGGGTTTGGTCATTATGATAATCTTCAGCATGAAGCGCCAGGGTGGCCGCTTTAATCCTCAGGTTAATGTCCTTGGAGACCAGGCATACTCTGATATCCGGGTGCTGTTTGCTGAGCGCCAGAACAATTGCCAAAATCGAATTGTCAGCCAGATGCCCCGGCATTGACTCAGGTAACATCGACGACAATTGACTGGTTTGAAAAAACAGCCGTCCTGCTGTCTTGTTCTCATTGTCCGGTGTATGTTCGATGCGTGATAGAGGCAGGCCCTCGGATAGGGTCTGAAAGGTAGCGCCCTGGATCAATTCATCAAGAAAACGGCTAACCTGCCGAACGTTTCGCGCAACTTCAGACAGACCTTTCTTGCCATGATCGAGTTCTTCCAGAACAATCATGGGAATGAACAGGTTATGTTCCTGAAAACGGAAAATAGCCGTTGGGTCATGCATTAAAACATTGGTATCCAATACGAACAGTTTCTTTTTGGGGTCTAACGGCAGGTTCATGTATGTTTATGCCTTCAGTTGAGTAATGGCGTCCAAGACTTCTTCTACATGGCCTTTAACTTTGACCTTACGCCATTCCCTGACCAACCGGCCTTCCTTATCCAAAAGGAACGTGCTGCGTTCTATGCCTCTTACCTGTTTGCCATACATGGATTTCATCTTTATGACATCGAATACGCTGCACAGCGTTTCGTCGGGATCCGAAATCAATTCAAATGGAAACGCCTGTTTGTACTTAAAACCTTCATGCATTTTAACGCTGTCGCGAGATACGCCTAAAATAACCGTGTTCAGCTTATCAAAATCGCTGATGTGATCACGAAATGCCTGGCCTTCCAGCGTGCAACCTGGCGTGTTGTCTTTAGGGTAAAAATAGAGCACAACATATTTTCCCAACAGGTCCGTTGATTTAATTGTAGTGTTTCCGGTTGCCGCGCCTTCAAAGGGAGGAACGAGTTCACCTGGTATTGCAATTGTCATATCAAACTCCTAACGTTTAATGGGCTCAAGAATAGCGTCAAGGTTTAGGTTATCGCAAAAATCTAAAAATTCTTCCCGCAATTGCAGTAATCGTTGATCGGAGGGAATGGTGACAATTAATTTGGTCGACAGAAGAGGCATTTGTGTATATGAATCCAGATACCGGCTGCTTTTAATTTCGATAATATTGATGTTATGCGTTGATAAGAAAACAATTAGACTGAGCATGATGTCGCTTTGATCAATTGTCATGGCTTCAATCATGTAGGGTAAACCGGCTGGATTTTCACCTTTCTTGTCTTGCCGTGATTTATAGATTTGGATTTTTAATTGTTTCTCGAGATTCTCGAAAACATTTTCGAGTTTGGCAATATGATTCCAGTTGCCTTCTACCAGCAGATACCCGGCGGTCATTCCTGACAGATCAGTGGCTCTGATCTCAAGGACGGCACACTTGCACTGGTTGATGGCCATAAGCAGTTGTTCGATGTAAGCGGTACGGCTTTTTCCTAAGACGGTGAGGGCTAATTGCATAGTCTCTTTTCCATGGTTTTTGGGCAAAGTGTACCACTAAATAGAACCGTTTCAGAAAATTAGTGGTGTTTTATACTCAATGGGATCGATGTCTTTAAGTCCTTTAATTTCAACATTAGTCTGAGAAATTACTATAATTCCCCTATTGTTTTTAAAGAAAAGTTTAAGAGAAAACCTATGGCCGATTCAAAAGAAGTCAAACCGAATGCTTCTTCAACCCCAAAAAGAACGGCAGGCAAGCCCCCCAGTTTTGCTGAAGATCTGGATTCAATGCTGGATGATGCGGCTTCATCATTCGACGAAGTTGGCGAACTCATGGATGACGAGGACGCAATAGACAAGTTATTGATGGAAAATTCCCTGGCGACCAATGAGGCCAATGATGAGCTGGAAATTGACGAAGATTTAGATGCATTATTTGATGACGATGATCTGGAGCTTGAAGACAGTGAGGTCAATCGCTTGGAAAATGCCGTAACTGAATCGGATGATGATCAATTAAATGGTCTGATTTCCTATGCGCTTGATGACTCTTTTGAAGAGGCTTCGATAATGGCTGAAATTGATGAATTTGATGATGTTCTATCGGATAATTTGCTTGAACTTCCTGAGGCTAAAGTGGCTGTAGAACCCATTGAAATCGATGAGTCGTCAATGAATGCTCTTGATGAAGATTTTACTTTAGCCAGCTTTGATATCGGAGATGATGACGAAGAAGGACAGGAACCTGATATTTTTGAGGATGAAACACAAGGCGTAATCGCAAGTGCTGAGTCCGAGTTAGATGATTTCGATCTTGAAATTGATGAGTTTGCGGATGATGAGTTTGCCAGTCCGGAAGAAACGGTTCCAGCAGCTTTTGCAGATGACTCCGTCGATGAATTTTCTGAAACTGCTGACAGTAAAGATGATGAATCTGTATTCAATGCTGCGGTAAGTGCTCAGATCAGTCAGTTATTCAGTGAGCTAGAAGCTATCAAGCATAAGCAGGCAGTTCTGCCTGAACCGGCCGTTACCGATAATTCGGAAGATATCGAACAACTCAAAAAAGCTCAGAAAACCTTAAAATCACACGTAGATGAAAAAATTGTAAAACTGCCAACGATCAGTTATTCAGCCTTAGGTGTAGGCGTGCTCGGTTTGATTTTGGGGTCGGTATCAACCTTTATGGTTGTCAGTTCACAATCCGATTTAACCGCGGCCACTGAATCGATATCAACGTTGGAAGATGACATGAGTGCACTTGTTGTCAAAACCGGCCAAAAAGAAATGGATGAGTTAAAGGCAACCGTTGAGCAATTATCAGAACAGGTTGCGAATTTGACTTCGGCTAAAACACCGCCCGAAGTGCCGGTCGCTCAGTTGGTAGCTGATGCCCAAAAACCAGCAGAACCTGTCCCGGTTATAACGACTGGAAATGCGTCTGAACCGGCAGGTAAAACACCGGGTGATTCAAATGAGAAAGTCAGTGTTATCGAAACAGCGGCGCCTGAGTCAACAGTGCAAATTAAAGAAAATGAAGCGTTAAAAACCAATGAGGCGGGTCCATTACCTGCTGAAAAACCTCCAGAGGCAAACAAACCGCAAGCAAAGCCAGCGGATCAACAAAGCCCTAAAAAAGCGGTTCGGCAGGCAGTAAAGAAACCCGCCCCGAAACCGGTCGTCAGGAAAGCTAATGTTGCCAGTTCACGAGTATGGGCGGTAAATTTAGTCGCATTTCGTCAGGATTGGTACGCGGAAAGAAAAGCGGCTGAATTCACGCGTCAAGGGATACCTGTTCGAGTCGTGCCTGTAGAGAAGCAAGGTGAAATGTGGTATAGACTTGCTGTGCCCGGCTTCGCGGAAAAAAGTGAAGCGCAGGTTTATGCGGCTCGATTGAAAAAAGCTTTAAATTTGGATTCTGTGTGGGTGGGCCGGGAATAAGGAATTAGATTCGCAAAAGTAAGCCTTTACTGTATCTGCTCACCCATCCCATTTTTTTTGGATGTAGGTGCTTGATTTCAAAGGACGCATGAAACCATTCGTGGTGCTCTCTGCAACATCCCTGTTGCAGAAGCCTTTTCAATCAATCACCTACACCCTCTATTCCAAGTGGGCGAACAGTTATCCTTTACTTTTATCTTAACTACCTGCAGCCAGCATTAAAATAGCCAGAGGGTCAAATATAAATTAGGGTTTATCTTAAGTTTAAATTAAGATGCCCTTACTATTTTGGATATTATATTTTTCTAACTGGGAAAGTTGCCCTGAAATCAATCCTTAGCTGTTTCAGTGAAATTAACAATAATAACAATCACTTTTCTATTAAGCTCATTTGATCTCTATGCCTCGCATGTTGACATGCAAAAGAGCGTCGAGCCGGATTTACTGGAAGATCCGATCTATTCAGTATTGTCTAAAGAAAATAGCCTATCAACCGATGCATCTGATCAGGTTTTTATTAATTCGGAGTCAGCGGCTTTGATTACAGAGTCTACAAATAATTCTGATAAACCGGATAAAAAGAAAACTGTTCCAGCAAATCAAACGAATAAACCCGATCCACAAGTAAGTCAAAACTTTGCATCTTTCTGGGGAAAAGCTTTAACCAGCAAAAAGCCTTCCGCGACTTCGCCAAATTATTTCAGTGAATTGACTCATTTATTGCCAGCTACTGAATGGTCTTTAACCGGTTTATATGAACTTGACTTGGGACAGTTGGGCGATATTACCGAAGTGACAATTAAAAAAATGAATACATTAAAATCAGCACTGAATGATCTTGATGATTTACTGACCTATAAGCTGTATCAGACTATGGGTTACCTTGGAAGTGACTATTCGTTTGGCCGCGAGAGCACTCGATTTGACGAGGCGTTAAAGCGAGATGAGTTTTTTAGAGAAAATCTTCAATCAGCCGGGCTTTCTCATACAACAGAGGTCCCAGGCTTTTTTGCTTTTTTATACGACTTGCCAAAATTGCTCACACTAACAAATATCCTTGGTGTTTTAGGTGTCATGTTCTTTTTGAGTGTGGCCTGGCGTATTTTTCGCTTCATCGTTATCCGTCTTTGACGGTTGTCCGCTCTGTTCACTGGTGATGGCCAGTTTCCCGGCTAAAGTCAGAACTTATCTTTCATCGCTCTCAGCCGGGTAAAAACGCTTAACGAAGATTCACCCTCTCTATCGAAAGCAGTTTGCAACGAAGGCTTGTCCGCTCTAAAAAAAGGATTGGTTTTTTTTTCTAACCCAATTGTTGACGGTAGGGTTGGTGTGTTTACTTTGCGCATTGCTTCTACGTTGAGCACTCTTTGAATCAAGTCAGGATTGCCAGGTTCTACAGTCAAAGCAAAACGACCATTATTAAGTGTATATTCGTGCGCACAATACACTTTTGTTTCATCCGGCAAGTCTCTCAATGACTTTAACGAGTTCCACATTTGTTCGGCCGTTCCCTCGAAAAGTCTGCCGCAACCCATGGCAAACAAAGTATCACCGCAAAACAAAAGCCCGTCCTCAATCGCATGATAAACAATATGGCCGGAGGTATGACCGGGCGTCTCCATTACCTGCAGTCGGACGTCTCCCAACTTTACCCAGTCACCCTCAATCACCGTTTCATCGATTCCCGGAATGCGCCGCCTGTCCTGATAGGCGCCGATAATCCGGCAACCGGTTTGAGCTTTCAGTTCAAGATTTCCACCTACATGATCCTGATGATGATGGGTATTAAAAATACAGTTAAGTGTCCAGCCTTGCGCATCCAGTCGTTCCAGTACCGGAGAGGCGATTGCAGGATCTACCACCGCAGTTTCTTTGGATGCAGGATCATGCAAAAGATAAATATAGTTATCGTTCAGAACGGGTATTTGTATGATATCCAACATAAATTAAACCTTGAATAAGTAAAGACACTCTTAATGTAGCAATTTCCAGTTTGAACTTTTATGTGGCATTAAGGGTTGGCGTAAGCCTTGCGAGGTGCGCCTTAGACCCATCTATAGGGGCTTGACGGCAGCATTCCTGCTGCCGATATCCCTGAAAAGCTTACGCCTCTCCCTCTTAATCATCAAACTGAAAATTGCTGCTATCAATGCCTAAGATTATGCATTTGTTTGAGAATCCAGGCTTGGCGTTTGATCAAATAAGGGCTGGGATTGACCGGGCTGTAGCGCCTCGGATTAGGCAAAATTGCGGCAAGTAATGCTGCATGTTTCGCAGTCAGCTGATCTGCAGGCACTCCAAAATAATAACGGCTGGCTGCGCCGATGCCAAAAACATGATCACCAAACTCCGCGATATTGAGATACACCTCAAGAATGCGCTGCTTGTCCCATACAAGCTCAATCAGGGCAGTAAACCAAAACTCCAGGGCTTTCCTTCCCATATTGCGAGCGGGCGTTAAAAACAGGTTTTTCGCCACTTGTTGGCTGATTGTACTGGCGCCCCGGAGTTTTCCGCCTTTTTGATAGTGAGTCAGTGCTTGAGAAATCGCTTCGGTATCAAATCCACGATGCGAATAAAAGCGCTGATCTTCGGAAGCAATAACCGCTTGTCGGGCATGGTTTGAAATAGCTGACCGGTTTATCCATTGATATTTGATAGGGCGAAAGTTCTTGCCTTGTTCAAATTCCTCTAAATGACGAACGAGCATAAAGGCAGTTGTCGGAGGTGGCAAATATTTCAGTGTACCGATTGCGGCCAATGATAAAACAAGAAATAGGAGGCTAGCAGCAATTACGAAGCGTCTGATAGCTAGTAGAATTTTTGACAAGATTGATTACTGACCTTAGACCTTAAGCTGAAAAGAAGCCACCTCAAATTAATGGAGGCGAATGGAATACTAAGTCAAAAATGGATTAAATCCGGCTGCAGTATGAAAAATCCAGCGAGTTTATCGGCTTTTGATGACACCGTGTTCATCTGAAAGAATGATCTCTACCCGGCGATTTTGTTGTTTTCCCAATTCAGTGTCGTTGGATGCTATCGGGTAGGTTTTGCCGTAACCCACGGCATTGATTCTGCTTGGGTGAATGCCTTGGTGATTTAAAGCAACTTTAACCGCTTCGGCTCTTTTTTCCGATAAAGTCTGATTATAAATATCAGAGCCGGTACTGTCCGTATGACCTTCAATAAGCACATTGCGTTCCGGATATTTTTCAAGAAACTCAACCAATTTGGTGAGAATACGCAGTCCGCCCTCGTTTATGTCCGCTTTGTTGTAATCGAATAACACATCACCCAAGGTAAGCACCATACCTCTGTCGGTTGCCTGTGCTTGCAACTCAGTTAACTGTCTGGCCAGATCTTCGGCTTTTTGTCTGGCTTCTTCAGATTCTCTCAAGGCCTGTTCGGCTTTTTTCTGTGCTTCTTGAGCTTGCCGGGCTCTTAAATCAGCTTCCAGTGTCCTCGCTTCAAGTTGAATCTGTTTTCGTTCCAATTGGGCTTTTGTAATAATCTCTTTGGCAACCGCACTGTCGGCTTTGTGTTGAGCAATTTGAGTTCTAAGCTGGGTTTTGTAAGCCAGACTCTGAAGCGCAGCATCATCGCCGCCTTCACTCTCAAGCGCTTTTAAAGCAGTGAGAGATTCCTCTGCCTCTCTTAATGCGACAGGGGCTTTTTCAGCAATGATGGGGTCGTTCTGTACGCTTCTTACCAGAATTTCTGCTTTAACTATGTCCGGATGAGGCTGAGTGACACAGGCAGAGAGTAAAAAAATCAAAGAACAAACAAAAGTCAGCTTCGCGGTCTTCATGATCGGTTTCATAAAACGTTAAAAAATAAAATAAGGGGTTTGGGCTGATTATTGTTTAATAGATTGATATCGCAGAGACTCTTGTTTTAATACCAGGATGCTCTCCTGAATATCTTCGGCCGCTTGCTTGTTTTTAATGGCCTCTGTCTTGGATTTGGCTAATTCCGCTTCAATCTCTGCGACGGATGCTAAATTTCTGGCTTCTTCATAACGCTCATCTTTTAGTGCCTGTTGTGCTTTTTCAAGGGTTTGATGAGCTTGTCTCAACTCCAGAGGGGCATGGATTTGGGCCCCATCTTCCTGGGCTTCTTCTATCACATAAGAACTGCGGGTAATTTCTTCGTAAGGGGGTGGTGTGCCTGTGCAAGAGACAACCAGTGAATAAACGGGAAAAAGAAAGAAGCGATTAAGCAGGGTAGGCCGAAAAATTCGACGGATGAGCATTAAAAATTTCCTCCGCATAGGTTGGATGATGGTTCTGGGTCATTAAAACACGGTCTTGATAATCGCTGTTTATGAGCAAATTTTCAAGTTAATTTGAATCAATTACAGGTTACAGCATCATTTGCTATCTCCAGGGTCAAGATCATGGGCTATAGTCTCAGAATAAACTAAGAGATAACGGGCAGTTGAATCCAGAAGAAGAAGTGTTTTCGATCCAGAGAAATTAAGCGTTGATCAATAAAAAACGCTTTACTTTGTAAAATTATCGCGATAAAAAGCATTTTTTAATTACGGAGGCAAAATTATGGCCGGTTCTACGTCAGATGTATTGTCCGAAGATATGGATTATGACGACGAAGATGCTGTTGTTATCGCGGTCGACGAATCAGACGAATCAGAGGACTCAATCCAGGCAAAAGCAGGATCAAATTATGACAAAGTGGACGCGCGCAGAAAAATTGAATTGTATTGGGAGAAACGGAGACTTAAAGAGGAATTTGGCGATATTGAGGATTTCGACTTGGACTTTTAAAGCTGTTTTACCTGAACCTATTTGATTTATAAGTGATTAGCATATCAAGCTAACAGACTTTATTCCTCTTAATTGTCATACCGGCATGGACGCAGGTTTGACAGTTTGTTTTGATACACCCCGCCCACTCTAGACTTAAATTCCAAAAGATCACGATTTAAAATCAGTTACAGTGCGTGTTAGATCAATACATCAGCACTTTAACCACTAATATTTTTTACAAAGCTTGCTTTTTAGCGGTATTAAAAGTCAATAAAAACGGTTATTTCATCATCTTGTCTTGGAAAATCACATCCAGTTTTTGAGTATTATCATTATTCAGGTAAGGTTCGTTATATTGAACCGGTGGTGATGGCACAGGCGCCGGTGCATAAACCTTTTCGGCAATTGCGGCAGGTTTGGATTTTCTCACCTGTTCTGACTCGTCCAGTCTATAAGTTTCACCGTAGGTGGTATCCGCGTCGAAATCGTCCCAGATATAAACCGGTTGAGCAATAGGCTGGGTTGGGAGTGGAAATGTAATTAAGTCGGCAACTCCTACGCCGATTCGGCCTCCCATGTTTACAATTCCCTTGAATGTTCCACCGACCAAGCCATAGAAAATATTGCTTTGATTGGTCGTGTTAATAACGTTTTTCGGAATTTCAAGGGGGCTGGACACTATATTGGTAAAGCCAGAGAGTGCTTTATGACCGATTTTTTCACCATAGCTGCCGCCCGGGCGGAAAGACGTATCAGCGAGTACTGAGGAATTTAATAAAGAGCAGAACCCAAGGGTTGAGAGTCCCACAATAACGCGTCGATATTTTGTCATGTCAAATCCTGCCGGTCAGATTAATTTAGGGAGAGTATAGCAGAGCATCGACGTTTTATTTTTTCAGCGCCTTGGCAAAAGCATTAGCCATGGTGCCCTGAAGCGGTTTTTCGGATGACTGTTTGGCTTTGTGATTGTGTTGAGGTTGAGGCGTTGACTTAACCGCTTCTATTAGTGAATCTTTTCTCATCGTCAAAGCGATTCTTTGCCTGCTGACATCAACTTCCAGTACTTTGACCGATACCATATCACCTGTTTTTACAACGGTACGCGGGTCTTTGACAAATTCATCGGCCAGATGGGATATGTGGACCAGGCCGTCCTGGTGGACGCCGATGTCGACAAACGCTCCGAAATTGGCGACATTGGTGACAACACCTTCCAGGATCATGCCCGGTTTTAAATCGGTAATTTTTTCAACGCCTTCTTTATATTTGACGCTCTTGAATTCAGGGCGCGGGTCACGGCCCGGCTTTTCAAGCTCTTTAATAATATCGGTAACGGTAGGCAGGCCGAATTTTTCATTGGTAAAATTTGCGGGTTCCAGCGTTCTTAAAAAACTGCTTTGGCCCAGCAGATCACGGATGGATTTTCCGGTTTTTCCGATAATCGCTTCAACAACCGGATAAGCCTCCGGATGGACGGCAGATGCATCCAGAGGATTGGTGCCATTCATGATGCGCAAAAATCCAGCCGCCTGTTCAAAAGCCTTTTCTCCCAAACGAGGTACTTTTTTAAGTTGTGCGCGATTTTTGAAAGGCCCATTTTGATCGCGAAAAGCGACGATATTTTCACTGACTCCGGCAGATAAACCAGAGACCTGTTTCAACAAAGCGACCGAGGCCGTGTTGACATCAACGCCTACCGCATTGACGCAGTCCTCAACAACAGTATCCAGCATTCTAGCCAATTGCGCCTGATTGACGTCATGCTGATACTGGCCCACACCAATCGACTTGGGATCAATTTTAACCAGTTCAGCCAGAGGATCTTGAAGACGTCTGGCGATTGACACGGCTCCTCTGAGCGATACGTCCAGATCGGGGAATTCTTTAGCGGCCAGTTCAGATGCCGAATAAACGGATGCGCCTGCTTCTGATACTGTTAATTTGCTGAATGTAAGCTCGGGATGCCGCTTCATCACATCAGCAACCAGTTGGTCTGTTTCGCGAGATGCCGTGCCGTTACCGATGCTGACCAGATCGACTTGATAGTATTTGATGTGTCGCGCCAGCTTGGCTATCGATTCATCCCATTGATTCTTTGGCTGGTGGGGGTAAATGGTATCAGTTGCCAGGACTTTACCGGTAGGGTCGACAATCGCGACTTTTACCCCGGTTCGTATGCCGGGGTCCAATCCCATCGTTGCTTTTGGGCCGGCCGGCGCAGCCAGTAATAAATCACGCAAGTTGTTGGCAAATACGCGTATTGCCTCTAGTTCGGCGGCTTCCCTTAGTCTGAGTTTCAAGTCCAGATCAATCCGCGTGTAAAGCTTGATTTTCCAGGCATAACGCGCGGTTTCGGCCAGCCAGGCCTCGGCAGGTTTACTGATGTCCGTGATATTCAGATGTCTTGCAACCCATTGTTCACAGCGTTGATGCTCTTCTTTTTCATCGGTGCCCGGTTTGAGCGAGAGATTTAGCAAATCTTCATTGCGTCCCCGGAAAAGAGCGAGTGCACGATGAGAGGGGATTTTGTCGATGGCTTCCTGGTAATCGAAATAGTCTTTGAATTTTGCAGCTTCCTGCTCTTTATTAGGAACGAGCGTGGCATGCATGACGCCTTTTTGCCAGACACGTTCCCTGAGTTCTGACAGCAACGCGGCGTCTTCTGAAATGCGTTCCATGATTATTTGTCTCGCACCTTCCAATGCGTTAGCACTGTCGTTGATACCCATCTCGGTATTGAGATAATCGAGCGCCGCTTCATCGGGGATCAGGTTGCGATTTTCCAGAAGCGCGTCTGCAAGAGGTTCCAGTCCCGCTTCGCGGGCAATTTGCGCTTTTGTGCGCCTTTTGGGTTTGAACGGTAAGTATAAATCTTCCAAAAGTGTTTTAGTGTCCGCATTCAGGAGGGCTTGTTCCAAATCGGGAGTGAGTTTGCCTTGGATGCCAATACTGTCCAGAATGGTGGCTCGACGATCATTTAACTCACGCAGATAAATAAGCCGCTCTTCCAGATTTCTTAATTGGGTATCATCCAGTCCTCCCGTTGCTTCTTTACGATACCTGGCGATGAAAGGGACAGTGGAGCCCTCATCCAACAGTGAAACGGCGGCATTAACCTGATGGAAAGAAACAGCTAATTCTTCTGCGATGCGTTTTATGACGTCCATGGATCTCAATAAATGTGTTTTTGAAGAGTGCCATTTTAACAAGAGCAGGGTATCTAAAAAACATTTCTTTATTGAGGGGTAACACTGCTGGAATCAAAACAAAAAATTCGTGATCTTCACCAATTGAAAGGGTATGAAATGATTTAATCGATGACGCTTTCGGAGATTACAATACACCGTATTATTCAAGGAGAATTTATGAAAGTAAAAGAAAGACGACATGGCATTGTTCTGGTCAATACCGGTGAAGGCAAGGGTAAATCCTCAAGCGCATTAGGCATGGTGTTTCGTGCAGCAGGATGGGGCATGAAAGTCTGTGTCATTCAGTTTATCAAAGGCCAATGGCAAACCGGCGAACAGAGAGCGGCCGAGCGGTTTGATAATATCGAGTGGCATGCGCTTGGGGATGGGTTTACCTGGGATACCAAAAATCCCGAGCAGGATATTAAAACCAGCCGGGAGATTTGGGAATTCAGTAAGCAGAAAATTCTTTCCGAAGAGTTTGATTTTGTTTTGCTGGATGAGATCAATTATTGCTGCGGTTATAACTGGATTTCCGGACAGGAAATTGCCGATTTTATCGCCAACGATAAACCCAAATGGCTGCATCTGGTGTTAACTGGGCGTAATGCACCCCCTGAAGTCATAGACATTGCCGATACCGTTACTGAAATGATGCCGGTCAAGCATGCTTTTTCTAAAGGGATTAAAGCGGAGCAGGGTGTTGAATTTTGATTAATCCGGATAATTTATAGGTTTATTGTCTGGCGGCATTGCTGAGTCAACCGTAATAACATAGAATTTTCTGCCAGGTTTGAACTTGGCAAAGAAAGTTATGTTTTAACTTCATTCTTAATCAAACTTTATGAGGACATTTTATGTCTGAAACACAAAAAATAATCGGAGCCGTCTTGGGGGTCATCATTATTGGTTTTCTGATTGTGGGCACCAGTAAGGAGAAGACCCCGGAAGAAATGGAAGCATCATCGATGATGCTTTCGTACAGCTCGATGCAGACTATGGCTGGCCAGAAATGTCCGGCTGCGGTATTGAAAGAGACCGGAGAGCAGGTCTATTTTCCTTCCGAGACAAAATCCGATAAATCCACTTTCATCACTCTAATGTATAAAGGTGAAACCGAAAAATTCAAAAACGCCTCCTGCACGCTGCATTTGACTCTCGGAGGAATTTCCGAATTAATTATTGATGACAAGGTTGTCATAAAAAAACAGGTTAAATAAAGCCGTCCTTTTTGCTATTGCCCATAGCCATAGGTTTTCTATATTTGTTTATAGACGGCCTATGGCTTGTACGTCGCTGGTGTATCGAAGATTAATATCGCCATGAAAAAATGCATCTCCTCATCGAAACTTTTCACAGCCTCAGCGAAAACGGCATAAAACTAGAACTGTTGGCCGTCCTGGTCATGTGCGTGATCTGTCGAACCTTAATCGCCCTCCTCACCGACCCGAATCCCGATCGCTTATCGATACCTCAGTTTAATTGGCCATTAACACTGAAGTAGGAAAAGCTATTAAATTGGAAAGGGAGTTTGTCATATGACATGCTGAATGCTTGCGGCGTTCTATTAGGCTCTGATTTTGTTGACCTTCGTCCGCCCGCTATACGTTAACCTGGAACGGACAGCAGGAAAGCCAATCGTCATCGGGTGTCATCATCTCCACTGGCTTTGGTTCGACCGGCTGGTTTCAATCCCTGCAGGCCGGGGCCCAAGGTGTTTGCGGCACCCCGTCTCACTTCCTGAGCGGCAGTTTTGCCTGGCATGAACAGCGTCTTCAGTTCACCGTTCGCGAACCGTTTCCAAGCCGAACCACGGGCACCAGTCAGGTGTTTGGGGCAGTAACGCCCGAGACGCCACTGACCTTAGAATCGCACATGCCGGAAAATGGTGTGATCTTTTCCGATGGCATTGAAGCCGATTATGTCGCGTTCAATTCCGGCACCCGGGCGACGATCCGCGTAGCCGACACACTGGGGCAATTGATTATTTAAACGAAATTTCGAGTCAGTAGCCCGGCTTTCATGGCGACTGCGCGGGTTTTCTGTTGAGTTATTGGTCACCCAGAGGGACTGACCCAGCGGATCAAGGGGTTAGCCCTGCAACAGTATTTTTCTAACGCCGGCTTGGGCGGCATGAGTTAACGCGGTTAAGCCTTCATTTAAATGATAATACCCGTCAATCAGTGTTTCAACCGGGACAGTTTGCTGTTGGAGCAGGGCCAAAGCGTCGGCAAAAGGCCCGCAGCGAGAACCGAGAACAGTTAATTCATAAATCACTATTTTGCTTAAGTCGAGGGGTTCTGTTGACGAAAACGTACTCTTAAGGACCAAGGTGCCTCGCGGCTTGAGGATTCGCAACGATTGCCTGAAACCGCTGGCCTGGCCGCTGGCATCGATCACACAAGCAAACTGATGATCCGCCACCTCCTCGATTAAGGCCGTCTTGAGCTGCCACTGTCTCGGTAATGCCAGGGACGCTTCCGAACGCCCCAGTACTTCAATATCATAACCCGCCAAAGCTAACACCTTGGCAATCAGCAGGCCCAATCGTCCCGGACCGACTACTGCCACTGTCGTAACGGTCAAAGGTTCCAGTTGCTTTACCACCCTAAGGGCGGCGGCCAAGGGCTCGGTAAACACAGCCGCTTGATCCGAAACCTCATCAGGCACGATATAAAGTTGACTGACCGGTAGCGTAAAGTAGTCGGCGAAAACACCGTCTTTGCCGCGGATGCCCAACACAGTTCGACGTTGGCAATGCTCAGGCCCCTCGTGCAGACAATTATAACAGTGTTGACAGCCGATATTGATCGAACCCACCACGCGGCGGTTAAGCCAGTGGCGATGTTCGGGGTGATTCACCGCGTCCACAACCCCCACAAATTCATGACCGATGATGCCGGAGAAACCGGCATATCCTTTTACCAACTCCAGATCAGTGGCACAAATACCGGCGAGTTTCAGGCTGATTAATGCTTCATTGACACCGGCTACAGGCTTGGGGACATCCTGCCGGTACGATAAACCGTTGTTTAATACAAGTGCTTGCATAGCGATATTCTCAATGAAACGGGGTGGCTTGCCACAATAAGCGGTCGATAGTTAAATGGCTTATACGTCAACAGTGCGCATTAGACAACAGGCATGGCATCTCGCGGATGATATCGCATCGACGCCAGTTCCGCAGCGGTCAGAATTTTATTGACGTTTCGCCATCCCGGCTGCCAGTAGCCCGGAAAGGGCTGCACGGCCAGGTCCATGAGTCGGCCTAATAGCGTAAAAGCAGTGTTGCTGTTGACCGAGACTAAACCCACTATTCCAAAAGGCGTATACGCTACGTCAAGGCTATTCAGATAAGGAATAGCCCTGACTGCATTATCCCATCGGCTTAAAACATCATCAGCGTTTCCTGCAAAAACCGACATGGCTTTTTGATGAGCCTTGATGAAATTCAAATCATCATCCGGATTTAAGCCGAATAAGATAGCCCGTGGTCCAAAGTGATAGAACTTCAATTGATCGCCAAACCTTCCGATAGGCAGAATTTCGTTTTTAAGATTCGTTGCCAGCCCATGCAATTGACCTAACACCGTGTTCCTTTCATCGCGTAAAACCCAAAAATCATGGGCGGCCACGCCCACAATAGCGTAAGCACGCGCTTCAATCGAATAGTTAAGGGTTGGCGTTTTGGGCTTGCTTTGTTTTGTGCCTGTCATTTTATTAGCGAGTGATACCCCTAAATTGCATCTTATGACCACGAGCTATCGCAGCTAGACACCCCCACATGGCAGCAACTAATTGTTGCTTTCCGTCGGCATCCTTCGCCCAATTGATGATCGACACTACTACAATGTCCAGATTTGAATCCTTAGAGCCAGCGAAAAAGATCAGGAGTAAAAAAGCCTCAATGTTTTTCATGAAGTATTGCAGCTCATTGAAAGACTAAGATTTTATCAAATTTAAGACCCGGTTTTTTTGATAGGTGATTTTTTTCGGGGAGCTGCGACAGTGACGGTTGTCAGTTTCGCTTGATTGACTTGTAAAATTGCACCGGATAGCCCAATAGTGAGGTGTTTATCGGAGGCAATGGAGCTCAGTCAAGCCACGGTCAAGTGGACAATTGCCGATTTTCATTTTTTCGACAGTTTGGCGAGTGTTTTATTTGCCCGGTCCACGCTTTGAGGGTCGGCATTAAGTTGGATGATTCTTTTTAAATAAATGCGTGATTGCTGAGGATCGGTGCTCTTAAGCGCTTCCAGCCTGACAGCTGTTTCATAGGCAGCCACCTGAGCCGACGGTGCATATAAATCCGATTGCTTTTCTATTTTTGCAAGCAATTTTTCCAATGATCCAGTGGCTTTGTCACGAGAACCGAACATATCCACTTCGGCATAGGTATTTATTTGAATCAGTTGCACTGTAAAATTGTCAGGCGCTGTTTCCGAGGCTCTTTGAATATCGGTTAAGCATGCCCAAACACCGGACAGTTTGTCTAAACCCATCAGCCAAGGCCCTTTCCGACCCGCAATTTTGCAGTTGTTGGCAGCATACCAGGCTTTTGTTTCCATATCGTCCGGATTTTCCGTGACCAGTTCTGATAATAAGGCATTGGCTTCGTCAATATAATTATGGGTAAAATTCTGCCTGGCGATTTCCAAACGGCTATCGAAATCTTGTTCGCCTTCTAATGATTGGAGATATTCCATGTCACTCTTGGACCAAGGTTCTTGAGGAAATTCCTGGCTGCAGCCGGTTAACAAAGTGATGCCGAATAGTGCCGTCCAAGGTGTAAAGCGCATGAAGATTCTCCTGGATTAAAAAAGTAGAGTTAAGCCTGAATAAAGTACAAACCGGAACGGAATATCGGCGGTCTCAGAGCCTGAAATGTCGCCGTAATATTGCCCGCCCAGCATCAAGTCAAGTCCGTCTGTAATAGGATAAGATAACAAGCCGCCCGCTATGACGCTGGAATCCTGAATGCCGTAGCGCACAAATGCTTTGGCTTCCACGTCGCCGATTAAACGACTGTCAGCGACACGGGCGAATAAATAATGCCGCTTCATCGAGCCCAGCAAGCTGTTTGATCCGCCCAGAAAGCCAGCAGCCGGGGCTGCGAACTGGCTGTTGAGCAGTGCGGCGGACTGGTCCGCGTCTTGTACTAGGCTTTCATATTCGTCTTCGCTATAAGCTTCGCCGTTGTAAAAGTATTCAAAGATTAAATTGATTTGACTGTCGGTAGTGTACTGGCTGCCGATTAGAAATTGCGGACGCCACTCCGTCTGTGAGTCCTCTTGAAATATAAAAAAACTGTCTCGACTGTTTACCGTGATACGCTGGGGCAAAACGGTACGGCGCTTATCTCGTAGACTGAATTCTCCATGCAGCTCAAGCTGGCTGCCGACAGTGATGGAATAAGAACTGCCAATAAAATTCATATCATCCAGCCGAGCATAAGTCAGACTGGCATCGCTGTTGTCGAATTGCTTGTTAAGTTTCAGCGCAAACGCGTTTTGATATGTCCCTTGAGTTCCATATAGCTTTTCCCGTGGTTTATGACGGACAAAATAAGCAGTGGCGGCCCAGTTGTTATCGCCTGTCCAGTCTGCGGACGCAAAGAGGTTGCCGTGGCGTTTGTAGGCAATCGCCCTGTCTTCAAAATTGATTTCCCGGTCCTGAAAGGGATTGCTGGGGTTCCAGATATAACCGGGGCCCCAATGCTGAATATCGATGCCGCCGCTGACGACGATACTGTCAGTGACATTCCAGTCAAAAGCGCTGCCTTGAATAAAAAACTTTTCCTCTGTTTCGTCTCCGGTCACCTGGCTTTGCAGCCAATAATCGCCGCGCAGCGTGACCTGGCTGTAATTGAATTTAGGCGTCAGGCGCAGACCCAAAAATCCGGTGTTTTCGGGATTGTCAACAATCCCGCCGCCGGGATTGAATACCGTATCGGATCGCCCCGGCGTGTATTGCCAGGACAACTCCGATTGCCCTCGAACATCGAGTTCTCCCACCTGAAATGCCGATAAGGCGGGAGAGGTCATGCTTAAAAGCAGCAATGGAATAAATTGTGAATAAGCTTTCATTGCCTGAGCGTAATAAAAAGGCTTTACTACAAACGTTTCAAAGCATTAGCGCTGAAGCGGGAAGCAGGCAATTCGACCACTTTAAAATTGGAATATTCCATCAAAGTTTGTTTACCCTCGGCCAGCGGATTGATAATCTGAATGCTGGTCAATTGCTCTTTGTTGCCCTGGCCAGGCTGTTTTTCATAACGCTTGTAGTAAGCAGTTTTCAGCAGTTTGCCGGAGGCGGCAAAAAAATCCGCTTTATACGGTTTGAAATCGTCAGCACGCAGCCATAATTTCAATTTATCGTAAGTGGCCAAACTGTCAGCTTTAGCTTTTAATTCCAGCACATGGCAAGGTATAGCGTCTACAGTTTCTGCGCCTAAGTATTCAGGATCGTAATCCCCTGAAAAATCGGTGCTGGCAACGTCGCCGTTAGCCGCTTCGCCCAATAATCTTTGTTGCGGTGTGATCCGTATCGGTTTATGGCTTGACGGAGAATGAAACCATAAATTTTTTTCAGCCATAAGCAGGGCTTTGCCGCGTTCACTCACCGGTTCGTTGTAGATGACCAGCGAGGTATGCGGGTTTAAAATTTCCACCTTGAGAGTAAAAATTTGATCGTCTTTGCCCGGCTCGATGCTGTTCAGCTTCAGATCGAAAGTAAAGGACTGTCCTTTAAAATTTCTATATCCATCGGCTTTAGCCAGTAATTCTGTGGCGTCCGGTTTGGGGGAATTTGCTCCCTCTGCCGATACCGGAGTGGTTATTAAGGGTTGAGCCACTATAAGTGCAAGTAATAATTGAAGTCTTAAAAACATTGTAATCTCCTGAATAAGTGTTTACGTCACACGTGCCGCAAGGCATCCACAATGGCTTTTCGGGATGCTTGCAGCGCCGGAATAAAGGTCGCAAAAAAGGCAATAACGCCAACCACAAACACCGTACTGAACCAGATTTCCTCTACGTACTGCAGATGCAAGGGGTAGCCTTTAGATGAACCGGGCGGCGGCGGCATCATGATTTCAAGGCTGTTGATCAGCCAGGTGATGGCGATGCCTGATGCTACGCCCAGCAACGCCCCAAGCAACGCGAGCATCAGTCCCTCCGCCAAGAATTGTCTGATTATTCCGCCTCTGCGCATGCCCATGGCGCGCAGTGTGCCTATTTCGGATGTGCGTTCCATCACCGTGACGATCATGGTGTTGCTGACGCCGAATAGAACAACAATGTAAATGACCAGATTGATAAAAAGGAAAAAACCGCTATAGAGATCGACGACTTTTTGGTAAAAACTGGCCATTTTGAACCATTCAATCCATTCAATATCCAGTTGTTGCTGCTGCGTTTTGTCAACAATAGACGCGACGGCTTCCGGTAGCGCCAAGGTATCGTCCAGCAGCACTACGAGGGTGTCGATAGACTGAGTATTCAACAGGTTTTGCGCATTTTCGAGCACCATCATCATCGCCGCATCATCGTATTCTTTGGCGAAACTCTGAAAAATGCCGACGACCTCAACGTCGACGGCATTCATCACGCCGTTCACGGTAGTTCCCAGCAACGTCAGCGTATCGCCTACCTTGGCATCTATGCCTTGAGCCAAGCCTTCGCCCAACAATACGCCTTCCGGTTTGGCCGAGTCCAAATCAGTTCCGTCGGTTATCGTCAGCGCCGAGTTGATCAACGCCTCACTGTCCGGGTCTACCCCGCGAACAATGGCTGCGCGGCTGTTTTGTTGGTTGCCCAGCAAACCCGTAAACTCCAGTCGGCGGGATGTGATCAGCACGTTCGGAATAGATTCTAATAAAGCTTGCGCCTGACGGGTCAGATCCGGCGTCATGCGGTATGGGTTCGGTTCCCTGCGGTAATTGAGTTCGTAGCCTTTTTGATGGATTTGCAGATGGCCATACTGGCTGCGAATAATCGACTCGCGTAAACCGATATAGTTGGCTTCAACAAAGCCCCCGAACAGAACAATACCGGCAACGCCCACGAGTATCGTCATCATTGCAAATAGTGAACGGCGTTTGTAACGCAGAATATTGCGCCAAGCTATTTTAAATACAAGCATAAACATTCCCTCGCTTAGTTTGTGTAGTCGAATCGTTTGTGACCAGTCCGTCACGTAGCATGATGCAGCGTTCCGCACCTGCCAGCAGTTCCGGATTATGCGTGCAGATAATCACGGTAGAGCCATGACTGAGTGAGAGATTAAGCATCAGTTCCATAATCGCAGTGCCGGTGGTTGAATCCAGGTTTGCAGTGGGTTCATCTGCAATCAGCAGCTGTGGTTCATGCACCAGCGCACGGGCAATGGCAACACGCTGACGTTGACCACCCGACAACTCATTCGGAAAATGGCCGGCATGAGCAATGAGACCGACTGCCTCAAGGATCGTCTGCACTTGTTTGCGGCGCTGACCGTAGGGAATGGAACGGTTCAGCAGCAGCGGATACTGCACGTTTTCAAATACATTCAAGACCGGCATCAAATTAAAATTTTGAAAGACAAAACCGATATTACGTGCCCGGAAATCGGACATTTCCCGGTCGTTGGTTAACGTGATATCTTTGCCTCCGATCGTGACGTTGCCGTTGTCATATTTATCCAGGCAGCCAATGATGTGCAATAAGGTTGACTTGCCGCTGCCGGAAGGTCCCCCCAAAAATAGCCGTTCGCCTTTTTTAACGTTGAGAGATACGCCTCTCAGTGCATGCACCGTGTTGTCGCCCAGCCGGTAGTGTTTAGTTAGATTATTAACTTGTATAAAGCTCATAGTTTTTTGAGGTCGAATTAATTGTCATCGAAAATGCATGTGGGTTAGCTGATTTAAGGCGGACTACATAACCAAACCATCGTTAATATGCAGTATCTGGCCGTTCAGCCAATGTTCATTGCCGGCCAAATGCATGATGTTATTCGCCAGGTGTTTCAGGCTTCCTATTTTGCCTAAACCGCTGACTTTTAACATCATGGCTTCGGCAGGGGTATATTCGTTTTGAGGATCAATTTCTTCCATTACACCCAAGCAGATGATGTTGACGGCGATACGGTAGCGGCCCAATTCCTTGGCCAAGCTTTTGCTCATACCTATCAATGCACCGCCTACCGTCGAACTGATCAAACAGTTGTGTCTTCCTGCTACGGCCGAGGTATCGCAGACAATGATGATCTGCCCCGGTGATTCGCTTTCAATCATCTTGAGCGCCAAGCAGCGGACCGAAACGAGTAAACGGCTTACGGAGTCCAGTGTTTGTCGCACTATCTCACCGGCATCGGGACATTCTGTTTCGTCGGTACGTACCCGGTCGCAAAACAGCAAGGTATCGATATGGCCCATGGAGTTATATGCACACTCTATGAGGTTCGTCATTGCCGGCAAAAGCGGTGTTTTGCCATCCTCTTGAAGAAGGATTTCATCGCTATTCAGGATTTTGGCACCTGCGTTGGATAACAAAAGCAACAATGGCTCCAGATAGCCGATTTCTCCAACGAGCAATATGTGCGGATTGACTACCATGTTATCAAACCTCCTGTAACGTTTAAGACGGTGCCTGTTACGAAGCCGGATTCCGGCGCCGCCAAAAAAGCAGCCAGCCCCGTTAAATCATCCGGTGTGCAGGTTTTTTTTATCGGCGTAACACTGGATATGAGCGTTTGTGCATGCGACTTCATGTGACTGGCCAGACCACCTTGTACAACTTGTGGCGCAATACAGTTGGCTGTCCAGCCTTTATTCGCAATCTGTCTTGCAACACTTTTGGTATAAGCGATGACGGCGCCTTTGGCTGCGCCATATAATGAACGCATGGGTTGGCCGACCAAACCGGTAATCGAGGTAATGTTGATGATGCGCCCGTGTTCAATAGACTGCTGCTGGGTCATGAATTGCGATAAATAGACAACCGGGGCCAGATTGCCCTGAATGACAGCGGCGACATCCTCTTCGGTCAGCATCAACAGCGAATTATCGCGTGACATCCCAACGCAATTGATCAGAACGTCTATTCCGCCCAGCTCTGATTCCGCTTCTGCAAAAACCCTTTCGGCTTCGTAATAATCATCCAGTTTTCCACGTACCGCAACAGCACGAACCTGACCGGTGCTGGCGGTGTTAACAAGCTCAAGCAGCCTGTTTACCGCTTCGGCATTGTTCTGGTAATGCAGCGCAACCGAAGCGCCTTCTATTGCCAAGCGTTCAGCCAATACACTGCCTATGTTGCCGCTGGCGCCGGAAATCAAAACCCGGCGTCCCGATAGCGGCAGGTGTGGGAGGGCACGCCTTGGGGCAGTGTTGTCTGCAGGATGTTGCTCAGTTATCGTTTCCATGTCGGTGAATGGGGCTAGAAATTATCAACAAGAATTTTTTCCGCTTCCGCCAATTTGGCGTTTGCATCGGCAATGTATTCCTGTGGGCAACCTTGTGATTCGCACTGTTTCAGATAATGCTTGAAATCCTCAACGGCAAATTTGGTGCGCATCAAAAATGCCGGCAGTTCCAGGCTGTTGTAGGCTCGGGTTAAGCGAACCACGGTATTGTCCGGAGCAGTTTGCACGGCCTTGTCCAAAAGGCGCGTTCCCAGTTTTACAAAAAACGTCTTTTTACCGGGGTCGGATTCAAACAGCGCTTTCATGGTTGTTACGCTTCCCAGCCAGGCGCTGGTTTCCGGATCATTTTCCTGTAAAGCTTTGGCTGATTTCAGGTAATTTTCAGATGTGCTGATCTGTTGCTTGTCGGCATGAGTTCGGCTTAATTGATGCAAAATAATGCCGGCGGATTTTAATGCTTCGAAATCATTAGGATTTTCCTTTATTTTCGCTTCGAATTGATGCAATGCCGTTTGAGCTTCTTCGCCACGTAGATCCTGTACCGCAATTGCAAATGCAGACGTTGAGGAAAATAACAAAAGATAGAGTGTTGCCATTTTTGTTTTCATTGTGATGCCTTTTTAGTCAGTCAGTAAGTAATTGAATAAAGAAAAATTAAACAGCCTGCTCCTCCATTATCAGTTGCGCGTCTATGCCGGCTTCCATGCCGGACCAGACGGCCGAATACAATCCGGAAATGCCGAACGAATCACTGTGAGCAAAGACGACACGGCCGAATGGCTGTTTGGCGGCGGCACAAAGTTGATCCATGCCGGGCGCACAAGAAACCATGGGATGGCCCCATCGATGTAAATATATCGATTGGACCGCCCCCCGACTTTGCGGCATGATTTCGTGCAGATCGCCAATAATCATCTTGGCAAGGCTGCCGGCAGTTTCACTGTAGAGTGAAATGCGGCCGGGCTTTCCGGGATAGGGAACATAAACCGTCAAATGGCTTTTGTCTTTCGGGCTGCGATTATTTTTTAACCAGTCCGCTGCAATGATAAAGCGGCTGAAATGAGAAGCGCTGACTGTTTCAAAAGCCTGTGCGACTGGCCGGGTTAGTTCGACCTGAGCGACTAAATAGGCATTGTAATTGAAGCGGTCATAGAGCTTGGGTCGGCCTTCGGCCAGTCCCCGCACCGCGTATTTGGCATACATTTTTGGCGCCGCCACGACGACACAATCGGCGGCTATCGTTTGCAGTGATTCATCTTTATGAACACCGGTAACCCAGACTTTGCCGTTGCTTTTATTTTCAATATTGATCACGGTAAAGCCGGTCAATATTGCATTCGCATTTTTATCAAGACAACGAGCGTGTAATTTCTCGGCAATTACACCGTGTCCGCCGGGCAGCGTAAAAGCAGGCTGCCGCAGTGTGGAAAGAATGTACAACGCAGCCCAGGCCGATACCTTGTCTCCGTTTTCGCCCAGTCGCGAGCTTAATATCAACTTCATGAAATGCCGTGCCGCGGAGGTATAGTTTTGCTGTGCCAGATACTGCCCGAAGGTCAAACGATCCAGTTCCTTGATGCCCGGTTTGTTTTCAGTGCGGGGAAAAAAGATGCCGTTGACTGGATCAGACAATGCCGCCAGATCAAGTCCGAGCTGTCGAAACGATATACGCTCTTCATCTGTTACCGGTAAACGCTGCGAACCCTCCTGCAGTGGGTTCGCAACGGAGCAGCCATTTATGTGATAGGACAGATGATCCCCTTCAAGCGGTTCAAAAGGGATGTCAAGATCGGTAAAGAAATCGGTAAACGGCGCAATCGATCCTTGGTTGACTATAGCGCCCAACGGATAGTGAATGCCGTTGGCTTTTCTGCGTCTTGAGTTTCCACCGATGTCGTTTTCTTTTTCCACCAGCAGAGCATCGTAGCCGGCTAAATTTTTCAAGGTCGTCAAACCGGAAATGCCACCTCCGACAATGACCACATCCTTGTTTAGCGAAGGAGCCGGGACAGAAAATTGCCGGCCGTCGCGGAGCGTGTGCGTTATTTGGAAATGATCGATTTCATCAAATTCGGCAGGCAGATCAACCGCGCTGATTTTACCGTCGGGATCAACGCGAAAATTGATGCCGGCACAAGAGCTCAGGCCCAGTGCGCCTAAAGCCATCATCGTTTGTAATGCTTGTCTGCGATTCATAACGGCAAAAACTCAACGGTGTACTGTCCGCTCGCGACCAGATTGCCATCCTGATCGAAAATCCGGCACTCGACATCCGTTTGTTTTAATTGGCATTCGACACGAACGCTGAACTCTGGCAAAACCGGCCGGATAAATTTATGCCGGACAATATTTTTAATTCGGCAGCGGCGGCCCGGTTCCTGCGATAGCGTATCCTTTACGAAATTGAGCAGCATGACGCCCGGCAATATCGGACGGCCGGGAAAATGGCCGTGCAACACAGGTTGATCCGGACTGATAAAGTAATTTTTATTGAAGATTTTCATTGTTATCCTCCCAAGACCACAATTTTGCCGCTAGCGAGTTTGCGTTGCTGTTGTTCTGCCTTGAAGTTTCCTGCGCTCAAACTGCCGAAGCGAGACACGACAGTAACTGAAACCGTAACAGGCAGGTCTGAATCGGCCGGGTCATCAAAGTCGACCTGATCGAAGCTGAGCAGCAAGCGTTCGCCGCCTTCATCCGGCTTGCGGTCGGGCGAATTACTGCTGGACAATACCACCCCTAACAGCTGGGCGGCTCCTTCCAGAATCAGTTCATCTTTAAGCGCAGCCGCAGTCAATGTGTCCCATAAAGCAAGACTCTGCGAAAACTTCAAAATGCTTTTGCCGCTGATGCCGGGGTTTGTAATTTCTATGGTATCCAGCAACAGGATAGGGTCACGATGCGGCAGAATTGCTTGAATGGCGGTGTGGTCGATTTTCATCTTGTTATCCTTAAGCTGCCGGCCGACAATTGACGATCATCGCAACCTGACTGCCGCCAATGCCGGAGCCTTGATGCAAAAAGCGTTGGGCTGGTGCTGCAGACACGTCAAAATTCAAATAGGGAGCAATGTTTTCATCATAATCCTTGTCCGGGGCCATCGCCGGGATAAATCCCTGCAGCATCGAAGCAATTCCTAACGCCAGTCGCAATACGCCTGATCCTGCAAATTCTCCGGTAAAGGCTTTAAGTGCAGTAATTTTGGCCGATGAATCCGCCAGCAGCGCCGGCCATAAATTCATATCTGCGGCATCCAAAGCCTTACTGCCGTTTGCTGCGCTGGAAATCCAGTCAATAGCAGACAACGGCTGCTCTGCCCGCTGTAATGCCTGTTCAATCGCGGTACGGGCATAGTGGCCTGAGCGGTCGAATTCATAGCTGTCGGATGCCGCAGCGCATAAGCCAATACCTTCAATCTTCGCCAACGATTTGGCCGAACGCGAACGTGCCGATGCTTCGGTTTCCAGTAATAACGCGGCGCAACCTTCACTCAAGTTAAAACCGGAACGCGAGCGGGAAAACGGACAGGCCGGCGCATCTGCGTTTTGATCCAGTAATCGCATATCGCTAAAGCCTTTGATCAGCGCGGTGCTCAGTTCATCAACTCCGATGACCAGCACCCGTTCAGCCATGCCTTGGTGCAGCATCATCACCGCATACTGTATGGCTTGTTCGCCGCTGACGTCGACGCCGGTAACCGTCGAATTGGGTCCGGCAATACCTAGTTTTATCGCGGCAAGACCCGCGCTGGCGTTGTAAACGGTGTTCGGAAAATGGAACGGACTCAAAGTTGTAATGCCGTCGCGCAGAAATTTTTTCTGATGCTCGACCACGCTTTTAAGACCGGAAAAACCAGTACCTACCAGCAAACCGCAGTCTTTTCGATCCTCTATGGTCAGTCCGGCCTGTTCCAATGCCTGATTGCCGGCCGCGATGGTATAGCAACTGATGGGATCCATTTTGCGGGCTTCACGCGGGTTGATATAGTCCTCAACGTTAAAATCCTTTACTGAGCCGTGAAATTGCCCGGATTCGAAGTCGTGGATTTTTTCAATGCCGGTTTTCCGGGTCTGTAACGCCTGAACAGCGCTGCTGCAGTTTGAACCTAACGGGCTGATGATGCCGATGCCGCTTACTACAATTGCTTCAGTCATAAAATTTTCTCCTGGAAAGTGACAAGTGAGTTGTTACTAGGATCAAACCAGTCGCCATGTCCGGGTATCACAAAATCGGCTTGTGCCACTCTTTGTCGTGAAGACAGCAGTTTTTCACGGTTGTGAACAATCAGATGATGATGGGTGTCTTGGGCCAGGAAATCGTTGATGCAAATGACCGCATCACCGGCGACAATTCCGGTGCCATGTCCGGTTTCAATTTCCAGTCCCAACTGGCCCGGACAGTGCCCGGACAGGTCAACCGTTTTCACATGAGCCGTCAATTGCTCCGACGGTTGGCATAAGTGAATTTCGTTTTTGTCGGCGATTACGTCCAACTCGTAACGGGGATCGTTGGCAAAACTTAAAAACTGCCGTAAAAATACCGGTGCGATCAGCTCATGCGTCTCTTGCAGAAATGCGCTGAAACGCTTTTCATCACGACGGAATTGCATTAATTCGCCGATGAATTGAAATTCAACTTGCGGCATATGAAACCGCAGGTCAGGGTTGCCCAGAATCAATGGCCGGTAATGATCGTAATGAAGATGGGTGTAATACACGTCGGTCAGGTCTTCGCGAGTCAGGCGGACCGTTTTTTGTAAAACGGAATCGAGTTCGGCTGCCGTTTCGAAATAGCCGGAATCCACCAAAATACGCCGATCGCCGTCTATGATCAGCGTGGCGCCGGCATGCAAAGTCCAGCGAGATGGTTTATTCAGGCGGAAAACCGATGCAAGTTCACACACTTAAGCCTCCATCAATGACAATGACTTGTCCGGTCATGTAGCTGTTGCTTGGCGAAGCGATAAACGAGGTTATTTTTGCGACCTCATCGGTTGTACCCACTCGGCCCAACGGTATCGCCTGCAAATGGGCGTTCAGCTGTTTCTGGTTCATGCCCGCCAGCATTTCGGTTTCGATAAATCCTGGTGCCACAGCGTTGACGGTAATGCCGTAACGGCCCAGTTCTTTAGCCATGGAGCGCGTAATTGCGATGACGCCACCTTTGGATGCAGCGTAATTAGCCTGTCCGGGTGTACCGATAAGGCCGCTGATCGACACCATATTGATAATTTTTCCGTGGCGGCGGGTCATCATTTTTTTGGCAACGCTGCGGCAGCATAAAAAAGTGCCTTTAAGGTTGATATCGATCACGTCGTCCCAAGCTTTTTCCGACATCATGACCAGATAATTGTCTTTGAGAATGCCGGCATTGTTGATCAATACATCGATAGGTCCCAGCTCGTTTTCGATTGCATCGATCATCGCTTCAACTTCACCGGCATTGGCAACATTGGCTGCGTAGGCGCGTGCTTCGCCGTTTTCGGACTGAATTTCCCGGCAAAGTGCTTCCGACTTGTCGGCACTATTGCAATAGTTGACGGCTACTTTATCGCCGCCCAGTCCAAACTGTTTTGCGATGGCCCTGCCTATGCCTCTGGATGCGCCGGTAACCAACACGACTCGTGGTGTAGAGTTCATCATTCAGTCCTGGTAATGTTTGAATATTAAAGAGGTATTATTGCCACCGAAAGCCAGCGAATTGGACATGGCGTAGTCCATTTCCAGATTGCGGGCAAAATTGGGTACACAGTCAAGATTACAATCGGGATCAGGGGTTTGGTAATTCAGCGTCGGCGGTACAAATTGTCCATTCAGGCTAAGTACGGTGGCCAAGGCTTCCACTGCGCCGGCAGCGGACAGCGTATGGCCGGTCATAGGTTTTATGGTACTGACGCACAACGCATCGGCATGAGCGCCGAACACATTTCTTATTGCAGCGCTTTCGGATTTGTCGTTTAAAAGAGTTCCAGTACCGTGAGCATTGATATAGCAGATTTGTTCAACACCTATTTTGCCCAACTTCAACGCCTGCTGCATCGCTCTTACCATGCCCTCGCCTTCAGGGTGCGGCGCGGTAATATGATGCGCATCGGAACTTAAACCGTAAGCCACAAATTCGGCGATAATCGGAGCTCCGCGCCGTAGGGCGTGCTCCAAAGATTCGAGAACCAATATTGCTCCGGCTTCACCCAGCACGATACCGTCACGGTTGCGATCGAAAGGACGGTTTTTTCCGGCACACATGGCACCTAAAGCGTTAAAACCGCTTAACGTAACATACGATGTGCTTTCAACGCCGCCGGCAAGCATGATCTCGGCATAACCTTCCTTGATAAAATCGGCCGCGTAACCGATCGCAGTCGCACCCGAAGAGCAGGCCGTCATGATGCTGCTGCGGGGGCCATGCAGATCGAAGTGCGCAGCCACTGTATTGCCGGCCTTATCGGGATTAGATGCCAGTAATTTTGAAGGATTGGCATTTTGCTTCAGCAGCATGTTGCGGACATAGGTTTCAGTATCCGCCACGGCACCACCGCTGCCCAAGACAATTCCCATCGTGGTGCAATTCCCGGCCGTAACTTTCAGCTCAGCAGAAGCCAGAGCCTCTTGTGCTGCGGAAAGGGCGTAAAAGTCGACTTGCGAACAATGCCTGCGTTCACGTTCGCTCAATCCATTGGGTATCTCAAAGCCGACGATCTTGCCTATCTCTTTAGATACAAACCCCTCGGTGTCATACCATTCATTGACTTTAATGCCGCTGCGCCCCAGACGTAGCGAAGCTTCAAATTGTTCTGCATTGTTACCGCACGGGCTGACAATGCCCACACCGGTAATCACTATTCGTTTCATGGCGGTCTCCTGATTCTTTCAAGTACCGGGAATGTTGATCGGACAACCCATCATGCCTTTGCAGTTTCGGTCAATGACTTTACATAAGCGGCAAGGGTATTCAAGCTGCGGAAGTGGCCTTGGATTTCCTCATCCTGCCCTAATTTGACGCCGAACTTTTTTTCGACGCCGAGTACAATATCGATAACGTCAATCGAATCGATACCCCATCCGTCATCAAATAAACCGTCATCGTCGCCGGCGGTCACGCTGGAAAGGTCCATATTCAGTCTGTCGGCAAATATGTTTTTAATTTCTTCTTTAATTTCTTCAAGTTGCATGGAATTTCTCCAGGTTTGTTGATAAATGAGTGTTCTTGCAATGTTCAAAATGTTTCCCGTTCAAAGCGCGCCAATAATTTCTTTAACGGCTTTATACTGTGCGCCTTGCGGATAATTGCATGCCAGGGCAGACCGGACAGCAGGGGTGTCAGGCCGGGAAACAGGGTGTTGACAGTCCTTGGCACGATGGCATGTTCGGAGCAGGTTTGAGAACACAACCCGCAGCCTATGCATTCGTTGGAAATCGCCATGTGTTGAATCCGATTGTTTTCCCATACCGGTAAAATTGCCGGGCAATCGACTTTCAGACAATCTCCGCACTGTGTGCACATATCCTCGCGTATCGTATAGCGGTAATTGGTCGGTTTTTTTATCGTAATGCCCTGAACGCAATCGCCTTTCAGCACCATTACCGATAATGTGTCGGAATGTAAAAACCGGTCTAAAGTGCTTTCAAGCTGTTGCATATTCAGCGCATCGACGACGGCAAATTCCGGCACTTTCAACGCGCGCAGGAAAGCTTCCCAATCGACTTTGTTAAAGGACATGCTGGTTGTCTGGTGGCCTGTCATGGCGGCGCCGCTGTTATCGAGAATCAATAGGGTCGCGGGAATACCGCTCGCGATTGCCGTCATTAACGGAGGAATGCCGGAATGAAAAAAAGTTGAATCGCCGATGACCGCGATAGCTGATCTGGCTGCTTGCTTACCTATGGCAGAGAGATAGCCTTGAAGCAGGCCGATACTTGCGCCCATGCAAAGGTTGGTATGCAAGGCACCATAGGGATCCAGCGCTCCCAGGGTGTAGCATCCTATGTCGCCGACTACATAAAGGTCGCGTTTACTTAATTCATAGAAAATACCTCTGTGCGAGCAGCCTGCGCAAAATCCCGGCGGCCTCGGCGGTACATCGAGAGCAAATACAGTATCCGGCGCCGAATCGGGCCTATAGTTGAGCTGAGGCACTAATTCGAAAAGTTTGTTCGGGCTTGCAGTCGGCTTGAGAAATTTTTGCAGCCGGTGTTCCATTTCGGGAATGTCCGAACTGAGCAGTTGTCTTGGGTGGAATTCTCCTACGCCATCAAAATTGGGCCGGTCGGCAACGGATAGATTTAGGGCGCGCAATTGCTGCTCGATAAAGCGGCTGGATTCTTCCACGACGAGGATCTGTTCGCAGCGTTCGGCAAAATTTCTAATCTCCATTTCATTTAGCGGAAAACTCATCCCTATTTTCAAGATAGGTACCTTATGGCGGAACGTTTCAAATACAAATGAACTGGGAAATCCCGCAACGACAATGCCGAACGGATATTTTTCGTTGCTGTTATCAGTTGGCAGTGAATGTATAAACCAGCGACTCCAATGCGATAATGCCAGTTGTCGAATCCTTTGATTCAAATCTTTATGAAGAGCGGTTACGTATCTCGGCAACAAAAGATATTTCTGTATCGGTTTTGCAAAATCAAGATCGGCGGTTACCGTTTTTCTTGCCCCGGTAACTACTTTGCTGGTGCCGTAACAGAGTTGAGTTGTGACCCGGACAACGACGGGAATATCGAATCTGTTGCTTATTTCAAATGCCAAACGGGTAAAAATCAAAGCCTCTTCGATGCTGGACGGCTCTAAAACCGGAATTTTGGCGGCCACAGCCAGCAAGCGCGTATCCTGCTCATTTTGCGAGGACTTTGCACCCGGGTCATCGCCGACAACCACGACCAGGGCGCCGCGGACTCCGGTATAGGCAACATTAAAAAAAGGGTCGGCTGCAACATTCAAGCCTACATGCTTCATGATGACCAATGACCTCATTCCTGCGTGGGCCACTCCTATAGCGACTTCCATGCCGACTTTTTCATTAGCCACCCATTGGGTTTTGATTTCCGGATATTGTTTCAATCCGTCTATGATGCCGGTCACCGGCGACCCGGGATAGGAACATGAGAAGCTAGCGCCGCCTTCCCAAGCACCACGCGCAATTGCTTCACAGCCGCTTAAAAAGGTCATGCAGGTTCTCCTGTGCGCGGGTGATTATGTTTGCGGATATGGTCGATATGACTGACCCTGGCTTTAGGATTTGTCCAGCGAACCAACTGGTTGAGAATTCGGTTGGGACCGATTTCGATAAATTCCGGTTGATAGCGATTACTCAGATTCATAATCAGCCGATGCCAATTGACTGCTCTCATCGGTTGCTCCAGCAATGTCTGGTAAATGGCCTCTGTCGACTCCAACGGCTCTCCCGTCAAATGCGACCATAATTCATAACGGGGAAAGCAAAAGTGGCTCCGGTGATCATTACCAAATTCCAGCAGCCGGTCGCAAACACGGGTCATGACAATGGAATGAAACGGGATAATGGTCCCCAAATCACTGTTTCGCAACGATGCCCATTCCAGTGCATTACACATTTTTTTGATGTTTTCCGGTTGTCCGCAGATGACAACCTGCTGTCCGCTGTTGCGAGCAATCACTTCCACGCTAAACTGCTTGGCCAATCGGTGCGGATCAATCGCCACCGTTGTGGTCAACACCGCTATTCGATTGGCGTTGTTGTAAAATTCCTGCCAGGCCTCATTGAATATACTTTTAAGCCAGTACCAAGAGTCTTCTTCGGAAAGCGCACCTGCAGCGACCAGGGATGCATAAAAACCGAGACTGTGTCCGCAGCAGATGATTTTGCCGCCGGCTTCTGGCTTGGCAAGCCGCCACCATAAAAGATTCAGGCAATGAATCTGCAGCTGCCGTGCATATTCTTTATCCCTGGCACTCTCCGGCTCGTAATTTAATAAAGGGAAGCCAATGCAGCTTTCCCAGGTCTTAATGCAGGATTCCGCCCATGGATAATGCTGGCAGAACCCTGTCAGCATACCGGGATACTCCGCCCCTAGGCCTGGAAACATATAGACGGTATTTCCTGATAAATGCTGAGAGCTCATACTGCGTACTCGACTTTCAATTCAGGTTGAGAGAAGTGCGAAACGGGTCTGAATTGACGCATGACCGGGTTTGAATATTCGTGGGGTTTATACAGGTTGTTAAATTGCTTGAAGCCCCATTGACAGGCCGCCAAATTTTTTTGATCGCAAATCGTCTTTTTATATTTGGGATAATCAAAATTGAACGCGGCGCAAAACATGCCTAGCATGGCGCTGGATACATGGAACGGTAACAATTCTTCGGTTTTCAGCCACTCAGCGGTAGGTAGTGTTAAACAGTAAGCGCCGCACCGTTCAATTGATTTGATAATTTCCTCAGTATCGGGGTAAGCATATTTAGGATGACTGCCGCAGATAGTTTCGATCCGAGAGTCGGAAATGAAACACATTCCGTTGGGTTTAAGTAAATGACTGAAGCGCAGTGCTTCCAATGGCTCCAAAGCAATCAACAGGTTTACTTTTGTTTCGGATAAGGAAGGGGAAACAAAAAAATTGGCCGCTGATACCACGGCCGAAGTTGAGGAGCGCCTTTGTGCAATACCGCGTTGTTCTATCGTGTGTACATGCGGATAGCGTTGAGCTATCAAGTTGCGTAGTTTTTGGGCAAGACTTACAACACCCAGTCCACCCAAGCCTACGACCATTACATTTAAACTGTTTGATTTCAGTTCGGTTGTTAAATTGACCCCATTGGGGATGTTCAGCGAATTATCAAAATTTGAGTACATATCGATGCAGTCGGGTTCAAAAATGATTGAATTTAGAAAACCGTCCAAATCTCCGGCCGTTTTCAAGATGGGTTTAGTCTACCGATTTACTGAAGGCATGATCAGTGAACAAGTACAACTAAAAAGGTGAAAAAATACCTTGAGACTTTACTTAAATGCAGGGCTATTCAGTATTCGCGGATTCAGCTTTAAAGTTTTTTCTGCATGATGGGAGGGCTTTGATAAAAAAGGAAATAGCGTCTTTTTTCCGATAAACGACCCAAGGAAACAGTGTGAGCCAGAATGAAATCAAAAAATTGCACAAGAACAAATTGATTGCCGCATTCTGGCAGTGTTATCCCTTCGGAATAGGAACTTATACCTTTCGCGGTCATCTTTTCGCAGCAATTCTCAGTTTGAGATTTTTGCTTAGTTTGGGGCAAGGTAAGTCTGGCGATGGACGCCGTTAACCCCTATAGGGAGGAGGCTTGACGAAAGTCGTCCTGCACTCGTCATCCTCGCCAAACTCACCGCCTCTAAATTAGACGTTTTTTCGATCAGGTAGGAGGAGGGTGATTCATTCTTAAACAGTGCTCGGTTTGGCGAGGATTCGGTTTAAATCAACCAGCCGACCTTAGGCTCGTTAAGAGAAAAGTGCGCGGATAGACTGATCAGTAGTCCTGAAGTAATAAAACCGCAATCAAAAGGCCAGATATATTGCTGCAATCGTGATCTCTGTTGATGGCATCGAGTGTGAAAACGTATCTTTCATTAAATGATGAGTCTCTATATAAGCCGGGGACTTTATAGAAAAGCGGGATGCATGCTGTATGCGATATAGTTGAAGTCTGGCACGGTGACGTGAACTCTAGTCATGTTAATTACCTGTGCCCGAAAAACCGGTATAAATTATTGATGACTTATAATTTTTGAGTGATTTGCTATGTCCGCAGTCGTACAGACCGATTAAAGTCTTGTGTATATATTTAAAAAACTGGTAAAGGGATTTAATGGCGATTCGCTCATTATTAATAATAAATCGAATCACCCAGTTAAAGTCCGAAAAATAGGTAATGTTCTCAAACCTTGCCTGTGTTAACGACTTTCGCATTATTAATTGAACTCGCTCAGTCTTTCAGACTGAGCCAACCGGAGAAAAAACCATGATTAATACCGACCAAATTAAGCCTGATATGCCCGTTGTCTGCTCCCAAGACGGTCAGTTTGCGACAGTCGACCATATGGAAGGACCGGGTACGATCAAGCTTAAGAAAGATGAAACCGGTAAGCACCATTACATTCCGGTAAGTTGGGTAACCTCAACCGGGGATGGCAAGGTTAAAGTTGATCGTCCTGGTGACGAAGCGATGGCGGAGTGGTCGACAATTTCGCCAAATTACTTAGACAAATGACTTTGCGCCATAAAACAGATAAAAGACGGTGTGGCTATTTGCTCTGTTGATAAGCGAGTATTTATAAATCACAGGGACAACATAATTGGCAACGCTCATTATGTTGAACAGAGATTTTATGGTTTTTATTGCGGATACAAAAGGGTACATAAAACACACTAGTTTTTATGAAAGTATTGCGGAATCGCTTTCGGGTTAAATTTGTTACTGAAGTTTCCCAGTCGTTATAGGTATCCAGGCTTGTAGGGGTATTATTTAATGGATTTGCAACTGTTTACGCAAAATCCCATCGATATACTTCGCGCGGTCCAAGCATATTGGCAGTCTGTTTTTGAAATTATTGGGAAACTTCAGATTTGTTATACAAAGCATAATTCTTTTTTATTTTAATTATTAGCTAGCGTATGAATTACGATAATAGGGCGTTAAATATGAAACCGATCAGTAAAATTTTTTTCAAGGGGCTACTCGCTATTATTCCCCTTACAGTCACGCTTTATTTGCTATTGTGGTTTGCCGGCACGGCAGAATTGGTACTCGGAAATATATTCAAGTTTTTCTTTCCTGACAGTTGGTATATAAACGGTTTGGGGCTTTTGTTGGGTCTTCCTCTGGTGTTTTTTTTCGGCGTCTTCCTGGAGTCTAGAAATTTCCGCCGCCTGTTTAATAACTTGGAAGAACTTGTTATCCAAATTCCTGGGGTTAAGAGCGTCTATACGACTATACGCGATATAAGTTCTCTTTTTTCCAGCAAAAACAAAGGAAAATTTAAACAGGTAGTTCTGGTTAAAGCACCTCCCGGCACTGTTCAACAAATAGGTTTTATAACTGTTTCAGATTTTGAAAATGTTTTACCTACTTTTATCGCCAATGACCAGATTGCCGTCTATTTGCCATTCAGTTATCAGGTAGGTGGCGGCATCACCGTTATTATGTCACGGGAAAATGTAACAGAAATAGATATGTCTGTTGAGGATGCCCTGCGTTTTATCGCAACATCTGGAGTTGTTGGTAATGTTAATGATGACAAAAATAATCGTTGAAGAGTTTGAATTTAACTAAAATGAAAAAAACGCCAAGGTTGAATCCGGTCTTTACGTAAAGCTTTGTTAGTTTTCTTTGATTCAAAGCGGTGCTTCAATACATATGATGCAGACGTAATTTCTCAATTAAGTTGAGCAGACGACCAGGAAGAGATTATTGCTTTTGTTGTAAAGTACAGCCCGTTACTCAGTAATATTGCCTTGTCTGAGGCAGGTTTTGGAACGAACCACAGTCCGTATTTCGGGCTGAAGTGATAGAAGTGGATTCGGATAAGTGCGCGAGCGGGTGGGTGAATTAACTGGTTTGATGAGAGTATATTAAACGGGTAAATAGTGTTCACCTTAAAAATTCGCTGATTCCCTATTTGCTTTGAACTTGTCCAAAGCAAATTAAATTCCAACTTAACTGAGTAAAAATCATCCATGTCATCTCCCAACTCAACAATCGCTATTTTTTATGCATTTGCTGCTAATTTGGGTATTGCGGCAGCAAAAACCTTCGCCGCTTTCTGGACAGGTTCAGGCTCCCTATTAGCCGAAGCGATTCACTCGTTTGCCGATTCAGGAAACCAGGTATTACTGCTAATCGGTATGAAACGGTCCGAAAAAGAAGCGACCCGCAAACATCCCATGGGGTTCGGACGAGAATCTTATATCTGGTCCATGATGGTGGCTTTTATCTTGTTTTCCGTGGGTGGCGTCTTTTCCATTTATGAAGGATGGTTGCGATATATGCACCCGCATACTGTAGAAAATGAAGGTGTTGCATTGCTCGTTTTGCTGATTGCCTTGGGTCTGGAATATTTTTCTTTACAAAAGGCGCTAGCGGTAATCCAACCTGAGCAAGGCGTCCGCTCCCTGTGGCAATGGTTTAAGGAGACCCCGTCCAGCGAATTGATGGTGGTTACCGGTGAAGACCTGGCTGCCTTGGCAGGACTTGGGATTGCGCTGCTAATGCTTGTTCTGACAATGATTACCGGTAATACCGCCTATGACGCAGCAGGCTCGATTTTAATTGGGGTTTTATTGATTACTGTTGCCGTCGTGGTGGGAACAGAAGTGCATTCTTTGCTGCTCGGTGAGGCGGCTGTGGATATCAGCGATAACGTACAGCATTATCTGGAAAGTCAGCCCTGTGTGCTGCAGGTGCTAAATGTGTGGGCGATCAATCATGGCAATAATGTCATGGTTACTATTAAAGCCGAGCTCCAACCCGATATGGCCGTTGTCAATGCAGTGAATGAAATTAATGCGATGGAACGGCAAATAAAGCAAACGCATGCGCGTGTTAAATGGATTTTCTTTGAAATTGATAACGCTGATTAGGTTTTACGTTTACTGGTCTGGCTTTCTTGTCCCATGATGTCCCAACAGGTATTGAATAAAGCGGCAATAATGGGGCCTAGTACAAACCCTGTTAAGGAAAACCAGGTTAATCCACTCCAAGCGGAGACCAGTACCAGATAATCCGACATTTTACTGTCTTTACCTATCAGCCGTGGTCGCAGAAAATTATGAATCATACAAATGACTATACCTTTCGCACTTCAAATTTCGGCAGTGCCTAAGTAGGCAACGGGTTGTTCGGCATAGAGCCTACATGGACGGTTTTACGGCGTCCTTTGACGGGCAACCCGGTGCCGAATTTAGATCTACGATGGGTATAAAATACCGACCGCCAAAACGATAATCGCATTTAACGTTTTACCTTGTAACAATAAAATTACCGCAGCGGGGCCCTAATTAGCGTGCTACCTATAGGTAATAAAGATAAAACGTATCCACTTACGCCCTTCAGTCAGGGCGTTCTCTGCGAGAGCCATTTGAATCGCGAAGAGCATATTACAGCCTCGATTAGCCATAGTTTGCAGATAGCTGGATATTCGGCAGTAGGCATGAGCAAGCTCTTTGGCACGAAAGCAGACCGAGACCGTTTGTTTGACTTTGGCCATGCGTAAATGGAAGGCAATTAATTTTGGCCGTGTGTCAGGATGGCCCGGTAACGTTTTTGCAGGTTGACTCGCTCAGTTTCTTGTCGGCGCTTTTAGAGACAGTGTTATAGGTTTTCTGCGACAAGGGGTTTCATCTGTTTAGCCCAACAATAGTCATGGATATCCACCCTAAAGGTCAGCTCGCGCAGTTATTGTAAACCGCACAGGCCATGCCCGCAGTATTGATAGGCGAAGTACGATGACCAGCAATCATGAATAATGATGCCGCCCGCCGAATAGACATGTATCCACTGATTTTTCCGATCGACTCACAGCGAAGTTTCATCGATATGGATAGAGGGCGCTTTCAGTAAGTGTCCGGCCGCTTGTGTTTCCCGCATGGCAAGGCCAGATGCATGATCAGGATAAATTTCAGCAAGGTAGTTTCAATGCGGATATAGCGATGTGAGGATTCTTTATTCCAGCAAAGCGACTGACTTGATTTGTAGCCATACCGGCTGTCCCTGGGTTAATCCCAAAGAGAAAGCCGAGCGTTTGGTAACCCGGGCAATTAAAAGAGTCGGACCTAATTTTACCCGGACCAGCGCAAGGCCGGGATGTTCGTCATCGGCGATAGCATCAACCTGTCCGGGCAGTACATTCAGAATGCTGGACCGGTCTCTGTCATCGTTTGAGACACTGATATCGCGCGCTAAAACCCGCACACGCACCTTGCGTCCAACAGGGATGCCCTTATCCCGGGTCCATAAGCTGCCTCCCGGAAACCCGACTTTGGCCAGATGCCAGCGCTCGTCGCGCTCGATAACCTTGGCTTCCAGAACAACCCCTGCGTCCTCGCCAAGCCTGACCGGAAAGTCAAGACGGCTTAATAGATCGGTCAAAACACCTTCTGCAACAATGGAGCCGCCATCCAAAGCAACAATGTAATCGGCCAGCCGGGCAACTTCGTCCGGCGAGTGGCTGACGTAAATAATAGGAATATCGAATTGATCCCGAAGTTGTTCCAGATAAGGCAGGATTTCCAGTTTACGGGCCAGATCCAGTGCTGCCAGCGGTTCATCCATCAGCAGTATCTGCGGATTAACAGCCAGTGCCCGAGCAATGCCCACTCTCTGGCGTTCTCCTCCGGAAAGCCGGTCAGGTTTGCGATCCAGTAAATGACCGATGCCGAACAGTTCGATAATGGGGTCCAGACTGGTTTGTTGCGCTTCAGAAATCCGTTTTCTGCCATAGTGGAGGTTACCCAATACTGTCAGGTGAGAAAACAGACTGGCTTCCTGAAAGACATAACCCAGCGGGCGTTTGTGGGGAGGAAGCCAGGTTCTTCCGTTTTGCCAGATTTCACCTTTGAAGGACAAAAAACCTTGCTCTGCGCGTTCCAAACCGGCAATGCAGCGCAGCAACGTGGTTTTTCCGGAACCCGATTGGCCAAATAATGCAGTGACGCCCCGACTCGATATGGCCATGTCTATCGCTAACGAAAAACCCGGCCAATTAACTTTGAAGCTAGCTTTGATTTTATCTTGAGTCACTCGCTCATTTCCTCTTTGATCCAGGGCGCCAGGCATAAACAGCCAGTAATACCAGAAAAGAAAAAATCAGCATAATGGCGGCCAGACGGTGAGCTTCACTGTATTCCATCGCTTCAACATGATCGTAAATTTGTACTGAAGCGACGCGGGTAGTGCCGGGGATGTTACCGCCTATCATCAAAACGACGCCGAATTCGCCGACCGTATGCGCAAAAGTTAGAATTCCGGCAGTCATAAATCCGGGGAGAGCTAATGGTAACGCTACGGTGAAAAAGGCATTGAGGGGTGATGCGCGAAGTGTTGCCGCCACTTCCAAAGGACGGTCGCCTATGGCCTCAAAAGCGTTTTGTACCGGTTGCACCATGAAGGGCAGGGAATAGAATACCGAGGCAAACACCAGGCCCTCAAATGAGAACGGTAATGGCTCTATCCCTATAGCTTGGGTGAAATGCCCCAGCGGTCCATCCGGGCCCATGGCCAGCAATAAATAAAATCCCAATACCGATGGCGGCAACACCAAGGGTAGAGCCACGACCGCGCCCAGTATTCCTTTCCAGCGAGATTGCGTTCGCGCCAGCCACCAGGCAATCGGTGTACCGGTGATAAACAGAATAACGGTGACAAGGCTGGCCAGTTTGACGGTGAGAACTATGGCTTGAAGATCGTTATCGCTCAGAACCATCATTTTTCCTTGGGCAGCGTAAAACCGTAACGGATCATCAGAGCACGAACCGGCGCTGTTTCGAAATAAGAGACAAAATGTTTCGCCAGTAAATTATCGGAGGCGCGTTTCGTGATGATGTAGCCTTGTTCTAATGGTTCATGCAGCGAGTCCGGAATCAAATAATAACCGCCTTGCTGGGCTAGTTCAGGCGTTAGCGCCAGCGATAAGGCAATAATGCCGGCTTGCGCGTTTTTGGTTTGCACGAATTGGGCTGTATGAGCGATATTTTCACCGTAAACCAGCTTCGGTTCTACCAAATGCCATGTTCCGGTTGATCGAAGCGCTTCTTCAGCCCGCTTTCCGTAAGGCGCATGCTGAGGATTGGCGATTGCGATGCGGCTGAAAGAAGAATCGGTCAGATCTTGCAAGGTCAGCTTTGAGGCATCCACGGATGTGCTCCAAAGCACAATGCGGCCATAGCCATAGGTTACGACGTCGGATGAGGCGAAACCGTCTTTTGCCAGTTTTTCCGGAAAAGCGATATCGGCTGAAAAATAGAGGTCGTATGGGGCGTTCTGCTGTATCTGGGTAAAAAATTTGCCCGATGAGCCATAGACGATTTCAATCGTATCGAGAGGATTGGCTTTTTTGAATGCGGCGGCAATTTCATCCAATGCAAATTTAAGATCGGATGCCGCTGCGATCAGTATTTTATCGGCAAAGGCATTCGGAGTATTGAGTAAAAGAGCTGACAATAATAGTGATTTTAACGCTTTCATTGAAGTTTCACCGGGTCTCTGAATTAATTGTCATAGCCGTAACTGCGTATGATGTTCTTTGCGGTCTCGCTACGAATAAAATCCAACAAGTCTTGAGCGGCAACATTGTCTTTGCCGCGGGTCAGCAATACGGCGTCTTGGCGCAGCCTGGGGTAAAGATCCTGAGGCACTAGCCAATAGGAACCGGCAATAGCACGGCCTTCTTCATAAATTTGGGACCACGCGATAAAACCCAGTTCTGCATTTCCGGATGAGACAAATTGATAAGCTTGGGTGATGTTATCTCCCGTGACGAACCGCGTTTGCAGCCGCTCTATCAAACCCAGATTATTCAGCGCCTCGATAGCCGCTTCACCGTAGACGGCTAATTTGGGATTAGCGATCGCAATATGTTTGAAAGCTTCTTTCTTTAGTATATCTCCGTGGTCATCGACAAAACCGGGGCGGGAGCTCCAGAGCACCAGTTTGCCGATCGCGTAGGTAAAACGGCTTTCGGCAACAGCCAGATTGTCTTTTTCCAACTGTTCCGGCGTTTCCTGATCCGCTGAAATCAATAAATCGAAGGGTGCGCCGCTTTTGATTTGCGCATAAAACTTGCCGACTGTGCCGAACGCAATGACGGTTTTGTGACCGGTTGTTTGTTCAAAAGCCGAGGCGATTTTCTGCATCGGGCCGGAGAAATTGGCAGCAACGGCTACATTGACGCCGGCAGCGTGGCTGGTATTATAGAAAAAATATAAAACCAGCAACATGAACAGCTTAATACGCATGACAAGGCTCCTAAAAGACAGTTGGATTGTCGCACTTCATACATCGTTAGGTCAAAAAGGTCATAACGATGAAAGCCAAGCAAAATAAACGCCAAATCAAATAGAGCATTATCAGTGGGCTTAACCGTGGACCTCTTTTCCTGAAACCAAAGGTTCATGCTGACTTGCCAATGCCAGCAGGGCCTTGATTTCCTCATGGGACGCAGAGTTGATGCTTTCATCCAACGCCGTATAACGGGCCACTAAATCCTGACCTAATGGCGTCAGAACCGTTCCACCTCCGCCTTTACCGCCGCTGGCAGTACTGACGACCGGCCGGCCAAAGCCCAGGTTCAGGCTATCAATCAATAGCCAGGCGCGTTTGTAGGGCATGTTGAGCATTCTTGCAGCGGCGGCTATCGAGTGTGTTTGATCGATCAAACGCAGCAAATCGATTTTGCCGGGTCCCAGCGCAATCGTATCGCCACTATAAAATGCGTGGGCGCACTGAATTGATTTGTCGTAGTCATGCCGAATAGCCTGCCAAAAAAGGTGTTAGTTCAGTACTTCAAGATACTGTTCGCTTGAATTGCCTGAAACCGTTATGGCCTTTTTTGGCGGCGCTGTTTTCCATAAGTAAAAATTCTCGTAGTGTACATAGTGTTATATCGAAAAGGTCTAAAAGTAGCTATTTAATGTCGAATTTCCAACAAAATGAACCAACTATGGTATTGATTGCGACATAAAGAAGTAGGCGTTGGAAGTTCGTTATAAATTTAAATTATCAATGGCCTTTGAAATGCTGAAAGATGTGTTTTCGATATGATGAAGTATCGGAATCCATTTCCTAGTCGATAGTTAAACACCTTATAAGTGCTTTACTTAAAACAATTTCAGGCCGGTATGAGAAAGCGACGGTTTTAGCCAGGCAATAAACACTGATGCCTTCTCGCAGATTCATGTCCCGGGATGCTTTCAATGAAACACCCGCCACCCAGATGTTGCCACAGTCTATTTGAACCAATACACCGTTTTCGCCAGAAATGAGCGTGCAAATCCGGCCCCGGATCTGATTTTGTATTGAAATACCCTGCACGAATCCAAGCGACAGAGCAATTTCGTTCGACGAAACGGCAATAGTTGTTAAGGCGCCCGTTGCCAATTCTTTGTTTAACGGCAATATGAGTTCAGTGCCGAAGCTCTCCGCCATAGTACAACCGTTCGGAATATCGTGAGCGATGATTTTCGCGACCATCAAATTTTCTATTTGATTCAAACTGGTTTGTTGAAACACGTCTTTTTGAATCATGCCTTTGCTCCCATCGTTATGTTGTTGTGTATATAATGGAAAAGCATAAATTGAGCCATTTAAAACCGTATCAGGAAATGTGAGTATGAAAAAACTCAACTATTTAATTGCGCTGGCCAGGATCGGTCATTTCGGTCGGGCGGCGGAAGCCTGTCATATATCCCAGCCGGCTTTCAGCTCGGCTATTCAGAATTTGGAAGAAGAATTGGGCGTAACCCTGGTACTGCGTGGCCAGCGCTTTATGGGTCTGACTCCGGCTGGTGAAAGAATCCTGCAACGCGCACAGCGACTGGCGGCAGATTGGGAAAGTCTGAAGCAGGAAGCTGCGACCTCAGCGGGACAATTGTCCGGTAGTTTGCGTGTCGGCGTCATCCCGACAGGGGTGGCAGTTTCCCCCTTATTAACTGAAGCCTGTCTAAGCGACTACCCCTGCATGGGCTTTAAGCTATATTCGCTTTCTGCAGAGCTCATCATTAGTAAATTAGATGCGTTTGAGCTCGATTTCGGCTTAACTTACCTGGAAGATCCTCGTCTGCAAGGGTTCAACGTGCTGCCCTTGTACCGGGAAAATTAAGTCTTGCTGGCGCGCCGATCCGGGATCCGGAGCATAGAGTCTTCGATTTCTTGGCTTGAAGCGTCTAAGCTGCCGTTATGTCTTCTGACGCCAAACATGCAAAACCGACAACTGCTCGATTCAGTGTTTCGCGAAGCCGGGACGTCTCCGAACATTGTTGTTGAGACCGATTCGGTGCTGGCGTTGTATGCTCATGTTCTAAGTGCCGGCTTGTTTACGATCGCGCCTCACAGCCTCTTGAGTTTAATCGAAATGAGGCATGAACTGACTGCGATACCTTTGCATCCACCACTGCATCGTCAAATTGGCCTGGTCAAGCCGCAACAAACGTATACTCCGCAACTACTAAAGTCGGCTTGGAATATTGCTGAAACGCTTGATCTGCAAGAGCGTTTCGACGCTTTGATAAGTAGTACTTATTGACCGATTCGCATAATCAATTGGCCCGCTGTACCGCTAATGGTCGAAAATACTCTGGCTCAAGAAACTCTTCACCCTAAGCAAAGCGCATTCTTATTTGGCATGTATCCTGCTGCCATACGATATGTAGTAAAGTATATAATGTAAAGTGCGATTTTTGCCTCAGATTGTTTGTAGCAATTACTACAAAGCCTTTGAGGGTTGTAACGAAACGGACACGAGTCGACCGGATGCTGACAATCGTTATATACATGGATACATAAATAATTTTATTAATTGGGTGGCTTATGCGAAAGTTTATCTTATGTGCGTCAATGTCGTTTTTATCTCAGGCGGTTACTGCAAATTCCGATATTTTCAAATTGGGCGTGATCGAAGTAACCGCCGAGTCCGGGGAGGAAAAATTCAGCGATAAGGAAACAATCACGGCTGAGGATATCGACCGGTATAACCGCAACGATGTCGCATCGGCATTGAATCTGTTGCCTGGCGTATCGATACAGAATTTGGGTCAGCGCAACGAGCGCCTGATTTTCATTCGCGGCTTTAATTCGCGGCAGGTGCCTTTGTTCATGGACGGTATCCCGGTCTATGTTCCCTATGACGGAAACGTCGATTTGAATCGTTTTACGACCTTCGATATTGGCCAAATCGATGTCAGCAAGGGTAACGCATCGGTTATGTACGGACCGAATACACTGGGCGGTAGCATTAATTTGATTAGTCGGCGACCGACCAAAGAACTGGAAGGTAATCTAACACTTGGCATGGGCATGGATTCGCAGTTCGATGACAACACTTATCAAACGGCGTTGAACGTCGGTTCGAATCAGGGTTGGGGCTACATTCAAGGGGGATTTTCGTTTCTGGATCGGCAATCGTGGCGTTTGTCCGATGATTTCAATTCGACGGCTTCCGAGGATGGTGGCATCCGCGAAAATTCCGGTAATACCGATTACAAGGGCAGTGTCAAAGTGGCATTGACGCCGAACGAGACCGACGAATACGCGGTCGGTTTTAATAAACAAAATGGTCGTAAGGATACGCCGCCTTACGCTGGCACCGACTCTTCAGTGCAAACGCGGTATTGGCGCTGGCCTTATTGGGACAAGGAAAGTATTTTTTTCATGTCACGTACGCAATTCGCCGATGTTCATACAATCAAACTTCGTGCTTATCACGATACCTTCAAAAATAGCTTGATGTCATTTGACGACTCAAGTTACAGCCGGATAACCCGGCCCTTTGCCTTTGATAGTCAATACAATGACTACACGTTCGGCAGTGGGATTGAATATGTCAACACCTGGTTTAATCATCACGAGATCAAATTAGGGTTCAATTACAAACAGGACGTTCATCGCGAAATCGACAATCTCGATACTTCAACCCACGTCAATACCCGACCCAAAACCCCTGAAGAACGCTCGGCGGATGAATATTTTTCTTATGCGATAGAAGACGTTTATACGCCTGTCGATGCCTGGCGATTCGTGTTCGGAGCGAGTTACGACCGGCAACATCGCTTGCAGGCACAAAATTGGGCGAATACCGAGATGCAGTCATTTCCTCTTAGCAATAAGGATGCTTACAATGCTCAGGGCGCGGCCTTTTATGAACTGTTCAAGGATTTCATCGTCCATGCCAGTCTGGCGCATAAAACCCGTTTTCCGACGATAAAGGATCGTTATTCGTTCCGGCTTGGCAACGCCTTGCCGAGTCCCGATCTGCAATCCGAAAAAGCATTGAATTACGAGTTCGGTGTCGACGGTAAGGCGATTGGCATGCTCGATTATGGTGCGGCCATTTTTTTCAATCAAATTGACAGCGCCATTGAGGAAGTCACGCTAGACAGAAGTTTTTGTATTGCTCAAGGGCTTAATCCACGCTGCTTCCAGCAACAAAACATCGGCGAACAGGAAAATCTCGGTATCGAACTTTACACTACCGTAAACATCAACGACGAGTGGCGCTTTCATGCCAATTACACTTGGCTGGACCGCAACAATATTACGAACCCCGATATCAAGCCGCTGGACACGATCAAACACAAGGTGTTCGCCAGCGTTGAATACGAGCCGTTTAAGTATTTGCGCCTGTTGGCCAGTGCCGAATACAACTCGGATCGGTTCAGTGACACGCTTGGTGTAAGAGTTGCCGATGAATTTGTCATCGCTAATCTGAAAGCGACTTTTCCGGTTCATGACAACTTCAGTGCTGAATTCGGCGTCAACAACGTCACCGATGAAAACTTTGCCTATCAGGAAGGTTTTCCGGAACAGGGGCGTAATTATTTCGCGAACCTGAATTTGCGCTATTGAAACCAAGGGGGTCAATCATGACATTTCGTTGCCTATTTATTCTGATTGCAAGCTTGACTGCCTGCGATGCGGCGGCCAAACAAACGTTGACAGTGTTGACGGCCTATCATGAGGAAGTCGTCGCGCAGTTTGAAACCACGTTCGAGCGAGACCATCCCGACATCGACGTCAAGATCATCTGGCGTATGCCTCACGATGCACTTCCCTATATGCAACAGCGCAATCAAGGCGGTGTAGACGTCTATTGGTCGGCCTCACTGCACAATTATTTACAATTGAAACAGGAAGGTGCCTGGCAAAAAATGAAATTAGACCGTGACGGACTACCGGAAATGCTTGGGGTAATGCCGCTGATCGATCCTGACGGTTTTTACTGTGCAACTGAAATGGCCGGATACGGGTTTGTGGTGAATCCCGGTTATTTGAAAAATCACCGTCTGCCGGAACCAAAAACCTGGCAGGATTTGATCGATACGCGTTACAGCGGCCATATCGCTTTACCGGTGCCATCCCGATTCGGCTTTGCGCCGCTGATGATCGACAGCATATTGCAGCAATACGGTTGGGAGCGAGGTTGGGCGTTGTTGTCCGAATTGGCTGGGAACGCACAATTACTCGAACACAACCGGAGTTTTATAACCGATGTCGTCGGTTCCGGCGAACTGGGTATCGCGCCCAGTCTGGACTTTTTCGCCAACTCGGCGCGGGCAAACGGCGCGCCGTTGCAATTGCTATATCCCGAGCCGGTCGCTTATTCGCCTGCGCACATTGCAGTAACCGCCTCGACCCGGCAGCCGCAAGCCGCCCGGCAGTTCGTTGAATTCATTCTATCAGCGAAAGGGCAACGCCTATTGTTTCATCCTGATATTCGCAAATTACCGGTTCGACCGGCTGTTTACGCCGATAAACCCGAAGGCCAATTCGATCCATTTGAAGCGGCAGTGTTGCATTCACCGGTTTATGACCCATCCACGGCCTTACCCAGGTTGGCTGTGCAGAATGCATTGTTTGATCTGTTTCTGACCGAGCGGCACGACCAATTAAAACCGGTATGGCAGCGCTTACATGAGTTGGAGACGCAGAATGGCCGATCGGACGAGATGTTGGCTGAAGTCAGGCATTTACTGACGGCTGCTCCGATCAGCCTCGACTTGGCAAGTGACATCTCTGTACAACAAAACTTCGAAAAGCGCATAAAAGACGCGGATGCCGACATGCAGGCCAAAAGCCTGGAGAATACCTGGCGTAGTGATATCAGTCGAAACTATCAACGCGCCGAGCAATTGCTGGCAGCCTGGGGACATTGACCATGTGCGCTGGAAAACTGCTGATGTCGCTGTTAATTTGCCTGTTCGCCCAGACTGCAAAGTCTGATAACGCTTGGGTGACGGATGACGTAAGCAGGGAAGCCTTTGCTCAAATTTACACGGGTGTTGGCAAAGAGCTATCCGACCTTGCCTTGCAGGGGCGAAATATATTCAGGCAAAGCTGGGTCATACCGCCTGCATTAGATATCGATAGTGCCGGCCTCGGACCGCTTTATAACCAATTGTCCTGTCTCGGATGCCATCCGAAAAACGGACGCGGCATGCCTCCGGAGACACCTGATCAGATGATGCGCTCTATGTTGGTAAGGTTGAGCCTGCCCGGCAGCAACGAGCACGGAGGACCGCGCCCACATCCTGTTTACGGCGATCAATTGAATGAACAAGGCATTCCCGACATCCCGGGTGAAGGCCGCGTTCGGGTCAGTTATCAGGAAATTGTCAGATCGTTGCCGGATGGGGAAACGTTCCATTTGCGCCGCCCGATCTACACATTCACCGATTTGCAATACGGCCCCTTAGAACCGGAAATACTTTATTCGCCGCGAATCGGACCGCCGGTATTCGGATTGGGCCTGTTGGAAGCGGTGTCTGACTCAGCAATCTTGCAATTGGCTGAGCGCGGGCGGCAACAAGGGGTTAACGGGCGGCCGAATTGGGTTTGGGATGGTGAGAAACAGCACAAAACGATTGGCCGCTTTGGGCTGAAAGCCAATGTTGCGACATTGAAACAGCAAATAGCCGGTGCGTTTATTGGCGATATGAGTATCACTTCGTCGCTGCATCCGACTGAGAATTGCGGTCTTTTCCAAACTGTCTGCCAACAAGCGCCATCGGCCCGTCAGCCTGAATTAGACGATCGTCAACTCAAGGCAATACTGACCTATCTGCGTTTGTTACAAGTGCCGGCAAAGCGCGCTGCAGATGATTCGAAGGTGCAGCGGGGAGAACGGTTGTTCGTTTCGACTGGTTGCGCCGTCTGCCATACGCCCTCTTTGCAAACCGGCGAATTTCCGGAATTACCGGCGTTATCGCAGCAGACTCTTCATCCTTACACCGATTTATTGCTGCACGATATGGGTGGGGAATTGGCTGATGGCCGGCCCGATTTCGATGCAAGCGCCAGCGATTGGCGAACCCCGCCGTTATGGGGTATCGGCTTGGTCAAGAGAATCAATGGACACAGCACTTTTTTGCATGACGGACGGGCGCGTAATCTGATGGAGGCGATTTTATGGCACGGAGGCGAAGCTCAATTAGCCCGAAAGGTCTTTGAACGACTGACTTCAGCAGATCGCCAAAACATTATCCATTTTTTGGGATCGTTATGATCTTTTTCGTAACTTTCCGAACTGTTGAGTCATTTCAGATAAAATGCAACTCATCTGAAACAGATCCTGGATCACACTAATGAGCGAAGCAGAACAACCACAGCAGTCGATCAACGACAAAAAACCGACTGAGCGGCTTGTCGAAGGCGAATTGCGTATCGCCGGTGCATATACCTGGAAACTTTGTAATTTGCTGGCCGCAATCGAATCGACCGGGTCTCTCAATCGCGCTGCGAAACAGGTTGGGCTTAGTTATAAAGGCGCCTGGGAAATTCTGGAACGCGCTAATAATCTATCGCCTAATTTACTGGTCGCAACGGCAATCGGTGGAAAGCATGGCGGCGGCAGTGTTTTGACTGACTCAGGGAAAAGCCTGCTGAAACTGTTAGCAAAACTTCGAAAGGAACATGATCAATTTCTGGACCGCATCAACCGCGAAATGGAAGCCAATTCCGAATTCAATTACTTAATCAGGAGAACGTTTATGAAAGCCAGTGCCCGCAACCAGTTTTTTGGTACCGTCGTCGATATTCACGAGGGTGGCATCAATGTTGAAATCATCATAGAACTTAAAGGCAGCGATCATCTGGTCGCGGCAATTACGCGAGAATCCATGAAATCACTCGCTATTACCAGAGGCATGGAGGTGGTTGCTTTAATCAAAGCCCCGCAAGTATTGATCGTTACTGACTTAGGTCCTTATCGGCTCAGTGCCCGAAATCAATTATCCGGTAAGATTTCCCGACTGCAGAAAGGCGTGGTCAATACGGAAGTGGTGGTCCAACTGCCCGGGGGGAATTCGGTCTATGCAACAGTTACCAATGACAGTGTTGATGAATTGGGTCTGGACGAGGGTATCGACGTGCTAGCTGCATTCAAATCGAATGCGGTTTTTTTAGCGGTGTTGTCTCAGCATTAATCTAAAACATTCTTATGACGGGGATAGGGGATAGCCAGCTTGCCTGACTCAGGTGAACGGAATCCGTTGTAAATTCATTGCTGTCTGAAAAATCGTTCGACTTTATTCAACGTACGGGAGTGACTATGGGAAGGCAACAGGTTCAGGTCTAGATTCATAGCCTTTTTGGGAAATGGGAAATAAAAGGGCTGGGTTTTATTTTTAATTCGACTTGGCCCTATTCGTGTGCCCCTATTCGTGCTGATCTACTGAGTGGCCCCGAACGATATGGCTCAGCATGCCGTCTCCATGATACCCCCGCCTGATCGGCATATCGAGACAACAAACCATCTCGTCAAAAATCCGCAACATAACACCCTTCTTTTGTTCGTATACCAACCCATTTTGAAGAATAGGTCGCATAAGGAATAAATAAATTGGATTGGGCAAGCATTCTAAATGGGTGCTAACTTGTTCATTTGTTGCCTATCATCCCATAAAGTGAATCCACATTTTGCCCTGGATTTACCCAATGTTCGAGCCGAAAACTACAAACCGATAAAGGCTTGTTTTTCTGAATTGCGGCTTACTGCGTTGACATTGACAGCTTCTATCTTCATTCGACAAGACGGTTAACTCCCTTTCGGTCCCGCAAACCACCAAAGTATCAGACCGACAACGGGCAGCAATAAAATCAAAATCACCCATAAAACTTGCGATCCAGTTGAAGCACCACTTTTTACAATGCTAATTATGGCCCAGATGTCCAGTACAAGCACAACAAGACCCAGAAAACCGCCTACTTCAATACCCATAACTCCCCCTAACAGGTTTGTGTTTAATGAATAAATTAATTTGCCTCATCAGCTTCAAACTTTACGCTTAACAAATGGATGAGTTCTGTACGGTAACGTACATTGCTCATCACAGAGAGCGGGGTCACCATTACCTGTCGTAGTCAATGCCAAACCAATCCCTCAAGCAAATTTTGGCATTTTTTGATTTCTCTGTCTTGCGAATCATTCTCTTCAACCTGTTATAGAACCGTTGAGTTTCGGGTCGCGAGGTCCGAGAGTGTGGAGAAGTAGTGGGCTGCAGGGACGCTGTCTACTACTTCCCCACACGACTCTGCTCGCAATTGAGTGCTTCCATGGCTTGACCGTTCGCAATAACAGCAGTAAATCTAGCGGGTTAAAGTCCCGTCCAAGGAATTGTCCGTACGCCTTGGTAGTATGAGGAAGCGGCAGCCGTGGTAACACGGTGTCGTAAGTTTCCAAACAGCAAGAGTGCAGGCCGTAACGCAAGTGAACCTACACGTAGCCTCGTAAACGAATTGGAGGAGCCGACCCTGTGGTCAGAAGGGGAAGGCCGATGGATGAATGCTGAAATAACGGAAGTGGCATTCATCGACTCCTGTGGTAGCAGGGTCGGCATGTTCTTGAAGATTTATTGCCCAGTGCTGGAGACCCGTTGCGGTGGTGGGGAGGCCATCGACTATTGCGTATAAGGAAACGAAAGCGCAATAGGTCGTAGCGGTTCATAGTACCGTTTGAGGCCTTGGGACAACATAAACCAGACCGAGGGAAGGGATCCTGCTTTGTTCGCGCAACCGAAGAGCGGAGGATTGGGGGATTACCATGTTGCTAGACACCCCTGATACGATCAGGACGCTTCAGAGGAAGCTGTATGCCAAAGCCAAGCAAGAAACCGGTCATGTTGCGCAATCGAAGGTTGAGTGCGCAGGCGCGATATCCTCAGACGAGCTGGGAAACATGAGTCGGGGAAGTGCGCATGCTTTGGTATGAAGAGCATCGGAAAGCCGTGTGCGTTAATAGCGCATGCACGGTTTGAAGAGGGAGGGCAGGCGAAGCTAACTAGGAACCTGTCCGAGAATAGCATAGCGAGAAGCCCTATTTTTTGAATATTCATTAGAGTATTCGAATATTCGTATTTTATGTCGGAATTTCGCACCTTTTAGCGCATAAAATGGCCTCTTGTCTTGCTAATCTCCCTAGCGGCAAGACCTTGAAGCAACTAGAGTCCGTCTAACAGTTCGTCCAAGCCGACGCCGCTTCACGGCACGGCTTAAATCAGGCTTTAGCAACTACAGAACGCATAGTGACTAAGTGAACAGGTTCAGGTCTGGATTCGTAGCCTTTTTTGGAAATGGGAAATAATAGGGCTGGGTTTATTTTCAACCTGTGCCCGTTCGCCCTAAGATCCACTGCTAGTGTATGATAGGTCGCACATTTTCCCCGAACAGTTAACCATCGGCCCGATGCATAATATTTCTGAATATTGTCACAGCACCAACTTGATTGGTGTTGCAACAGCATGTATCGCCAGCACACTCTTTAATGAAAATCCCAAGCCACTACATATTGCCGGAACTCGCGAGTCGGCTTCGGGTTTATTTGAGCAATTAATTGGACAAACTACGCCCGATGACTGCGGCCAGCTGTTTCAGGATTACATGTGTGTCGTATTTGGTTTTGAAACGGAGCAACGGTTGGGCGATGATGCCTCCGGCAGGCGGCGCTATCGTAATAGTTATCTCAGACTGATTCAGGATTGGGGGCTGGATTCCAATAATGCGCAGGGTGCTGTACTCAAAGGCTGGGTAGAAAGTCGCTTCGGGCTGTTTCCAACCTATCATAAACAGCCTATAGCCAGTTTCATCGGCAAACCTTGGCTAAGTTATATCGAGGAAAAGATGAACAGCCGTTATCATAATAATTGCATCTATATGCAGCTGGATCTTCTCTATGAATTTTGTCAGTGGGTTGTCGAACGCTTCCGAATTCCGGCAACAACCCACAAAACCCTTTATCGTGGCGTCAATGATTTGGATGACTGGATTATAGAAGACGAAAACAAGCATCAAAAAATCATACGTTTCAATAACGTTGTTTCCTTTACCGACCGTCGCAGTATCGCCAGCGAATTCGGCTCCTATATTCTGAAGGTTGAAGTGCCTATGGTTAAGCTGATTTTTTTTAATGAACTGTTACCTCATCATGCCTTACGAGGTGAATCCGAGTACTTGGTCATCGGCGGTGATTACCGGGTCAACTTGCAACGGTAAAGCGAGGAAAAAATGGCTGAACAAGAACTAATAGATAGAGCATTGGGCGCTTATCTGGGTTTTGCCTGCGGTGACGCGTTGGGCGCGACGGTAGAGTTTTTATCGCCGAAACAAATTCAAAATCGCTACGGCATTCATAAAGAAATAACCGGCGGCGGCTGGTTGGCCTTACCTGCCGGCGAAGTGACCGATGATACGCAAATGTCGCTGGCGTTGGGGCAGGCGATTATCGACCATCAGTCTTGGAACCTCAGTGCTGCTGCGGACAATTTTGTCAGCTGGCTGGAAAGCGATCCGCCGGATATAGGTATTACTTGCAGACGCGGTATAGTGCGCTACCGGGATACGGGCGAGTTATCCGGTTTACCGCGTGATGATGAAGCAGGAAACGGCGCGTGTATGCGCAATCTGCCGGTGGTCTTGGCTACCCTGAACAGGCCTGATTATTTCGAGAAATGGAGCCTGCAGCAATGTCACATTACTCACCACAACCCCTTGTCTGATGCGGCGACTTTGGCGCTGGGTCGCATGGTCAATCGCTTGATTCATGGACAGGATAAGGACGCGTGTTATCAAGAGGCCGAATGGTTGATCAATCAGCACGGCGACTTTGCCTACAGCCCTTATTCGGGCAACGCCTCGGGTTATATTGTCGAAACTGTACAGACTATTCTGCATTATTTTTTCAATTCGGACAGCTTCGAATCCTGCCTCATTGCTACCGTCAATCAGGGCGGTGATGCCGATACGACTGGCGCGCTGGCCGGTATGCTGGCAGGTGCGAGATACGGTGTGCAAGGCATACCCGCGCGCTGGCTAGCACAACTGTCTCCCCTGGTTGCAGCACAAATTCGCTCGCAAACCCATGAACTTCTTAAGTTTGCGGAGTCTCAGCCGTCATAACTGACATTCTGTATTTTGAGACTTGGGTGTTGGCGTGTCAAAGCGCGCTGTATACCCAGTCCCGCACTTGAGTCATGTTTGTACTAAACCACACATTCCTTGCTGTTATGTCGTAAAGGTGATGTTTAGATACTGTTCCTTTTATTTCAAACGCCCCGTTTAATAGCCTGTTCAGGCTGATCTATCAGGATTGGTTTAAAAATTGCTCAGTGCTGATAAATAACCATTCAAGCGGGAGCTCACCATGACTAGCGATGTATTTGCAGAAATTTTAAACGGTCTTTACGAGAATAAAGTCGTGCCCTATTTAGGGCCTGGCGTTTTATATGATTCCAAGCATAAAATCACCGGTGAACCGATTCCAGCCGACAGTAACAGTCTGATTCTGGCAATGAATGACGGGCAGCCGATGGCGCCCAAGTTGATGTATGAGTTTCCCAGAGCGGCGATGAACCGCGAGTTGAAACGCGGCCGTAATTACGTTACCGGTTTTCTGGATAAACTTTATGCAGAAGGGCAGTGGGGAAGAGCTTCAGTGCACGACTGGCTTGCAAGCTGGCGCCCTCAATATGTGGTCGATGTCAATCGGGATACTCAATTGCAGGATAGCTATGCGGACACAGAGCATACCTTGATCGTGGGTGTGGCTCGCATCACGGCAGCTCAATACCGCTTCAAGATTTTTCATTATAACGGCAGTGAGTATGCGGAAATCGAACAAACCGCCGTCAATAAAAATCTGCCGGTTTTATTCAAACCGATGGGGACGCCCCGGCCAATTTCCAATTACATTGCCTCAGATGCCGATTATGTCGATTACATTACCGAACTGATGGGAGGATTTGCGATTCCTGATTTTTTAAAGGAATACCGCATCGGTAAAAAATATTTATTGATGGGCCTGCCGTTGAATCGGGATTCCGAACGGATGGTGATGAGCGATATCGTTTATTCCGCCGCAGAACCCAAAGGTTGGGTTTTACGCAAAAATCCCACAGACAAGGAAATACGCTATTGCAAACGCTTAGGGTTTGAAATCATAGCCGCCGATTGCGCTGATTTTCTGGAATATACCCTGGCCGAAAAAGCGGCCTGATGTCTTGATCATTGCAGGTTGGGTTAGACGCGAGCTAACCCAACCTATGTAATGTTAATTTCTCAAGCTAAGACAACTACAGCGTTACGCGGCATTCACAACTTATCCCGCCTCACTCATTAAATCTTCCTCCCAACAGCCGATAGGCCTGCCCAAAGTCAGGGTTTCATCCTCAAAACGTACCAAAAACACATGGCTTTCGGGTGTTTCTTCAATATGGCCTTTCATGACGATAACGCCTCTGGCACCGGCTTGGGCCAGCGTTTCGCCTTCAGTGCTTTCCGGCATGGAGCCGTCGTCGGTAATGTCTTTTGCTGCGTAGACGACATCGCCTATATCCAGGTCATTTATGTTCACGTTGGTCTCCCGGTTGGATTTTGTAGCAGATGCTACATATTGTTTCGATTGTTGTTAAACAGCCCCGCCTGACATCACTAGGATTTAGCACTTAATGGCTACTATCAGTGACTTACGAGTGACTTAACTGTCTGGCATGGGCGTTGCTTAGGATAACTACAAAATCAATGCCAAACTTTCCTGGAGATTTACGATGATTACATTAACTGAAAACGCCATTAAGGCAGTCGGCCGGTTTATTACTAGTTCCGATAAACCCTCGGCAGGACTGCGTATTGAGGTCAGCGATGGTGGCTGTTCGGGGATGCAATACGGTCTGAAACTGGAATCACAAAAAAATGAAGGCGATACCGAAATCGATTGCGGGGAAGTTAAAGTTTTGATCGATCCCATCAGCTTGCCCATGCTGGATGGCATGTCTATCGATTTTATCGACAGTCTTGATGGCTCCGGTTTCAAATTTACCAATCCCAACGCGGTGAAAAGCTGTGCGTGCGGCTCGTCGTTTACGACCACCGATAACGGCGCACCCACTAAAACCTGTTCTTAAAGATACCGAGGAAATAGCCATGTGGGATTATTCAGACAAAGTTAAAGATCATTTTTTTAATCCAAAAAATGCAGGTGCGGTTGTCGGGGCGAATGCCATCGGGGAAGTGGGCTCCATCAGTTGCGGCGATGCATTGAGATTGACACTGAAAGTCAATGAAGATACTGAAGTCATCGAGGAAGCGGGATTTCAAACATTCGGTTGCGGATCAGCGATTGCTTCTTCATCGGTATTGACCGAAATCATTAAAGGCATGACCCTGGATGATGCGCTTAAAGTCAGCAATCAGGATATCGCGCAGGAACTGGATGGCCTACCGCCTGAAAAAATGCATTGTTCGGTAATGGGCCGCGAAGCATTGCAGGCCGCTGTTGCCAATTATCGCGGAGAAGAATGGAAAGACGATCATGAAGAGGGCGCATTGATCTGTAAATGTTTTGCGATTGATGCCGTCATGATTGAAGAAATGGTCTGGGCCAATAAACTTAGAACGGTAGAGGATGTTACCAATTTCACCAAGGCGGGCGGCGGTTGCGCGGCGTGTCATGAAGATATAGAAAATATTCTTGAGCGGGTATTGAAAGAACGCGGTGAAAGTTTCAATCCGGATGCGGCGCCCATAGAGACACCGGTTATCGCCGAGAAAAAACCATTGACCAACTTGCAGCGGATCAAAAAAATTGAAGCGGTGCTGGATTCATTAAGGCCGCAATTGATGGCGGACGGTGGCGACGTGGAGCTGGTCGAAGTGGTCGAAAACACGGCCTACGTCAATATGACCGGGGCCTGCAACGGTTGCCAGATGGCTGCTATGACGATTGCCGGTATTCAGCAGCGTTTGATGGAAGTCCTGGGTGAATTCATCAAGGTAGTGCCTGCCTCGCAAATGCCCAAATTAGTGACGATACAGGAGGCCAGTCATGCCTGATATCTATCTGGATAACAATGCCACGACCAAAGTGGACAGTGCTGTGGTCGATGTGATGATTCCGTATTTTACCGAGCAATTCGGTAATCCTTCGTCCATCCATAAATTTGCCGATGGCGTTGCCAGAGGCATAAAACATGCCCGCAGTCAGGTTCAGCAACTGATAGGCGCTGAACACGATTCGGAAATTATATTCACTTCTTGCGGAACCGAATCAGACTCCACGGCCATTCTCTCGGCAATCAAAGCCCAGCCGAATAAAAAAGAGATCATCACCACGATGGTTGAGCATCCGGCGATTTTGAATCTGTGTGAACATCTGGAAAAAGAAGGTTATACGATTCATCGTTTACCGGTGGATAAATGCGGTCGTCTCAATCTTGAAGCTTACAAAAAATTACTGTCCGATCAGGTCGCGATTGTCTCAGTGATGTGGGCAAACAACGAAACCGGAACGATTTTTCCGGTGGTTGAAATGGCTGAAATGGCGCATGAAGCCGGCGTGATGTTTCATACCGATGCCGTGCAGGCAGTGGGCAAAATACCGATGATGCTGCAAGATACCAAAATTGACATGTTGTCGATCTCCGGGCATAAATTGCATGCCCCCAAAGGCATTGGCGTGCTGTATTTACGCAGAGGTACACGTTATCGCCCAATGCTTCGCGGCGGGCATCAGGAACGAGGACGCCGTGCGGGCACCGAAAACTCGGCGTCTATCGTCGGTTTGGGAAAAGCCTGCGAACTGGCGATGGAATTTATGGAATATGAAAACATCCAGGTTAAAGCGATGCGCGATCGCCTGGAGCAGGGCATCGTTGAGCAGATTCCGCATTGCTTTATTACCGGTGATTTGGACAACCGTTTGCCTAACACCACCGATATTGCGTTTGAATATATAGAAGGTGAATCGATATTGATGCTGCTGAATAAAGCAGGTATCGCCGCATCCAGTGGTTCTGCCTGTACTTCGGGTTCTTTGGAACCCTCGCATGTGATGCGGGCCATGCAGATTCCTTATACAGCGGCCCATGGAACGATCAGGTTCTCGTTTTCCCGTTATAACACGATGAGCGAAGTCGACGAAGTCTTGAAAGTCATGCCAGGTATTGCTGCAACATTAAGAAAACTGTCGCCTTATTGGGACGGCAACGGACCGGTCGCCAATCCCGAACAGGCCTTTCAACCGGTTTATGCTTGATTTATAGTGATTTTTCAGTGCAGGTTGGGTTGCTGCTTTTCGCAACCCAACAATTAACTCCCTGGCCTTGAAATGTTGGGTTGGCTATCGCCAACCGCAACCTACAGGGTGCATCACTGTTGTTTTGATGCTCCGCTGAACAGTTACGATTATTCAAAGGTGCTTCAATCACGGGCATTGATCTCTTCTACGTAATACGCTTGTTAATCACCAAGCCAAACTTACCAGGCTATTCCGGCGAAATGACGTAAAACTCAAATCAGGGATAACCGGTGTTTTGCATTGGCTTTAAAAGTTAATCACGATCCACCGCGCATTTTTTGTTCTATTTAACGAAGGGTATTTTGTATTTCTCTTTCTTTTAATTCAGGATCAATGCCCTGAATGTATTCAATAGCAAAATCATCTCCGCGTTTTCTGTTTTGCGGCGGCTCAAGCGCTTCTATCAACAATGATTCAAGTGTTGCAACAAGCGCCGCTAACGACATATACCTTTCGCACTTCAAGTTTCGGCAGTGCCTAAGGAGGCAACGGGTTGTTCGGCAAAGACTTTGCCAGCATGGATGTATTTACGGCGTCTTTTGATGGGCACCACGGTGCCGAATTTCGATCTACGAGGGTATATTGAGAGCTGATTCGCGTAGATTGCCATCCTCCGTCACATCAAGAAGCCCAAACCATGAAAATCGTTTCCATCGGCTGCTTAATCTATCAAGCCTGTGTTCGTAAAGCCGTTTACCCAATGGGTGGTTGATGGGACGTCCAACATAGACCACTGTGTGTAGACGTGAGTAAGAATTTTCACCATCTTGTGACCTGGATTCGCTTAGGCGGTCTAACGGCTCCGGAAATCCATGCCGGAATGACGGCATTGAAGTCCTTTCAACACTAACGCGAAGAAAGCCTCTTTCCATTTTACTCCCGGATGATGCGGTGCTTTATCCAGGGGTCATAGATTTCTTTAAATCTTTCCAATTTAAAATCAAACGCATTTTTAGCCAATACGTCATTTAACTGATGAGTTATTTGACGCATTGTGTAAATTTCCCTGTCCTCAAATAATCCTCATCAGCCGAGCGTTTATGGCTTTGTTTGCATCGTTTCGATGTGGATTCAACAACCGAGCTTATTATTTTGGGGGCTTACCATGAGTGGTTTATACGAGCATAAAGCACACAAACCTTTTCGCAGTTATTGGCCGTCCGTGTTACTAACTGCTGCTGTTGCAGGATATTCGTCCGTATCCCTAGCGGGTGCGACGTTCAAAATTGATGATACCAAATGGCTGAGTCTGGGTGCCGGTTTGCGAACCAGTTTTTTTGCTCAAGAGTCCAAGGCGGACGGCAGTAAATGGTCTAATGATTTTACTGTGGACAATTTGCGTTTGTATTTAAACGCTCAGATCCATGAGTATATCAAGCTGGAGATCAACACGGAATGTCAAACCTGTAACGATGGCGGCGAAGTTCGATTGCTGGATGCGATCGGCAAGTTTGAGATCGATCCGATGTATAACCTTTGGGTAGGCCGTATGCTGGTTCCTGCCGAACGCCGTGAAATGAACGGTCCTTTCTACAGCAGTGTTTATAACATTTACAGTGTCGGAACACCCTTTGAACCTTCCGATTTCAATACAACTATCCGGGATAACGGGACTTCGGCCGGATCGTTTGGCCGGGATGACGGTGCTACCGTTTGGGGTGCCTTTTTTAGCGGTCGTTTTCAATACGCCTTAGGGGTCTTTCAGGGCTTGAGAGGCGGCGCAAACAAGGATGACAATCTGCTTTATGCCCAACGGGTTGCCTATAACTTCTGGGAAGTTGAAAAAAATCCGGGTTATTACACTTCAGGCACGTATTACGGAAAAGGCGGAGACATTCTGACCTTGGCAGTATCGAATCAGTACCAAGAAGATGGTGCGGGTACTTCGTCCGACGCCGGCAATATGCGCGCAACTTCCGTTGACGTTTTAATGGAAAAAGTATTGGGTAACGGTGGTGTTATTACCTTGAACGGTGAGTATAAAAATTACGAGATTTCTGACGGTTATAGCCTGACATCGCGCGATGCAGGTGGTGGTTTCACAATGTTCGAAGGTGATGCCTACGATGTAAGTGCCATGTATCTGTTCCCGCAAAAAGTCGGTATCGGCCTGATTCAGCCGTTCGTCCGTTATGTCAACACGATGCCGAACAACAGCACGGATAGAAATGTGTATGAGTTGGGCGTCAATTATGTCATCGACGGTCACAATGCCCGGGTTGGTCTCAGTTGGCTCTATGGAGACAGAATGGAAAAAGGTCTTGATTATTCCACTGATGCCGATGGCGATAGCGTCAATGCGGTTTCTCTTAATTTCCAATATCAAATTTAAGCGAGTTGCTGACTCTGCTGCATTTCTTATTTTCCTGCATTCATAATCGGAGCTTTTTATGAAGATAATTGATATATCTTTACGCACATTGACTCAAATGAGCATTGTGGTCACTTTATTGACCGGTGCCGGGGCAGCGGTTGCTGAAGAAACCATCAAGGTCGGTGTTTTACATTCCTTATCCGGCACGATGGCCATCAGCGAGACCACACTGAAAGACACTATGCTGATGCTGATTGAAGAACAAAACAAAAAGGGTGGTTTGCTGGGTAAAAAGCTGGAGCCGGTCGTCGTCGACCCTGCTTCCAACTGGCCTTTGTTTGCTGAAAAAGCCAGAGAGTTATTGACCAAGGATAAGGTTGCTGCCATTTTCGGCTGCTGGACATCGGTTTCTCGCAAATCGGTATTGCCGGTTATCGAAGAGTTAAACGGTGTGTTGTTCTATCCGGTTCAGTATGAAGGTGAAGAGTCATCGAAAAACGTGTTTTACACTGGCGCCGCGCCTAACCAGCAAGCGATTCCAGCTGTCGATTATTTGATGAATGATCTAAAAGCCCAGCGTTGGGTGCTCGCTGGAACCGATTACGTTTATCCGCGCACCACGAACAAGATTCTGGAAGCGTATCTGAAAGCCAAAGGCGTTGATGAAAAGGACATCATGATCAACTACACGCCGTTCGGTCATTCGGATTGGCAAAGCATTGTGGCCGATATCAAAAAATTCGGATCTGCCGGCAAAAAGACTGCTGTCGTTTCAACCATCAATGGCGATGCCAACATTCCTTTTTACAAAGAATTGGGAAACCAGGGCATCTCTGCTGAAGATATTCCGGTGGTTGCATTTTCAGTAGGAGAAGAAGAACTGTCAGGGATTGATACCAAGCCATTGGTCGGTCATTTGGCGGCATGGAACTACTTTATGAGTGTTGATACCACCAAGAACGCGGCGTTTATCCAACAATGGAAAGACTACATCAAAAATCCAAAACGGGTGACCAATGATCCTATGGAAGCGCATTACATCGGTTTCAACATGTGGGTGAAAGCGGTAGAGAAAGCCGGTACCACCGATCCTGATGCCGTACAAAAAGCCATTATCGGCGTTGAATACCCTAACCTTACTGGCGGTATGTCCAAAATGCTGCCAAATCATCACATCAGCAAACCGGTATTGATCGGCGAAATTCAGGAAGACGGACAATTTTTGACCGTATGGCAGACCAACAAGGTTGTAGAAGGGGACGCCTGGTCTGATTTCCTGCCGGAAAGCAAACCGATTATTGCCGACTGGACCCCGCCTATCAGTTGCGGAAATTTCAACACTGAAACCAAGAAATGCTCCGGTCAGAATTATTGATCGATCTTTAAAAGGTTATTCGCTGTTCAGCAAGGCTCTTACAGGGCGCAGACTTAAGATTTACAGGAATGACTTCAAGACTCCTGGAAATCAAGAGTCTGCGCCCATCCAACAAAAATACTGAATAGTTGAAAAGGTTAAACCTGACCTGTCATGTCTTCGAAAGGTTGGGTTACGGCTTTAACGCAAAACCCAACCTTCACCTTGATCGCCTGGGATGGCGGAAATACCGCAATCTTAAAGGGAGTTAACGCGAACTAGCAGTAGAGCTCAATAGGCGTTATCTCACACACATGCCGGTAAGAAATTTTGGAGAAATTATGAAAGCGAATTCACCGAAACGATTTAATGGGTGGTTAGCTCTGACACTGCTTGTTTGTTTATGGGTGGGACAGGCTAATAGCCAGGAAATGAACCCTCAGGTTACCTTACTGGATAGTTTAAATCGCTTGAAACAAGGGGCTATGCAAGACAGAGAACAGGCTTTGGAGCAACTGGGTGAGGTGAATCATCCTAGAACCTTGACTGTTTTGCAGGCCCTCCTCAACGGAAAGTTATATCAGGTTGCCAGTAATGAGCAACTGGTCATTGCCAGCGAGGTCAGTGAGGGTTTTCAACTTATTGATGCGATAACTGGAGAAGATCTGGGCAATAAACCCCGTTCCGAAGTGAACAAGATAAATCTGACCAACACGATTCGGGTCAAACTCCGTAAATTGATTGGACAGCTTGAATTGAAGTCTGAAGATACCTCAGTAAGACTGGCAGCGGTCAATGGCTTGATCAAGGCGACCGATGACAATACGCTGGCTTTACTCAGGCAAATGGAAACAACAGAACGCGATGAAACGGTTCTGGAAGCGATGCAAATGATTTTTGCGTTGAAGGATTTAAAGAGCGAAGACAAAGCCGTTCGTTTGACCGCTTTAGTCACGCTGAAGAATTTTAACAATCAGGAAGTCGTCAATCGCCTGAATGTATTGATGGAAAAAGACAGCTCCGGTCAATACCAGGAAACTGATGCCGATGTCAGAAAACAGGCAAAACTGATCTTGTCTGAAATCAATGCCCGAATTCAATTCTACAGCATCCTGGAAACGCTGTTTTTTGGCTTGAGTCTCGGCGCGGTGCTGGTGTTGGCGGCCATCGGATTGGCGATTACTTTTGGGGTTATGGGCGTCATCAATATGGCACACGGCGAGTTGATGATGCTAGGTGCTTACACCACCTATGTCATTCAACAAATGATGCCCGATCATTTGGGTTTATCGATTGTCATGGCGATTCCCGCTGCCTTTTTGATATCTGGTTTGGTAGGCATTGCGATTGAGCGTGGGATTATCCGGTTTTTATACGGCCGTCCGCTGGAGACGCTGCTTGCAACGTTTGGCGTCAGCTTATTTTTACAACAAACGGTACGCTCGATATTTTCGCCTTTGAATCGCAGTGTTACGACGCCCGAGTGGATGAGCGGGTCATTACAAATTAATGATTTTCTGTCACTGACCTGGAACCGGTTTTATATTTTGGTGTTTTGTTTGATGGTTTTCGTCCTGTTGCTGCAGATTCTCAAACGCACCCGGCTGGGTCTGGAAGTGCGTGCGGTTGCGCAGAATCGGGGTATGGCCAAGGTAATGGGGATACCTACCGATAAGGTCGATGCGATGACGTTTGGTCTGGGTTCCGGAATTGCCGGTGTCGCCGGCGTTGCACTGAGCCAGATTACCAATGTCGGGCCAAATCTGGGTCAGGCGTATATTGTTGACTCTTTTATGGTCGTGGTGTTTGGTGGGGTCGGTAATCTATGGGGCACACTGGTTGCCGGTTTTTCGCTAGGAATTGCCAATAAAATTCTCGAGCCTTACGCAGGGGCCGTATTGGCCAAAATTTTGGTGCTGGTCTTTATCATTCTGTTCATACAAAAACGTCCCAGCGGATTATTCCCGCAAAATGGTCGCGCAGTGGAGGCCAAATGAAATCGCTGTTATTCAGTAATGACAAAACAGGTGCGGTGGTCCTTGCGCTGATTGCCGGTGTGACTCTAATCGTACCGTTATTTAATTTGATTTTTCCGGTCGATTCGGCGCTGCATTTTTCAGCTTATACCGTCTCATTGCTGGGCAAATACCTGACTTTTGCGCTGGTGGGTTTATCGCTGGATCTGGTCTGGGGCTATTGCGGTATTTTGGTATTGGGGCAGGGCGCATTTTTCGCGTTGGGCGGTTATGCAATGGGTATGTATTTGATGCGTCAAATCGGTACTCGGGGCGTTTATGCAGATCCGCTGTTGCCCGATTTTATGGTGTTTTTGAATTGGAAGGAATTACCCTGGTACTGGTTCGGCTTTGATCACTTCTGGTTTGCCATGCTGATGGTCATGCTGGTGCCGGGTTTGCTGGCTTTTGTCTTCGGTTGGCTGGCTTTTCGCTCGCGGGTCACCGGCGTTTATCTCTCCATTATCACCCAGGCTTTGACTTACGCACTGATGCTGGCTTTTTTCCGCAATGAAATGGGCTTCGGCGGCAACAATGGACTGACCGATTTCAAGGACATTTTGGGTTTTAATATTCAATCGGAAGCGGTCAGGCTCACCTTGTTGTTTCTATCCGGATCGATTCTGATCGCCGCGTTTCTGTTCAGCCGCTGGCTGGTCAATACCAAGCTGGGACGAGTCGTGACAGCGATTCGTGATCAGGAGTCCAGGGTTCGCTTTTTGGGCTATCGAGTCGAAATGTTCAAACTGTGGCTATTCGTATTTTCTGCCATGCTGGCCGGAATTGCCGGTGCTTTGTATGTACCTCAGGTCGGCATCATCAACCCCAGTGAGTTTTCACCGTTAAATTCGTTGGAGATTGTTGTCTGGGTTGCAATGGGTGGTCGGGGTTCATTGTACGGTGCCATTATCGGTGCGGTATTGGTGAATTTCAGCAAAACCGTGTTGACCGGGTTGATGCCGGAAATCTGGCTGTTCAGTTTGGGGGCGGCATTTATTCTGGTGACCGTATTGTTACCCGATGGCATTGCCGGGTTATTGCGCAAACGGCGGGAGGCTGAGGCATGATTGATATTACTCTTGAACCGGCTAATGACGAGTCCGTCAAAGTCGGTCGCCCTTTCTATGAAGGCGAAATCGATACTACGCACGGTCCCATTCTGTATCTGGAAGATGTCAGCGTCAGTTTCGATGGTTTCAGAGCGCTGAACAAACTGTCCTTGTATATTGATGATGGTGAGCTTCGTTGTCTGATCGGACCGAACGGAGCCGGAAAGACGACCTTGATGGATGTCATTACCGGTAAGACCCGGCCGGATACCGGCGCCGTCTTTTTTGGGCAAACGATCGATTTGTTGAAAATGGATGAGGCGTCTATTGCTGAAGCGGGCATTTGCCGTAAATTTCAAAAACCCAGTGTCTTTGAACAGCTCAGTGTGTTCGAAAATCTCGAATTAGCGCTGAAAGCCAATAAAAAAGTGTGGTCAACGCTGCTTTATCGCCTCAATTCGGAAGAGCTGGATAAAATTGACCATGTCCTTAAAACGATAGGCTTGTCGGAACTTAACCGGCAGCGGGCCGGAGCGCTTTCACACGGACAGAAACAATGGCTGGAAATCGGCATGTTGTTGATGCAGGAACCTAAAGTCATGCTGGTTGATGAGCCGGTGGCCGGTATGACGCATCAGGAAATCGACAGAACGGCTGAGCTGTTATTGTCACTGAAAGGGGAGCGCTCGATTGTGGTCGTAGAACATGATATGGAATTTGTCCGGTCAATTGCCAATAAAGTCACGGTATTGCACGAAGGCTCTGTGTTGACGGAAGGCACGATGGATGAAGTGCAAAATGATCCGCGTGTGATTCAGGTTTATTTGGGGGAATGATGCTGACAATTACTTCGTTAGATCAATACTATGGCGAAAGTCATACATTATGGGATCTGAATCTGGATGTGCCGCAAGGCGCCTGTGTCTGCTTGATGGGGCGCAACGGTGTCGGTAAGACCACACTGCTTAAATGCATCATGGGCCTGACGCCGGTCAAAGCCGGTCAGATTATGTTTGAAGGCCAGCCGCTGGTGTCGGCAAAAGCGGAACACCGTGCCGCAATGGGAATCGGTTTCGTGCCTCAGGGCCGGGAGATTTTTCCGCTGTTGACGGTTGAAGAAAATCTGAAGACTGGACTGCGTGCTGCGCGTAAATTGGGCATCAAGTCGATACCTGAACATATTTTCGAGATATTCCCGGTGCTGAAACAAATGTTGAACCGCCGTGGTGGCGATTTATCAGGCGGTCAGCAGCAGCAACTGGCGATTGGCCGGGCCTTGGTGCTCAATCCTCGCTTGTTGATTCTGGATGAACCGACCGAAGGCATACAACCTAACATTGTCAGTGAAATCGGCGATGTGATTATGCGTTTAAACAAATCTAAAGGGATTGCATCCCCTTTAACTGCGGCTGACGTCAAGCCCAAGGATGAAGTGCATCAGGCCATCGCAAAAATCAACAAGGAGCTGGGGGTGACTGTGTTGCTGGTTGAACAAAAACTACCATTCGCCCGAAAAGTAGCCGACCGTTTTTGCATCATGGAACGCGGTCGGTCAGTTGCAACCGGCGCAATGGAAGAACTCAATGAAACCATGGTCAAGCGGTATTTGACGGTTTGAACGGTGTGTTTGGTTAAGGTTTTGTAATTATTCAGCAAATGTTGGGCTGGCTATCGCCAACCATAATCTGCACGGAGCATTACCTTTGCTTTGTTGCTTTTCTGAAAGCAGGTTATGACTCATCAGTTAAGATTTTATCTTGTTGAAATGATGATCTGACAGCGAATTGATATACCATAACAGGTGTGCCGGATGTTTTTATCATCCGGACTTTCAGATGCGACATCCTGTGTTTAACCTGTTTTTGATCCACGAGGTGAATCTATGAAATTGAAATTGACTGAAACTTCGGCGCTCGCCGTGCTGTTTCTTTTACCATTATCCGTATCTGCGCATACCGGCTTGAGTGTGGTTCATGATTTTGAACAGGGATTCGGGCATCCATTTTCCGGTGCGGATCATCTTTTGGTGATGTTTGCGATTGGACTCTGGGCAACTTCCCAGCATGGCCGTTCAATATGGGTTTTGCCGCTGGTCTTCCTGTCGGTGATGGCAGCAGGTGCCTTGCTTGCTTTTTCGGGTATGCCTTTGATGGTTCCGGAAATCTGGATTGCTCTGTCAGTATTGGCTTGTGGTGTGATCGTCTGGCGCAATTGGCAGACAAAACTGGTTTGGGCGGCTGCTTTGACAGGGCTTTTTGCTTTGAGTCATGGCTATGTTCATGCCGCAGAGATCAGTGCTGACGCCGACAAAATAGGCTATGCGGCAGGTTTCTTAATCGCAACGGCCGTTTTACATGGCTTGGGATTACTGACCTGTCTGTTAAGCCCCGGTTTGTTGAAATTTGCCAGAACAGGTTTGGGTTTGATGTACACAGTGGTCGGCGTCACGTTATTGGTGGCGGGTGTTTGATTCGGGCTATGTTTCAGCCAGCCAGCCTTCCGGTTCTGGCTGGCAGGCCGAGTTAGCACTGGTTTTTGAACGGACGAAGGACAGAACGGTGTTGTCCGGCCGCAAATACAAAGGCCCTTTAACGGTACAACGACCTTTTTATCCTGAAGGTGATGCGTGCCATGTTTACGTGCTGCACCCTCCGGGCGGCGTCGTTGCAGGAGACAGGCTGACTATCGATGTTGACGTTAAGGCAGGCAGCCATGCTCTGATCACGACACCGGCAGCTGGAAAGTTCTACCGCAGTGAGGGTGATTTTGCACGGCAGTCGTTTAATTTGTCAGTCGCCAAAGGCGCCTGTCTGGAATGGCTACCGCAGGAAACCATTATCTATGAAGGCGCGCGTCTGTCTTCCGGGATTGCGATCAATCTGGAACCCGGTTCGAAAATGATTGCCTGGGAAATCAATGTATTGGGCCGGCCCGCTGCCAGAGAGGCTTTTACCAGCGGTGAAGCCGATTTACAGTGGCGTATTTTTCGTGATCACCAGCCTTTTTTTCTGGAACGTTCACGCCTGGATGCAAAGGCATTTGCAGCCCGATGGGGGCTCAACGGCCAGTCTGCCTGCGGTATTATGGTTGCCGGTCCTGCCTCAGCGCAAGCACTGGCAGGCGTGCAGGCGTTAATAGGAGATGATCCTGACCGGGGCGTTACCCGAATTGATGATATGCTGATTTGCAGAGCCATAGACGCCCGAGCGGATTTGTTACGATTGTTTTTTAACCGGGTTTGGGCATTGATTCGTCCTGACGTTACCGGAAAACCGGTGTGCTCTCCACGCATCTGGGCGACCTGAGTTATGATTTAAATCTAACCGGTTCAAGAGCATCAGTTGACAGTCCTCATCCGTTATCTAACTTCAATTATCACCATTAATCCAGGCCATAGCGACAGGTATCACTATGCAATTAACACCACGCGAAAAAGACAAGCTGCTCATTTTTACTGCAGCCTTATTAGCTGAACGCCGAAAGGCGCGGGGCTTGAAACTCAATTATCCGGAAACGGTCGCTTTTATTTCTGCCGCCATTATGGAAGGTGCGCGAGATGGCCGGACTGTCGCGGAACTGATGGAATTCGGCAGAACGCTGCTGAACCGTGATGATGTCATGGAAGGGGTTTGCGAGATGCTGCCCGATGTTCAGGTTGAAGCCACGTTTCCGGACGGAACCAAATTAGTTACCGTTCATAATCCCATTGAATAAATAGGTTACGCCATGATTCCCGGTGAAATCATCACAGCTGACGGCGATATCGAACTGAACGCCGGACGAAAAACCATCCGTTTAATCATCTCCAATACCGGGGACCGGCCAATACAGGTCGGTTCGCATTATCATTTTTACGAAACCAATCCGGCTTTGACTTTTGATAGAGCCAAAGCACTGGGGTTTCGTCTGGATATTCCGGCCGGCACTGCAGTCCGTTTTGAGCCCGGTCAAGAGCGTGAGGTTCAACTCACTGCTTTTGGCGGTTTGCGCAGAATCTACGGATTTCGTCAGGAAGTCATGGGCATATTGGAGGACAGTCATGAGTAAAATAAGCCGTCAGGCCTATGCCGATATGTTTGGGCCGACTACCGGAGACAAAGTTCGTCTGGCCGATACCGGGCTGTTTTTGGAAGTTGAAGACGACCGCACGATTTATGGGGATGAAGTCAAATTCGGCGGCGGCAAAGTCATACGAGACGGCATGGGGCAAAGTCAGGTTGATTCATCGATAGCGATGGATCTGGTGATTACCAATGCCTTGATTGTCGATTATTGGGGCATCATAAAAGCGGATGTCGGCGTCAAAAACGGCCGTATCGCGGGGATAGGCAAAGCAGGCAATCCCGATGTGCAGGATGGTGTCGATATCATCATCGGACCCGGTACCGAAATAATCGCCGGAGAAGGGCAGATACTAACGGCGGGTGGTATCGATGCACATATCCATTTTATTTGTCCGCAACAAATAGAGGAAGCACTGATGTCCGGCGTGACCACAATGATAGGCGGCGGCACCGGGCCTGCGACCGGCACCAACGCGACAACCTGCACGCCGGGTCCCTGGAACATTCACCGCATGCTGCAGTCGCTTGACGGTTTGCCGATGAATTTCGGCTTGCTCGGCAAAGGTAATGCCAGCTTGCCCGGCGCGCTGGAAGAACAGATCCGAGCCGGCGTGATGGGCTTGAAACTTCATGAGGATTGGGGTACCACGCCTGCGGCCATCGATTGCTGTTTATCGGTGGCTGAACGCTTCGATGTTCAGGTGGCCATTCACACCGACACCTTAAACGAATCCGGTTTTGTCGAGGATACGTTCGCCGCGTTCAAAGGCCGGACTATCCATACTTATCATACCGAAGGGGCCGGTGGCGGCCATGCTCCGGATATCATTAGAGCTTGCGGTCAGGGCAATGTGTTGCCGTCTTCGACCAATCCGACCCGGCCTTATACCATTAATACCGTGGATGAGCATTTGGATATGCTGATGGTCTGTCACCATCTTGATCCGGGCATTCCCGAAGATGTAGCATTCGCCGAGTCGCGCATTCGCCGCGAAACTATTGCTGCTGAGGATATTCTGCATGATTTGGGCGCATTTTCGATGATTTCATCCGATTCTCAAGCCATGGGCCGGGTCGGTGAAGTGGTTATTCGCACCTGGCAGACTGCACATAAAATGAAAGCTCAGCGCGGCAGTCTGGCGGAAGATAACGGGAAAAATGATAATTTTCGTATCAAACGTTATATCGCCAAATATACGATCAACCCGGCGATCAGTCATGGCATTGCTCATGAAGTCGGCTCAATCGAAGTGGGAAAGCTGGCTGATTTGGTGCTTTGGCAACCGGCATTTTTCGGTGTCAAACCCAGTCTGATTTTAAAAGGCGGATTCATTGCGGCGGCGCCCATGGGTGACCCCAATGCCTCAATCCCGACACCGCAGCCGGTTCATTACCGCCCCATGTTCGGATCTTTAGGGGATGCTGCGGCAGCTACATCAATGATCTTCTTGCCTGAAGCTGCCGTTGATGCGGATGTGGCCAGTGCCTTAAAGCTGAAAAAAATCATTGGGATCGTATCGGGCACCCGGACGATCGGCAAAAAGGATTTAATCCACAATCATTATCAACCTGTGATGGAAGTCGATCCCCAAACCTATTCCGTTCGGGCTGACGGAATGCTGTTGACTTGTGAACCTGTTGATATTCTACCCATGGCACAACGGTATTTTTTGTTTTGATTGCGGAATAACGGGAGTAAACCCGTTGCTGGGAATTGGTAGAGATCAAAATGAATAAGTTGTAGGATGCTGCCGACGCTAGGAGGCGCATCGTTCGTGTTGAAGGGTAGTTGTTGACTTGTGAGAAGGTGTCACTATTGTGACGGCTGTTTTAATGTCGGTTCTCGGACCGACAACCGAGGTACTTTCTTTTGCGTCGCCAAAAGAAAGTACCCAAAGAAAAGGCGACCCGGATTCCGCCTTAATCCTGCGCTTCTTACTTTTGCTGAGGGTTTTCAGAAGGGGCTTCCTTGCCCCTCTGAAAACGAGCGGCATCCCTGCCGCTCCCCTAACGGGCTATTCTCGCCAAAAGCTGCGATGCTCGGGGCGGCATCATGGGAATAACCCCGTCGCAGGCTGAAAATCTGTTAGTGATTTTGCGAGTTAGATTACGTGAATATGTTGTACGATGCTGCCGACGACATGAGGCGCATCGTTCGCGATCGATGCGCTTCACTATGTTCAGCACATCCTACGAACTGGTCTATTTACACATTATTAATTAAAGCCATGAATAACTTGATTGAATGGGACGGGGATTTTCTACAAAGAAGAAAATACGCTTTGTTTCTTACAAATTATCTTGAAAACAAAAATACTTCTGAAGTTATAAATATCAACGGCCCTTGGGGTTCTGGTAAGACATTTTTTTTACAAAAATGGTTTGACGATATTAAGGAAACCCATCCTGCTGTCTATTTCAATGCGTGGCAAAATGACTACAGTAACGAACCCTTAATTTCCCTTATTTCTTGTTTAATTAGCCATTTGATTTCATTAGATGACAATATCAAGCACAAACAAGCAAGTAAGAACTTCCTAAAAAAATCAGGCGATATTATAAGAAAACTATCCCCAACAATTGTAAAAGGGATACTTAAGAAATATATTGGCGAGAACGGACTAAGCGAGCTTTCTAAAATTGGGGAAGAGACCGAAGATACATTAACTGATCTATCCAGTGAGTTGACCGAGGCTCTCATAAAAAGCCATGAACAAACCACAGCAGTAATTGAGGATTTCAAAAAATCGATTTCATCACTTTTAGATGAATTAACTAAATCCAAGAATTTAAAGAAACCCTTATTTATATTCATTGACGAACTTGATAGATGCAGGCCTATTTTTGCAATTGATCTATTAGAAAAAATTAAACACATTTTCGATATAGATAATGTTATTTTTGTAATTGCAACTGATACTACTCAACTAAGTCACTCTGTTAAAGCCATATATGGTCATGAATTTAATGGCGAAATTTATTTAAGAAGATTCTTTGATCAAATTTATACACTACCAAAACCGGATAGTGTAAGTTTTATAACCATGCTTTTTTCTGACTACAAACAAATTGCCAATTATTTTCAGTATAGAGTTAATGCTAGTGGCGGCTCTCACCATCATGGTAAAAATACAAAAACTCTTGTTTGCCTCCAAAATACTAATTCTGAGAAAATTTTAATTTTTTCTTTATTTTCCAATTCCTTTGGTCTTGATTTACGAACATGCAAGCAATGCTTTGAAAGATTTAAAGCTATTGAAAGTTCATTTCTTGATAAAACTGTTGATGTACATTTTGACTTTCTTATATTTCTAATAATGCTTGATGCAAAATATCCATCCCATTTTGAAAAATTCTTTTCTGATAGAAATAATCAAGATATTTTAAACGAAATAGGAAGCGCAAAATACAACATAAGAGTTTACACAAACTACTATACAGCAGCTGAATTGATTAATATTTATATTCAAAATTTATTTATATCTCATGAAGAAGTTAGAAATTATTTAAACTCTCTTGATTATGATTCTAATGAATTTAAAATTAATTTAATTTCCAGTCTTATTACCAACTTTAAATCCATCCTGCAATATCAAAACATTGTGAAAATGGCTAATGCTCTTGAATAACTCAAGAGGTTATAGGCTGGTTTTTATTATTACTCAACTAAAATTGTTTTCGATTGAGTGAGAGTGGGTTTCCCGTTATTCCGCCCCGAGCATCTCAGTTTTTGGCGGGATCAGCCCGTTAGGGGAGCGGCAGGGATGCCGCTCGTTTTCAGAGGGGCTGGGAAGCCCCTTCTGAAAACCCTCGTCAAAAGCGAGAAGCGCAGGATTAAGGAGGAATCCGGGTCGCCTTTTCTTTGGGTACTTTCTTTTGGCGACGCAAAAGAAAGTACCTCGGCTGTCGGTCCGAGAACCGACATTAAAAGAATCGTCGCGATAGCGACACGATAACAGCGAAGGCGAATATTTAGTCTGAGTCATTAATGTTCGGTTACGGCTATCGCCCAACCCAACAAACACAACAATCAAAGAAACAATGTTAAAACTCACCGAAACCACTACAACAAATGAACAACCCGACGATACCCTGACTCTCCCCTACGATGCCCGCCAAAAATCGAGACAGCCTGCGGTCACTCAAGGTGGAAGACACGTCGGCGTATTTTTGCCACGCGGACACACCCTGCGCCACGGCGCGATATTGACCAACAGTCAGGGCTTTAAAGTGCGAGTGGACGCGGCTCCGGAAGAGCTGTCGGTCGTTAAATGCGAAGATCCTTTGTTGTTGGCAAGAGCCTGCTACCACCTCGGTAACCGTCATATTGCGTTGCAAATCCTGCCAAATGAATTGCGTTTTTTGGCCGATCATGTACTCGATCAAATGCTGGTCGGCTTGGGTTTGGCCGTTGAACACCAAACCCTCCCTTTTGAACCTGAAGCCGGCGCTTATCATGGTCATGGGCACTGATATTGCGCTGCTAAGATTGCTGCAATTGGTCAGTCCGGGCTTGCCCATCGGCATGTACAGCTATTCGCAGGGGATGGAAAGTGCTGTGACCGACGGTTGGGTAGTCACTGATGTTGACGCGGCTGCCTGGTTAACGGGTCTGCTTGTTGAGGGCTTAGCCCGCGTCGATGCACCCATTTTGGCGCGTTTATACGATGCCTGGCAACACGATGACCGTCATGCCGTCGACCACTGGAGCCAGGCGCTGATTGCTTGCCGGGAAACGGCCGAGTTGCGCAGTGAAGATCGCCAAACCGGCCAAGCTTTGGCCCGTTTGTTGGACAAGCTGGAAATCGTCGAAGCGCAAGCCTGGTTGCGGCGTCCTGATGCGACGCTTGCGACATTATTCAGTTTGGCGGCAGTACGTTGGCAAATTACCAAAACCGATGCGATTGCCGGCTATCTGTGGGGCTGGCTGGAAAACCAGGTACTGTGCGCGGTGAAATTGGTGCCGCTAGGCCAAGTGTCGGGTCAAAAATTACTGATGCAATTGGCCGCTCAACTTCCTGAGTTGGTGCAGCAGGCAATCACCATCCACGATGACGAAATAGGCGGTAGCGTGTTTGGGTTAGCGTTGGCCAGTAGTCGTCATGAAATGCAATATTCGCGATTATTCCGTTCCTGAAATTATTTAAATCCAACGTTTTACCGAGAGACATAAAATGAATGACAAACAAGTATTAAGAGTAGGCATAGGCGGCCCGGTGGGTTCCGGTAAAACGGCGTTGGTTGATGCGTTGTGTAAAAAAATGCGCGACAACTTTGAGATCGGTGTCGTGACAAACGATATTTACACGCGTGAAGATCAGCAATTTTTAATTCGCAGTCAGGCCTTGCCGGAAGACCGGATCATGGGCGTGGAAACCGGCGGTTGTCCTCATACGGCAATCCGCGAAGACGCCTCCATGAATCTTGCTGCTGTTGAAGAATTATGCGAACGCTGGGGCAACCTTGATTTTGTTATGGTCGAGAGTGGCGGCGATAATCTGAGTGCGACATTCAGTCCCGAGCTGGCTGATCTGACACTTTATGTGATTGATGTGTCGGCAGGCGACAAAATTCCCCGGAAAGGCGGGCCGGGCATTACCCGTTCCGATTTACTGGTGATCAACAAAATCGATCTCGCGCCTTATGTCGGAGCGTCGCTCGAAGTTATGGACCGGGATGCCAAAAAAATGCGCGGCGAACGACCTTTCATATTTACCAATCTGAAAACCGGCCATGGCCTTGCCGATGTGGAAGCCTTTATTATCAAAGCGGGCATGTTGAGCTGATTTGAGAGTGAGAGAGCTCTAACTTGGCCTGTCGAAGTTAGCGTTATGAGATTCAAAGAGGCAGGGCGAGTCGATGCTCGCCCTGTTATAAGTGGATAGATGCTATCGGTGATTAACCAATAGTGTATTCATTTTCCAAAAGCTTGGCGTGTGCTGCAGCCAATCGAGCAATGGGTATACGAGGTGCCGAGCAGGAAACGTAATCCAGTTTGATGTGATGGCAGAAACGGATGGATTCAGGATGTCCGCCTTGTTCACCACAAATGCCGATTTTCATATCAGGACGCGTTTTACGGCCTGCTAATGCCGTCATTTGCATCAATTGACCCACACCTTTTGCATCGAGTACTTCGAAAGGATTGTCTTCCAGTAATCCTGTTTCGTTGTAGAGTGGCAAAAATTTGTTTTCAGCATCTTCCCGCGAGAACGAAAAGGTAGCCTGGGTCAAGTCATTGGTGCCAAACGAGAAAAACTCGGCAACATCAGCCAGTTGCCCTGCACGGGTGCAGGCTCTGACCGTTTCTATCATTGTGCCGAATTTGAAATCCAGTGATATACCGTATTGGCTTTCCACTTCCTGTTGAATCTGGTCTACGTATTTCTTGACTTGAATCAATTCCTGAACGGTGATGACCTGAGGCACCATGATTTGCGGCAAGATGGACTTGCGTTGCTTGGTGCAGATTGCGGCCGCTTCCAAAATCGAGCGGATCTGCATTTGGTAAATTTCCGGATACGACATGCCCAGACGAACACCGCGATGACCCAGCATCGGGTTTACCTCATACAGTTCCCTGACTTTTTTCAGCATCAATTCTTTTTTGGCAATCGCCTTATTGATGAGTTCTTCATTCAGTTGATTAAACGGCGCGGGTAACAAGCTGCCTTCACCCAGTGTATCAAGAGTAACTTGTTGGCCCCTGATCATGGTTTTATAAGTGTTAAGCGCCTGGATTTCCTCTTCGAGTTGATGTTCGCCCGGCAAAAATTCATGCATGGGCGGATCCAACAAGCGAACAGTAACCGGGTAGGGTGACATGGCCTCGAACAATTCCCGGAAATCATCTCTTTGAATCGGGAATAGTTTTTCCAGTGCTTCCTGACGTTCCTCTTTCGTGTTGGCGAGGATCATGTCAATCACCAGCGGCAGTCGGTCGGAGGCATTGAACATCCGTTCAGTCCGGCACAAGCCAATGCCGGTTGCGCCGTAACTGGCTGCTAACTGGGCACGTTCCGGTGTATCGACGTTAGCATGGACTTTTATGACAGCATATTCATCGGCCCACGCTAACAGGGTTTTCAGGTCTTCAGAGAATTTGGGTTCAATGGTGTCAATGCGTCCCAGATAAATCAGACCGGAACTTCCGTCAATAGTGATTGTGTCGCCTTCGCGAATATGGATGTCACCAATGACGGCGAGACGGGCGCGCACATCAATTTTAATATCTTCAGCGCCCGCTACACAGGCCTTGCCCATGCCTCTGGCGACTACTGCGGCGTGTGACGTTTTACCGCCACGGCTGGTCAATATGCCTTGTGAAGCAAAAAAGCCGTGGATGTCTTCCGGTTTTGTTTCTTCTCTGAGCAAAATAACGGCTTGTCCTGAGCGACCTAAAATTTCCGCCGAGTCAGCATCGAATACGCATTTGCCGCAAGCCGCGCCGGGTGAAGCAGGTAAGCCTTGAGCTACCGAAGGAATTTTGTTGTTGGGGTCCAGCTGAGGGTGAAGCAATTGCTCCAGCAACTCAGGGTTGATCCGCAGTAACGCTTTTTCTTTGCTGATCAGACCTTCCGCTACCATATCGACGGATGTTTTGACCATTGCCGCAGCATTCATTTTGCCGTTACGGGTCTGCAGGCAATATAAAACGCCGCGTTCGATAGTGTATTCGTAATCCTGAACCTCTTTGTAATGTGATTCAAGTTTGTTGCGCAGATCCACCAACTGGCGGAAGATCTCCGGCATCTCATTAGATAATTCTTGCACCGGCTTGGGTGTGCGAATGCCGGCAACAACGTCTTCGCCTTGGGCGTTTACCAGGTACTCGCCGTACATTTCATTGACGCCTGTGCCGGGGTTGCGCGTAAATCCGACGCCGGTCGCGCAATCGTTACCCATGTTGCCGAACACCATGGTCACGACATTGACAGCGGTACCGTTGGCCATTTTAGGCGTGATATGGAACTCGCGGCGGTAATCGACAGCACGTTTACCCATCCAGGAGTTGAATACGGCTTTGATAGACAGTTCCAGCTGTTCGTAAACATCTTCAGGAAAAGGTCTGCCGGTTTCTTCTAGCACAACCTGTAAAAATAATTCACTGATCTGGCGTAAATGTTCAGCGTCCAGGCCGACATCGGCTTTGATGCCGGCTTGTCTTTTGATTTCGGCAAAATGATGATCGAATTTTTCATCGTCTATTCCTAATGCAACCTTGCCGAATAATTGAATGAAACGGCGATAGGCGTCATAGGCAAAACGGGTGTCGCCGGTGTGCTCGATCAAGCCGTTTAAGGTTTGTTTGTTCAGTCCCAGGTTCAAGATGGTATCCATCATGCCGGGCATGGAAATCGCTGACCCGGATCGGACCGATACCAGTAATGGATTTTCGCTGTCGCCAAACTTTTTATCGCTTAGCTTTTCAATTTCAGCAATATTGGTGCGTACTTCATCCATTAACCCTTCAGGTAATTGATGATTTTGCAGATAGTCCAGGCAGGCATCTGTAGTGATTACAAAGCCGGGGGGTACATTAAGACCAATTTGCGTCATTTCGCAAAGATTTGCACCCTTGCCGCCCAGAAGCACCTTGTTTTTACCGTCGCCTTTTTGAAAGGCGTATATGTATTGTGCAGTCATGATAGTTCCCAATAAGAGCGGATAAAAATGAAACCATTATAGTCTTATGGGTAATTAAAGTCTCTCGCTACAAGGTGCTGTTTTAGTCATTATTTGTGTCAGCGTGTCGTGAAATAGACGGATACTGTTTTCTAGACTCCAGGTTGCGGTTGTCTGTAGGTTTGTCTATTGCCAATCTTAAGCTTCCAGCAGGGTCTTGACATGGATTGCGACACTGGCAGCCAAGGCATTCAAATTGTAACCGCCTTCCAGTGCGGACACGATTTTACCGCCGGCATAGTGTTTGGCTATGCCGATCAATTCCTGGGTTACCCAGCGATAGTCGTCTTCAACCAGTTCTATCGATGCCAGGGGGTCGTCTTTATGGGCATCGAATCCGGCGGATATCATTAAAAGCTGCGGCTTGAAATGGTGCAGGGCCGGAAAAATAATACGCTTGTATTTTTCTCTGAACACGGCGCCCGTTGTGCCAGAATCCAGTGGGACATTGACAATATTGCCTACCCCGGTTTCTGACGGATGTCCGGTGCCCGGATAGTGCGGCATTTGATGACTGGACGCATAGAGAACGGCGGGTTGTTTTAAAAAGGCCGTTTGTGTGCCGTTTCCGTGATGTACGTCGAAATCAACAATTGCGATGCGTTCCAACTGATAAAAAGTCCGGGCGTATTCAGCGGCGATGGCTATGTTATTAAATAAACAAAAGCCCATGGCTTCATCCGGTTCGGCATGGTGGCCGGGAGGTCTGATGGCGCAAAAAGCATTGTTGGCTTTATCGGTGCAGACCTTATCAATTGCGTCGCAAACAGCTCCTACCGCTCTTAATACGGCGTTAGTAGATGACGGCGAAACAGCGGTGTCAGGGTCCAGGTTGTTTCGACCGGGTTGAGATAATGCATTAAATACTGAGGCTATCAATTTTTGACTGTGAATTAACGCAATTTTATCTTTGATGTCAGCCAATAACGGGGGCTCTGTCCGAATTAATGCATCAAATGAGGGTGCAGCCAGGGCATTTTCAATAGCCCGGATACGGTCCGCACATTCGGGATGCCCTGGACCTGAATCGTGCGCCAAAAAGTCAGGATGACTGTAATACAGTGTGGTCATAAAAGTCCTTAAAAAGTTAAAGGTACTTGATTATTCAGCGTTGGGTTGGCTATCGCCAACCTCAACCTACGTTGAATTCTTTGCCGATTTTGCCGGGCCTATCAGCAGCAAGACCATTTTTCTGTTGAAGACAGGGACCCGGGTAAATGGATCCAGCTGGCTATATCCTGCCAAACGGTGGGCGCCTGTAAATCTCTCAGCAACATGTGATAGCCGTTTTGATAGATTTTAACCGTCTTATTTTGCGGGTGCAGTGTGTGCAGCGCTTTAAGAAATTTGAAAGTAGGTTCCTGGGGAATAACTTCGTCTTTTTGTCCATACAATACCAGCGTATGCGCATCAATATGACGTGCACTTAAAAATGCTATATCCATTAAATCGGCTAAGCCGTGTAAGGCATCGACGCGGGTTTTTTTAATAACTAAAGGATCCCGGCCTAAGGCTCTCAGCATTTCAACATTATCTGAGGGTTTGATTTCCAGGCCTTCTCCTGTTAGCGTCAGCCAGGGCATCGTGCGAGATAAAGTCGACAGCAGGGCAGTTTGATACCAGGGCATAGTTGAACGTGCCCATACTGCCGGTGCGGATAAGATTATGCCGTCCACGCTGGCAGTAGTTCGCGTGACCGTAGCGATGACAATTGCTCCGCCCATGCTTTCGCCCAGTAAATATACGGGCAGGTGAGGGTGCTTTTGCTTGATAAGATCAATAAAAAGGGCCAGATCTTGGGTATATTCACTGACGCCACCCCAGAGGCCGCGTCTTGGGCTTGCACCAAAACCTCTTTGATCATAGGCATAACAGGCTATGCCTTGTGCACTGAGATAAGTACCGGCATCTTCAAAAAAATGACTGTAATCGTTAAAACCATGAACGGCGATGAGAATCGCATCTGCATTCCCCGTTTTAGGTTGCCATTGCCTGACTGGCAGCGAGGCGCCGTCGGGTGTTATAAACCAGTCATTGATCAGCTGTGCCGGTAAAACGTTTGGATGAGTTGTATAGTTAACCGGAGCGCAACCTGATGAAGCATTCAGTGCCAAGCCCATCAATATCCATCGCGGGAATAAGCGGAAATTGCAGTCAAACCTTAACTTTAAAAAGCGCGCGTAAAAATATTTTAACCAGGGGCTTATTCTAGGTGTTTCAATTTTCCGGTTATGCATGGTGTCGGGCATATCAGTTGCAGGATCTTTCTTGATAAAGTGGGGTCATACTGACGCGATGAGCTGTTAAAAAAATATATCATTGATAGTCAAAATTTAATCGGCAATTAAAAAATTTCCTAATTACGTATGACTTTCAGCGGAATGGATGGCCCTTCAAACAGCCGTCATACCGGCATGGATTGCCGGTATCCAGTGTACACGGATGTACCGATCCTTTTGTGAGTGGAGTGATTCCCTGCTCGCATCCATGCAGTTTGGACCCCGGCAATCCATGCCGGGGCGACGCCACCTTTAGAACTCATAGGATCACATTATTTCAGTTTTGGCTGAAGCTTATACGTAATCAGGAAAAATTTTAAAAGTTTTAATGATTTAAGTAATATTCGTTGTTTGAAAGTTACATTTTGTTGTTAAAATGTTAACTAAAATATTTCGTAGCTTAATGTTGATTTAAGCTAAGTCTGAATAGTTTTTATTGACCTATTTTTTAAAGTGTTCGACCATTTATCCTATAGATAGTTTTGTTCAGTTAGCATTCAGTTATTTACTGGAATCGTAGGGTTAAACTATAACCGTCCACATCAGTAATAATGTTAATAAAACCTGCTAACATGAATTTGTTACAGCAAGTCTGTTTAAAGAGCTGATCAGTGACGGATTCAAGGTTAATTTGTTGAAAATATTTAGTTTAGGTTGGGTTGCATGCTTTTCGCAACTCAACAACTAAGGCGCCGATAAATAGTTACAATTTGTTTAACTCATTAAAGTCACGGTCAATAAGATTACCGCCCATTTGTTTTTTGTATTTGAGAAGTTTATAGCAATGAAATCGCATCTTTTGTTAGCCCTGTTGGTTTTAGGTTTTGCCGATAGCAGTATTGCAGCAACCTATCCATGGCCTGAAATTCCAGGTGATACCGTCGTCGTCGAACATCCGGACGGCTTTCCTTTAACGCGTGCAGAAAGCGACGAAACGCTTTTGGATATTGCCCGGCGTTTTTCATTGGGACAAACGGAAATCGTCAGACTCAATCAGGATCTGGATCGCTGGTTAGTGAAAAAAGATGAAGTTGTGCGTCTGCCTAACCGGAGAGTTTTACCTGATACTCCGCATGAAGGCATCGTGCTGAATATCTCGGAATACAGAATGTATTTTTATCCTCCTGCCCAATCCGGGATGCCGCGACAAGTGATGTCCTTCGCCCATGGGGTCGGAAGGCAAGACTGGAAAACGCCGTTGGGTTTAACCAAAGTTGCAAAGAAAGTAAAAGACCCTTCCTGGCATCCACCAGAATCGATCCGCAGAGAACATGCCGCAATGGGAGATCCATTGCCTGAAGTCGTTCCTCCTGGGCCTCACAACCCTCTAGGGGCCTACGCCTTGCACCTTGCTCTCCCAGGTGAATACCGTATTCACGGTACCGATATCGATAAAATCTTTGGGATTGGCATGCAGATTACGCACGGATGTGTTCGTATGTATCCTGAGGATATCGAACAACTGTATAACCTGGTACCAGTAGGTACGCCCGTGAGAATTGTGCAACAACAGATCAAGGCAGGTTGGCTGGACAATCGGCTTTTTATTGAAGTTCACCCCGATCTGGAGGGTGGGGAAACAACTTATAATCAACGCTATGAATCGGCGATGACGGTAATTGCCAACGCGAACAACGGGCAAGTACCTCCCGAGTTCAATAAGGACGTTTTGAAAAAAGCGCTGACCGATCAGGACGGCGATCCGGTAGCTATCTATGAAAGATTACCACCAATGCCTGAGTTTGAAGAAGACATAGGATTGAAAGAAGCGGCGGCCCCAGCAGCACCTGTGCAAAAAACGCCTCCGGCTTCACCTTTACCCAAAGCATCTTCTTCAGGCTACTATCAAGGGCCGCCGGTAGCACGAAAAACTTCCGGCTCATTCTGATCAAAAGCCGCTCTTCTTTTTGCCGGATGAGCGGCTTTTTTGTGTCTGCAAATTATGAATTTCGGCGATCTGCCAACGAGCGATTTTTTCAGTATGAAAGTAGTAAAATTCCAAAAGAGTTAATGACTTTGCTCTACGCTTAAAACCGCCGATTCAATACCCAACTCAAATGGTGCTCCTCCATGATCCAGCACAACGATGCCTGCAGCGGCGATAATTGTTTCATAATTGATCAATACAATGACTGTCCGCCATTCGCCAGTTTTTTGCCAGGCATCGCCGGAGTCATGGGGCGTCCTGCCTGGGTTTTTTATGCCAACCGGGGCCAGGCCGTGGCCAGTTTTGGGGTGCGTAATAAGGATGGGGCCTTCCTGGAATTTTTCCCAGCCGACAAGGCGTATCAACTTACGCCATCCCGAGGTTTTCGGACCTTCCTCAAGATTATTGATTCTGATCAGATCCTGACCCACGAACCTTTCCAGCGCAATGCGGATGCGGGAGCCGAGATTCGCCAACGTCTTTATGTCACCCCTCATGAAGTTGGGGTGGAAGAGCTTAATCCGCATTTGGGACTGAGCATTCGAGCCGATATGTTCACGTTACCCGAAGCTTCGGTGGCGGGTTTAGTGAGGCGGGTCACCGTTGTCAATACGTCCTCACAGGTCAGACAAATTGAGATTGTCGATGGTTTGCCGCAAGTGTTGCCCTATGGTCTCAATCAATGGCTGGTTAAGTTCATGAGCCGGACCTCGGAAGCTTTTATGCGGGTAGAGGATGTTGATGAAAATAGGCCTTTTTACCGGCTGAAAGTATGGCCAACGGACAGTCCCCAGGTGGAACCTGTCATAGCAGGTAATTTTTTTGCCGGTTTTTTTTATGGCCGGCGCACGCGTGTGTTGGTGGACGCAGAGAGAATCTTCGGATTGGCCGGCGATTTTTCCATCCCTGAACGCTTTTTTGCCGGTGAAAGCCTGGATTTCCAGCGTCAGGTGACGGGTAATCAAACGCCTTCAGCTTTCCAGGTCTTGACGCTTAAACTCCAGCCGGGAGAAAGCCAAGTTTTCTATGGACTTTACGGTCAGGCAACTTCAAAGACTGTATTTAAGCAATTTCTTGAAGAGACGGATAAAACCGTTTATTTCGAGGAGAAGCGGGAAACTAATCGCCGATTGGTCGAAGACATCACTCAAAAGGCATTCACCGCAACCGCCAAACCGATGTTCGATGCCCATGTCGGACAGAGTTATCTCGACAATGGTCTGCGTGGCGGATTTCCCAAGGATGTGCCGGGCGGCGCGCAGCTGTATTTGTTCGGCCGCAAGCACGGCGATCTGGAACGCGATTACAACGATTTTCTATTGCAGGACACACCTTTTTCGGAAGGCAACGGTGATTTCCGGGATGTACTGCAAAACCGGCGCATGGATTTATTTTTCGATCCCGCTCTGGATGCCAAAAACATCCGCTATTTCTTCAACCTGATTCAGCCGGACGGCTACAACCCCTGTTCTTTAAGAAATTCACGATTTGCCGTGGAGGCCCCGCAAGCCTTAGCACATTATTTTGCCCGATTCACCGGTCTGGAAGAACTGCTGTCTAAAGAGTTTAAATACGCGCAGCTTTGGCAACTACTTGAATCCGCTACTGAAAACCCGGAACCGGTTATCAGGGATATTTTGGTGATCGCTCAGGAAGTCGAAGATGCTGAATTCGACCGGGGCTATTGGTCAGATCACTGGACGTATTTAGTGGATTTGCTCATCAGTTACGCGGCAATTTTTCCGGATAGGCTGGCACGCCTGTTCGATGAGAAAACCTACACCTTTTTTGATCCTACTCATTTTGTGCTGCCGCGTTCCCAGAAATACAAGGTGACTCCGCGAGGCGTTCGCCAATACGGAGCGGTGCAGGATCGCCCTGACAAAATGGCTTTGATCAATTCCCGCAACCGGCGCCGTTTTCAAGTCCGGTCCCGATATGGACTGGGTGAGGTTGTTTACACCACATTGTTAGGAAAAATCCTCACTCTGATCGCTAACAAGCTGTCGTCCCTGGACCCGTTTGGCGTGGGGATAGAAATGGAGGCAGATCGACCCGGTTGGTGCGATGCCTTGAACGGCCTACCCGGCATTTTAGGTTCTTCGGTAAATGAAACGATTGAACTCAAGCGTCTGGTGGACTTTAGTATCAAGGCTTTGGCCGGTGTTCAGGGTGACTGTGCTATTCCAGCGGAACTGGCTGATTTTGTGACTGAGCTGAACCTGCTTTTACAGAATCCGTCGTTGTCGCCTGATCTGTTCTGGCAGGAAAGTGGAGCGCTTAAAGAAGCCTATAGAGAAAAGGTATTCATGGGCTTTGAGGGTCAAGAAAGCGTCATTGCGGTCACCTCGGTGCATGAATTTTTAGGGACAGTGTCTGGCTACCTGGATGCGGCCATTAATAAAGCCCGAATTTCCGAAGGCATCATTACCTATTTCGCCTATGAAGCTGAGCAGTACCAGAAACTTGAAGACGGCAGGGTGGTTGTAACGCGCTTTCGTCAAAAGGCGCAGCCGTTGTTTCTGGAAGGCTTTGTTCATGCTCTGCGGATCGCCGAACCGGATGAAGCGCGATCATTATTTGATGCAGTGCAAAACTCAGAACTTTTCGATAAAAAGTTGGGTATGTACCGCGTCAATGAGCCATTGGGCGATAATGCGCTGGACTTGGGTCGTATCGGCGTTTTTAACTATGGCTGGTTGGAAAACGGTTCTATATTCCTGCACATGCACTACAAGTTTGTATTGGAAATGGTGCGCTCCGGGTTAATCGGGGAATTTTACCGGAATATTGACAAACTGCTGGTGGCTTTTCGTGACCCTGCAGAATACGGACGCAACCCGATTGAAAACTCCAGCTTTCTGGTCAGCAGCGGTTTTGCCATTGACCCGCGCCAACACGGCAGGGGCTGCGTTGCTCGTCTTTCGGGCTCCACGGTAGAGTTTTTACACCTTTGGACTCATCTTTTTCTTGGTCCTCAACCTTTTGTCTGCGAGACCGGCAATTTGCTGTTCAAACCCGCGCCCTTCCTGTCTAAGGCGTTCTTCTCAATGACGGAGCAATCTGCCAATCCTTTCGGTTTTGAAGAAACCTTGCCGGCCGATAGCGCGGCTTGCGCATTTTTGGGAACAACCTTGTTGGTCTTCATCAACCCTGCGCGCCAGGACACCTTTGGTGATGATGCCGTTAGACCCTGCCGATATCAATTACATAGTCGCGACGGCAGCATGCAAACGGTGGAAGGCCGGGATCTGAAGGGACAAACCGCTGAAGCGCTGCGTCTGGGGCAATTTCGCAGGGTCGATGTGACACTTGAGCGTTGAATACTTGATGAAAAGAGTTTAAACCGCGGGCCAGACATAAGTTGCCACCGACCTTGCCGGTAGCGAGGCGAAGGCATTTTTCCCTTTAAATTGAATGGTAAAAGAGAGCGGGTCCGCTCCGTCATTGAGTGCGATCAGGACGATTTGACCAGCGGGGGTAAGCAATGCCGTATTGGGCAAGGACGCCTGCGCATCGGAATAAATCCTCACCGAGCCGGGGCGAACAAATTTTGATGCATGAGCAATGACATAATAGGCGACGTTGCGTGTAATCTCTTCGCCCAGAGTCAACGCACCGACACAGCGGGCTTCACCACCTGACGTATGGGGACCGCAAAAAGGATCGGAGGCCAGATTCCATTCCAGCACGATACGGCTCCAGTTATTCAGGGAACCGATCAGGACATTTTTAACATGCCACAGCAAATCACCACCAAACTCGCCGTCAGATCCTACCCATTGCTCGGTGAAATACAGCTTCATTTCGGGATAGGCCTGATGCATCTCGGAGAGAACCGAAATATCCCCGCCATACAGATGCCAGGCCGATCCTGATAAATACCGGCGTGCATCGTCATCGGCAAAAACCGCCAATGGATACTCTTTTACATCGCAGTTGTGATCCCAGCAAAACAGTTCAACTTCGCCCAATCCAGCTTCCTGTAAAGCAGGCCCCAGATGGTTTTTGATGAAGTCGGCCTGTTCTAGGGCTTCCATGATCATGCTGGGTTCGTTTTTTTGATTCAGGGGTTCATTTTGCGGGGTAATGGCATGGAGGGTGATGCCTTTTTCCCGCATTGCTTGCAAGTATTTGACCAGATATGCGGCATAAACCGCGTAGCAATCCGGTCTCAGTTTTCCGCCTGTGTAACGCGGGTTGGTCTTCATCCAGGTGGGTGCAGACCACGCCGTGACAATGATTCTGATATCGGGGTTGATAGACAGAATGTCTTGCAACAACGGAATGACTTCTATGTCTCCCGCCTCTAAATCGAAATGGGCAAGATCAAAGTCGGATTGTCCATCCGGCATATCGTCATAGGAGAAACAGCATTCACTTAGATCCGATGCACCGATACTAAGGCGCAGAAAGCTAATGCCGATACCGTCGCCCGCAGGCAAAAACAATTCCTCTAATAATGCGCGCTTGTCATCAAGCGGCAAGCGACTGATGAGCAAGGCGCTGCCCCCCGTCAAAGAAAATCCGAAGCCCTCAATAGCCTGATACTGTTGACCGCTGTCAACCGTTATCACCGGGAGGCCGTTGGCATCTTCATTGACAAAATTCAGCCCCATAGCCTGTCTTTGAAACAAGCGGGTTTGATCAGCGCAGGTCAGCCAAACTGCTAAAGAAGGCGCATTCTCTGCATCAGTTAGAGAAAGATTATAGGGATTGTTTTTTTCTGCCATGCGAGTCTTTTTGTTAAGGGAAAAACCGGTTTAAAGGGAAGGGTGAATTTATGGCTTTGAATGTCTGTACGAAAAATAGAGTAGCTGTTATTGAATGGCTTTGTAATAAAATAGCAGCCACCTGCTAAGTAAACATGTGCTCTGACTATTTTATGGCTGTGTTTCGGTCTGAGCTTATTGGCTTTGGTACTGAATAGCGGCTGTTCGCTATTCAGTACAGTTAGACAATCCGTCATGCCAAATTTATAGGTTTGCCTGTTGCGCTTAAACCCATAAATGCATTATTTAAATATCAATAAAAAATTAAATTAAATGAGTAAACTACCCAATTGCTCTAAGTGTGGCTCTGAATACACTTACACTGATGGTACGATGTACATTTGCCCCGAATGCGCACACGAATGGCCTCAAGATGCGAATGCCCAAGCTACGGATGAGGGGCGTGTTTTTAAGGACGCAAACGGTAATGTGCTGCAAGACGGTGATACCGTTACGGTTATTAAAGACCTTAAGGTTAAAGGTTCATCCCTGGTTGTCAAAGTAGGTACCAAGGTTAAAAATATCCGGCTGATCGAGGGTGATCATGACATTGATTGTAAAATTGACGGAATTGGGCCGATGCAACTGAAAACAGAGTTTGTGAAAAAGGTTTAATCACGTCGCGTTCGGAGCTGATGCCTATCAATAATCTCGTTCATCATGCTTCGAACGCCTGTATGTTAAGTCATACAATCTTTAAGACGCGTCCATTTTGTAACCGTATCCTCGTACGGTCTGGAGAAGTTTTTGATCATGGCCGTCGTCTATTTTGCGCCGTAATTGGCGTATATAGACATCCACGACGTTCGTTAACGGATCGGCGCTGTAGCCCCAAACCTGTTCCAGAATCCGGGTCCGGCTCAGCACCTTACCCGGCATCCGCATGAAGCATTCCAGCAGGGCAAATTCTTTCGGCGTCAGTTCGATCACCACCCCGTCGCGTTTCACTTCGTGGGTTTCCTGGTTCAATACCAGATCAGCAATTTGCAATTCTTTGGCTTCCGGTTGGATTCCACCTCCGCGGCGGCGCAATAGCGCCTCGATTCTAGCGAGCAGTTCTTCAAAGGCGAAAGGTTTAGTCATATAGTCATCAGCGCCGGAACGAAGGCCTGACACTTTGTCCTGCACCGTGTCTCTGGCTGTCAACATCAGAATGGGGGTGTCGGTACCTTTGTTACGCAAGTGCTCGCAAACTTCCCGGCCATTCAGATCAGGTAAGCCCAGATCCAGGATGATCAACTGAAAATTACCTTCTGTACCCATGACCAGGGCGTCCTGCCCGCAATCGGCCACTTTAACGGTATAGCCTTCTGCCTTTAAGCCGCGCTGCACAAAATCGACAATCCGTTTATCGTCTTCAACCAGCAAGATATGCTTGTATCCGCTATCCAAAGTTTTGCCGGAATTAAGATATCGCTCGTTCATTTGAAAATGTATCCTGTTCTATCGAAACCAGTGGAAGTGAAACTGTAAATAGCGAGCCTGAATTTTCGGTGCTGGACACGCTGATGTGCCCGCCGTGTGCTTTTAAAATCGATCTGGCCATGGGCAAGCCCAGCCCGGAGCCGTCATCTCTTGATTTGAGGGCATTTTTGCTGCGGAATTTGCGGTCGAAAATACGCTCCAAATCTTCTGCCGGTATACCAATTCCCTGATCGCTAAGGCTGAAGTTGGCTTCGTTTTCGTCTGCCCATAGAGTAACCTGAATGTGTCCGCCGGGTTTCGAATATTGGCAGGCATTATCGCCCAGAATAAACAGCACCTGTCTGAGCCGTTGTTTGTCGCCTCTAACCCAGAGCGGTTCATCCGGCGTTGTTAGCGATACGGTAATCGAATTTTCCTGGGCCATTACCTGAAAATCTTCAACAGTACTTGTTATCAATTCAGTCAGATTCAGGTAATCCCACTCAAATTGCAGGTTGGCGGTATCGGCGCGGGCAAGAAACAGCAAGTCATTGACATATTTACCCAGTTGCATGGCCAGCTCAACGATACGTTGCAACGCATCCTTATAATCATCGGCATCGCGTTCGTGCCCCCGCAGAGTCACTTCGGCCTCTCCACGAATCACAGTAATCGGGGTGCGCAGTTCATGGCTGATGTCGGCTAAAAGCTCACGCCGGGCAATGTCCATATGCTTTAATTCTTCATTCAATTGATGCAATTCAAAGGTTCGCTCAGCCACCTTTTTTTCCAGCAGGGCGCGGCCCTCGCGCAGTTTTTGTTGCTGCAGTCCAAATTCCTGTGCCATTTGGTTAAAGTGAGCGGCAAGAAAAGAAAATTCATCATTCGAATCCAGATTAATACGGTAAACCAGATTGCCGGCGGCTATCTCGTCGGTTCCTTTCATCAAGGCTTCTATGGGTTTCTTGACCCCGCGTAGCAACAACACGCCTGAAGTGAGACTGAATAGAGCGGCGAGCGATGAAACCGCAATGGCTATCCAATGCGATTTTGCCACCAAAGCCTCCAGTTCCTGCTTGGCTTTTGCGGCTCTTTCTCGTTCAGCGTTAATGGCGGCATCAATCAGCGGCTGGAATTTTCCGTCTATTTCTTCTTCGGAGAATTTCGACAGCATTTGCAGCGCGAGCTCATGATTACCTTCTTGATGGATGCGTTCGACTTCGTCGAACTGGTATTCGCTGGTTTCCAGAAAAGCGGTGAACCGCGCCACTCTTTCCAGTTCGGCCGATTTATCAAGCCATGTGTCACCTATGTTACCCGCAGATGGTGTGTTTACAACAACCGTTCTCAATTCATCCATGGCATCGTAGAGGCGATCTTTGGACCGTTCCAAACCGGCTTCGGCTATGGGGCTGTCTATAATCAGCCGGTCCATGCGATGTTTGAAATAACGATAAGCTTCCAGCGACAAACGTTCATAGTGGTCGAACGTGTCGTAGGCACTTTGGCTGCGCTGAAAATACAGGGCAACCTGATTGGAACCCCAGTAAAGCGTAACGCCTAGCATTAAAACAAAGCTGAAGGAAAAAACGATGACTATTGCCAGCCGAAAGCGAAACATAGGCTATTGAATTCCGTCGCCACTTTCATCCAATTGCTTTTCCATGGACCTGATGGCTTCCAGCTTTTCACGCAGCAGACGATTTTCATCCTGATTGATAGGCTTTGTTTCCTTGGCGTTTTTCGATTGGCTCACCGATTTAGCTCTATTGGAATTGCGCTCAACACGGTTGCGTTTTTCAGGGGTATTCTCCATGCGTTTTAACGCTTCTGTATTAATGGAAACCAACCTTTGCAATCGAGTGTCGGACAGGTAATCCGCAGGGATAGACCTTATTCCTTCCAGAATACCGGGAATCGAGCCGCAGCTGTCGGAAAGCAGTCGGCCAACCATAAGATGCAATTGAATGCCGGCGTCCTGTGAACTTTTTTGACGCATCAGTAACGATTTACACAGTTCAGCGCGTGATGCGGCCGGCACATTGGCCATGTTTGCACCAAAACTTAGCAGTTCATCTACGTCTATCTGAGTGTAAGGGTCATTATTGAAATGGGTTGGAAACCTGTTCTGCCAATAGCTGGAATGGGTTTGTGTGCAACCAGACATCAAGGCCAGAGTAAACATCAGGCCTATGCGTTGTAGGGTAATTAAAGACATAGTAAAGAAATTTCCATAATCATCAGACTTCTTCGGTAAGCGGTATTTGAACCCTGAAACGGGCACCGTGCTGGTCTTGCCGTGAATCGATAATATCAACTTTGCCCTGGTGGTTGGCAACATATTCTCTGACGATAGCCAAACCCAGTCCTGATCCTTCTGCACCGTCAGTGTTTTCAGCGGTTTTGCCGCGGTAAAAAGGTTCAAAGACATGCTCGCGTTCGTCAGGGTCAATCCCCGGTCCTTCATCTTCAATTTCCAATTCCATCTGTGTTCCCGAGTCCCGAAGCATAATGCGTATTTCGCTGTTCGCGGGTGAATGCTTGACCGCATTGGCAAGCAACTGTTCAATAATGCTGCGCAATTGCTCGTTAATTCCTGAAATCCGGACCGGTCTGACCAGTTTTTTCAGGCTGATTGATTTAGCATCCAGATCGGTTTGAAATTGATCGATCACCGACTCAAGCAGATCTTTCATGTTAATGTGTTCTTTAAGTTTCTTAGCCGGTTGGGAATTGATCTGACTGTATCGGATCAACTCTTCAGATACTGATTTAAGCTTGTCAATATTGGCGCACAGGTTTTTTGCAATGTCTTGACGCGGTTCTAGGGGTTCCTGTTCGGCTTCGTTTGCAACCCGTTGTGCGCTTTCCCTGATATGTTCCAGCGGCAACTCTATCTCTCTGGCGACATTGTGCATGAATTGCTGTTTTGAAACCTCCAGCGTCATTAAATGTGTTCTCAACCATTCAAGCCTATCGCCCAAATAGCGAAGATCGGCCGGGCCTGTCACTGCTATCGGTTCGGCGAGGTCGCCGGAACCCAGACGGCGAATCGATGCATCCAACTGCCGCATTGAACGTGAAAGTGTAATCAATAAGGCCACTATGAAGACAAACGAGATGATCAACAGGAAGGTTCCTTTAACCAGCAATCCTTGCTCCAAGGATTCCGACTGTCTGCGTAATTCATTAAATTCATGCTCAACATGCTGCTCGAATTGACGGGAAAGATTATTGGAGGATTCTCGCAATCCCTGAAAGGCTTTATCGATGGGCATAGTGATGGCGGTATTATCCGTGGAGCCAATAATTTGCTGGTAAATCAGGTTTTCCTTTTCCGATAACTCATTGACCAGCAGAGCAATTTTATTATCGACATGAAGTTTTAATAATTCATCCAAGGCCTGTTTAAATGCGCCTCTGACCGACTCATATGATTGCCGTTCATAGGGTTGACGTAGCGCGGGATCTGACAGCAAAACAAAAAGCCTCGCTTTGCGCTCGATATCGGAAGCCTTTTGTAAAACCTGACGAATCGTTTTGGTTTGTTCGAAGACCTGATAGTTCAGGGTTCTGCCTAATCCGGCCGTTTCCCGCATCGCAAAAGAGGCATACATTACGCCTAAAAAATGCGGCATTACGGCAATCACAAAGCCCAGGATAATGAGTGATTTTAACGATAATAAACGGGTGAAATAAAGACGCATGGAGGGGTTTGTGATTCCTCTCCAAGGCATCAAAAGATCAGTGTTTCTGAACAAATTCAGAAAAAAGGCAGACTTGTGTCCTTTCATTGATTTTCAGTTTGGATAGGAAAATGAAGGGCGGGTTAAATAAATCAAAACAAATTTTTAACAACTTACACCGGGAGACCAAAAAAGCAAAAATTCGCAAGTAACTCGGAATAGTACACTAAGGAACGCGATTCTTATAACTTCAACAACCGGCTTGTCTTCAGGAAAGATGATATCCCTGTTTCGACCTTTCAAGACAGTCTTCAAAGAAGATTAACTCGATCTTAATTTAATCTTAATCAAACTACCCGGCTTATATTCATTTTGCTTCGGTAGATTAATCCCAACCGCAACGACATGAGAGGCAAGTTGATTGCGGTGATAGTAGGGCCGAGACTATGCATTCATTACATAGCCACGGTTTTATACCAAATTAACGATAAATAGCTGAGGTGGTTTATGAAATCTAAAAATACCAAAATTAATTGCATTATGGCCGGTTTTTCAATGATTCTTTTGGGCGCATCAACGGTATATGCTGATGAAACCGTATGCCGGGGTTCATTGGGCCGTGTTACTGTTGATAACCTCCGTGTTCCTGATAATGCGACATGTATCCTGACCAGCACGCGCGTACTGGGTACAGTGAAAGTCGAATCTAATGCCAAGTTGACGGCTCGTAAAGTGATGGTTGTCGGTAATATCCAGGGTGAAAATGCCTATCAGGTCAATGTATTTGAAGGATCGCGAGTGGGTGGTTCTGTACAGATTAAACAAGGTGGCGGAGCCAATGTCAGCGATAGTTTTATCGATGGTGACATTCAATATGATGAAAACAACAACCCGCTGAAAGTATTGCGAAATGATGTAGGCGGCAGTGTACAGGTTGTCAAAAATTTCGGTGGGGCAGAAATTCGTAATAATGTCATTGACGGCAATCTTCAATGTAAGGAAAACAATCCCGCACCTACAGGGGGAAGAAATGTGGTCGGAGGTAATAAGGAAGATCAGTGCCGGAGGCTTTAATTCCATCATCTGAGGATCTGCTTTTTAGTTGAGTAAACGTATAAAAATGATTTGATCCACGAAAAACGCTAAAGCACGAAAATATTTATCGAATCACCCTGTTGTGTCGTAACACCAAGAGCGGTAAATGGCGGTACATTGCTTCCAGTTAATTATTGAGTGTCTTTAGTATTTTTCGTGGACTAACAGCAGTTGAGTTTAAAACGATGAGTGATAATCCTTTGCGCTGGATCGTCAGAAGTCCTATTCCAAAATAAAAACAGCAAACGAACTCTTTGACCATGACTCTTTTTCCTTTCCTTGAAAAAACTTTTTGGCTCGCGCTGGTGATTTTATCTGTTTCAGGTTCTGACGGATTTACTCAAATACCTGTTCAAGCTTCAGCGCAAAGTCCTGAAATTCTTCTTGAGTTAGGTAAGGAACCTTCATTGCCTGCCGTTAACGACCAATCGAGACAGGTCTTTATAGGGCAGGTTTCAGCCTATGACGAAAACACATCAATTCAGGAGGGTAAAGATGAGGTCAGTTCGTTGCATTCCGGGTTTGGCAATTGGAAGGTCGGCTTTCGTTTTAACATCACTCCTGGCCTGTTAGCTAAACCTCACCGTTTTTTAGCGCGTTGGAAGCAGGGCGGAGAACCGAATGTTTGCGTACAAAGTTTTGAAGTGTGGGCGGGGCCTGAATCAACAAGTTTGGAGAAGCGTGCGACATTAACGATAAAACCTAAAGGTTGGGATTATGCCTGGCTCAGTGCCGATGAACCGATAATTTTCAAAGCGGATGATACTGTCATTGAAGTGCGTAACAGCGGTGCAGGTCATGATGCCAAAGTCTTCGACGCCTTCTTGCTCAGTGCTGTAATGCCCCTACAGGGATCAATTGATAATCCTCTGGTTTTACTGGAATTAGGCAGCGCGCCTTTTTTTTCGGCAATGGCAAAGGATCCCGCAGTGCAAGTTCAGACTGGGACCGCGGTCAAAGGTTCGGGAGCGGATTCACTGCTGACCGAAAGGGATGAAGTTCAGGTATTTCATCAGGGCTTTGGAACCTGGAATGCAGATTTTCGTTTCGAACTTACCCCAGCCGTCATGCCGGGGCTCTATCGTTTTCTCGCGCGTTACAAAACAGGTGGAGAAATATCTCAAGCCAGTCAAAAATTCACAATTAAGGCCGGACCCAAACCCGATGATCTGTCAACGCGCGGCGATTTTACTTTGACCAACAACACGCCTTGGGAATACCAATGGATGCAGGCCAATGGCGGGTTCAACTTGTTTCCGGGTGATCGCTGGCTGGAGATCAGCAATAGTGGTAAAGCCGATGGCGCTAAAGTTTTTGATGCATTCCTGCTGCAGAAGGAATCGCAGTTGGATGATTGGATGGATGCAGATCAGGCCCAGGCAAGACATCGTTTCCTGGCATTGATTCAGGCTGTTCCTTATGCCTCGCAACGCCTTTATGTGCTTGACGGTAAGGGCAATAAGGATGGTGTTCTGTTTAGTGGTCTGGTTGCCGAGGGTGTCCGTCAAAGCTATAAAAATCTTGCAGTGACCTATTTATCAGGACAAGCTGCCGAAATCATGGCTCAAAGCCTGAATCTTTCTTCTTTGCCTGCAGCGGTAATGACGGATGAATATTACAGCATTTTGGGTGTACTAACCCAGCCTGAAAATGAAGCGGAAGTGGCTGATTTTTTGGCTGACCCCGCTACTTCGGGCTTTTTGCCATCGCCAATTAAGCTCAAACAAACAGCAGTGTCATCGCTTAGCGAGGGCGTGCCGATTGCCTGGCTGGTTGGCGGTTTACAGGCGGGCCTTGCGGGTGTTTCAATTTTTGGTATGGATAACGAAACCGTGCTACGACCTAATCCGGATCAACCCTACCTCAGTCTGCAAATGATGGGCGGGGAGATGAAGGCTTGGCGCATTGCTCAGACACAAGCCGGCGGTGTAACTGATATCGAGGCGCTGACCAAACATTCTTACCTATGGTCTCGCGGCAGCGGCTATGCGCAGCTGTATTTGCATGCCGACAAGGCCACACCCACGTTGCTGCACTTGAAACAATCGGGTATCGCTAGCCAGGGCTGGCTTGACGGAAAGCTGTTCACTTTTATCGATGATCACAATCCCCCGGTAGGGTTTGCCAAGGTCCAGTCCGGTTCACCCCAAGTTGCTGAACTGCATTTGCCTCAGGGATGGCATAGTTTACTGATAAAAATGGTGATGCAGCATGAACAAGACCAACGGTTTAATTTTGCCGGTTTATTCACCGATCAGACCGGCAGGCCTTTAACTAACATAAGGACGCAACTGACTGATCCCAGTGCTGATCTTGAGTTGAATCAGATCGCTGCGAAGCTGCGCCCGCTGATCTTTGCAGACGCTCGGGCCAATCTTCCGCATCCTGGCGAGATCATTAAACTGCGGGTGGACATGCGTTGGCATCCCATTTTGGAGGAACCCAGTCTGCTTGCGCCGTTACCTCGCTTCAAGGCAATTTTGCGTTTGCGCTTGGTCGACTACAGCGGAAACGATGTTGCAATTCGGGAAGTTGAGGGTTTGTTTCCCGGTCAGATTGAAGCAGACTTCGGAAAGATTGACCTACCCGGTTACTACGCCGTTTATTCATCCTTATATACCCCCGATGATCAGTTGATTATGAATTATCCAGCCGATGGATTTTCAGTCGTACGTGGTAATGCCGCCCAAAAGCAGAGATTGGATAAGAAAAAGTTATGGAACAACAATTATTACGCCCTGGCGGACGGCGATAAAAGCTTTATGCAGCAAGGCGGCTATTTTTTCTGGCTGGAACGGATGGGCATCTTCAAAAGTGTCGGCAGTTATCCGGGCTTTGATCCGCAGTATAAAGATCAGTGGGAAGACGCCAAACAACGCGGCCTGGTTTTGTTTGCCGATTCTTCAGGCGATAGCGCATGGCTTAATGATCATCCGGCCGAAGGTAAAAATTTCATAAATCAGGCGGGAGCCTTTACGCGATTTTTCAAATCGACCAACGAGATCGATATTCGGCTTGAAACTGAATGGCAAAAATTACGTGACCCTGCTCATTGGGTGGAACGAGCCAAGCGGGAATATGAAGCGGCTCATCAGCGGCGCAGTGATGCGCATTACGTGGGTGGCAGTTTGGTAAGACCGGGAGATCAGGAAGGGGCAGGGCAGTGGTTCAGGCAAGTTTTGCAGTTAGGGCTGGATAAATACCAGGACGCTTGGGATGTTCATGCTTACCCTCAAAATGCGCCGCGTTTCGAAGCTCCCATAGGCAACAGTAAAGCTGAAGACGAGTTGGGCGTTCTTGCTGCTTATACCGATCTGGGCAGGAAGAACCGCTTGCCTTTCTGGCTGGGAGAAACCGGTGCGAAGGCCATGCATGGATCAACCGGACGGCGCTGGCAGGCAGAGCAGGTTGCAAAAATGATCGCCTGGGTCAACAGTCGCAGCAATTACCTGGGTTTGGCATTTTGCATCGGTCACGAATACGATCTGGCTTATGGCCGGATCTGGGATTATTCGATGGGACACAAACCTGGCGAGGCGGCGTTGTATACGGCCGGTGCCTTAATCGACGGTTTTCCCTATAAAGCAATAGACACTCAAGACGACCGCATTCAGGCGGCTTATTTCGGCGATACCTTCATGATTTGGCGTACCGATGAGGCCTCCGGGACTTGGCAGCTGCCGCTTGATCAGGCTAAATCCTGGGTGCTGGTGGATGTGGTTGGCAGGCTTCAGGAACTAACAGTTGATGCCTCAGGCCTTGCCGACATACCGATTTCTTCCAGCCCGGTTTATGTGCTGACGCGCTTGGACTATAAACAATTGACACGGTATTAAGCTTGGATTGCCTGTTTTTTGGAACCCACCAACTAACGCCATGACCTTGAAATGTTGGGTTGGCTATCGCCAACCGCAACCTGCAGAGCGCATTAACTTTGTTTTGTTGCTCCGCTGGATAGGTACCAAGATTTTTTTGGGTATCTGCTCACCTTCAATTCCAAGCGGGGAGTAGTCACTTTCCGGAAACGATTGAACAACGTAAGGAGCAAACATGCAAGCGCAACATTATGAAAGACCCGCCTCTTTTGAATCATTTAATCAGCGCAGTGCTTTATTATTCCTGGTATTGTTGTTGAGCGCAGATACAGCATTTTTCGTGTTGCATTGTCTTAATATTATCGTGCCAGGACTTAAAATCCCTTTGCTGAGTCTGGAGACGGATCAAAGCTATGCGGAATTTTATCAATACATCAAATGGCTGTGGGTTATCATCATCCTGGTCTTTGTCTCATCAAAAAAGGCTTCAAAGCATTATCTTGCATGGTCAGTGGTTTTTGCCTACTTTCTTCTTGACGATTCTTTGCAGGTGCATGAACGAGTTGGAGAAATTATCGCCGGCAAGTTTAAGTTTATGCCGGGGCTCGGACTTCAACAGCAGGATTTGGGCGAATTGGCGGTCTCAACGATGGCCGGTGCAATACTGATTATTCCACTTTCATGGGCTTATAAGACTGGCACCCGGGTTTTTCGCAAGGTTTCTCAAGACATTTCGTTGCTGATCCTTGTCTTGATCGTTTTTGGGGTTGCCGTTGATACGGTGCATAGCGCGGTTAATTTAGGCACTGTAATCGGCTTGCTGATAGGCCTGATTGAAGACAGCGGCGAAATGGTCTCACTGAGTCTGATTCTTTGGTATGTCTTTCTGATGCTGGTTCGTGAAAACGAACCTGATCGTTACCTGTGCGATTGTTGCCGGATTATCCTGATGCGGTTTTACCAAATCGATATACGTTCGCAGCTTAGCAGATGAAGGTCTTATTAGTTATCACGATAGGGCCCGACATTAAAAGCAACCGGAATTCTTGCTTTTTTTTGCAGTACTGGTTGATGCGGAATAGTCTTCCTTATCTAAAAATTAGAATTATAAATCTAATTATATCGTTTAATTTAAACGAATTAGACCGCTAAGATGTCCCTCAAGCGTTGATTGAATCGGTCCAGCATTAACGTCGTCTTACCTCTCTCATTGCTATAGGGATACTTTTAGGCGGGGTTGCCCCGCCTCTTTTTCGGCGAGTCCAACACGGCTTGGGAGCAGAGGTTCCGTTCGGTAATTAGGATGACTTCAAACCTTAACGCAATCAACTTTGTAAAAAATACGCGTCTCGCGTTGACATCAGGAATTCGTCATGCCCTTACAACAATTAGTAGAATATTTTAATGATCGTCTGGAATGGGAACACCATACTAATTTCCGGCCTTTCATCATTGACAATGGCGTCGCCCGCGGGTTGTTCGGACCGGTCCAGATCAGCAGTGAATTAACCCCTCTGCGCGAGTTGGCAAAGCCTGAACAGATTGCCGGGTACACAGCCCAATTAAATGTAACGACGGCCGAGATCCCGGATTTATTGAGTCATGAACTGGATTTGTTGTTGTCTTTACCCGCACAGCAGGGTATCAATTCCGATTCCATCGTCAACTTTGACCGCTTGACGCGAACCGTTCATATGCTCAATTTTTTGCCACTGGCTCATGACGGCGGATTTTTGCAACTGGACGTTGATCCTCGCCATATCCTGGGTGTTAAGAAAGATCATGGCGCCTATTTCCAGGAAGTGATCAGTAAATGCGGATTGGAAGCGCATAACGTGGTCATCACGTTACGGGTCACCAGCACGTATAGAGCTTATTATCCGGCGTTGCTCAAAGGTCTGGAAAACTACCGTGAAAGAGGTTACAGGCTCGCCCTTCGCTTTGACTATCAAGCGCTGGGCAAGGCGACAAATGACTTGATTGCTGCGCTTGCCCCTGATTTTGTCAGTCTCTCCGGACGGCAACTGAGTACGCACCAGGATAATCAATTACTTGAAAAACTGGCGCGTTTACAGCTATTGACTCATAAAGAATTGGGCAAAACCATCCTGTTGGAAATTGGCGATAAACAGACCGCCGCCTTAGCCCGGAAAATTGGCTTTAATCTGGTTCAAGGCGCTTATTTTGAGTCCTACGGTCATCAAGAGGTGAAAGAACCGGTTCGTTTAGCGGCCAGTGGCGGCTAATCCCTGGAAGATTTTGATAATTTTTGAACAGCACGCGCTGTCATTGACAGCAAAAACCGATTTAACGCCGATTAACCGTATTGACAGGTTTGGGTTAATCGGACAGACTTACCACCATATTGCTACACGCTGACCGGACAACCGGAAGCCAGTGAGCCTCTTGATGGGGCCACTGGCTTTTTTTTGGCTTGTAGAAAATACACAGAGAGACAAACATGGCTCATTGGTATCCTGACAATTCACAATCCATCGGTAATACACCCCTGGTTAGGCTTAATCGCATTACCGAAGGTGCCCCGGTCACCTTATTGGCTAAAATCGAAGGCCGTAATCCGGCTTATTCCGTTAAATGCCGTATCGGTGCAGCCATGATCAATGACGCCGAACGCCAGGGTCTTTTAGGTGCAGGCAAAGAATTGATCGAACCGACCAGCGGCAATACCGGCATTGCCTTGGCCTTTGTTGCCGCCGCAAGAGGCATCCCGCTCACCTTGACGATGCCGGACACGATGAGTATTGAACGCCGCAAACTGCTGGTTGCTTATGGCGCCAAACTGGTCTTGACCGAAGGCGCCCAAGGCATGAAGGGGGCTATCGCCAAGGCCGAAGCAATTGCCGCGTCAGACCCTGACCGCTATATCCTGCTGCAGCAGTTCAAAAATCCTGCCAATCCCGCCATACACGAAGCGACCACGGGACCTGAAATCTGGGCCGACACCGAAGGCGCCATCGATATCCTGATCTCAGGGGTTGGCACGGGCGGCACGATCACCGGCGTTTCCCGGTATATCAAGCGTACCCAACATAAAGCGATACTGTCGGTAGCCGTCGAGCCATCCGACAGTCCCGTCCTAAGTCAGTTCCGTAACGGTGAGCCATTAGCACCCGGACCGCATAAAATTCAAGGCATCGGTGCCGGCTTCGTACCGGAAGTACTGGATTTATCCCTGGTTGATGAAATTGAATCGGTCAGCAATGAAGAGGCCATCACCTATGCCCGCCGCTTAGCGAAAGAGGAGGGCATATTAGCCGGTATTTCCTGCGGTGCCGCTGTGGCGGTCGCCGTGCGCGTCGCTAAACGCCCGGAACACAAGGGCAAAACCCTGGTGGTTATCCTGCCCGATTCCGGTGAGCGGTATTTGAGCTCAGCGCTGTTTGAAGGTGTTTTCGATGGTCAAGGCGCTGCCGTATGAGCTTGCCGGATAACGAGAAACGGTGGGACATCGATGCCCTGGTAACCGAACTCAGAGCCTTGCGTCTGCACTCTTTGGAAACGCGTCGCCGCCGCCATCACCCGCCAAAGCTGCCGTCTCGCAAGCGCTTGGGTCAGATTGTCGATAACCTAGGGGCCGTGCTGTTTCCCAATCGCTTGGGTCTGCCCGATCTAACCGATGAAGGCATCGATTACTTCGTCGGCCACACGCTGGATACCTTGTTGCGCGAGCTCAACCAGCAGATTCTGCTGGAACTGCAATTTATCGCCGAAGAGCAAAAAAGTCAGGGGGATACGGTCAAACAAGCCGCGGTCATCACCCATGAATTTGCCACCCGCTTACCCCGTGTCAGAACCCTGATAGACAGCGATATTCAGGCTGCTTATGAAGGTGATCCGGCCGCGCGAAGCTCGGATGAAGTGCTGGTGTGCTATCCGGGCATTCTGGCCATCCTCCATCATCGTCTCGCGCACCTGCTTTATAAACTCGGCGCCCCGCTGGTCGCGCGCATCATTACCGAAATTGCCCATTCGGCCACGGGTATCGATATTCACCCCGGCGCTCAAATTGCCGACAGCTTCTTTATCGACCATGGGACGGGCGTCGTCATCGGAGAAACCGCCGTGATCGGCCGCCATGTCAGGCTCTATCAAGCCGTAACCTTAGGTGCCAAGCGCTTTGACAAAGACGAACAGGGCCTGTTGGTTAAAGGCCATGCCCGCCATCCGATTGTCGAGGATGATGTAGTCATTTATGCCGGTGCGACGATACTCGGCCGGATCACCATCGGCCGCGGCTCGACCATCGGCGGTAACGTTTGGCTGACGCACAGCGTCGCCCCCGGCAGTCACATCAGTCAGGCACAAGTGCGCAGCGAGCTGTTCGAAGGCGGGGGAGGCATTTAACCGTTAACTTCTCAAGCTTGCGATTATCGCCAAGCGCTAGCAGCTAAATAACTAAAAAATGCGTCGCATCAGCGGCCCATACCCACACTCCATTACCATCAATACAATAGGAAACAACCATGTCAGATATTCATCAAGCCCATACCGCATTGGGCGACGTAGCCGCCCGCACCTTATCGAACGCCACCAAGACCGTGCCCATGATGGGCACCATCACCCCGCGCTGGCTGGTTCATCTGCTCCAATGGGTGCCGGTTGAAGCCGGTATTTACCGGGTCAACAAAGTTAAAAGTGAAACCAGCATTGCTGTCGACTGTTCCAGTCTGGATGAAAAAGTACTGCCGCAAACCTATGTCGATTATGAGGAATGGGGCCGTGAATACCGTTTGAATGCCGTCAACACCGTCCTTGACGTGCACACGCGCGTTGCGGATTTATACAGCAGTCCACACAATCAAATTCATGAACAGTTACGCCTGACCATAGAAACAGTCAAAGAACGTCAGGAAAGCGAGCTGATCAACAATGGCGAATACGGACTGTTGAACAATGTTGCCGAATCCCAAAAAGTTCAACCGCGCAACGGCGCACCCACGCCGGATGATTTGGACGAACTGATTGCCCGGGTTTGGAAGGAACCGGCGTTCTTTCTGGCCCACCCGCGTGCGATTGCGGCATTTGGCAGGGAAGCAACCCGTCGGGGCACGCCACCGCCCACAATCAGTTTGTTCGGTTCACAATTTTTGACGTGGCGCGGTTTGCCGTTGATTCCCACCGACAAGTTAAGGATTGTAGACGGCAAAACCAATATCTTATTGTTACGCACCGGCGAAAGCCGTCAAGGGGTTGTCGGTTTGTATCAACCTAATCTGACCGACGAATTGAGCATGGGCTTATCGGTGCGTTTTATGGGTATTAACCACAAAGCCATTGCGTCCTACCTCGTTTCGTTATATTGCTCATTGGCCATCTTGACCGAAGACGCAATTGGCGTATTGGAGAATGTCGAAATAGGCCAATACTATGACTATAAGTAACACCCTTGATTTGCCGGCAGGGCTGGCGCAAGCGCAGCGTGGCACTGACACCGAACTTGCGGGATTACCCGATCTTGCCGAGTTGAACCGGTTGGCCAATCAGTTCTTTAACGCAGTACCTGGCACTCCCGAGGCGATAGATAACGTGTCTGGTTTTGCCATTCCTCAAACGGTTCCTGTGGCTTCAGCCGACCCGTTCGCGCATTTTTCCGGCATTGATGACTCGGCTTTGACAGAGTTGGCAGAGCGCAGTCATGGCGTTCCCTTGGAGCCTGAGTTGAAAGCCTTACTGAGAGCGCCCGTTCCAGGCCTTGATCGCAGGTCGGGTGCCGAAGAAGGGCAGGCGTCAGCCTATTATTTTTTGACCTCTATCGCTCAGCAAGCCCGGGACCCTTACCTGCCCGGCTTGGGTTCGGCGCATCCGCCGTTTGACGTGCATGCCGTGCGCCGGGATTTTCCAATACTGCAACAACGGGTTAATGGTTACCCGTTGGCCTGGTTGGATAATGCCGCCACCACCCAAAAACCGCAAGTCGTCATCGACAGGATCGCCGCGTTCTATCAAACCGAAAATTCTAACATTCACCGCGCCGCGCATGAACTTGCGGCGCGGGCGACAGACGCTTATGAAGGGGCACGGGAGCGTGTTGCGCGTTTTCTCAATGCCGCTTCCGCCAATGAAATTGTCTTTGTTCGAGGTTCCACCGAGGCCATCAATCTCGTTGCGCAAAGCTGGGGTCGACAACATATTGGCGAAGGTGATGAGATCGTGATCAGCTGGCTGGAGCATCATGCTAATATCGTACCTTGGCAGCAACTCTGCCAGGAAACCGGGGCCATCCTTCGGGTGATACCGGTGGACGACAGCGGTCAGGTCATCCTCAGTGACTATCAGCGCCTGCTGAATGCCAAAACCAGGCTCGTTTCGTTTACGCAGGTCTCCAACGCACTGGGAACGATTACCCCGGCACAGGAAATGATAGACATGGCGCATCGCGCCGGTGCTAAAGTCTTGCTGGATGCGGCTCAATCGGTGTCGCATCTGCGCGTCGATGTGCAACAGCTCGATTGCGACTGGCTGGTGTTTTCTGGGCACAAAATCTTCGGGCCAACCGGGATCGGCGTTCTGTATGGCAAGGAAGCGCTTCTAAATGCGACGCAACCTTGGCAAGGGGGCGGCAATATGATCGACGATGTGACCTTCGAAAAAACCACTTATCAAGCCGCGCCGGCCCGATTTGAAGCAGGCACCGGCAATATTGCCGATGCGGTCGGTTTGGGCTCGGCATTGGATTATCTCAGTAAGCTCGGCATCGACAACGTGGCGCGCTATGAGCATGAGTTGCTGGTCTATGCCATGCACGCTTTACAAAGCCTACCCGGACTGCAGCTGATCGGCACGGCGCCGGATAAAACCAGTGTGCTGTCCTTTGTGCTGGCCGGGCACTCGACGCAAGAAGTCGGCGCTGAACTGAACAAAGCCGGAATCGCCGTGCGTTCGGGGCACCATTGTGCGCAACCGATTCTGCGTCGTTTTGGCCTGGAAAGTACGATACGTCCGTCTTTGGCGTTTTATAATACCTATGAGGAAATAGATCGACTGGTCAGCGTGCTCAAGCGCTTGCAATGCAGTAAACGGATTTTTGGCGGTTAAGTGGTACTCACACTTCCCGTTTTTTTAGCGGGAAGTGTGTAGGGCATTCGATAAAGAGACGTTTGTTATCGGCTTGGCTGTAAATAGCCCGTTAACTGTTAATTTCACCAGTTTTGATTTTATTGGGCTGGGCTCTCGCCGTGATCGACAACTGCTCAATAAAAAACCGGGTATAAGTGGGCAAATAGCTGTGTTTTAAGTAGGCGAATTTTGTCGTCGACAGGGGAATTAGTTCCCCCAGACCCAAGGCCAGTAAATCCTGATCTTTGGTCGGTTCGTAAGAAGTTTCGGCGATAATCCCTACGCCAAAACCCAGGCGGACATAAGTTTTGATGACATCGGAGTCGGCTGCGGCCAAGGTGACATCCAGCGCTATGCCTGCATCTCCAAACGCTTTTTCAATATTGCTGCGCCCGGTAAAGCCCTTGCTGTAAGTCAAAATCGGATACGTGGCCAGGCGTTCCAGCGTGAGCGTTTCGTTGCCCAAAGGGTGGCCGATCGGCACAATGACGGTATGGTGCCAATGATAGCAAGGCTGAATGATCAGTTTTTCATCGTCACCCAGCTTTTCAGTACAGATCACGATGTCGGCTTTATGCTGATGCAGTAAATTAATCAGATTATCCGGCGACGATTGTTCGATATAGATTTTAATGCCCGGATAGTGTTCTCTGAATTTGGCGATAGGCCCCGGCAAAAAATATTTTGCCTGGGTATGGGTGGTGGCGATGTGCAAAAAGCCGTTGCGATTGTCGATAAAATCATCGGCCAAGGCCCGGATATTTTTCATCGCCTGATTGACCAGATTGACTTCCTCCAGAACCCGCAGACCCAATGGTGTAGGGCCATGCAATCGTTTGCCATGGCGTTCGAACAAGGGTGCACCTAATTCCTCTTCCAGCAAAATCAGCTGACGGCTAACGGCCGATTGGACCACATGCATTTTTTCCGCGGTTTTGGTGACGTTATAGTTCGTTTCCTGCAATAACCGCAAAATTTCGAGTTGGCTGATATTCATGTCTGATTATGTCAGTTAAACCAATGCGCGTGCTTGATTTTTAGTGCGACCCGATCGCCTTTTTGCAAAGCCAGTTCCTTGAACTGCTCGTTCGGCATTTCGGCATAGAGGGTGGCTGCCGAACCGTTGATACCCGGCCGGTTCAGTTCCAGCCGGATAGTGCCGCCCAGATGTTGCCAATCGTTCAAATAGACCGGCGCATTGGCAGGATCAGCGGCTTTTTCAACCGCAATATGATGCGGGCGGACGTGGACGATGATGCCTTGAGGATCATCCAGCGCAATACCCGCGGTTTGCAGCCAGGCACTGTCTTCCTGCTTGAGATGAAAAACATTGGTCTGACCGATAAAGCGGGATACAAAATCACTGCCGGGATGATCGTAGATCTCGCTGGGGGTGCCTTTTTGTTCAATCTTGCCGTGATTGAGCACGACAATCTGGCTGGCTACTTCCATCGCTTCTTCCTGATCATGGGTGACGAAAATACTGGTGACGTGCAATTCATGATGCAAATGCCGCAGCCACAAGCGTAAATCCTTGCGGACGCTGGCATCAAGGGCGCCAAACGGTTCATCCAGCAATAATACAGACGGCTCTACCGCCAACGCTCGCGCCAGGGCGATACGCTGGCGTTGTCCACCGGACAACTGATCGGGAAATCGGTCATGCAGCCAGTCGAGCTGGACCAGATTTAACAAAGCATGGACTTTTTCCCGGATCAGCGTTTCTGAAGGCCGCTCTTTACGGGGTTTGACCCGTAAACCAAAAGCGATATTATCAAACACGGTCATGTGTCTGAACAAGGCATAATGTTGAAACACAAAGCCGATCTGCCGGTTTTTAACCGGCTTGCGCGTCACATCGTCGCCTTTTAGAAACACCTGGCCCTGATCGGCGTGCTCAAGGCCCGCTATGATCCGTAACAGCGTCGTTTTTCCGCAACCGGACGGGCCCAGCAAGGCGACCAGTTCACCTTCGGGGATGTCCAGATTGATGTCGTCCAAAGCGCTAAACGCGCCAAAATGTTTACTGATGTGCTGTAAGGTAATGCTCATGGGCTGTGCTCACTCAAACTTGAGATAAATAATGGATACGGTTGCGGTAATGGGCAAAGAAATACGTTTAGAAAATAATCGGCCGGCTCCAGCCTGATTTAATGTTTGCCTGGTTGTTGCCATTCCAATAGGGCTTTGAGAACCAGCGTCACTATGGCCAGTGCGGCCAAGAGCGAAGCGCTGGCAAACGAGCCGACAAAGTCGTATTCGTTGTAACTGACCTCGACATGCAACGGCAGCGTGTTGGTCAGTCCGCGGATATGACCCGACACCACGGACACCGCGCCGAACTCACCCATAGCCCGGGCATTACACAACAAGACGCCATAGAGCAAGCCCCATTTGATATTCGGCAAAGTGATCCGAAAAAAGGTTTGCAGGCCGCTGGCACCCAGCGATAAAGCCGCTTCCTCTTCTTCATGGCCGATTTCCTGCATCAACGGGATCAGCTCGCGCGCCACGAACGGGAACGTGACGAACAAGGTTGCCAGGATAATACCGGGTACGGCAAACACGATTTTAATACCATGGTCGGACAGCCAGGGGCCAAACCAGCCTTGAGCACCAAAGATCAGCACATAAATCAAACCGGCGATGACCGGTGATACTGAAAAGGGCAGGTCGATCAAGGTCACTAACAGGCTTTTGCCACGAAACTGAAAACGGGCAATAGCCCAGGCGGCCGAGACCCCGAACACCGTGGTCAACGGGACCGTAATCAACGCCGTCAACAGGGTCAGGCGTATCGCCGCGAGCGTATCCGGGTGCGACAAACTGCTGCTGTAGGCCGTCCAGCCTTTGGCAAAGGCAGAAATCAGGACCGTCGCTAACGGCAAAATGAGAAACAGTCCGATAATGGCCAGCGTCGCGCCGACCAAGGTATAGCGGACCCAGTTCGGATCCGCCAGGTTCGGTGTGGGGGCGGCGATGGCCTTCTGACTGGCAAGTGCGGTAGACATGATAAACCCTTTTACAGTTGACCGCTGCGGCGGCGAACCCACCACTGCAGGCCGTTAATGATTAACAGCAATACAAACGAGACGATCAGCATCGTCAAACCGATGGCCGTGGCACCGGCGTAATCGTATTGTTCCAGTTTGGTAATAATCAACAGCGGCACCACTTCAGAGACATAAGGCATGTTGCCGGCAATAAAGATCACCGACCCATACTCGCCGACACCGCGCGCGAAAGCCAAAGCAAAACCGGTAATCGTCGCCGGCAAAATATTCGGCAGTATCACTTTAATAAACGCCTGCAATCGGGTCGCCCCCAAACTGGCGGCCGCTTCCTCCATCGCCGAATCAAACTCCTGCAAGACCGGCTCAATCGTGCGCACGACAAACGGCAGACCGATAAAAATCAATGCCACCACAATCCCTAATGGCTTGTAGGCGACCTGGACGCCGAAGGTTTGCATCAACAGCTGGCCGATAAAACCATTGGGTTGATAAATCGTCGCTAGGACAATGCCCGCCACTGCCGTAGGCAAGGCAAAAGGCAGATCGATCAAGGCATCGAAGACCCGTTTACCCGGAAACGGGTAGCGCACCAGCGTCCAGGCAATGACAAACCCTAACAGGCAGGCCACGACGGCTGCAATCAGTGCCGAGACAAAACTGACATAAAATGAAGCCAGCACACGCTTGTTCGTCAAAATCGCCCCGTATTCGTCGAGACTTAACTGCATCGTTTTCAACAACATGGCACTGAGCGGAATCAGCACAATCAAGGCCAGATAGAACAGCGTGAAACCCAGCGCCGGGCGAAATCCCGGCATGATATTACTTTGCGTCATGGTTTTATATGTAGTGTCACTAGCGTTGGATGCGGTGGTCGGGACAGGCTGCGGCCCCATCCCCTCGGCAAATACCTTTACGGCACATAGATCTGATCGAAACTGCCGCCGTCATCGAAATGGTCTTTCTGCGCTTTGTGCCAACCGCCAAAGTTTTTATCAACGGTAAAAAATTCCAGTTTGGGAAAGCGTTTTAAATCTTCAGGGTCGGCATGTTCCGGTTGATAAGGGCGGTAAAAATGTTTGGCGGCCAATTTTTGTCCGGCCGGTGAAAAGAGATACTGTAAATAGGCCTCCGCCAAATCCTGCGTTTCGTTTTTTTTAACGATTTTGTCGACGACAGCCACCGGCGTTTCCGCCAGGATGCTGGCCGGAGGCACGATAATTTCAAATTGCCCTTCGCCAAATTCCTTTAAGGCCAGAAACGCTTCATTTTCCCAGGTTAGCAGCACATCGCCGAGACCGCGTTGGACAAACGTGGTGGTCGATCCGCGCGCCCCGGAATCGAGTACCGGCACGTTTTTATAGAGTTGCTTGACGAAGGCTTTGGCGGCCTCGGCGCTGCCCAATTGTTTTTCGGCAAAAGCCCAGGCGGCCAAATAGTTATAGCGCGCACCGCCCGAGGTTTTGGGGTTGGGCGTAATGACCGACACACCTTCCTTGATTAAGTCATCCCAGTTTTTAATGCCTTTGGGATTGCCTTTGCGCACCAGAAAGACAATCGTCGAAGTGTAAGGCAGACTGTTGTTGGGTAAGCGCGATTGCCAGTTGTCCGGCAACAAGCGCGCCTGCTTGGCGATTTGATCAATGTCATACGACAAGGCCAAGGTCAAGACATCGGCTTCCAAACCGTCGATCACCGCGCGGGTCTGCTTGCCGGCGCCGCCGTGCGATTGCTGGATACTGACCGTTTCACCGGTCTTGTCTTTCCAGTAGGCAATAAATGACTGATTGAATGCCTGATATAACTCCCGGGTTGGATCGTAAGAGACATTGAGTAAGGTGCGTTCGGCCAAAGCGGTGCCGCTGAACAGCACCGCAGCCAGGATCAGAGCGGATTTCAAGGGTGTTAATATAGTCATGTTGACTCCGTTTAAATTATAAAGTGATCTATTCTTCGTGCTTGTGGCCACTCACGGCCCGGTCAGCACGCCTAGAGCTTGCCATCGCCAAAGGCGTTCAGTGACAGCTCGAAATAAAAGAAGTTACTGGCTTCAGAGGTATAAGGCCCGGTTCCGGATTTTGCGAAAGACTCGGTGTAATCGCCGGGGTTGAAGCGGGCATAACTCAAACTCCAATCCACATAATGATTGACATGGTGGCGCATGCGAATATCAATCTCCTGTCCCAGGAAATTGCCGCTTTGCCCGGTAGGGTCGGTCAACCGCGCCCGGTTCCAGCCGCCGGTTTCGCTTTCCAGCCAATAGGCGTTATAACCGGCATCAACGCGCACATCGGGATGCGGGGTGATTTCCAGACGCGCTTTGGGGGCGTGGATGTTGTCCCAGGAAAAATAATCATTGCGCGACCAAGGTTGATTGAAGCCGTAAAACGCATCAAAACGTTCGTTGCTGCCGTCTCTGGGGTTTTTGTCACCGGTACCGAAGCCGTAATAGGCACTGACCCGCGGTTTCCATTCATGGTCGAAGGTGTAACCCAACTCCAGTGAGTAAGCCAAGGCATCATGTTGCTGCAGGGTTTGTGTGTTCCCATTTCTAGATAAGACGCCAAAGCGTCCAAACTGTTTATTGATATCGGCGTCATAATCAAACCCACTTTGGCCGATCAAACCGTAAACCCGCAGCCCCGGTGCATAGATATCCATGTCGGGTTTACGATTGGCCGTCACTGTATTACGGGGATCACCATTTTGTTTTCGGCCCAGGAAATAAGGCTGAACCGTGATGAATTGGGACCATTGACGGATACTCAGCACGCCGCCATAAATCCAGGTGTCTTCATCGGGCCGGTCAAATTCATATTTCAAACGCTCGACCGGTTGCATCGCGAAGGTGTCCAGGTCCCAGTTGTTTTGTTTTTTACCGAAATGAACCCGGAAACCCTCGAAATTATTGGTGGTGTTGCGAAACTGGTTGTTGCCGATCAGACGCCGATCCAGAAGTTCCATGTGCATTCTGCCGGCACGCAGGCTCAAGGGCCGGTTATGGCCCAGGGCATGATTGAAATACAGCTCGCCATAGCCTTGAATCAATTCGAATTCGTTGACATCGGCATCCGACTTTTCGTATTCACCGTTATAACTGCGGGCGTCTTCCATCTCGACCGCAAAACGTAACGGATCGAGAATGTCCTTGATGCCCAGATAGGCGCGGGTTCTGAGCAACCATAAGTTATCGGGGGCATCGCGGTATTTGGACACGCGCGAACCGGATGAGGTATCCACCCAGGGCCGGTAGTCATTTTCACGGTATTCATAACGGGTACGAAAATCCAGGCCTACATCCAGCCAGTCAACGTCCCGGAATTGTTCAAACTGGGTTCGGCTCAGGTTGCGCACATAGGCCGGTGGATCGGGATCCGGTTCGACCCGGTAGCCACGGGTTTTGGCGTAATAGTCCTCGGCCTGAACGAGTCCGGGCGATATCAGCAATAAACCGAGCAGGCCAGCCCAGGATCGAGTGTTATCAAGATGAGTATTCATGTTTTTACCTTTGTTAACTGATGTTTTAATAAGCTTTGTTTCAGTCACTTCCGGTGATCCGGTCAGTTAACCTCAGTATCACGATTAATCTCCGTTAAAGCGGTCGATTAACTGGATTCCTTTTGTTTGTTGACTCTAAATTTTTCACGCTTGTCGATTTGCACGATCCGTCCGTCGTGAACAACGATTTCAAGTGAACCAAAACGAACACCTTCCAATAAAGTGAGTACACGCATGACCACCTCCTGATTTAAGTCAACGGATAAGTCGCTTTCAAATTTATAAGTCATGAACCGCTCCTTGACGTTGTGATAGTGTCACATTGTTGAGATCAAACATTTTTGGCAATTATTCAGCGTAGGTTGAGTAGCATGTTTTTCGCAACCCAACCATTAACGCAATGGCCCTGAAATGTTGGGTTAGCTATCGCCAACCGCAACCTATGCGGAGCATCACCTTTGTTTTGCTGCTCTGCTGAATTGTTATCGATTTTGTTGTGTGTATGCTAACGAGCTGGAGAAAGTTATTGAAACGATATAATTAGATTTATTTATCTTAAATTTAGATATAAGCAGTCAGGCTTTGAACTTTGTAGTTTTATGAGATATAGGTACCATACTCATTCACAATGAAGTCGACAGCCTTTGTTTTTGATGGATTGCTGGCGGTATTTACAAAGAGAGATCAATTTCATGAGTCATAGGGAAAGAACCGCAACACCGCATAAATTAATGCCGTCGGAGCACGTCAGCTTCAAGGATGCGCTTTACTTTTGGTTTAAGTTGGGTTTCATCAGCTTTGGCGGTCCAGCCGGGCAAATTTCAATCATGCATCAAGAGCTGGTTGAAAATCGTCACTGGATTTCGGAACGGCGATTCCTGCATGCACTTAACTATTGCATGCTGTTACCGGGACCTGAGGCGCAACAACTGGCAATTTATATCGGCTGGTTATTGCATAAGACCTGGGGTGGCATTATTGCGGGGGTTCTGTTTGTCTTGCCATCCTTGTTTATTCTGATCGTATTGTCTTGGATATATCTTGCTTTGGGCGATTTACCCTGGGTCGCGGGGCTGTTTTATGGCGTTAAGCCTGCCGTTACGGCCATCGTCATGCAGGCGGCTTACCGTATTGGTTCACGCGCACTTAAAAATGCTGTGTTATGGACGATTGCCGCCGCCTCTTTCGTTGCCATTTTTGCGCTGAATGTTCCCTTTCCGGCCATTGTTGTGAGTGCTGCTCTGATAGGGTTTTTTGGGAGCCGAATTATGCCCGTCAAATTCAAAACCGGTGGGCATGGCAGTTCAGCCAGATCATACGGTCCGGCGGTTATAGATGACGATACGCCACGGCTTGATCATACTCACTTTCGCTGGTCACGACTATTCAGTATTGGGTTGATTGGTGCTGTGTTGTGGCTTATACCCATGGCGGCATTGACGATACATTATGGCTGGGCTCATGCGCTGACACAAATGGGCTGGTTTTTTACCAAGGCGGCGTTGTTAACCTTTGGAGGGGCTTATGCCGTTTTGCCTTATGTGTATCAGGGGGCTGTCGAAAACTTTCATTGGCTGGTTCCTCAGCAAATGATAGACGGTCTGGCTTTAGGCGAAACCACGCCGGGACCGCTGATCATGGTAGTCGCCTTCGTCGGATTTGTAGCGGGATGGGCTCAGGCGCTTTTCGGTCCCGATCATCTGTTGCTTGCCGGTACAGTAGCTGCAATCGTGGTGACCTATTTTACGTTTTTACCCAGCTTTTTATTCATCCTGGCAGGGGGACCCTTGGTGGAGTCCACGCATGGAAATTTGAAATTTACAGCACCGTTAACGGCAATTACTGCTGCGGTAGTCGGGGTGGTTTTAAACCTGGCTCTGTTTTTTGCCTGGCATGTCTTGTGGCCTGAGGGCATTGAGGGTCAATTCGATTTTATGGCAGCGGTCATCTGTGTGGTCGCCTTATTTGCTATCTTCCGTTACCAGGTCGGCGTCATTCGGATAATTGCCGCTTCCGGTATTACAGGTCTGCTTTTTACGCTGATCAAAACAGTCGGATTAGGGTAGTGTTATTCAATGGGAATGGATTCAGAAAGACGCAATTGTTCCAGTGACTTGGCTAAAGCCAAGAGTCTCTTGCGTTGTTCCTGGTTCAAGTTGTCACTGGCGGTTGAGAAGTCGAAGTGCTGTTTCAACCGGGTTAAACTCTTTTAGTTCTGCAAAGAGCAGGATTATTTCCCGAATTGCAGGTGATAGATACTGCAAGCGCGGACACCGTCACATTGACCTTCATAGTCTACTTACTGTCAGCATCTGGCTCGCCATATCATTTCTGGGCTAAGTTGTGAGAAGTTATATAGGGGCGAGAATGCGTTACTAATTAGCTGGAAAAATGCAATCAGATTTAAGCGTTTTCGAAATTGTCATATAATGCCCGGCTTATTAACTAATGTTTTCAGTGTGGGAAGATAATATGAAGAAAAACATCTTTTTGGTCTCTGTGGTTTTTTTATTTTTTTCAGCGCTCGCTAATGCTCATGGGCCTGTTCGTCAAAAAGTAAAAGAAGAAATTAAAATTAATGCGCCTGCTGAAAAAGTGTGGGACATCATCAAAAATTATGACGATATGTCATGGTTGCCGGCAGTCGCCAGTTCAAAAACGGATAAAGGCAATAAAAAAGGTTCTGTGCGCGTATTGACGCTTAAAGACGGCGGCACTATTACCGAAGAATTAAAAAAATACGATGAAAAGAAAATGTCTTATTCCTACAAGATTTCAGACATGAGTACCGCCAAAACAATCAATCATTCCGGTAAAGACGAAAATGTGCCTGTTTTGCCTGTCAGTAACTATGCCGCTGATATTGAAGTAAAAGCTAAAGGCGATACCAGCGTTGTGATCTGGAAAGCAGGTTACTATCGTGCCTATATGAACAACAATCCTCCTGCTGAAATGAATGAAGAAGCGGCTAATTCATCCGTAAAAGCTGTTTTTACCGCAGGTTTGGAAAATATTAAAAAACTGGCTGAGAAATAAGGTCAAGTTAGATGATTATTAAAGGCATGATCAATGCGACTGGCATTTTATTATTTTCATTAACTTTCTGTGTTGCAGCTGAGCCTTATGCCTTTATAACCAATCAACTGGGTGACAGTGTATCGGTCATTGATACGGCCCAGGCTAAAGTCATTTCTACCATTCCAGTCTCGGGTAAACCGGCTGGTGTGTCCGTATCTCAAGATGGCCGGCGGGTTTATATCAGCACGCCGGAGGCAAAGGGAATTGCCGTTTTGGATGCAGTCAATCATAAACTATTGGCGCAATTTCCTGTCAGTTCAGGCGCGCTGGGTATCACTGTCGATAAAACCGGCCACCTGATTTTTGTGGCGGACTGGTTCAATAACTCGGTGGCTGTGATTGATGCCGATACTTTTAAAGTGATCAACACCCTACCTGTGGGAAAGTCGCCCTCCGGTATGGTGGTTAGTTCAGATAACAAATGGTTGTTCGTCGCCAATCGTTTGGATAACAGTGTTTCCCAAATTGACATGAAAACCATGCGGATTCGAAATACGACCAAAGTTGGCGAGCATCCTTTTGGGCTGATCCTTGACGCTAAGGACGAGCGTCTTTATGTGGCTAATGTCGAAAGTGATGATGTAACGGTACTGGATGCCCAGCATTTGAAACGGTTGCAGACTATCAAAGTGAAGACGCTGCCTTATGCCGTGACGCTGGCCCTGAATGATTCACGGCTGTTTGTCACGAACCAGGACGACAGTTCCGTGTCCGTTATCGATACGCAAGCAATGCAGGAAATAGCGGTGATCGAGGTCGGCGACAAGCCGGAAGGTATCAGTACTCATCCCAATGACCGATGGGTTTACGTCGCAAACTGGTTTGATAATAACGTTTCCGTGATTGATGCGAAAACCCTGCAAGTCATTGATACGATAGAAGCGGGCGAGGGTAGCCGGGCGTTTGGCCAATTCATAAGCCGCTAAAAAGTGGCGGTTTGATCAATATCCAGCGTGTCTGCAAAATCCCAAGCCAACAAATAAGTTCTCCGGATAAGTCTTGTAGCAAGGCTTAAATGACTTCCGTCAAAATACGTATTTGAAGAACAGTAAAGGCTCTTTTTTTAAAAAATAGTTGTGGGTTTTTGCATTTATGAGAAGATGCGCGCCCTTGGATTAAACAATTGATTTGAAAGAGGAGAGAACATGGCTGAAACAGTGGATGAATTGACAGTGACCTATGAAGATGGGGGCATTGAAACCGTCAAGGAATTGGATAAGAAAGTCCTGACTAAAGGAGCCTGGGCAACTGTTATGTATCGCTATCAAGACTGGGACAGAGCCAAGGAGGCCTATGGTCCTGATAAATATACAATACGCCGGTATCAAAAAAGAAACGGCGAGTACCAGCAAAAATCAAAATTTAATATTTCGAGTAAAGACCAGGCCAAAAGTATTATTGAAGGATTACAGGAATGGATTGCGGATTAACCTGTATTTGCCCTGATTTGTAGAAGGCGTTATATGTTTCAAAATGTTGTTTGTGCGTTGTATAAGTTTGTCACGCTGGAAGATTATCAGGCGCTGCGCCTGCCTCTACTCAACTGTATGGAAGCCCATCAAATCAGGGGAACATTGATCCTGGCAAAAGAAGGGATTAACGGCACTGTCGCAGGAAGCCGGGAAAACGTTGATGCGTTGCTGATTTTTTTAAGAAATGATTCTCGTCTGAAAGATCTTGATTTCAAGGAATCGTTCAGTGAAACCATGCCGTTCAACCGCACAAAGGTTAAGCTTAAAAATGAAATCGTGACCATGGGTATAGAAGGTATTGATCCCAAGCAAGTCGTCGGCACCTATGTGGAGCCTTCAGATTGGAACCGGTTGATTGCTGATCCTGAGGTTATCCTGATCGATACACGCAACGATTATGAATATCAGGTGGGCACTTTTAAAAATGCAATCAATCCCAAGACCACAAACTTCAGAGAATTTCCCCAGTTTGTAAAACAACATCTTGATCCCGCTAAACACAAAAAAGTAGCCATGTTCTGCACGGGCGGCATACGTTGCGAAAAATCAACCGCTTACTTAAAAGAGCAAGGTTTTTCGGATGTTTTTCACTTGAAAGGCGGTATTTTAAAATACCTGGAACAAGTGCCCGAACAGGAAACGCTTTGGGACGGTGAATGTTTTGTCTTTGATGACCGGGTGACGGTTAATCATAGTCTTCAAAAAGGCCGGCATGATTTGTGTAATGCGTGCAGAACGCCTATTACGGAAGCTGAGAAAGCCGACCACCGATATGAACAAGGTGTCAGTTGTCCGCTTTGCTTCGGCAAAGTCACTGAAACGCAAAAATCCCGGTTTATAGAGCGTGAAAAGCAAATGAATCTGGCCCGGCAAAGAGGTGAAGCTCACATGGGGGCGGATGCTGCAAAATTGCTGGAAGCCAAGCGGCAGCAAAAACTGGATCGTAAGCTCAAGCTGAAAATTCAAATCGTATAAGATTCATCAGTGAAGGTTAAGACATGAAGGCGCAGACAGGCGATCAGGCACCGGAGTTATCTATTTCAGAATGGGTTCAGGGTGAGTCCGTGCAACTGAGCCAACTGTTGGGTAAAGTGGTTTTGCTGGATTTTTTTCAAGTCAACTGCCCCGGCTGTTTTCTTTATGCGCTGCCTCACGCCATCTCTTTGCATGAGCGCTTTGCGGATAAAGGTTTGGTGGTTTTAGGGATTGCTACGGCTTTTGAAGATTTTGATAAAAATACGCTGGAGAATCTAAAGAGACTCATCAATCAGCATGAACTCACCGGCGCGACGCTGGAATTATTATCGCAGCGAGGCGAATTGGTTAATGGCCGTTGGCCCTACCAAATTCCTTTTCCTGTCGCGATGGACCGTTTGGTCAAGCGTTCTGAACCTGTGAACGATGGCGTGATAGACAGCTTCATCAGTGAACGGGTACCGGATTTTTCAGAACAAACGTTTGAGCATCAAGAAAACATTCGCGCACACGTTAAAAACTATTTTCAATCATTGCAATTTCACGCCGAAACTTTTGATCGTTTTGATTTGAAAGGCACGCCCTCGCAGGTCTTGATTGATCAGCAGGGCATTATCCGAGAGATTGCATTTGGCACAAGCCCTGATCTGGAAGACCAAATTGCCGGACTTTTTCTTGAAGAGGCCGATTAAATCAATACCGGATCAACTTTATAAAGATGTTTCAGCTCTAACTCTATTTTCCTAGCCGACCGCGTCGTTTCGGCAGAGATTGCCTAATTCCATACTTTATGGAAACTCGAAGCTAACCATCCATGGCACTATTTAGCTGAAACATCTTGCTAATCAGGTTAATACAAGCCCAGTTGAACTTGCGCAACCTCGGACATCATTTCTCGTGACCAGGGCGGATCAAGAACGACTTCAACGTCAACGCTTTCCACGCCGGGCAGGGCGCGTATCGATTTTTCAACGTCACCCTGAATAACGGGCCCCATGCCACAGCCAGGGGCGGTCAGTGTCATCTGGATTTGGACCCTGTTTTTGCCGCTCTCGACGGGTGTGACATAGCAACCGTAAACCAAGCCCAAATCAACGATGTTGACCGGGATTTCCGGGTCATACACTGTTTTCATGACTTCCCAGCAGTTTTTTTCGACAGATTCCGGGTCGGTCTCAGTGACCACCGTTTCCAAATGATGTGGTTCTTTACCCAATACGTCGGCATCAGCGCTGGCAATACGCACCATGTGGCCGTAATCGGTCACCACCGTGTAGTTATTGCCTAGCGATTGATGAAGGGTGACCACTGTGCCTTGGGTCAATGTACTGGGATTGCCATCCGGTATCATGACGACGTTGACATCGCGAGTTAAGGTTATCGTTTCTCTTGCAGCCATATTTAGAAGGATCCTTTATTGCTTGAATGTGTGTGCGTCGATGATTTGTCCGTTCATGCCGATACTAGCCGGACTGAACAGATAAAGGTAAATATCAGCCAGTGAATGCATTTCCGGTAAAAGGCTTTTATCTTCGGCCGGATAAGATTTTTTGCGTACCGGTGAGTTAACAGGTCCAGGAATCAAGGTGTTGACCCGGATCTTGCCTTCTGCTTCCAGTTCCTCCGCCAGAATGTGCGCGAGTCCCTCCAGCGCTATTTTCGATACGCCGTAAGCGCTGGAATAGGCAGGTGCGGTTCTGGCTCGAGAATCGCTTGTAAAAACGATGGACGCGGGTTCACTTTTTTGTAAAAGGGGTAACAAAACCCGGCAAAGTAAGAAAGGGGCGTTCAAATTGACATTCAGCGTATGCCCCCAGTCTTTGGTTTTAGTGATCGCAATCGGTTCAAACGCGACAAACTCAACTGCTGAATGCAATAACCCATTCAATTGGCCGTATTTGCTTTCAATACGGTCCGCCAAATCCTGGTAATCGTTTTCATTGGCACCGGCTAGATCGAACGGATAAAGAACGGGTTCGGGCGCTTGTTCCGAAACAATGGCGTCATAAACCGCTTCCAGTTTTGGAATGCTTTTATCCAGTAAAATGATATGCGCGCCTTGTTTGGCAAGCGCAAGCGCGGCGCTTCCGCCTAATCCGCCCCCGGCGCCGGTTATCAGAATAACTTGTCCGCTTAATGACATAGTGCTGTTTTTATCCATGCTTCAATCTGTTCAGGGTGTTCAATCAGAGCGTCGGCTCCCCATGAGTGTGGGGTATCTTCGGGCTTCAGGTAGCCGTATAAGGCTGCCAATGTTTTCATGCCGGCATTTTTTCCGGCGGCAATGTCATGAGAAGCATCACCGATATAAACGCATTCCTCGGGGGCTACGTCAGCCTGTTTGCAGCCGGCGAACATGGGTTCGGGATGCGGTTTGCTGTTGCCGGTGCTGTCGCCGCTGATAATGCAAGCCGCCCGCTGATTAAGGTCTAATGCAGTCATCAACGGTTCAGTAAAGCGTTTTTGCTTATTGGTAATCACCCCCCATTTAAGACCGCTGGCTTCGATGCCGGCCAGCGTTTCAGGCATGCCGGGAAAGAAGACAGAGTGTTCGGCAATATGGGTCTGATAGTGATCAAGCATGGTGATCAGCAGTGAGTCGTGCAAGTCCTGTGTAAAACGGTCTTGTAAACAAAGTTTGATCATGGCCGATGCACCGAACGATATCAACGGGCGTACCGATTCTACGCTAATTGTTTCGATACCTGAGTCGGCTAAGGCGAAGTTCAGACAGGCAATCAAATCCGGGGCAGTATCGACCAGGGTGCCGTCTAAATCGAACAAGACGCAGGACAATTTAAAATCATGGCTCATAACGTTATTCGGGTCGTCGGAACGCGGCCAGATAATTGACATCAATATCCTTGCCAAGACTGAAACGTTTGTTGAACGGGTTGTACTCGATGCCGCACAGACTAACTAGCTCAAGCCCTGCATAACGGGCCCACTGGCTTAGTTCGGAGGGTTTGATGAAAGTTTTAAAATCATGCGTTCCCTTGGGTACCATTTTTAACATATGTTCAGCTGCAACAATTGCAAGAAGATAGGCTTTGGGTTTACGGTTAAGTGTAGAGAAAAACACCATGCCGCCCGGTTTAACCAGTTGAGCGCAAGCGTAAACAATAGATAATGGATCCGGCACATGCTCCAGCATTTCCATACAAGTGACGTGATCAAAGCTTTCCGGTTGTTCCTGTGCCAAGGCTTCGGCGCTGATTTTGCGGTATTCGGCTTTGATTCCGGACTCCAGACTATGCAAGTCGGCAATGTCTATCAATTCCTGACTCAGGTCAATTCCCAATACTTTTGCCGCATTCTTGGCGAGACCTTCGGTCAGGATACCGCCGCCGCATCCCACGTCAACGATGCGTCTGCCGTCAATATAGGCATGATCACGAATAAACCTCAGCCGAAGAGGATTGATATCGTGCAATGTTTTGAATTCACCTTGTGTGTCCCACCAGCGTTCTGCCAGGGAACCGAATTTGTGAATCTCATGTAAGTGAACGTTTTCTTTTGCTGTCATAAGTAATGGTCCGTGCTTTATGGCTATTGTATACTAAAATACTAGGTTATTGGTATCGTTGAAATTCGCATTTATTTAAATCATGCGAATGGATAATCCAGGAAAAATCATTTCACCCACAAAAGAGGGTCGTCTGGCTCTTTAATTAGCCTTTGGCGAGACGCGCCTGCCATTCATTAATTCTAATTGTCAGATCAGTGATTGACAGTGTCGTGAGTTGCTGTTGCTTGAGGAGCCGCTTGCCGTTAACCCACACATCGGTGACGTGTTGCCGGCCGGCAGCATAGACGATTTGAGACACCGGGCAATAAAGCGGTTGAGTTTCCAGCTGCGATAAATCAATGGCAACCACATCAGCTGCTTTGCCTATTTCCAGTGAACCGGTTTCGCTATCCAGTCCCAAGGCTTTGGCCCCGTTCAGCGTCGCCATTCTTAATGCGGTTGCTGCCGGAACTGCGCTGGCATCACTAGCAACAGCCTAGCCGAGCAGTGCAGCGGTTCGCATTTCGGAAAACATGTCCAAATCATTGTTGCTTGCGGCACCATCAGTGCCCAGTGCCACGTTAATTCCGGCGTCCAGGCATTTGGCGACAGGACAAAAGCCGCTGGCCAGTTTTAAGTTTGATTCCGGGCAATGAACGATATGCGCTCCGGCTGCGGCAAATAACTGGATTTCCTCATCCGTCAATTGCGTCATATGAACCGCGATCAACGAAGGATTGATGAGTCCCAGTTCATGCAGGCGCTGAATCGGGCGTTTGCCTGACTTCTTTTGTTCATCTTCAACTTCGTGTTGGGTTTCATGCACATGCATATGAACCGGTATGTCCAGTTCATCGGCCAAGGTTCTGACTTTTTGTAAGGGCCCATCTGATACCGTATAAGGCGCATGAGGAGCAAACGGCATGCTGATCAGCGGTTCGTGCCGAAACTCATCGTACAAGGCGAGTCCTTTTTCCAGATAATGATCGCTGTTGTCAGCCCACGCCGAAGGATAATCAATCAGTATCAAGCCTATGGAAGCACGCATGCCATGCTGTATGGCTTGCTGAGCGGCAATTTCAGGGAAAAAATACATGTCATTGAAACAGGTCGTACCGCTTCGGATCATTTCCGCAATTGCCAGGTCGGTTCCGTCCCGGACAAAGGCCTTGCCCATCCACTGTTGTTCCAAAGGCCAGATATGATGCTGTAGCCAATCCATCAACGGTAAATCGTCCGCTATGCCGCGCATCAGTGACATTGCGGCGTGCGTATGGCTGTTGATCAGTCCCGGAATCAGCGCGTGCTTATCCATTCTTTCAACTGTCCGTCCCTGATATTTGGAACTGGCCATCTCTTCGGGAAGTAAATCGATTATTCTGCCGTCATCAATGACCAGCGTGTGGTTTTCATAGGTTACGGATGCCGGTTCAACGGGTATAATCCAACGTGCATGGATGAGAATATCGACGTTCATGTGCTGTTCCTGAATCAAGTAACAGAATTATAACTTTTTTAACCTTGATTGGATCAATAATGAATGAACAAACTCAATTGACTGTTCAGGCTCTGCATTGGACAGGCCATTCGCTGAAAGTGTTGGATCAGCGTTGTTTACCGCAAACCATCGTTTATCATGAATATTCCGATGCAGAGGGTGTTTTTGATGCGATAAGAAGTATGGAAGTACGAGGCGCTCCCGCGATTGGTATTGCCGCAGCCTACGGCGTGGTTTTGTCGGTTCGCCAGCATTTTGACGAAACAGGCGATGAGTGGCGTGTAAAAGTTGCCGAAGATATAGCCAAACTGGCACAGTCTCGCCCGACGGCTGTCAACCTGTTCTGGGCTTTGAAGCAGATGACTGACTTGCTGGCCGGAATTCAGGGCAATCCCGTCGATGAATTTTTAAGTTTGGCTAATAAAATTCATGAAGAGGATATCAGTGCGAATCATAAAATGGCTGAGTTCGGTGCCGATATCATCGGCAACGCGAAAGGCGTTATGACGCATTGCAATGCAGGGGCCTTGGCTACCGGCGGCTACGGAACAGCATTAGGCGTCATTCGCAGCGCGTATAAACGAGGACTGAAATCTATCTACGCCGGTGAAACCAGACCCTGGCTGCAAGGCGCCCGATTGACGGCATGGGAATTGGCTCAGGATGGTATCCCTGTGACGCTGGTTGCCGATTCTGCTGCAGCTTGGCTCATGAAATCAGGTGCTATCGAATGGATCGTCGTCGGGGCCGACCGGATTGCGGCAAACGGCGATACGGCCAACAAAATCGGCACCTATTCATTGGCCGTGCTGGCCAAACAACACGGCATCAAACTGATGATTGCCGCGCCTACATCCACTATCGATTGGTCCTTGGAAAACGGCAATACCATCGAAATAGAACAGCGCGAAGCAAGAGAACTGCTTCCTGAATGTTATGAGCAAAGCGGCTCGCTCGTCACTGCCTGGAATCCGGTATTTGACGTTACCCCTGCGGAACTAATTACTGCGATAGTGACCGAAAAAGGAGTGGTTTTAAACCCCTCTGAAAAAGGTATCAGGAGTTTACAGTAATGCGATTGATCAACGACAACAACCCCATGGCAAGCTTCGGTTATTTGGTCAAAGGTCTGAAATGGCTGACCAAGTCAGAGTTGCGCCAATTTATCCTGATTCCGTTAGCCATCAATCTGGTTCTTTACAGCACACTGCTTTTTCTTGCCTATACCTATATCGATGCGCTGATTCAGCAATTTATTCCAGACTGGCTCACTTGGTTGAACTGGATATTGTGGCCATTATTTTTTGTCGGGTTTTTTGTGATCGGTTTTTTTACGTTTACGCTGATAGCAAATCTGTTGGCTGCACCTTTTTATGGCGCCTTGTCGGCGAAAACGACGCGGCTCATAAAAGCCGATCCGGTTTTTGTCAAGGAACCTCCGGTAGTCAAGGTTGTTCTGGCTGAATTAGGCAGGGCCCGCTATTTACTGCTCAGAGCCTTACCGTTGCTTATCCTATCGGTTATACCGGGCATCAACATCGTAGCGCCGGTGTTATGGGGTCTCTTTGGTGCATGGGCTATGGCTATGGAATATTTTGCGTACCCGCTTGAAAACGCAGGTATTTTATTTGCCGAACAAAAACAGATTCTGTCGCGTTATAGACTTAGCACGCTGAGTTTCGGAGGTTTGGTTATGCTGGGTCTCACCTTGCCGCTATTGAATATTTTAATAGCACCGGCTGCGGTCATAGGCGCTTCGCTATGGGCTCATGATAGGGACTTAATTCAGCCGAAAAACTGATTGCCGGGTGTTTTTTCATTTCAGCTACAAATCAATTACAATCGGCGCGTTGACAGGCTGATACCCTGCATCGCAAATTGAAGCATTGACGAAAGTGGTGCCTTTACGCTCCATAACGCCATAACCCTCGTGGATGTGCCCAAAAATATGCAGCTTCGGCTTGATACGCTCCAATGCATAAAGCAAGTCTTCACAGCCAACCACTTCGCCGCTATAGATCTGGTCCAATATTCCGTTAGGGGGGGTATGCGTAATAAGTACATCGGTATCGTCGGGAATTAATGACCACATCTGCGCTAGCGGCTGTCCACGCGGCAGATTGAACGCCCAGTTAAAAAATTCAGGTTGCCAGGGAGACCCCCAGAATTTCACGCCATTAATTTCAACGCCTCTGTCCTCGAGATAAATTACATTTTTAATCAGTCTTTTAAAATGAAAACTGACCCCATCTGCAATCGGCCAATCATGATTGCCTGCAACTAAAAATTTGGCTTTGTGCGGCAGGCTTAGCATGAATTCATCAAATATCTTCAATTCCGAATCATATCCTGCCAGACAGATGTCTCCCGCTACCACCAGCACATCGCCATCAGGCACCTCGATCCGGTCGGTCATTCCGTGAGTATCCGACAGGCAAACAATTCGCATAGGCTTCCTCTTCAGTGGCCATGACAAAAATTATAAATGAAATAAGGGTTTTTGGGGTGCTTTACTATTGCATTACATTGGTTATCGAATAATGGAGTTCTAACTCTGCGTATTCCTGCCCCAAAGCTGCCACCCTCTGGCGGGCACCCCGGTGTCGAATTTCGATCTGCGATGGGTATAACTAAGGGATATTCTGCATCATTATTAAGAGGAAGCAGATGCCGGCTAATAGGTTATCTATGCGAAAAATAAAAGACCTTACGCCTGAAATAAGCCTAATCGAAAGATTGCCCAAAGATGCAATATCTCAAGGCCAGCAGTGACGAATTATGTGGAACGTGCCGAGCAAGCCGGATTATCCTGGCTTTTGCCGGATACGTTAACTGATGCGGAGTCAGAGAAGTTATTGTTTCCTACATTGGCTCAGTCATCAGCCAGATGATTGCGTATCGCCTGACTTGTTAAAGGTTCATCAGGAACTGCAAAATAAGAATGTCACTCTATTTTTTATGGCTCTATGTGAAATACAGTGGGTGATGCCGGTTAATTATGCCAGCAGCAGTGAAAATTAAGCCGGTAGCTAACACCGATCCCAGCGAACGGTAAGTTTTGGCGTGCGGTAAACCACTTCTTGTGCAATAAATTAATTCTATAAAGTTGCAAGGGAAAGTTTTAATGTTTCTTTTGCAACACAAAGGAAGCCGGATTGTTGGTCGTGATAATCCCATTGTTCGACTTTGCAATGTCGTGGCTCATCCGATGACTCCTGGTAACGAATAATATTGACTGAGTTACCGGCATTCCAGCGCATTCTCTCCGATACTGCAGGACCAGCCTGAATCACCCAAAGCGGATACGTTAATTCATCAATCTTTTGGTGCAGCGGAATAATAAAGGGCAAATGAATATGGCCACCTAAAATAAGGTCAGCGCCTGCTTTTGCCCACTGGAAGATAGCTCTATCGCGCCCTTTAACTACGTTATCCTCATCCACCATATTATTTACAAAGAGGGGATGGTGCGCAACAACAATGCGTAACTGCGATGGTTTACCTTGCTGTAATAGGCGACAAACCCGATCGATCTGAGTAACCGATAGTTCACCATTTACATGCCTATAACGGCGCGTCGTTTTGACGGTAACAACCAGTAAGGTGTCTGACTCAAAGACCGGCTCAAGATTTTCTCCAAAAGTTTTTTGATAATTATAATAAGGCCAGAATAATCGCATGGGTAGATTGAAGAGCGGTATATCGTGATTTCCAGCTATCACAACCTTGGTCTTACTTTGTAAGGCTTCAGTAAAGGCTTTGGCTGCGGTGAATTGTTTAGTTCTCGCTCTTTGGGTTATGTCGCCGGATATAATCGTTAAGTTTGGTTGTTCCTGATACGTTAACTCAATTAAAGCTTGCGTCACCTCAGGTAGCTCGGTTCCGAAATGTGGGTCAGAGAGATGCAGGATTACGTCCATCAATTTTAATCAATCGGGTGTGTATCGTGGCTTAATCAACAATAAGGCCCGTTCAGCTATACCAATCTCAATCGGTGCTTTAAGCCAAATGACTTCCCCATCAATCGCTGCTTTAACATTAGAACCTAAAAATCTGGCAAAACGGACAGTCATTTTTTCAAATGGGAAGCTCAGGATATTTTCATCATTATCAAGATCAGCGAGTACTCCCTTGATTAATAATTTAACCATCGCCAATTTGTTGAGTGGCCGGGGAATGATAGCGACCAGTTTGCCCTGTTCAATTTTCTGCGCTTCAGCTACCCCCACATTTTTAAGTTGAAGGGCGTTGTTAGCGATAAAAAGGCTGGGGGTGTCTAATTCAATGCTTCTAGTTTGAGTTGTAAGCTTGAGATGAATAATCTGCCGATTAAGAGCCAGAAAGTACATTCCGGCAATAACAGCGATGAAACGACTTCGGCCCCATCGACTTTTAAATTGTTCGCGGGTCTCCAGCAAGTCTGGATAAAGCCCTAGACTGGCATTAACCAGAAAAACCTTACCATTTATCACACCAACCTGAACCGGCTCGTAATATCCATTCAAAATGGTGTCTAAAGCGCCCTCCAGCGCCTCGGGTATGTTATGCGTTCTTGCAAAAAAATTAAACGTACCTTGTGGAATTATCCCGACCCTATAACAGTCACTTTGTATTGCTTGCTGAATCACGGTGTTAATAACGCCATCACCGCCGGCCGCCACCAGAATGCCCTTATCACGCGCAGCGGAGTTTACGGCTTGTTGTGCGATTTTGACTAACTCCTCCGGATCTTCGATTAAGTAAATGTTAAAACTTCTTCCTGCTGCAACTAAGGTATCTTCAATAATTTTGCGGACTTCTTTTGAATCGTCTTTTCCTGACTGAGCATTTAACAGAATATGGAGAGAAGAATTTTTGAGTTTAGACATTGACGCAGCTCCAACTAAGTTGACCCCCGGAGCCAGTGAATGCATTGCACTCCAGGCCATGATGATAACTTTGATTTTTAGATTTACTGTTGTCCTCTTTAGTCACAGGCGAATAACAGTAATGTAAACTTAATATGTAACTGCTCGCCCGCTTTGAATTAAGGGTGTAGATGCTTGATTTCAAAGGACGCATCAATACGTCCCTGTAGTTCTCTGCAACATCCCTGTCGCAGAAGCCTTTTCAATCAACCACCTACACCCACTAAAATTGGAGGGGGTGAGCAGATACCTTAAAATTACCGTTTCTAGAGGCAACACCTTACTCGAAACCACCTCAATAGTTTTGTTCAGCCACTTGCTCGGGCTGGCGTCCAATTATGACGACCGGCAAGACAAGTCAATCGATTAGTTCATGTAAACTTACAGTCTTTTTTGAGCTTATTAAAAGTGACTAGAGATCTAACCCTGATTTTACGTACTTTTTATTTTCCAAATGATTCAATAAAACCTGAACATTCTTACGATGAGCCTTATATCTCATATCAAAAAAATCGCCAAAAACAGGTACCGAGCCCACCACCGCGTCAACTGCCAAATACCATAGCATTTGTGCTAAAACCCAATTCGGCACATTTAATCGCTTGGCTTTATAAACAATATATAAGCCTAAAGAACTGGTTAAGATATCTCCAATCCCTGGTATCAAACCTAATATACTATCGTATCCTACTCGCCAGTCGGTGCCAGGTATTAGGTAACGATCATCTAGCCAACTTGACAATTTCGTTAACCTGACAAGGACTTGAGACGCGTCAGAACCTTGCTCAGCCTGAATTTTTTCATCGTCGGGTAAGGACTTCATTTTATTCAAGTTAATTGTTCCGCTAATTTGGTCAGTACTTACATAAGATTGATCGTACTAATCTATAAAAAGCGAGTACCCAGCTTCCGAAATACATTCGATAATCTAAACAAGCAGAGGTTTGCCAATATAAGTCCATCGAAACGGTTTTGCTAAAGTCACATTAAAAAACTCAATGAATGACAGAATGCGTGCATTTAAAACTTCCTTTGATGGAAAACTCCCACGTTTTAGTAACCGACGGCTCAGGATACCGAACCAGATTTCTATCTGATTAAGCCATGAACAATGTTTGGGCGTATACACAAAACGGATACGATGATCAGAGCATTGTAAAAAGTCTGCGCGGGAAGCCATATTCTCTAAAATACCGGATTTGCCTTTCTCGCCTAATGCGTCTTTTATGCCGCAGAGCTCCGCCAAGCATTCAACCAACGAGGCCGACTTATGGGTATTGAGCGGGTCGGCGACAAACACCCATTTTGCATCGGGATCGGTTGCTACCGTCGCCCGGATGTGAGACACAAAGTCGTCTTCTGCCGGGCGTCGCCAAGAGTGGGACAGATGACTTTACCGGTAGCCACTTCAAAATTAGTTATCAGGGATTGTGTGCCATGCCGCGTGTATTCAAACTCATGCAACCCAGTTTCCCTTTGGACATCGCATGGTCGGGATGTATCCGTTCCAGTGCCTGAATGCCTGTCTTTTCATCAACACTTATCAGCTAAACGCCCGACTCATGAAGCTCCTGTGCTGGGTGATAAAGTTTACACACAGCTCGCACGTATTGCCGAAAGTTCGCTTCATTCTCGACCTTATGAATCAACCAAAATTTGATCCGATGGAGTTTTAAGTTCCCCTGATATTAAAAAACGCTCGACACCGCTGGCTGATATGCTGGCGACAATACCCCGATTGATCATTGTCCGAACTAGCTCCGGCTGCTTCCAGTGACTGAGGTATTCCGGGGGTGTTTCACAGGCAACCGCCAACAATTGGCAAATCTATTCTGCCGTAAATGTACCGGGGCTACCTGGGCGCGGTCTGTCCGCCAGCACTTGGCCGACCGCTTCCCGTAACTGCTTGGGTTTATCCTTAAACTTTTCCAATTCAGCGGTGTTATCGACCCAGTGCTTTCGCCAAAAACCAACCGTCTCCTCGCATAACCCCAAGTCTTGGCTGATGGTTTTGTTATAGCTCGCTGTTCTTGCCGACAACACAATCTCGGCTCGTTGCACCAAGCTATGGAGTGCTTCGCGACGCCGAGCGATTGCTTGTACTAGCATATCCTGGACATAAACTTGTTACCCTAATTAAAGCGGCTATTTAGATTGATAATGACTGCTAATTATTAGAATTTCTGTGCGATAGCTTACTTAATTTTTCCTGATTAGCCAGATGCTTCAGCTCAAGCCAGATAACCCGGTATTTCGTGACTGGGAAAACGCATTCTGTTGTTTAATTTACAAAGGAGTCTCGTCATATGGCTATGAATTGCATTCAGTTCCAAGCAGGTTTATCGTTGCCTGAATACGCCGCGGCTGTAGGCATAGATCAGAATCGAAACCATCAACTTCGGGTGATAGGCGTGCTGGCCTTTCCGGCTATAGGTCTGCTCAACGCTAGCGGTATCCAACTGCTCGAACAGTTCGCCGTAGAGAAAGCATTCATGATCCTCCGGAAGGGGGTCAAACACACTGCCGGGAAATAATTGGTATTGATGAAACTCAAACGGTCAGGATTTGAAGGGAATCGTCACCGCTGCGCAAAGGCCTGTTATTTTTAATAAAGATACATTATCTTGTTGATATTGTTAAACAATATAACATAAAGGCATCCGGATCCTGCGTTTAGTTCCCAGGGAATGAACTGATACCATGCTTTTTCAATTATCGGGCAGCCTCCTAGCTCGCAACTACGCATGGAGGAGACGCGCTAAGTGCGCCTTCATTTTCGCTGACATTTTGTTCTTTTTAACCGACAGGCAGGATTTGTGCTGTTATTTAGGGCGAGATAGATGATTAAATCGAGCCTATGATGTGTGATCGCTCGGAAAGGTCTCAGTGCTTATAAAGGTGCATAGCGCACTGTTTTAGTGCATCGGATATTATCAATCGATATTTATTTTAGGAAAAATCAGCAAGGGTGGCTATGGTGTAATTTTTGCTTAAACCTGTAAGCGATTAATATTGAATCAAAATGAAAATTTGTCTTAATTGATCCTTTCAACCCACTGTTTGGAGAAGCATGGATACCTTATTCAATACCCACTCTACCAAACTGTTAGCCGCTTTGCCTGAGGTCAAAAGTTTAGAAACCCAATTAGCCCAATTAAACAAATTGTGGGGTAAAATTACTCTCATCGGCAAGATTAACAGCCACAATGTTGCGTCGATGATTTTGGATGACATGAATCGTACTCAAATTAAATTTGGGGTACTGCAGCGAAACCTGACCGACAGCTTGTTACGTGAAAACTTACAAAAGCTACTGTTGGATAACGCTTCCAGGGCACAAGTTGCCATTGACTTACTGATTCGTAATCTTTTTGAACGCACCGCCGATGTTGGCTTTCTGGCAACAGACAATGATATTCGGGTTTTTCTTAACCAGGCTCAATCTGATCAAAGCCAGATTGAGTTCATTGAAAATCGCCTAAAGGAATATGTCAAAAAATACAGTGTTTACGACGAAATCATCATATTAGACACTCAGGCCAAAATCCGAGCGCATTTAGACCCTAGCAATCAAATTACTGTATCAACCGATCCTCTAATACAGGAAACCTTAGATTCGCAACAGGCCTATGTGGAAACCTTTCGCTACAGTGAACTGCAAGCAAACCGACGCCATTCGTTAATTTATTCCTGCAAGATTACTGAAACTGATCAAAAAAACTCGCGAATTCTTGGCGTACTCTGTTTGTGTTTCCGATTTGACGATGAAATGCAGGGTATATTTGCCAATTTAGTCAGTGAATGCAACAACGAAGTTATCAGTATTTTGAACTCAGAAGGACGAGTTATCGCTAGCAGTAACGAACAGATTTTACCATTAGGGACCTATTCTGATTACTATGAGACGAGCTCATTGACTCGTTTTCAACGCTTTGATTACATCGTTAACACGAGAAGGACCAATGGCTATCAGGGCTTTTATGGTCTGGGTTGGCACGGGCAGATGTTAACCCGATTAGATTCGGCTTTTAAGAGAGACCTGTCTGTTAAAGAGGGCCAGGAATATAAAGAGATCATTGACCAATCTGATAGTTTTCCACAGGATCTAAAAGTAATCCGTAAAGCCTCCTCGGATATCAATGCGGATCTTAGTTTACTGGTGTTGAACGGGAAAATTGCTTCGGCCCGAAGAAACGCTGCGGAATTTATGCCGGTGTTGGAGGCTATTAAACAAATTGGTACTGACATTTCCTCTTTGTTTACAACCTCCGTCAATAGCTTACAGGAAGTAACCGTGATGTCCTCGCATCTGAATAATGCCGGCTTCCTGGCATCGTTGGCGGTAGATATCATGGATCGCAATCTTTACGAGAGAGCTAACGATTGCCGATGGTGGGCTTTGACCTCGTTGTTTCGCCGCAACCTGGCAAAGTCAGAAATTTCTGATGTCGATACGCGTGAGATCAGTGAAATTCTTTCTTATATCAACGCCCTCTATACGGTTTACACCAACATCTATGTCTACAATACGCAAGGCGTAATTGTTGCAGTTTCAAACCCGCAGCAGTCAGGTTTGATAGGCGTGAAGGTCAATAAATCGTCAGGCTTTAAGATCGACATGGATAATGCCAACAGCCAGTCCTACAGCGTATCAAGTTTTTCGTCCACAGTACTTTATAACGATCGCCCTACCTATATTTACAACGCTGCTATTACTGATTTGATAGACACCGATAAAGTGTTGGGTGGAATCGGCCTTGTTTTTGACAGTGAGCCACAATTTGCTGCGATGCTGCGCGAAATCCTGCCAAAAAAGCCCGACGGTTCTCCTATGACGAATAGTTTTGCGGTATTTACTGATCGCAAAGGGATGATTTTGAGCGTTGCTAATCATCTTCACTATCGCGTGGGGGATAAATTGCCAATAGATGATGCCTATTTCAAATTGAAAAATGGCGGAACCCGTTCGATGCTAATCAAGCACTCGGGAGAAAATTATGTGCTAGGTATTGCCGCTAGTAAGGGTTATAGGGAATACAAGACAAAAGACAATTACCATAATGATGTGATGGCATTCGTTTTTATTCCAATTTGAAGAAAACACTCATATTTTTGGTTGATCTGTGAATTCCGCCTTCTGATTTGGATGTAGCATTTAGAGCGGCTTTCCTATACGGGTTGTACCTGATGACATGCTTCAGTTGACCAATACGCATAAGTCGTTCAAAAAAGCCAAGCATGTGTCTGGCCGAATAGCAGCTCTCGGTCGCTCTGTGAAGATTTACATAACGTTACAAAGTGTTCATTTCCTGTTGAACTTTTGATGCCCGCTTCTTGGCGCAGTAGGGTTTCTCGATATCCCATTTAGGCCATATACCTGCTGGTCGGGGTCAATCTGTTAATGACGAAATAAACGGAGCCAAAATGGCCAACAATTTTGAGCCACTTTTTCAGACTTTATTTCTACAAATAAACTTGACAGAGTCCCTGAATTTTTTCAGGCAACGTCTTGAAGGAGCTGGCCAAGGGTTATGCAATCAAGCAAATATACCCATTGTAGATCGAAATTCGGCACCGGGGTGCCCGTCAAAGGACGCCGTAAATACATCCATGTAAGCTCTATGCCAGCATCCATGTTGGCAAAGCCTTTGCCGAACAACCCGTTGCCTCCTTTGGCACTGCCGACATTTGAAGTGCGAAAGGTCTATATACTTCGCGCGACCACATTTGCGGTTTTCTGATGCGCTCTTTTGTCCGATAGAGGCGTTGCCTCCATGGATGGAAGTAGGGAACGTGAGCAAGGCGCGGAAACAGTTACAGAGCTTGCTCTGCGCCTGTTTCCGCGCATTGCTCTCGATTGCCAGTTCCCGACGCAGTCTACCGCTTACTTCCTTGTAAGCGTCGAACAAAATAGCCTTGCCATAAAAGCCGCAAACATGACCACGCGCAGAATAGCTAAACTGAAAAGTTGCTATTTGTGATGCAATTGTCATACATTTCAAGTCTTGAATGTCGCAAAGTGGCTGATAATTGCTGCAGTCCAAGCAAAATAGCAGCCCGTTTTTGAAAAGAGTGGGAAACTTCAGTTAAGCCTATGTTGGCAGTCATGTCGGCGGTCTTATGGCTTTAACACTCGAGTCATGGCCAAAAAGCTGAATACGTTAGGCTCCTAAGGAAGTCTTCCGTATTCAGCCGGTTCCAAACTTGTCGATGAGTCATTTTTCTATCCGGCTGATTTTGATTAGACCAGATGCTCTCACCAATTAGTGGTTTAATACGTTAAAGCTAAGAACATCCCCTTATGAACGCCCTGGAAAACCAGGCGGAAAACTAAGTGATTTGGCCTTTTGTATCGGGGTCCACACTAAACCGATCAATCCGGTTATGAATAAAAAAAGTGAACCGGGAAGAGGCACGGCACTGGCCATGGCAGATGCAAATATTTGGTGTGTCTGGTGAGTAGGATGAAAGTCATCCCAGAATAGATAACCGCTTGCATTAGCGCAAACATCGGGCAACACTACACAGGCATCAACCGTATTGCTAAAACCGTAACTGGTCGGATCCTCTATAATTTTATCAAACAAACTGAAGGTATCGAATTGGAAAATAGTGGTTGTCGGGTATAAGGCCCCCAGTTGATCTAAATGATCACTTAGGGCGGTATTGAAATCTACAGAAAAATTATAGGCAGACTCTATTACCACTGAGGTTTGTGACTGAACAAAGGGGGTTACGCTTAGATTCGGCAGATTCGGGACTAAAATATTTTTAGCGCCTGCTGCGGCAAGGGTGCTGACAGTACCCGCTATGTTTTGAGCGGCCCCGGACGCCGAGTCCCCGGTCAAGAAGTCATTAGCGCCACCCCAAACCAAGTGTAAGGTATCAGAATGAGTATTTACACTGGGTAAATAAGTCGCAATTTGAAAGGCCATTCCCGGCAAAAGCCCAAATCCCAGACTAGTAGCTGAACCACCATCGCCAAAATTTCCTATTCCAGTCGTTGAGCCGGCAACCGCATAACTGTAATAGTTAGAACTGTCTGCGCCACCCGGTAAGATGGAGTCTGCCAATAATTCAGCGGTAATCGGGCCGTTCGAATAACGTCCTTCATAGTAAGGAGGGCAAGGATGTCCTGGATCACAATTGCCCCCCAAAAAATTATAAATACTGTACACGGCGGATGAACTGGCCCCGATATCGGAAAGGCTGTCACCCAAAACATAGAGACTTGAAAAGGGAGAAGCTCCGACAGAGCTGGTACTCAGGATTAAACTCAATAACAGGATATTGCTTTTAGGGTTGTTCATTTTCTGTAACCTCTTTAAAGATGATGGTGCTGAATGATAACGGACTCTGGAATTGGTTGAATACAATAAAAAAAACTTAGCTGAGTAATTTGGCTATAACGGCTTCAGAATATCGTGAAGTTGATAGCCACTTTAAAGCTCAAGCAATTCGACTTGAGATAAGCCGAAGCGATGGCGAGGCTTTCGGTAAACGCAACTCAGTCAGGGCGCGCTAAGTCAATCCTTAGCTGCGATGCATCTTGTGCGAAACCGCCTGTGCCGCCAGTCGAATCCGATGTGGATTACAGGATTCAATGTAATCCAAACGACATTTTCAAAATGAAACCCCGACTAAAACGCACCCGTGAGCTACTGCGTATCCGGATTTTAGTCCGTTATTCAAACTTGCCGGCTTGAGCCTGTGGTTGTGTAGCGCCGGAAAATCGGTTTACTCAAGACCGGGTCATGTTTCGAGCCTAGTTAATCAGTTTTTACTAAAGTAAATATCACCGTAATAAGCCGTTACTTTACCTTGGGAGTCATCACTATCAGACATGATGGCAACAGCATCAATGTAGTGTATATCCTCTCCAAATTCGTGTTTAAGGTCATCATAAATATTGCGTTTTTCTGAATACCAGGTACCCGTTTGATCGGTTGATGATCTCAGTGCAATCATAATTAATTTACCGTTGAGACCTGATTGGGCGTAGGCATTGGGCCAGACTTTGCCGACAGGCAGGGTACTTGACCACACATAATTGATCGCCTTCGTTTGCCAGAAAGCAGCGCCGCCACTGACGACAACATAGATTCTTGCTGCATAATCGTCGCCGGATTTGGCCTGCTCATTGATGTCTTTGGCCAGCCGATTTTCAATATGCCAGCGCCAGTTCATAACCGGTGTTTTTTGTAAATCAATGCGCTGCTCATTAAAAAGCCCTGAAGCGCTGCCAACGCTTTCTGCTTTTAATACTTGGGTTCCATGAAGATCAACTAATTGGTAGCGGGTTTGTCCTTTAAACTCTTTTGCCTCCCAGTTATCGAGTATTCCTGATGAAAATGAACCTATCATCAGTCTGTCATCCATTATTTCAGCCCGGATAACTACACTGAGTAGCATTAAAAGGGAGAAAAACATTAATTTATGAGATTTTTGCATGAAGGGATTACTCTATGAAGCGGAATTATCGAACTTTCTAACACCTAATTTGCTGGCTTACAACTAAATTTAAGAGTGATGGATGCACATATATCCGGTGACCGACACCTGCATTTCTGCTTTGCCGCTGCCCTATCGAGCAAGCGGTCGCTCCATAACAATAAAGCCGCACGTTTTTCCCGGTCATGACTGTGCCGATCATAAACAGCGGTGATTCCACTCTCACTGTGATTGAGTATCTTTAACACGGTCAGTCTCGAAACGCCCAGGCTGGTCATGTGGCTCGCAACAGTCCAGCGCATTTGAACAGCCATTCTGTGCCCAACGTGCGGGTTAGCCCCTCTATCGCGCTCTTGGATGTAGCCACCAAGGCGAGGTAAGGAAATTCGGTTTGTAAAGCTACCGAACTAAACATGATCACAGATGCAAAGTTCGAATCAAGCAGGTCTTAATGGCAATGCTGAAACAGCATTCTGCGCCCAATAAATTTAGCTCAAAATCCAGCTTTAAATAGTCGATTTTGATACATGAAAAAGGCATTTAATTGAAACTGCCAGGGCAGTAAACCAAGCCATGCAAAGCAAATCACCGATAGTACCTTAGATGACAGTGAGCCGTTATCCTAGATCTATCTCGCTCACCTCTTCGGTCCTAACCTTGAAGCTCTCCAGAGTATTGGGGCCGAAAGTGCAGGTGATGGCGACATCGGCGGCATCCCTACCCCGAGCGATTAGCACGCGTCCAATGCGCGGGATATTGTTACGAGCGTCAAAGGTGAACCACTGGCCATCCAGATAGGCCTCGAACCAACCAGCAAAATCCATAACACCATAGGGTGGCGGTATACCGATATCGCCCAGGTAGCCGCTGCAGTAACGAGCTGGAATATTCATGCATCGGCAAAAAGTGATGGCAAGATGCGCATAGTCCCGGCAAACCCCTGATCTTTCCTGAAAAACCTCCCAGGCAGTTTTTGTGCGGCGCGCATATTCATAGCCAAAGGTAATATGTTGATTTACATAGTCGCAGATTGCCTGAACGCGGGCCCATCCAGTGGGTGAGTTGTCGAACAGTTGCCAAGCAGTCTCGGATAAGCGATCGGTTTCGCAATATCGGCTCCCCAACAGAAACAACAACGTTTCGTCAGGCAGTTTTTCTACTGGTGTTTGTTTCGCCTGTGAGATTGTTCTATCTGGCTGGCCAGTGTCTCTTACAAGCGCGTCGGTGGACAGTCTAAGCCGACCCTGGGGGGCGACGATACGGCTACACCAGTTACCAAAATTATCGCGATAAGCGGTAATCGGGACTGGCGGGTCGGTGATCAGGTAGTCCGGAATGATGATGTCTGAGGCACGAGTATAATGCACGCTCAAATTCAGGATCATGGGTGTTGGCTGCGGGAAGTTGTAAATTAGTTCGTAGCCTATGCGGATCTTCATGGAGGTGCTCCTGCTGACGCCAGAATAGTCTGGTGTAAACTTTGATGTTGGTTAGGGTGGATCGTTTCTACCTGGAAATCCTTGAACAATCGCTCTCAAGGATTATGCGCAGGGACTCAACTATCTGCTTGCGCAGCGCAGTCCAATGTCGACCGGTCCGCATAATGTGCTTTTGGTTGATCTCCAACTCGATACCGACATAGGTTGTGGGTGACAGCCGCTGCCGAAACCAGGCAGTCAGGCCGTCGCCTTTTCCTGCATAAGGGTAATTTCGACGGACGCGGAGATCGGGCGCGCAAGTCTTGAGTGCTGCCTTCCAGCGCTCGCACAGATCCACTTCGCCCGCTCGGCTTGGATCATAGAGTAAGCCAATATCGGCATTTCTTACCTTGCCATCCAACTCGGGAGTAAAACTGTGGGATGAAAGGTGGATCACCCGACCGTGGTCTTCGATCGCCTGTTTTACCAAACTCTCCGTATGCTCACGATACGGCTGGTAATAATGCTTTAATATTTGTTGGCGAATCTCGGTGGGTGCGTTTCTGATCGCTTCGTTATGGAGACGCGGGTGGCCGACAGAGCGATTCAGGTCAACAAGCAGGCGGCTGACGGTGGAGGTCACCAGCGGAGATCCAAATGCCGTTGCCAGCCCTCTTGCCATGCTGAGTGCGCCGGGGTCAAAGCCACGATGAGAGTCCAGTAGTGACTGATGGTCATGAAACAGGAAGCGATACGGCTCGGGAATCCGATTGCCACCATGCTCACACGTGATCACCATGCTACTCACCATAACTGGTGACAAGTCCATCCATCGCTATTTTCTCAGGGCTCATGTTAAGTTATCTCACCAGTCAAGGTTGGGTAGTTGTCTAAAAACCTGTCGTGTGCCTTCCGTCCATTGCTTGCCGAGTTCAGTGAAATAGGCATCCCCCTCATCGAAGCGTCGACGCATTCGCACTTCAAGACTGTCACGTTGATAGCAGATCAGATCGATCGGCATGCCGACTGATAAATTACTGCACATCGTAGAATCAAAAGAAACGAGGACACACTTTGCCGCGTCGTTCAGAGAGGTTGAGCGGGTAATGACCCGATCAAGGATTGGTTTTCCGTATTTGGTTTCCCCAGTTTGGAGATAGGGCGTCTCCAGGCTAGCCTCGATAAAGTTGCCCTGCGCATAGAGTCGAAAAAGACGTGGCGGTTCCCCGGAAATTTGTCCTCCGAGTATGAACGAGGCATTGAAGCTAACAGCGCTGGCTGCCAAGTGTTGGCCGTCACGCCGATCAATGTCACGAACTGCGTCCGACACCAAGTTCGCGGCATCAAACATAGACTCCGCACTCCATAGGTTGGGTTCCCCATTTTTGGCGTTACGTTGTTTCAGCACGCTGATAACGGCTTGTGTTCCGGCTAAGTTGCCTGAACTTAAAAGAATGATGACCCGATCGTTAACGCGTTCAAACACTGTCATCTTGCAGAATCGTGCAATATTGTCGACTCCCGCATGAGTCCGTGAGTCTGACGCAAAGACCAGTCCGGTGTCGAGCATGATGCCAGTACAGTAAGTCATGGATATATTGCGTCGTTCATGATGTTTAAGAGAAATCCTGTATCAATTGAATAGGGGTGTTTGCCGTAGTAGCGTTGCGAATTTTTATGATTAAGCAGTTCCATTTTAGATCTGAGGTGCATTTTTTTACCAAATATACTACCTCCCTTCCATACCTCGTGAGTTTCTAAATGGATGACGGAGACTAAACTTTGTTAGTCATTTTAAGTGGCCACAAGTAATTATCTGTACGTTGCCGAACATAGTAGGGGTTCTGTGCCAATCCGGGCATGCTGTTAATGACCAACAAAACTAAACCAGCTTCGGCCATTAACAGCGACGATTAAGATCAAGGTGGGTGTTTCAACAAAAGCGTAAAAAGGCGATTTACCCGTCATTGACCCGAAGGGTCCACTTTGGCTTGGCTGGATACTATAATTTCTCCGGTATTCGAGGGAACCGCAAAGGCTCAGGTTGTTTTGTTTATGAAGTTGGAAATCTCCTTTACAAATAGCTTAATAGACGCAGTCAGCGCAAAAGTTATAATGTAGAAAGGGTTAAAGCGATGATAAAAGGGGGCCGAAAAAACCAAACCACGAATCTGTCATCATTTCCAAAGACACCTGTTCTGCAAAGTGCGAAGTTCAGAAAAGCCCAGTACGGAAATTTCGCGTAATCGGAAAGTGTGGGCAGTTGAGTCAATGCCTAAGCTAAGCCTATTTTGTAAGAGCGGGCCATCGATTCATTGCGATGACCTTAATTTAACGGCATTGCCATATATTGGGAGTATAAAATCCACTATTTAAAGATAATGGATATAAGTAAATTATTAGTATTACCTGGAGAAATTTTTTGAAAAAATCCTTTTATGACCTAAATTTTTCTGATTTAGAAACGGTTATAAATCAAAATAATTTAAACGGCTCAGCAGCGGCGGTTCTTTTTAATTGGCATTATAAGAAAAAAGAAAATGCTCAATGCAATGATAATATTGCCAAATCCTCATTGGCCTTTTTTGAAGAAAATTTCGACTTTTCTTTGCCCGAAATCAATACGGTATATGAGTCAAAAAAAGATCGATCAGTAAAATTTCTTTTTAAACTTAAAGACAATCATAAAATTGAAACCGTCCTTATCCCGTTTCATAATAAATATTCTATTTGCCTTTCATCGCAGGTTGGCTGTGCAATGAATTGTTCTTTTTGTTTTACCGGAGAACAAGGGCTTAAAAGGAATTTGACAACAAGTGAAATTGTTGGGCAATTTCTACAGGCTTGGCGTTGGTTGGCAACAAACAGGCCTGGAGAGGAGCGGATTTTAAATATTGTTTTTATGGGACAAGGCGAACCTTTGCATAATTTTGATGCCGTTAAAAAGGCGTGTGAAATTTTTTTATCGCAACACGGAACTTCAATTGGTGTTCAAAAAATCACTATTTCAACGGCGGGTTATATACCTGGGCTTAAAAGATGGAGCCAGGAGATTCCCGGGGTGAACCTTGCGCTATCGCTTCATTCACCCTTTGAAGAAAAGAGAAATGAACTTATTCCTATTAATAAAAAATATCCGCTAGATGAGGTATTGACCTATATTGACAAGATACCTTTAAATAAAAAGCAATTTATTACTTATGAATATATTCTGATAAAAGATTTTAATGATTCTTCAGTTGATGCTAAAAAATTGGGAACGATACTGGCTGATAAAAGGGCTTATATCAATTTAATTCCTTTTAATTCATTTCCGGGATCGCGATACGAGCCTCCCGAATTGGATAGCATTGAACAATTTAAAGCAGTTTTAGATACTTTTAGAATCCCGACTTTAATAAGAAGCGCAAAAGGTGATGATGTATTAGCTGCTTGTGGACAACTCAATTCTAAAAATCAAAGTAATTATTCAGAGTAAGTTGGGATACAAGCTATTTAGCAATCTAACCCTTTGCGCCATGGTCCTGAAATGTTGGGTTGACTATCCGCCAACCGCAGCCTACGCGGTGCATTAACTTTATTTCATAGTACAAGCTGGTAATAAGCAATAGAAATTGAGTTATTCTCTGCCAGCTTTAGCTGCGATACCGCATGGTGTCAGGGCAGTGGTTTATAAGTCAGCAGTTTGGCCAATGTCTCAAAAGTCGCGCTACGTGGATGAGCCTGTAGCCAAACCAGTGCAATAGTCCGGCTCGGTCGCTGGCGTATGTTGATATAGCGAATGTCGTTATCCTCGGGCTGAACGGCAACGGAAGGCATCAACGTAACCCCGACGCCGTTTTTGACCATGAAACGCAGGGTTTCCAGGCTGGAAGCCCGAAAGTCATGTTCCACAAATCGGGATGGGTCGCACAAATTTAGGGCCTGATCACGCAAGCAATGACCCTCATCCAGTAACAGCAGATTCTCCTTGGCCGCCATAGTTAGGTCTACTTCCTCTAAATCAGCTAAGGGGTGGTCGACGTAGACGGCTAAGGTAAATGGGTCTTCAAATAGTCTTCGGCATTCCAGTAGCTCATGCTCTACCGGCAAGGCTAACAAAGCCGCATCCAGTTTTTTGCTGAGCAGCAAATCGATGAGCGCATTGGTTTTTTCCTCAACCAATTGTAACTTGAGATCCGGATAATGTTGCTTGATTCGGAATACATACTCTGGCAGCACGTAACTCGCCAGAGAAGGAAAAGCCCCCAGAGACAGCATGTTGCGATGCCTATCGCTGGCGTGGGTGGCGATTTGCCGAATACTTTGAACGTCATCGAGAATTCTTCTCGCAATCGGTACAATCTCTTGGCAAGTTTTTGTCACTTCCACGCTATTTTTCTCGCGCACGAACAGGTCTGCACCCAAGTAATCCTCTAGTTTTTTGATCTGAGTACTTAACGTTGGCTGGCCAATCGAACAGTGTTCGGCCGCCTGACTAAAATTTCTTAAATCCGCTACCGCCACCAGGTAGCTCAAATCACGCAAGTTCATCGATTATTATCCGCCTAAGGGAGAGTTGCTCAGCTAAAAGCCGAAATATTTTATAGAGTATCACCTTGAGATTGCAGCCTATTGATTTGAAAAATGGGGCTATCGATGAAATCAATTTCAAAATACCTGAATAATCCGGTTCAATACAGCCAGCGAATTGATCAATTAGCGGTTTTCTAATCCGTTGATTTGTCAATTACCAACAAAATATTCGATAAAAATCGGCTTAGCCCTTTTTATAGCTTATGCTACCTGAAGCGCCATTAGCATGATATTAGCATTCCCCCACCACCAGAAAGAGAGGTGCACAATGAAAACTAAACAAATATTCCTGGCTTCCGCGGTTGCGGTAGCCATATCCGCAGTGTTGACGTCCACACCAATTCAAGCCCAGCCGCAAGCGACGATGAACAGTTTTTGGTGGCCGGAGCAGTTGGACCTGAAACCGCTGCGCCAGAACGCCGCTGAATCCAATCCGTTGGGCAAGTCTTTTAAATATGCCGAACAGTTTAAAACTGTTGACCTTAAAGCAGTTAAAAACGACATAGCGAAAGTACTGCATACTTCCCAACCCTGGTGGCCGGCCGATTACGGCAATTACGGGCCGTTTTTTATCCGTATGGCCTGGCACAGTGCCGGCGTATACCGCATCTTCGATGGGCGCGGCGGCGCGGCGGGTGGACAACAACGCTTCGAGCCGCTCAATAGTTGGCCCGATAACGTCAACCTCGACAAAGCCCGCCGCCTGTTGTGGCCGGTCAAACAAAAATATGGCGCCAAGCTGTCCTGGGCTGATTTGATGGTGTTGGCCGGTAACGTCGCTTTGGAAGATATGGGGTTCAAGACGAAAGGTTTTGCCGGTGGCCGTGCCGATGATTGGGAAGCCGAGATCGTCAATTGGGGAAGCGAGAAGAAATTTCTCGCCGACGAGCGCCATGATGACAAAGGCCAACTGGCCAAGCCGTTGGGGGCTACTCAAATGGGCCTGATTTACGTTAATCCGGAGGGTCCTGGTGGTAACCCCGATCCGCTGGCGGCTGCCAAGCATATCCGCGAAGCCTTCGGCAGGATGGCGATGAATGATGAAGAAACCGTTGCTTTAATCGCGGGAGGCCATACTTTCGGTAAAGCGCACGGTGCGCATAAACCGGATGAGTGCGTAGGCAAAGAACCGGCAGCCGCCGGCATTGAGGAGCAAGGCTTGGGATGGACCAGCAAATGCGGTAGCGGCCATGGCGCCGACACCGTCAGTAGCGGCCTGGAAGGCGCGTGGTCGACCAATCCGACTCGCTGGACCCATGACTATTTGACCTGGCTGTACACCTTTGATTGGGAACAAACAAAGAGTCCAGCCGGCGCGACGCAATGGATTCCCAAGGAGGGCAAAGGCGAGAACTTTGTACCGGACGCACATGATCCTAACAAACGCCACGTCCCGATAATGTTTACTACCGATATTGCCTTGAAAATGGACCCGGAGTATCAAAGAATCTCCAAGCGCTTTTTGGATAATCCCACTGAATTTGAGGCGGCGTTCGCCAATGCGTGGTTCAAGCTGACTCATCGCGACATGGGCCCTAAGGCCCGCTATGTCGGCGCCGAAGTCCCGGCTGAAGATTTTATGTGGCAGGATCCTATCCCAAAAGTCGATCACAAGCTGATTGATGATAAGGATATCGCCAAGCTGAAGTCGGCTATCATGGCCTCGGATTTGACCCTTCCGGAACTGGTAAGAACTGCCTGGGCTTCGGCGGCGACCTTCCGCGGTACCGATATGCGCGGTGGTGCCAATGGCGCGCGCGTTCGCCTGGCCCCGCAAAAGGATTGGGAAGTCAATGATCCCGCCGAACTGACGAAGGTATTGACTCGGTTGGAATCAATCCAGAGCGACTTTAACCGCTCTCTAAAAGGCGGCAAGAAAGTATCGCTGGCCGATGTAATCGTGCTAAGCGGTTCTGCTGCGGTGGAAGAAGCCGCCAAGCGGGCCGGTTACAAAGTTCAAGTGCCGTTTAAACCGGGCCGTATGGATGCCGCACAGGAACAAACCGATGCCGAATCTTTCGCGGTGTTGGAGCCCAAAGCCGACGCTTTCCGTAATTACTTCAGCAAGGATAATGTGCTTTCACCGGCGGAAATGCTGGTCGAACGCGCAAACTTCCTGACCTTGAGCGTCCCGGAAATGACAGCGCTGGTTGGCGGTATGCGGGTGCTGGATGCCAACGCTGGCCATTCGAAGCACGGCGTATTCACCGCCCAGCCGGGCACATTGAGTAACGATTTCTTCGTCAACCTGCTCGATATGACGACCCAATGGAGCCCGTCTGCTACCGAAGGAATATACGAAGGGCGGGATCGGGCAAGCGACCAAGTCAAATGGACGGCTACGTCGGTCGATCTGATCTTTGGCTCCAATTCCGAATTACGAGCGGTAGCGGAAGTCTATGCTTCGGACGACGCCAAGGAAAAGTTCGTTCAGGATTTTGCCAATGCGTGGGCCAAGGTGATGAGTTTGGATCGTTTTGACACACTTTGATCTTGGCTTATAAGGCGCCCAACTTGAGTGCTATTAGTAAAGTTGGGCGCCCTGCAAGATCAAATGACTGGAATATCACCGTAATTGGACAACTGGTAACAGTTAATCCCACCATCTCACAGGGATATTTTTGTCAATTGGCTACCAACACTTTATTCAGTGTAAACGAATTCTCTAAGTCAATTAAAAGGCTAAGTCTGTCTGTTTCGTCAGATAACGTGATTCGGGTTTCATTGCTTTAAGGTCGGATCTAAGCCTAAACCACTGGTATGAAGTTTCTCCGCTAATTTTTTTATATTGAACTTTTAGCTAGCTACGGGGAATAGACGGTAATTCATCAAGAATTGGATCTCCTAAACCACTTGCAGGCAAGATGGTTTCTAAAGCAAAAAAACATTAAGGACACTTTGTAGTAGTTTTTACAAGCGGTAACAATCGTTTTATCACGCGTTTCGACAAACCCTTTGGCGTATTCCACGATTTGGATGCTAGGTTTTCATCGACACTGATCACCAGAGTGCTCAAAGGTGGATTCTGGTAAAGCCCAATAATATTCGCCGCATTCGGCGAGTTCATGATCCTTGCTGACACACCAACTCTGTGAGCGGTGCAAATAAATGCTTTCATTTTTCAAAACACGCCAAACCTTCTTGAGGTCTTTCTTCCAGTTTTGCTATCAATTGATCCCTGATGGATTTTCCATACCTTTCAGGTTTTCCTGGGCGGGGCTCATCTTCAAGTCCGGTAAGTCCTTGGGTCAGAAAATCGCCTTCGCCATTCGCTGACCCAAGGAGTCGAGCAGTCCAATGTCGCCACAATATCCTGGTTTTGCTTGCCCGTCGCGTACTCTAAAATAATTGACGCCAGACAATGATGTTAATGACAAAGTTTTTATTCGCACCTAAGGGAAATAGGTGCAGAGCCTTTTATAACTTTTTAAAGCAATATTATTTTTGTCTTTGTAACAAGGCTGTCATTTTTACGACTTAACATGATCTAAATTAATTGGAGAGACATTTATCATGATACCTGTGAAATAGGTTCGTATCATTGGCATCACTTCGTGCTCACTTTTATTAAATGTCATTTCGCATTAAGGAAAACCTGTTCTTACCGTTTTCATTTCTACTCATTGATTGCCTGGATCTGACTTTTTTAAGTGTCACAGTGGTTATTTCCAGCTTTACTGACGGATTGTTCGTTAAGTCAACACGCGATCAGTCGATTAGTGAACAAGATACTCCATTTCAATATTCCAACATCTGCGAGTCGATAGTGGCTGGGCGGTGAACCTGTCCGGTTATTTTTAACATCATGAATTCCATCGAATTAAAAAAAAATCCTAAGGGCTTATCAACGGTCAGAGTACTGCATCACTATGTAGAGCCGTTTTTTGAGTCTGAGTTAGCTGTTCTGGTGTTGGATTGTTTTATTAATGACAAAACTTTATTTGCCAGCGCCATTATCGATGAGATGGGAAAACCGGTAGGGCTAGTTGAGAGAGGTCGCATAACCGAGATTTTTTTAAAACCCTTTGCCCGTGATCTGAATCATAAAAATCCGATCAAAAATATGATGGATAAAGAGCCCATCATAATTGACATTGATACCTGCATTGACGATTTGGCTCAGATAATAATTGAATCAGGCATGAGACATATGGTTAACGGGGTCATCATCGTCGAAAACGGTTTTTATTCAGGAATGGCGACCGGACATGCCTTACTGGAAGAGATTGCCCAAAGAAAGCAACGCGATCTATTTCAATTGGCTCATTACGATCAACTGACCGGTGTACCGAATCGTTTGCTGTTTAAGGATCGTTTACAGCAAGCTTGCTTGAGTGCCAAACGCACCAAAAAGTTGGTTGCATTGATTTTCGTAGATCTGGATCGCTTCAAATTTATTAACGACACGATGGGTCACAGTGCCGGTGATCAATTATTGATTGTCGTTTCGGATCGTCTGCAACAGTGCCTGCGGGAATCCGATACTTTAGCGCGTTTGGGTGGCGATGAATTTGTCGTTGTTCTGCAAAACCTTGAAAGTATTATTGATGCGGAAAAGGTTGCTGAATCGATAGTCGCCAAAATACGTGAGCCGATGCAACTTTGTAATCGCAGTTTAAGCATTTCAGCAAGTCTGGGGGTTGCTATTTATCCTCAGCATGATGATAACCTTGACGGCTTAATTCAAAAAGCCGATGCGGCCATGTATGAAGTAAAACAACAGGGCAGAAATACCTATCAGATTTATTGTGACACCCTGACTTTCGGGATGATCGAAAAAAATAAACTGGAAAGCCGACTGAATACTGCCTTGGAAAATAATCAATTCTTTCTGGTGTATCAACCCCAGGTAGATGTGACAAAAAATGAAATGGTCGGAGTCGAGGCTTTATTGCGGTGGAATCATCCGGAACTGGGCTTGGTTCCACCTATTAAGTTCATTCCCATCGCTGAAGATACCGGACTCATCCACGCAATCGGCGAGTGGGTATTGTATAACGTGGGCAGGCAACACCGAGAATGGGTTGATCTAGGAATGCCACCTGTGAAAATTGCAGTGAATATTTCACCCTTACAATTTCGGCAAAAAGGCTTTTGTGATTTGATTAAAGCGGTTATTGATGAAACGAGCATTGATCCTCAGTACCTAGAATTGGAACTTACTGAAGGTTTGATGATGACCAACACGGAATATGTTGCTCAAACGTTGGCACAGCTAAGGGAAATAGGTATCAAATTGGCTATAGACGATTTCGGAACCGGTTATTCCAGCTTAAGTTATCTGCATAAGTTTGCTGTTGACCGGATCAAAATTGATCAGTCTTTTATTCGAAACATTTCTAAGACATTAGCTAATCAAGCGATAGTTCGCGCGATAATGGCGCTTGGCAATAGTCTGAGTATAGAAATGATAGCGGAAGGGGTAGAAAGCATGGCTGAGCTTGAAGCCATCAAACTGTTTGATTGTCAGGAAATTCAAGGTTATCTGATATCCAGGCCAATACCTGCGAACGAATTAATTGTTTGGTACCAAAGCTATGTTAAACAGCGTCATTGATATAGATAATAGGGTGGAAGGCATTTCAAATTATCTGAGCCTGCCGACGTACTTTTGGTATCCGGACCCAATTCGTAACGCTGGTCATAAATCGGTAACAAAGATCAGGCAAACTTTAACGGTTGAAAAAAGCGGTTGCTTGACTGGCTGACTAATTTAAATAAATCACTTACGAATAAAACGGAGTCCATGGAACTCTCGGTTTTAACACTGAACCTGCATACCTATCAGCAACATCCCCGTCATTGCTGTTTTGACACGATGCATCAGCATGAGCGGGAAGTGCATATCATCGCTGAAGCCATTGCTCATTTACAGATTGATGTCATTGCTTTTCAGGAAGTTGGCGAATACATGCACGATCCTATTACCCATCCTTACGGTGAGTCACCTTCGAACATGGCCTTTCGGATTTGTAATAAATTGCGGAGCTGGGGATTTTGGTATCACCTTCATCAGGATTGGAGTCATATCGGCTTTTATCGCTGGCGGGAAGGAACTGCCATTCTAAGCCGCTATCCAATGCACCATAATTATTCGGCTTATGTTTCCAGAGATCATCGCCGAGACAATTACCTATCCCGAAACGTCACGTTGTCCTGTATTGATGTTCCGTGGTTTGGTTTGTTACATGTAGCCAACGTCCATTTAAGCTGGGCACATCATGGCTTTTTTGAAGAGTTTTATAACCTTAAACAATTAATCTATTCACGCCTGCATTTTGGCGTCAGAGCGGATTTGATAGTGGGAGATTTTAATGCGCCTGCAGGGGAACAGGCGTATCAAACTATTGTTGGCAATGGCGAATATGTGGATCAATATCATAGCGTGCATCCGCAGCGTTTTTACCAGCCCAGTTATCAAGGCCAGATAGACGGCTGGAAAAACGTTAGTCCCAAACGGATCGACTATATCTTTAAACGCAACGGTAATGCCATGCATATCAGGACGATGGATTTAATTTTCAATGATCATTTCTATCCTATCGTTTCAGATCATTTTGGTTATTTGGCCCGATTCGAACTCTTTTGAGATGAATCATGCTTGATTCACAAGCTGTCCATGAGGTCTGGATTTCGGCAATCCCCGGGCATTCCCTGACCTGGGCAGGCTCTGCCGAAATGACGCAGTCGACTGCGGTTAAACAGTTAGAAATGAAAATCAGGTAATCACTTACATGACAACAACATCGCGCCGGGTCAAAGCGCTTCATTCATCCTTATATCGCATCAATGTATAAAGCGCGTGTTGCCCATTTATCCTATGATTTTAAGAGTTTGCGAAACCTGATGGCCAAAGCGACGCCGGCGCGGTCGGGCGATTATTTGGCCGGTGTGGCAGCTGTTAATAATCTGGAACGCGTTGCTGCTCAATTTGTGCTGGCTGATGTGCCGCTTAAACAGTTTCTCAATGAAGCACTGGTGCCTTATGAACGGGATGAAGTCACACGTCTGATTATTGACGAACATGATCAGGCTGCATTTGCCCCTGTTAGCCACCTGACCGTAGGTGATTTTCGCAACTGGTTATTATCTGAACATGCCACAACAGAGACGCTTTCTGCTATTTCAAGAGGCTTGACGCCGGAAATGGTAGCGGCGGTGTCTAAAATCATGCGTATCCAGGATTTGATACTGGTTGCAAATAAATGCCGGGTGATTACTCGTTTCCGGAATACCATCGGCCTGGAAAACCGCTTTTCGACGCGCTTGCAACCGAATCATCCCACTGATGACCCAGCCGGCGTTGCGGCCAGTTTGCTGGACGGTTTGCTCTATGGCTGCGGTGATGCCGTAATAGGAATCAACCCGGCCACCGATAATCTTGAGGCGACGTTGCGCTTGTTGCACATGCTCAACGATGTCATCGAACGTTATCAAATTCCGACTCAAGCCTGTGTGTTGGCGCATGTCACAACAACACTAAAAGCCCTTGAACAAGGGGCGCCGGTCGATTTGGTCTTTCAGTCTATTGCCGGAACGCAAAAGGCCAATGACAGTTTCGGTATCAGTTTAAGTTTATTGAAAGAAGCACACTCGGCAGCATTGGAACTGAATCGAGGTCCGCTGGGTAAAAACTGCATGTATTTTGAAACCGGGCAGGGCAGTGCGTTATCAGCGAATGCTCATGAAGGGTTGGATCAACAAACTTGCGAGGCCAGAGCTTATGCAGTTGCTCGTAAATTTTCACCGCTGCTGGTCAATACCGTGGTCGGGTTTATCGGCCCCGAATACCTTTATGACGGGAAACAGATTATCCGGGCCGGTTTGGAAGATCATTTTTGCGGTAAATTATTGAGTCTCCCCATGGGCTGTGATGTCTGCTACACCAATCACGCCGAAGCCGATCAGGATGATATGGATATGTTGCTCACGCAATTTGCCATTGCCGGTGGCACCTTTGTCATGGGCGTACCCGGTGCCGATGATGTGATGCTCAATTATCAATCCACATCGTTTCATGATGCGCTGTATGTGCGTCAACTGATGGGTTTGCGACCGGCGCCTGAATTTGAGCAGTGGCTTCAGCAACACGAAATATTTAACGCGTTTAATCAGTTGCAACAAAAATCTAACGTGCCTGAACTGTTTAAATCGACTTTTCAAAAGCTGCCTAAATTAAACAATGAATGATCCTGCTGATCCGGTACTGAGCCACGATCCCTGGCTTAGCATGAAACAATTCACCCCGGCGCGCATTGCTTTAGGGAAGGCGGGCATGAGTTTGCCGACGCAGGCCTATCTGGATTTTCAGTTGGCTCATGCTTTGGCGCGTGATGCAGTGAAGAGTCCTTTGGACTTTTCAGAGCTGACTCAACACTTAAATCAGCAGGGAATGGCAGCCATAACCTTGCAAACTCAAGTCGAAAATCAGCGCGCCTATCTGCAAAGACCTGATTTAGGACGACTGCTCAGCGAGTCTGCTTTAAATACATTATCGCATTTAATAAGTAGGCCGTTTGATGCCGTCGTGGTCGTGGCCGATGGTTTATCATCAAAAGCCATTGAACGGCATGCCATCCCTTTTTTGACTCTATTATTACCTGAATTGTCTCTCCGATCTTACGCAGTGTCGCCGATATGTCTGGTCCGGCATGGACGGGTTGCCATTGGCGATGCGCTAGCCGAACATTTTTCAGCCCGATTGTGTATGGTGTTGATCGGTGAAAGACCGGGACTCAGTTCACCCGACAGCATGGGCATTTATTTTACCTACCAAGCCAGATCCGGTATGACAACGGATGCTGATCGCAACTGTATTTCCAATATTCATCAACGAGGCCTGAGTTATGCGCAAGCACTCAAAAAATTACTCTACCTGATCGATGAAGCAGAGCGTTTACAGTTTTCAGGTGTCAATTTAAAAGATGAAACCAGCGATGTTGATCCCGTCGCGCAATTGGAAAGGGGTAATTTTTTACTGGAGTAAACCGGCTAGGGGAGGGTGCCTTTCAATGCCGTTAAGCTAAGCGTATTGAGTAGCGGGCCATGCCCGCGATTGAACCGCCTTTTGTCACGGGCATGGCCCGTTCCTACAATACAAGCCTATCGATTCATTGCGATGATTTGAATAATTGAAAAGCGGCAATGAAAACAGTCAGAAAAGAGCTCGCCGGATCACGCTACGCAATCCGGCGATACCGGTTAATCGCGGTCGCGGCCTTTATTTGAGTGCTGTGAAGCAGGAAGGGTTTGGCTAAACACCACGTCGCCTTCAATATCCTTTAAATCCACGGTCATGGCTTGAGTCTTGCGGTCGATGTTAACCTCGCCGAAAAACTGCAGACCCGCGTAAGGAGATAAATTTACCTGGCCAGGTGCGGGTGCTTTATTAAACACCACTTGAGGTCCGAAGGTACCGTCGGTGGAGTTAGGTCCAAATGAACCTGCGTTTAAAGGGCCTGCGACGAACTCCCAGAATGGCGTAAAATCCTTGCTGGTGGCTTTGCGGGGATCATAGAAATGCGCTGCCGCATAATGCACATCTGCAGTCAGCCAGACGATATTGTCTATGCGCTTATGCTTGATAAAACTCAGTAACTCGGCTATTTCCAGTTCGCGCCCGGCGGCGGCACCGTCATTGCCGTTGGCGATTGCTTCCCAGCGGGCATCGCCTTGGGCATCGCTGCCATCACCGATATTCAAACCGATCGGCATATCCGAGGAGATAACTTTCCAGGTGGCTTTGGAGTTTTTCAGTTCCTCTTTCAGCCAGGCTAATTGCTGCTCGCCCAGAAATACGGTTTCAGGGCCGGCTTGAGTCTGCAGGTTATTGGTATTGGGGCCACGATAGGAGCGCATGTCGATAACAAATACGTCCAGCAGTTTGCCATAAGACAGTTTGCGATAGATACGTTCTGATTCCTCGGCATCGTGAGGGCGAAGTGGCGCAAATTCATGGAAAGCCTGTGTGGCGCGCGCTACCAGGAGTGGCACATCTTTTACGGTATAACGGGGATCTGCGCTTAAATCCTTGGAATCCGACCAGTTATTGACAACCTCGTGATCGTCCCATTGCCAGATTTGCGGTACTTCTGCATTGAATCGGCGCAGGTTTTCGTCCAGGAAGTTGTATTTGTAACGGCCGCGAAACTCATTCAACGTTTCGGCTACTTTGCTGACTTCCGGAGTTACCAGGTTAGTCCAAATCAGCCCATTTTCAGCGATTTTGCTCTCGGGAATCGGCCCATCCGAGTACACACTGTCACCACTTTGAATGAAAAATTGCGGTTGAACCTGGCGCATAGCTTCGTAAATTTTCATACCGCCAAAGCTTTCATTGATGCCCCAGCCCTGACCCGCAGTATCACCACCCCACACAAAGCGTATGTTGTCGCGTTTACCAACGGTATGGAAATGGCCTGTTACCGGCTCGCTTTGGCTGCGGGCATTGGTTAAGTCCTCAAACCAGACTTTGACATAAATTTCTTTGCCTTCAGGCAGGTTGGTTAAATCCTGGCGACTAGTGAAATCAGATTCGGCCATGGCATAGGGGCCGCGAACAGTGACAGCATTTGTGAAGTTTTCATCCAGTGCATATTCCACCATCATGCGCGAGGGTCTGTCGGCGCGACTCCAGATTACGGCACGGCCGCCATCGACATCGCCAATCTGAATGCCTTGTGCCATCAGCGGCACATCGGCAGCCGATGCAGTGATCGTCATCGACGCGATAACGACGGCTAGCAAACTTCGAGAATAGTTAATTGTACTGTGCATGATCAACTCCGGAACTGGTTGTAAGAGTCAATCACTTTAGAGGCGGCAGATTACAGAGTGATGAACTCCAGGTTAACGATTGATGACAGTAAACGTAATTCTTCAGAGGGAACTATTGAATGCTGAACGATACACGGAAAGGGTATCAATTGGTGGAGGTTGCGGCTGGCGATAGCCAAACCAACATTCACAGATAGATCGTTAGGTCGGATTGCCAAAAGCATGCAAGTTAAGCCGCTTAACGGCGCAGTCCAATCAGAGCGAAAACCCTAAAATGCGCAGCTCCAACGAATTGAAACAAAGTCAAACTGTATATATCGATATTGCTTGATTTTGTTGGGTAATTGTTTGACCATTACGCCTCGTTTACGGGTCAATTCCTGTCGTTGGCGTTGTTTGCCGACTACCTGAACGGCAGTGGTTTTCGGGGTATTCCCCTTTTGGATAAGAAACATAGATAGAATGTCAAAAAAAGGACTCACCGAAGCCGACATCTGTGCCAAATACATTACACCCAAGCTGATCCAGTCTGGCTGGGATGAAGCGACACAAATCCGTCGGGAAGTGACGTTCACCAAGGGCCGGATTATCGTCCGGGGCCGACTGGTGACTCGAGGTAAAGCCAAGCGCGCCGATTATGTGTTGTACTATCAACACATTCCCATTGCCATCATCGAAGCCAAGGACAACAACCACGCCATTGGCGACGGCATGCAACAGGCTCTTGATTATGCCGCCACATTGCAAGTACCGTTTGTATTCTCCAGCAATGGTGACGGTTTTCTGTTTCACGACAAAACCGGACAATCGGACCCGTTAGAACAAAACCTCGGCCCCGACCAATTTCCAAGCCCCGCTCATCTTTGGCAACACTATCGGCTTTGGAAGCATATCGATTCGCAGCAAGAAGACATCATCCTGGAACCCTATTACGACGACGGCTGCGGTAAAGAGCCTCGCTATTACCAACGCAATGCTATCAACGCCACTATCGAAGCCATTGCCAAGGGACAAAATCGAGTCTTGTTGGTGATGGCAACCGGCACCGGGAAGACTTATACCGCCTTTCAGATCATCTGGCGTTTATGGAAATCCGACTGGCATAAGGGCAGGCAAAAACGTATCCTGTTTCTAGCCGACCGCAATATTCTGGTCAACCAAACCATGGTCAACGATTTTCGCCCCTTCGGACCCGCCATGGCCAAGCTCAGCACCAACGCCAAAACCATCGAACGCAACGATGGCAGCTTCGTTGATCTGACTACCGCGATCGATAACAAACGCTGCATCGATACCGCCTATGAAATTTACCTTGGCCTTTATCAGGCTTTGACGGGCCCTGAAGAGCGGCAAAAGATTTACCGTGAGTTATCGCCCGACTTCTTCGACCTGATCATCATCGACGAATGCCATCGGGGTAGTGCTGCCGAAGATTCTGCCTGGCGCGAAATTCTGGAGCATTTCAAACCCGCCACCCAGATCGGTTTGACCGCTACGCCCAAGGAAACCGAATACGTTTCCAACCTCCATTATTTCGGTGAACCGGTTTACACCTATTCGTTAAAACAGGGCATCAGTGACGGCTTTCTGGCCCCGTATAAAGTCATCAAAGTGCATCTGGACATCGACGTCGAAGGCTACCGCCCCAAGAAAGGCGAAACGGACCGGCAAGGACGGCTGATCGACGATCGAATTTACAACATCAAGGATTTCGACCGTAACATCATCATCGACAGCCGCACCCGGCGAGTCGCCCAATGGATTTCCGATTACCTCAAGCAAAGCGGCGACCGATACCAAAAGACCATCGTCTTCTGCGTTGATACCGAACACGCCGCTTTATTGCGTCAGGCATTGATCCTGGAAAATCAGGATGAAGTGTTAAAAAACGAACGCTACATCATGCGCATTACCGGCGACGACGGTGCCGGCATCGCCCAACTGGATAACTTTATCGACCCGGAATCCACCTACCCGGTCATCGTTACCACCTCGCGCCTGTTGTCAACCGGTGTGGATGCTCAAACGTGCAAACTGATCGTCATCGACCGTACCGTTGGCTCGATGACCGAATTCAAGCAAATTCTGGGGCGTGGCACCCGACTCTATGAATTCCTGAAAAAATTCTATTTCACGCTGGTCGATTTTCGCCAAGCCAGTGCGCATTTTGCCGACAAAGATTTTGACGGCGAACCGGTACAAATTTACTCACCTGACGAAGACGATCCTGTCACGCCGCCTGATGATATTCCTCCGACAGTCGATCCCGAAGATCCGACCTCGAATACTCCCGGCGATGATGAAGAAATCCTGTTTGTACCCCCCACGGTAGAACCAGACCCGCCAGACGTCAAAGAGCCGCCGCCCAAATACCGTGTCAAAGGTAAGCCGGTCAGCGTGTTGAAAGAACGGGTCGAATACCTGGATGAAAACGGCAAACTGATTACCGAATCCCTGCGCGATTTTTCCCGCAAAGCCATTCGTGCTCATTTCGCCAGCCTGGACCAGTTTTTAAAACGCTGGAAATCCGCCGAACGCAAAGAGGCCATCATCGAAGAACTGGCCGAAGAAGGTTTGCTTTTGGAACCCTTGTTGGAAGAAGTCGGCAAAGACCTCGACCCCTTTGACTTGATTTGCCACATCGCTTTTGATCAGCCACCGCTCACCCGCCGCGAACGCGCCAACAACGTTAAAAAGCGCGATGTCTTCACTCAATACGGTGAACAAGCCCGTGCAGTGCTGGAAGCTTTGCTGGATAAATATCAGGACGAAGGCGTCGTCACCGGCCTGGATAATGTCAAAATACTGGAAATTGCCCCGTTCGACCGGATGGGCACCGCATTCCAACTGATCAAACAATTCGGCGGCAAAGCCCATTTCGAACAAGCCGTCCACGCACTGCAAGCCGCACTCTACGAGGAAGTCGCCTAACCCATGTCAGCCAGAACCACCGTTAAATCCATTCAAGACATCATGCGCCAGGACGTCGGCGTCGATGGTGATGCCCAGCGTCTGTCGCAACTGTGCTGGATGTTCTTTTTAAAAATCATCGACGATCAGGATCAGCAACTGGAAATCATGCAGGACGACTACCATTCGCCGATTCCGGAACCCTTTCAATGGCGCAACTGGGCGGCCGATCCGGAAGGTATCACCGGCGAAGCCTTGATGAACTTCATCAACACCGAACTGTTCCCGACCCTGAAAAACCTGACGCCCACCGGCAGCCAAGCCAACCGCGCCCGCGTGGTCAAAAGTGTGTTCGAAGATGCCTATAACTACATGAAATCCGGTCAGTTGATGCGCCAAGTCATCAATAAAATCAGCGGCGTCGATTTCAACGATCTCGCCGAGCGTAAGCATTTCGGCGATATTTATGAACAACTGCTCAACGACCTGCAAAGCGCCGGCAATGCCGGCGAATATTACACCCCGCGCGCCGTTACCGCCTTCATGGTGGATCGTATCGATCCCAAGCCCGGCGAAATCCTGTTTGACCCGTCCTGCGGCACCGGTGGTTTTTTGACCTGCTCGATTCGCCACATGCGCGACCGTTACGTCAAAAAAGTTGAAGACGAACAAGCGCTGCAAGCCAGCCTGCGCGCCGTCGAGAAAAAGCAGCTGCCACACATGCTCTGCGTCACCAACATGCTGCTGCACGGCATCGAAGACCCCAGCTTCGTCCGCCACGACAACACCCTGGCCAAGCCCTACATCAGTTACGGCCAAGCCGACCGGGTTGACATCATTCTGACCAATCCGCCTTTTGGTGGCCGGGAGGAAGACGGCATCGAATCGAACTTCCCGGCCCATTTTCGCACCAAGGAAACCGCTGATTTGTTCCTGGCCTTGTTTATCCGTCTGCTCAAGCCCGGCGGCCGTGCCGCCATCGTTTTGCCGGACGGCTCGCTGTTCGGCGAAGGCGTCAAAACCCGCCTGAAAGAACACCTGCTGGAAGAATGCAATCTGCACACCATCGTGCGCCTGCCGAACAGCGTGTTCAAGCCTTACGCCAGCATCGGCACCAACCTGCTGTTTTTCGAGAAAGGCCAGCCAACCCAGGATGTTTGGTTCTACGAGCATCACGTCCCGGCCACGCAAAAAGCTTACTCGATGACCAAACCCATTCGCGTCGAACACCTGCAAGGCTGTGTCGATTGGTGGGGCGGGGCGGAGAGAGTAGGGCGCCAGGAAACCGAACACGCCTGGAAAGTCAGCAGCGATGACATCAAGGCTCGTAACTACAACCTGGATTCTAAAAACCCGCACACCATTGCCGACGATCACGGCAATCCGGCGGAACTGTTAGCCAAGCTGGAACAAGACGAACAAACCGTTGCCCAGTTGCGCGACCAACTGAAAAGTATTCTGGCTGAAGCGTTGCTGCGCTAGAATCATCAGGGACAACCAACCAGTCAGAGGAGTAACAGCATGCATCCCGCCATCCAGCAATACCAGCCCGCCATCGCCGAACTGTGTCGGCGCTACCATGTTCGCAAACTGGAAGTGTTCGGTTCGGCCGCGCGCGGTAGTGATTTTGATCCAACCTTGAGTGATGCCGACTTTTTGGTGGAATTTGCTGGCGAAGAACAAGCGCCCTCCTTGCAAACCTTTTTTGACTTACGTCAGGAACTAGCGGAACTGATTGGCCGCGAGGTGGATTTGGCCGAAACTGCATCCCTCCTGAATCCTTACGTGCGAGCCAGTATCGAACAAAGCCGCGAGTTGGTTTATGAAGCGTGATGCCCGCGAACCGGTTTAAAGCTGCCTTGTTTGAGCGCATCGTCCTCAATCCGCCAAAAGTGTCGCCACGGGTGACACAAATGCACTCCGACAGGTTCGAAGCTGGTTGTCGTCCCGGCAGGGATTCACTTGCTCGCTCTAATGGGTGCCGGGACCCAGTCTACAGGGACGTGAATAAAGCCTGCGACCTCACGAATACTGGGAAATGGATTTAGCTCATCAATGACAAAACAACCCTGCGTCTACCTGCTCGCCAGCCAACGCAACGGCACTTTATACATCGGCGTAACTTCGGACCTGATCGATCGGGTGTACCAACACCGAAAAGAGCTGGCCGAAGGCTTCACCAAACGCTACAAAATACACGATCTGGTGTGGTACGAACCTCACCAAACCATGGAAAGCGCCATCCAGCGCGAAAAGCAACTTAAAAAATGGGATAGAAAAGCTAAAATAGGGTTGATTGAACAGAATAATCCCCATTGGAAGGACTTATGGCCCGAATTATCCATACCTTAACCAACACCGTCGTCCCGGCATGGATTGCCGGGAACCAGACTGCAAGGATGCGACTGGCTAAATACTTTACTGTGATCGATACAGCTTACATCCCTGTAAACTGGACCCCGGCATTCCCTGCCGGGGCGACGGCCATTTGTCCTTACAACGCAAAATAAAACTAAATACCAGACTATGAATCCGGAACAATTACTGCAACACTTCGACCGCATCAGCGAAGCTCCAGACGCAATTCCGCGGTTGCGGCGATTTATTCTGGATTTGGCGGTGCGGGGGAAACTGGTTGAGCAAGATCCGAATGATGAGCCGGCTGGGGAGTTGTTAAAACGAATCGAAGCTGAAAAGGCTAGATTGATTAAAGAAGGCAGAATCCGAAAAACTAAAACATTAGAGACCTTATCACATGATGACTTCAAATTTAAAATACCTCAAAATTGGATCGGCAGCCAATTAGGAAATATCTACGATGTAAGGGATGGAACACATGACACTCCAAAATATGTGAATTCTGGTTACCCACTTGTAACAAGCAAAAATCTATCATCCGGTAGGCTTTCATTCGATGACATTAAGTTCATCAGCGAACAGGATCATCGACAAATATCCGAACGTTCACTGGTAGAAAAAGATGATATTTTGTTGGCGATGATTGGAAGCATAGGAAATCCGGTTATTGTTGATACAGACAGGGAGTTCAGTATCAAGAATGTAGCCCTGTTCAAATACTATGATCGATCAACCGCAAATCCAGGTTTCCTTTGCTTATATCTCTGGTATGCGGCAAGCAAAATGCAGGAACTTGCAGCTGGTGGGTTGCAGCCGTTTGTTTCACTAGGATTCCTGAGAAATTACCCGATTGCGGTCCCACCTCTCCCCGAACAACACCGCATCGTTGCCAAAGTCGATGAGCTGATGGCGCTGTGCGACCGGTTGGAGTCGGCGCAAACCGAGCGGGAACAAAGTCGCGACCGATTGGTGGCCGCCAGCCTGAATAGATTGAACCCCTCTGATCAAAGCCGTCGTCCCGGCAGGGATTGCCGGGATCCAGACTTCATGGACGAGAGCGACTTGGGTTCCTTACCTCCCGATTCGAATCCAAAACAGCAAAACGTCAGCAGCATGGAAGGTAAACAGGCATACATCCCTGTAAACTGGATCCCGGCAATCCCTGCCGGGACGACGAGCTTCGACGAAGTGCGTTTCGTACTTGAAAACCAGCCTCGTCTCGGTGCAAATGATGGCAATGAACTAAAGTTTCCTCTCCCTCCCTTCTCAGAACAACACCGCATCGTTGCCAAAGTCGATGAGTTGATGGCGCTGTGCGACCGGTTGCAGGCGGCGCAAACCGGGCGGGAACAATGTCGCGACCGATTGGTGGCCGCCAGCCTGAATAGATTGAACCCCTCTGATCAAAGCCGTCGTCCCGGCAGGGATTGCCGGGATCCAGACTTCATGGACGAGAGCGACTTGGGTTCCTTACCTCCCGATTCGAATCCAAAACAGCAAAACGTCAGCAGCATGGAAGGTAAACAGGCATACATCCCTGTAAACTGGATCCCGGCAATCCCTGCCGGGACGACGAGCTTCGACGAAGTGCGTTTCGTACTTGAAAACCAGCCTCGTCTCGATGCAAATGATGGCAATGAACTAAAGTTTCCTCTCCCTCCCTTCTCAGAACAACACCGCATCGTTGCCAAAGTCGATGAGCTGATGGCGCTGTGCGACCGGTTGCAGGCAGCGCAAACTGAGCGGGAACAATGTCGCGATCGATTAGTGGCCGCCAGCCTGAATAGATTGAACCAGCCTGATCAAAGCCGTCGTCCCGGCAGGGATTGCCGGGATCCAGACTTCATGGACGAGAGCGACTTGGGTTCCTTACCCCCCGATTCGAATCCAAAACAGCAAAACGTCAGCAGCATGGAAGGTAAGCAGGCATACTTCCCTGTAAACTGGATCCCGGCAATCCCTGCCGGGACGACGGGCTTCGATGACGTGGGTTTCGTACTTGAAAACCTGCCGCGCCTCACCACGCGCCCGGCCCACATCAAACAACTCCGACAAACCATCCTCAATCTCGCCGTCCGCGGAAAGCTGGTTGCGCAAGACCAGGATGAAGAATCGGCGGATGAGTTGTTAAAAAAAGTCGAGAAAGAAATAGATGATCAGCAATTCAATGGATTTTATAGGAAAACAAAACCACTTCCATCAGTAAGGATCGATGAAAAGCTATTTACTCTGCCATTCAATTGGGAATGGTCACGGCTTCGATCACTAGCTCACATACTTGGTGATGGCATACATGGCACTCCAACATATACCGAAGGGACAGGCTATTACTTTATCAATGGCAATAACTTGGTCGATGGAAAAATTGTTATCAAGCCAAGCACAAAAACTGTCTCATTTGAAGAAATGCAGAAGTACAAAAAACCAATGACAACAAACACGGTATTGGTTTCAATTAACGGCACTCTCGGCAACGTCGCCTTTTACCACAACGAAGAAGTCGTTCTAGGCAAAAGCGCTTGTTATTTCAACTTATCAAGTTTAATCAATAAATACTACATAAAGCTAATTATTGAAAGTCCATATTTCATAGATTATGCATTGCATGGAGCTACTGGAGCGACCATTAAGAATCTTTCTCTGAAAGCGATGAATGAATTCCCAGTTCCTCTCCCACCTCTCCCCGAACAACACCGCATCGTCGCCAAAGTCGATGAACTGATGGCGCTGTGCGACCAACTGGAAACCCAGCTCACCCGCACCGCAGCCGACAGCCGCCGCCTGCTGGAGTCCTTATTGCACGAAGCGCTGGTACCGGCCAGCGAACAAGCCGCATGAAGTTTGCCTCCCTTGCCATCATTGCCACCCTGTTGATAGTGCTGACCTTGCTTTGGCGGCGCTGGCGGCGTAGCGTGCGTGCCGACTATATCCGCACTTACTCCTTTCCGCCGGCACTTTACGAGAAACTCCGCAAGCGGCGACCGGAATTGGCGTTGAAGGATTGCCAATTGGTGGGGCGGGCTTTGCGGCAGTTTTTCCTGGCTTACTTGCAGGGCGGTTGCCGTTATGTTTCGATGCCGTCGCAAGTCACCGACGACCTCTGGCATGAGCTGATTCTCTACACTCGCCATTACGACAGCTTCTGCAAAAAAGCCTTTGGTGGCTTTCTGCATCACACCCCGGCGGTGGTATTAAGCCGGAACAAGCAAAACAACAGCGGTCTGCGCCGCATCTGGTGGTTGACCTGTCGTGAGGAAAGCATCGATCCCCGCAAACCCAGTCGTCTACCGCTGCTGTTTGCCATCGACAAAAAACTCAACATCGCCGACGGTTTTGTCTATGCGCCGGATTGTCGAGGCATAAGGCGCAACGACGACACCGGCTCAAGTACCCCATTCTGCGGCGGCGATTTTTCCAGTTCTGATTTCGACGGCTCAACTGACGGCTTCGGCGACTGGTCCGATAGCGGCGACAGCAGTGATGGCGGCTGCGGGGGTGGGTGTGGCGGCGGCGATTAATTTCTAGCCCTTTTTTGAAGTCTGCCCGGCTGAAATAGTGATTCGACTTGGCAACATCCAACAAGAGTTGCAAGGTCTTAAACTACAGGGGCTATTTTGACACCTGTACATTCAAGGGGCTACATGCCTTTCAAACAGAAAAGGACCCAGTCCACTGCGCCAATCCTTGCGGGAACGACGGCAATTATTAATGCCAACATAACCTTGATTCATACCCCTGCAAACCTGAATAACGCTTAAAAACGGGACAACTTCAGTTTTCTCCATCCCTCTTCTGAGTTTTCAAAAATCGTATTACGTTTAACCAAAATTTCGGTAAATCGTAATAGTCGTAAAACCTTTACATCTCACACTATCTCAAGGATTGACCTGATCTTCGGGTGTTATATCGACTTTTTGTAACGCTTGGTCAGATTGGGTAAAACGTCAGCACCGTCTTAATCCTGCTGGCAAAGGTAACAGAGCATACGGCGAGTATGTTCTGGGTATTTAATTGAGGGGGAATTGTTCGATATGCTAAGTTTTCAACATCATAAGTTACGCAAAACGGCTCTGGCTGTGCTGAGTATACTCAATTTAGGGGTGACCGCCCAAGCGGCTACACCGGTTTTTATTAACGAAATTCATTACGACAACGCGGGAACCGATGCCGGTGAGGCTATAGAAATTGTGGGTCCGGCCGGAACAGATCTGACCGGATGGCAAGTCATTCTCTATAACGGAGCCAATGCTCAAAGCTACAATACTGTTACCCTGAATGGCGTATTACCAGACGAATCAGGCTCTGGAATGGGAACGTTAGTCATGGATTATCCCGTGAACGGTATTCAAAACGGTGCGCCTGATGCCATGGCACTGGTGGATGCGGGTAACAATGTTGTGCAATTTTTAAGTTATGAAGGTGCATTTACCGCATTGAATGGTCCTGCAGCCGGTTTGTTAAGTCAGGATATCAATGTGGCTGAAACCAGTGATACACCCTTAACTTTTTCGCTGCAACTGACCGGAACCGGGTCCGATTATGAAGACTTTAGCTGGAATTCACCCAGTGAAAATAGTTTTGGACGGATTAATCCCAATCAGTTTTTTGCTGCGGCGCCACCACCACCCATTTCAAAGTGTGGTCAACCGGCCGTGTTAATCAGTGCTATTCAAGGTTCGGACAGTGATAGTCCGTTGCTGGGTAGCGAGCAGCCTATAGAAGCCGTTGTTATCGGGGATTTTCAGGACAGTAACGGCTTAAACGGTTTCTTTGTGCAGGAAGAAGACAGTGATGCGGATAACGATTCCAAGACATCCGAGGGTCTGTTTATCACGTCTAACCTTCCTGTAACTGTCGGCGATAAAGTGCATATCGTGGGTACCGTTTCCGAGCGGTTTAATATGACGCGGCTCGAGTCAGTCAAGTCTGTCGATATCTGTGCCAGCGCATCACCTTTACCAGCATTAACCGAGTTGAGTTTACCGTTTGATCCGGATACCAATAACCCGGAGTGGCGTGAAGGCATGTTAGTCAATTTCCAACAAACATTGACGGTAACAGAAAACTTTAATTTAGCCCGTTTCGGGGAAGTGATGGTATCGTCCGGTTCGCGGCTGATGATTCCTACTCAAGTAGCTGAACCGGGTGCTGCAGCCAATGCCGTTAAGGATCAAAATTTGCTGAACCGTTTGGTTATTGATGACGGCAGTAATAAACAGAACCCTGATCCAGTCTTTTATCCTGGGCCTAATGGCCTGAATGCTGAAAACACTCTTAGAAGTGGCGATACAGTGTCGGATGCGATAGGCGTATTAGCCTATGATTTCAGCATGTTTCGGTTGCATCCTACTGAAGCACCCCAGTTCTCCTCTAGTAACGCAAGGCCAGCACCGCCTCATTTGCCCGGAATAGGTTCGCTTAAAGTGGCTTCATTCAATGTGCTTAATTATTTTAATGGTGACGGTTTTGGGGGCGGTTTTCCCACTTCGCGGGGTGCCAATTCGTTAGCTGAATTTAACCGGCAACGGGATAAAATCATTGCGGCGATCACCGAAATGGATGCCGATATAGTCGGCTTGATGGAAATCGAGAATGACGGTTACGCGGCTCACAGTGCCATTGCGGATCTGGTTGAAGGGCTTAATGCAGTGGCCGGCTCAGGCACATACGAATACGTTGATCCGGGCGTCAGCCGCATCGGCACCGATGAAATCGCAGTCGGTATTATCTATAAATCCGCTAAGGCAGAGCCCCTAGCGCCGTCAGCGATTTTAGATACCGCTGTCGATCCGAGTTTTATCGATACAAAAAGCCGGCCTGTATTAGCGCAAACTTTTTTGGACAAAGCCTCCAATAAAACCCTCACCGTTGCGGTCAATCACTTTAAATCCAAAGGGTCCAGCTGTGATGACGTGAGTGATCCCGATACCGGCGACGGTCAAGGGAATTGTAATTTAACCAGAACCGCTGCCGCGCAGGCGTTGGCAGACTGGTTGACGACTTATCCGACCGGCAGTAATGGGCGTAATGTCATGATTATCGGTGACTTGAATGCCTATGCCAAAGAAGATCCTATTGCCGCGCTCAAGACCGCGGGCTACGTTAATCTGGTAGATAAGATGATTGGCGACAGTGCTGCCTACAGCTATGTGTTCAGCGGTGAATCGGGTAATCTGGATCATGCGCTGGCAAACGCCAGTTTGGCCAAGCAAGTCAAAGGTTTAGCCGTATGGCATATAAACGCGGATGAACCTAGAGCTTTGGATTATAACGTCGAGTTCAAATCAGCCGGTCAAGTGACTGAGTTTTACAGTCCCGATGTCTTTCGTTCTTCCGATCATGATCCTTTGCTGGTTGAGTTGATGGTTAAAGGCGATCTGGATAACGACGGTGATGTCGATAACCAAGACAGGGTTGCGTTCAGCCGGTCTCTTGGTCAATGCGATGGGAAGAAAAACTATAACCGAGAAGCCGATTACGATCGTAGCGGCTGTGTAACTTATGCAGATTATCGCTCATGGTACCGCCACTTTAAAGATTATTCAGTCAAAGTGAAATAGCTTAGGGACAGCCGGAAAGTTTCAGGCTTTCCGGTTTTTTCTCAAGAAAAGCAGTCCAGTAACCTCTGTCGGAACTCATGAGAATTTGGGTGGATTGCCGGGACTCGATAAAGCGATGGGTGATTTCCTCCTTTACAACGTTTTGGCTTAACTTCACTCATTGTTGATCTGATAGCTGCAGATTCATAAAAATTAATTAGGTGGGTATGCGATGACAGCAATAAAAAGTCAGTTCACTGTTTTACTTTTTGTCCTGATGATCCTGTGGGCCGGCGCAAGCCAGGCAACTACAGTTTGTGTGGAAATCAGGAACCGAATTCCGGCAATCGTATTGTCAAAATCGGTGAGCAATTTTCCGTGACGGCTCTTGTCAGGGATTTGTTTGACGAATCCGATATTGCAGATGAATTGCTGGCGTTTGGGTTTAATGTTTTCAGTTCTATTAACATTGAGTTGATTGGCCGCGAGATCAATCCGATTTTTCAAGACGATTCCGAAATATTAGGCCTGACAGCAGCCGGTTCATCATTTCCAGTCATAGCTTACGAACCTGAGTTTCAACCATTGGTATTGGCGACCTTGCATTTTAAGGCCTTATCAGATGGTGCTGGCATTATCTCAATTGTTACGGATTTAAAGGACCTGAATCAAGGACTGATTTTTTTAAACCGCGCCTCTATGGAGTTCACTATCGAACAAGGGATTACTGCCGTTCCATTACCCCCTGCCGTGTTCCTGTTTTTGAATGGCTTATTGATAATCGGTTGGCAAAGACTTCGATTGTTCAAGAATCAAAAAAATAATTGACTGAATCACTTGGTTAATTGAACTTGATGGGTATAAAGTGTGTCTGTCATAGTGGAGATACAGGCTATATCCGATTGCCGGGCTTATAAAAAATAAACAGGTGACTGTGTTGTAGGTAACGAACAATTTCTATCGTAATGGATTAAATCCGGTCCGTTGACTTAATCAGCCAATTCTCCAAATCCTGACAAATGGCTTAACAAGCCCAGTTTTTTCTTTGATGTCCTTAAGGAGATTCAAAATGAATAAATTGTTTATGGTATTGGCGTTGGTTTTTGGCTCAGTCATTGTGACTACTGCGTATGCTACTGAAAGTTCAGCAGATAATGAAATTGTGGTGGATTGCATCGTACATATGGAGGACGGTGTCGTCACATGTAACGAGTAGTTCAGTTGCGATTAAAAATATAAAAATCTCAGGTAATGGGAGTTGCACTTCTGTTTTGAATGTTTCGATCAAAAGTAAGGACGGGTTTACAAAACCCGTCCGTTGAAACCTCTCGCAAGTCTAATTATTCGATGGTGATTGACACAAGCGCATTGGCTTAAAGGATCTTCGGGTGACAACCCAGAATAGTCCTGGTCCTATTCATTGGCGGCAGCTCACATCTCCTGGCCGTCATTTCTCTGATAAATAAAGTTTAAGTTAATCGTCGTAAACGACATTCAATTTAATCAAATAATTATTATTTTATTCTGATCAATAACTTCTCCTATGACACAGGCCTTAGCTACACCCTGTTGATGAAGCGTTTTTAGGCATTCTTCTGTCTGATGGGTTGGCACTGAAAACAAAAGGCCGCCGCTGGTTTGCGGATCAAACAGCGCAGGAAACTGTTGATTGCTCACCTCACTGCTGAGTGCGCTACTTAAAGACTCATAGTTTTTATGAGCAATAGAGGCGTAATAACCCTTCGCAAATAACTCGCCAATACCATCGAAGACGGGTATCGCCTTGTAGTCGATTTTAATACCCAAAGTACCCGCGCTGTTTATCCTCAACATTTCAAACGCATGGCCTAACAAGCCAAAACCGGTAATATCGGTGCATCCCGACACGTCAAAGCATTTGAGGACTTCCATTGCTGTTTTATTGGATTGCAACATGCTTGATAGCGCCTCATCCACCAGTTTGCCATTGGCTTGGGCCAGCATATTGGCGGCAAAGATAACGCCGGTGCCGATCGGCTTGGTAAGTATTAAGCTGTTTCCTGATTGAGTGAGCTGTTTTCTTAAAACCTGATCCGGCGCGACTTCACCCTGTACCGCAATCGCAATAGCCAACTCCGCGCCTTCTCCGGTATGGCCGCCGACCAGGGAAGCTCCGCTATTGCTAAGAATATCCAGCACGCCCGACATTACTTGAAAAATATCTTCCTGATGAATCTTTTTGTTTGCGGCCCCAAGTGTCAGGCCGACTTGTGCGGTTTTGGCAACACCGCCCATCGCATAGATGTCGCTTAACGCATGCTGGGTGGCAATTTGCCCCAGCAAGTAAGGGTCTGAAATGAACGAGCGGAATTGATCGATGCTTTGCAGGCACAGGCGATGTTCGGAAAATCGGGTCAACGCGCAGTCTTCGCCATCTTTAACACCCAGTGATACCGCGTCATCATCGGGAATGTCCAGTTTATTCAAGCTTAGCATTAGCGTGGATGCTGCAAGCTTACTGCCGCAACCCCCGCAGGTATTGCTTTCCCAATCTTCTGGAACCAGCGTAGTTTTGGGTGCTGGCATTAACTTATCAACCTGTTGGGGTTTCCTGGTAAAAGTCCTGGCCTGAAAACGTTTCATAAAGCGCCTGTCTATCCCATCTTTAACCGTCCATAACAGTGAAGGCCACATCCATCTGAGTATCGATGCGCTATCCTGATGTACCAGGGCCTGGCGCTCGCCTATGGTGATTAAAGACAGCACGTTTTTCTTGGGATGAAAGGTTTTTAACGCGGACTTTCCGGTAAAAAATGCACGGATATTGTGCTCAAGTAGCATCCCTTGACGGACCGCATAAACGCCCGCTTTTTTCAACGGAGACGGCGAAAAGTGTATGCAATCTCCGGCAGCAAACAGCGCCGTTTCATTTTCAACCAGCAGTTTTTCGGTGACCTTTAAAAAGCCGTTCGGATTTGTCGGCAGCCCTGCATGTTTAAACCAATGCGGGGCAGCAGCTTGAGTAGCCGTCAGCACCCTGAAAAAATCTTTAGTCTGAACCCGTCCTTGTTCATCTTTAAGCAGCAAGCCCTTTTCTTGCTTTTTAAGGGCCTGGGTGTTTTTAAAGACGCTAATGTCCAGGTTTTTAAGTGTGTTTGACAGTCTTCTTTGGGCCGAATGGTCTTTCGCCGAGACCAGAAACTCATGCCGGTGGATCAGGCTCACTTCGGCATTCCATTGGTTTTGGTCGATTAGCATTTTCAGGATAATTGAGATTTCAACGCCGGAGGCCCCTGCACCAACAACGGCTATCTGGAGCATATCGCTGCCTTTATAAGCGTTTAAGTCGGCGATCAACCGATCCCAATGCGCGATAAACCTGGAAATCGGTTTCAGCGGGATAAGTTTTAAAGCGGCCTCTGGCGATGAATTTTCAATGCTTTCAGGCTCAATACCCACGTTAATCGATGCGCAGTCGTAACTGATTTCCGGCCTGTTCTCCAGCTGAATTTTTTTAAGTAGCGGATCGATACCAGTAATTTTGGCTTTGATAAACCGCTGACCGAGTTCCTCGCAGATACGTCTTAAATCAAAATGGCAGTCCTCATAGGAATAATAACCCGCCAAATAGCCGGGTATCATGCCGGAATAAGGCGAATGGGTTTGATCGGATATTAAGGTGATTCTAAGGCCGCCGATTGGATTCATGGCCAGCATTTTCAAGACCTGAATGTTGGCATGGCCACCGCCGAGTAAAACCAGGTCTGAAACTATCGGGGTTGAGTTTTTATTCATGATGGAACTGCGTTAAAAAGTCCAGACAGTCTTGCCAGGAACCTGTATACAAGGTCTTTCGTGATTTTAAAGACAGCGAATGGATATACAGTTTGTCGTAATACTGTGTCAGTAAGCGTTCAATCCAGTCGAGATAGGCAGCGGTGTATGCTTCATTCAGTGCATCGAATTGAAATGATTGTGACAGCAGCTGTTTAATATTGTCGCACTCCAGGCCGCCCAGCTTGTTTCTGATCCGTTCGATATTTTTAGCAAAGCTGCTTTCCAGCTCAGTTAAGGGCATGCCGCCTGTAACAGGTGCCTGGATGTATTCTTTAAAAATTTCCATTGCCCGGATTCGAGTCGGGGTTTCGATCATCACCATCGGCGCCGAAACCATGCGAGCATAAAACCGATCGGGCAGGTGACACCGGCCGATATTGGGGCTTTCATCCTCAAGTACGTAGTCATATGCAACGTGATAAAGTGATTGTGCCAACTTGTTTTCAAACGTGGCTTGATGGGGCTGAATTGCGCCAAAATGCGATCCAAAAGCACTGCCTCTGTGCTTGGCAAGCGCTTCAAGATCGATAAAATTCCGTAGCTTGTGACCCAAACGGGTTTTCCCCGAACCGGTCATGCCGGACAAAACCACAAAGGGCGCAGGATTTTCTATGACCTTAAGTGCCTCATGCCTTAAACCTTTATAGCCTGACTCAACCCGGAAAATTTCAAGTCCGTTTTGATAGACCCAATCCTGAGCCAATCGGGAGCGCAACCCCCCGCGCCAACAAAAGATCAACGCAGGTTGCTGGGGATGGCTTTTAATAGCCTCACACCACTGCTGAATCATCCGCTCTTTGTAATCGCCGCTGACCAGTTGGTGTCCAAGTACTTTGGCAGCTTCCGAGCCTTCGGTCTTATAAGCAAGGCCCACTTCATGACGATGAGCATCTGAAAGTATCGGCATATTTAACGTATTGCCAAAGTGCGCCTTGTCATATTCTCCTTCTGATCTCACATCAATGACAATAGCTGGATTGGTGATGCTGAGCAGTTTAAACGCTTCGGCCGCAGGCATAGTGAGGTGTGTCATATATTTATGAAGGGATTATGGCAGGCAATATTAGGCCACAAATATAACAGAATTAACCCGCAATCCGCTTCTTTCGCCAGCTTCATAAAGCGCTATGATACTTTGGGATACCAATTTTCTGATTGAATTCTACAAAGCCAACCCGATGGTCATAAAAACCTTACTGGCTATAAGTTCAGTCAAGATTGCCGTCAGTGCTATCACTAAAGCCGAGTTTTTCTATGGCGAGGCAACATGAACTAGCCAGTATGTGTCGTTCTGCCGCTGTTATGGGCTCTATGATTCTATTTGACTGCTTTTAATAGTACTGATGAACCTTTATTCACTGCGGTACAAAGTTTACTTACTATTTGAATAGGAAATGAATGCTTGCTCTGGATGGTTTAATCGCCCTTTATTCAAAGCTTAAGGTCGCTTAAACCAGGATGATCGTCGGGACGGCGGCCCAGTGGCCAATGGAATTTTCGCTGGCTTTCCTTGATTGGCAGGTCATTAATGCTGGCGTAGCGCTTTTGCATGAGGCCGTTTTGGTCAAATTCCCAGTTTTCATTACCATAAGATCGGAACCACTCGCCGCTACCGTTATGCCATTCGTAAGCAAAACGCACGGCAATGCGATTGCCTTCAAAAGCCCAGAGTTCTTTGATCAGCCGGTATTCGTGTTCTTTAGCCCATTTAGCTTTTAAAAACTCGACAATTTGAGCGCGGCCTACCGGAAACTCGGCGCGGTTACGCCACTGGCTGTCGATGGTATAGGCCAAAGCGACGCGTTCGTGGTCGCGGCTGTTCCAGCCATCTTCGGCCATGCGCACTTTTTGGGTTGCTATTTCATGACTAAAAGGTGGATAGGGGGGACGTGTTTCAGGACGGGTATTCATTACTTTTCCTCAGGTTTTGTTGAAAAAGTCGAGCGAGGCGCATCAACGGTTAAGGCTGTTGAGCTATTCACATGCCCGGCATGCTTACATATCCGGGCAGAGCCTGAATTTTCCTCATCCATACCAGGATGGCAGGATAGCTATCAAGATCAACTTTGCCATCCGGTGCCAAGGCGATGTAAGGATAAACGGCAATATCGGCGATGCTGGCTTGATCGTCTGCTAACCAATCATGTTGCTCAAGCCGTATTTGCATAATATGCAGCAGATTAGCGGTGATTTGCTCGGCTTCATCGAGATTGACAGGGCGACCAAATTGATAATGCAGACGTAAGCGATTAGGTCCCTGCGCCACTTCATTGGCGGCAGTGGCTAACCACGCAATGACGTTCGCGAGCCTATCCGCTTGATCGGGTAGCCAGTAGCCTTTGCCATAGTGCTTCGCCAGATACACTAAAATGGCTTGGCTATCGCGTATCGTTACCGTGCCGTCAGTCAACACCGGCACTTGGCCGAAGGGATTCATCGCGATAAACGCCGGAGATTTATGTTGCCGCTGGCCGCCATTGACGGCGACGCTGCGATAGTCAAGTCCCAGTAGCGATAACATCAGCCGGACTTTATGGCAGTTTCCGGAGAGGGCGAATTCGTAAAGACTCATCATATTGTTTTCTCCCGTTAACTTACAGATCCAGTATCAGTCGCTCTGATCGTGCACGTGATACGCAAATACACATCAAACTGGCGCGTTCCTTTTCGGCCTTGCTCAACACACTATCGCGATGATCCGGCACCCCCTCCAGCACTTTGACGGCGCAGCTGCCGCAATTGCCAACCCGGCAATCGAAAAGCGCATCGACACCGGCCGCGCGCACGGCATCAAGTATCGATTGCCCGGCCTCCACCTGAATCAGCTGTTTTGAGCGTTTTAACTCGACACTAATTGGTTGATCCGTTAAGGCCGTAAGCGCTGAAAAACGTTCCATATGCACACGGTCTTCAGCTATACCCTGTAAACGCGCTGCGGCAGCAATGGCATCGACGAGACGATGGGGACCGCACAGATAAAACATGGCATCCGAAGGACTTGCTGACAGCACTTCACCCGGATTCAGCCGTCTATTTTGGTCTGAAGCATAAACAGTCAGACGCTCACCAAAAGCCTGTTTTAACGCTTCAAGATAGGCCGCTTCAGTTTCGTCTGGCACGGCGTAATGTATTTGAAAATCACGCGCCTGGCCCTGTAGACTATGTGCCATCGCCTTGATAGGTGTGATGCCTATGCCGCCGGCGATCAGTATGGCGGGCCGGGAGTCGGCGTGGAGTCTAAAATTATTCCTGGGCATGCCGCACTTTAAGCGCAGGCCCAAAGCAAATTGTTCATGCACGGCGATAGAGCCGCCTTGACCCTTTTCTTCCCGCAAGACAGCAATCTCATAAACCCGTGTATTGGCTGGATCGGAGCAGAGTGAGTAAGGTCGGGTGCTGAACTCACCGTTACTCAGTCGTACAGGCACCGTCACGTGTGCTCCGGCCTCAAAGTCGGGCAATTTAGCACCCTCAGGGCCGCTCAGTTCAAACGCCCGAACACGTTTCGTCAGCTGACGTATGCCGGTAATGGTCAATTCCAGCGGCCCCTCACCCAGCGAGGTTATTTCCGCTTTAGGCGCTGTCGAAACCTGCGTTTTGAGGAGACGGTTTTCTTCACGCAGCGGCACAAGCAAGCCCTCTATTTCAGCTTCCGAATAACGGGGCGTAATATGTTGAGGGCAATTCCAGTCGTAGGCTTCGACATGAATAATCATCCCGCGCTCGACGCGAGCCCGGTAAGTCGCCACTTCAAGTTGTGCGATCAAATCCGGCTCATCACTTTCATGCACAATACGCACACGGCCCCATATTTTCAGGCGTCTGCGGTTGGGGTAATCCATCAAGATTAGCGAAATCCGGTTATTGGCATTGATATTGCCAACGCTCAAATACTGAATATTGCCCCGAAAGTCCGCAAAGCCCAGGGTGCGTTCATCCAAAACTTTTAAAAAGCCTTTGGCGCCGCCGCGATGTTGGACATAAGGCCAGCCTGATTCCGAGACGGTGGCTTGATAGAAACTGTCACGCTCGGCGATAAATTCCGCTTCGCGATCGCCCAGGCTATTGCGGGGATCCTCAGACAATTCAAAGCTCCTATTGGCCTGTCGGCTGCCGTACAAACGTTGAGCCGCTTTCACGCTAGGCGTAAAACAAATTTCAGCAAAGGCATTAGCCATGATAGTTCTCCTCAGAATCGGCGATAGGTGTCCTACCGCCGATATCAACACATAAGTTTACGCAGCCATCTTTAACCCAACTTTAGGAAAGTCAATTTCGATACGGCTGGCTTTACCTATCATATTAGTCAACACATTCATGCCGACATGGGTGATGATTTCGACGATTTCGGCATCGCTATAACCGGCATTTCGGATTTCGGTCAGCTCGGCTGTGGTCACTTCACCGGTATTTTCAGCAATTGAACGAGCAAACTTAACCGCCACAGCAGCCTTTTCATTCTGGCTGGTGCCGGCGCGATTGGCTTCAATCTCAGCAGTACTCAAACCGGCTTTGCGGCCAATAGCGGTATGTGCGGACAAACAGTATTCACACGAATTCTGCTGAGCTAAACCCAGGGCGATACGCTCACGGGTTTGCGGATCGAGACTGCCTTCTCCGGCAATGCCATGCAAACCCAGAAAGGCGCGAAGCGCAACTGGCGAGTTGGCAAATACTTTTAAAAAGTTAGGCACCATACCCAACTGGGATTGAATGGTATCCAATAATGCTTTTTGTTCGGTGTTGGCGGTTTCATTGGTAACGACGTTAAGACGGCTCATGATAAATCTCCAATAATGTTAGGTTTGTGACACCCGCTTTAAGCAGGTGGCTACACTATAAAGAATTGCGGTAATAAGAAGAATACCCTTAAAATGCAATACATTATTGTAATTATCGGAATAGTTTATGGCGCGTTTAGAGATGATGGAAATCTTCGTGGCCGTCGCGGAAGAGCAAAGTTTTGCCGGAGGAGCACGCCGACTCAACCTATCGGCACCGGCTGTGACGCGTGCCGTCGCTGCACTTGAAGAGCGACTGGGCGTTAAACTGCTGACGCGAACGACCCGCTACGTACGTTTAACCGATGCCGGGCAGCGCTATCTTGAAGATGCCCGGCGCATCGTAAATGAAGCGAATGAAGCGGATGAGACGGCTGCCGGCATCAATGCCGAACCCCGCGGTCATCTTTCCGTTACCGCACCCGTTCTATTCGGCAGAATGTTTGTGATTCCAGGCATCGTGGCTTATCTGCAACGCTTTCCAACTATGGAGATAGCTGCGGTATTTCTGGACCGCATCGTGAATATGCTGGAAGAAGGCATAGATGTTGGCATCCGCATCGGTGAACTGCCGGATTCCAGTCTGCGGGCCATACGGGTTGGTCATGTCCGCCAGGTTTTATGTGCATCACCCGGCTATCTGTCGGAAAAGGGTACCCCAAAATCTCCCGATGCATTAAGCCGCCACAGTCTGGTCGTTGCTGCAACCGGGTCCTGGTCGGCAATAGAATGGAAATTTTTAGAGGGCGAGAAAATCAAGACGTATAAAATAAAGCCCAGACTCAGCGTTACCAGCAATGACGCCGCAATAGCCGCAGCAATCGAAGGTCTGGGCATTACCCGCGTGATGTCCTATCAGGCTGCCCCATTTTTAGCCTCAGGACACGTGCAAACTTTGTTAAGCGACTATGAACCCAACCGCTTACCGATACATGTCCTGCATCGCGAAGGACGTTACGCTTCGGCCAAGGTCAGAACGTTTGTCGATCTGATGGTGGAGAGGCTGAGAGCGGATCCGTTTTTAAATTAATACCGACAAAACAACGCTCAAGCCCCAGATTTTTCAGATTATTTCGACCAAAAATTCATCGTAATTCTGTATCTGATGAACTAACAACCAGCGATTTCGATACCGGGCTTCTTGTAAAACCTGGCGCATTTCGAGTAGACGGAATGGGTGTTGGAAACCACAGAATTCGATCCAGTCAAGGTGCTACTTTCCGGTAATGACAATCTGATTACAGCGATTCCGGTAGTGAATCCGGTTTTACATCAACTGCGCTATGCGTATCCGGTTCAAAAATAAGACCATCAAACACAAGCTGGCGGGGCTGGAAAAGCTGGCGCAAAAAACTGCATCGCATCATGGAAGAGCCGGTTTGTCTGGTAGGGCTAAGAGACAAGCATTTTGACGTTCGCCTTATCGAGGTCAGCCTGTCAATGGTCAGGCTTATCGAACTGCTGCAAGACGCCATTCTGACCGCCGAACAAGCCGCGTTGCAATTGACTATTGAAATGCCTGTTTCCGACCGTGAACCCTTCATGAACTATTGTCGTAACATTCTTAACGACCTAAAGCAGGAACAGATTATCGTAGGCGCGACAGAAAAAAGGTAACTGGTATGGCCCGCTCCTACAAAATCAAAGTCATTGTCCCGATTCCGGACCTTATAGTTATGGATACACACCCTACCGCCCGCAGTTTCGGATTCTATGGACGCCATGGTTATCGTTCCTAAATTGTCTGGTGTTCAGGTTGAATTCACCGCCTGAAATATAAAGTGCAGGCGTTAGAAAATCGAAGGAGGTTTATTATGCGCAGCAACAAACTGTTACGTCTCATCGTACTAGCCTTGGCCTTGTCCTCGTTGGGCTTTAGCCAGCAGGCCACGGCAAGTGGTTATCACCGGAACGGTGGCGGATACTCGCATCCCGGATTTCGCGGCGGCAATCATTTCCGACAAGGCATTCATGGCAGGTTTAACAGATATCGGCCTTATGTTCGGAACCGCTATTTTCCAGCTTACTCCGGTCCACGTTATTATGACGCCTATCCTGACTACAGAAACCGATATTACCTAACGCCACATGCCTATTATCGCGGAAGGCGATGTGATTAATGGTGATACAAAAACCTTGTAGACATGGGGCTTCAATTCAGCCAGCGCCGTTATTATAAAAGACGCAGAGACGATGCCGTCAAACTTTGACTTTTTGCAAACGTTTGAAATTTGCTAAACAGCATTTAAAAAAGCAGCTTGACCGGCCTCGATAAAACGCGGATTGTCGATGGCTGGTAAGCCTTTCTTGGCGGGACCTCTAAGTACCTCGTTAAAAAAACATCCTCCTTTAAAATGGTGGATCGAGGGAGGATTATTAAAAAAAATCTCTATCACCACCCTCGGCAACTGGGGTTTGCGTTGCCCAATCTTCTTCTGCATCAGCGCTGTCTTCTTTTGACTTGGCACAATCCGAATTTCGGGAAGTTATTTGTGCCCCCTATCCTAAGCGTTCCTCCGCCAGGCATGATAACGGCCTACCCACTCCAGTAAAACTTTGGGAGCATGATTGCGCTTCCAGACGCCGGCGACATACTTGTTAGCTTCGGCCATCGTCGGGTAGATATGGATAGTGCCGAGGATTTTATTGAGGCCGATACCGTGTTTCATCGCCAGCACGAATTCGGCCAACAAGTCGCCGGCATGTTCGCCCACGATGGTTACGCCAAGGATTTTATCCTTGCCAGGTACGGTCAACACTTTGACAAAGCCGTGGGCTTCGCCGTCGGTGATGGCTCGATCCAGTTCGTCTATGCCATAAGTCGATACTTCATAGGTGATGTTTTGCACCTGCGCTTCCTGCTCGTTCAGGCCAACGCGGGCGACTTCCGGGTCAGTAAAAGTCGACCAGGGAATCACCGAGTAATCGGTGCGAAATTTCTTGAACTGGCCGAACAAGGCATTGACCGCCGCATACCAGGCTTGATGCGCGGCAGTGTGGGTAAATTGATAGGGTCCTGCCACATCGCCGACGGCAAAGATGTTGGGGTAGTTGGTTTCCTGGAATGGGTTGGTTTCCAGAGTCTTGCGCGGCGACAGGGCAATACCCAATTCATCGACGCCATACCCCTCGATATTGGCGGCACGGCCGATGGCGAGCAAGACGTTATCAAACGCGATTCTGACGATTTGCCCGTCTGTTTCCGCCAGCAGAAATTGTTCGCCGTTTTCGACGATGAATTCCTTGGCAGTGTGATTAACTTTGACTTCCACGCCTTCTGCCTGGAAGCGGGTTTGGACTATTGCCGATACTTCCGGGTCTTCCCGCATCATGACGCGTGGCTCCATTTCCACCTGCGTCACCTGACTACCCAAGCGGGCAAAAGTTTGTGTCAATTCGCAGCCAATTGGACCACCGCCCAGCACCAGCAGGCGATTGGGTAATTCGCGTAAATTCCAGACGTTATCCGAAGTCAGATAATCGATATGTTCCAGTCCAGGAATAGCCGGCACGAAGGGTCGGGCACCGGCGGCAATTACGATAGCGCGACTGGTGATGGTTTTGATGCCTTCCGCTGTGGTGACTTCCACGGCCCAGGGCGAAACGATTTTGGCCGTGCCTTCAATGACCTCAACGCCCAGCTCAGTATACCGTTCGATGGAATCGTGGGGTGCTACGGTTTTGACCACCTGCTGCACCCGCTCCATCACTGCGGCGAAATCAAATTTAGCCTCGGCTTTAGCGATGCCGAACTCGGGGGCGCGTTTGATATGCGACAGCAATTTAGCCGAACGAATCAGCGCCTTGGACGGCACGCAGCCCGTATTCAAACAGTCACCGCCCATTTTGTGTTTTTCGATCAGGGTCACTTTGGCTTTAACGGCTGCGGCAATATAAGCCGACACCAAGCCGCCGGAACCGGCACCAATCACCACCAGGTTGTTGTCGAATCGATCGGGTTTAGGCCAGTCCGCATAAATTTTGCGTTCATTGAAGAAGTCGATCAATTTTGTCGCTACCCAGGGAAAAAGACCCAGCAAGGCAAACGAACCTAGCAGAGCCGGTGAGAGGATACCGGATAAGGAATCGATTTTCGCCAATTGAGTTCCGGCATTAACATAGACGACAGTCCCGGCCAGCATGCCGACCTGGCTAACCCAGTAAAAGGTGCGCGTTTTAATCGGCGTTAAGCCCATGGCCAAATTGATCATGAAAAACGGAAATACCGGCACCAAGCGCAAGGTAAACAAATACAAGGCGCCGTCTCTATTGATGCCTTCATCAATGGCCTGCAAGCGCGCGCTGAATTTAGCTTTGACCCAGTCGCGTAATAAAAACCGTGCGGCTAAAAATGCCAGTGTCGCACCGATGCTGGAAGCGAACGAGACGATCAGCGTACCCCACAACACGCCGAATACCGCGCCGCCGGCCAGTGTCAAAATCGCCGCGCCGGGTAGCGATAGCGCCGTTACCACAATGTATAACAGAGCATACAGCGCCACCGCTAACAGGGGATGGGCTTGCCGATACTGATCGATACCGGCCTGCTGGGCTTTCAAGCTGTCCAGGGTTAAATAATGCTGCAGGTCAAAGGCAAAAAAGGCCAAAATCAGTGCGGCAACAATCAATAAGAAAAAAATTTTTGAGTTGTTCATAACGGCCTCCCGCCGAAGGGTTAATAACTGAATGGAGAAAGTGTAACTACAGCACGGTTTGAGTTATGCAGGCAGAATTCATCTGCAGTAGCTGTCAATGACCCCGGTCGCCCATTTATCGTCAATAGACGAGTCGATAACGATGGATTGAAATAGCATGGGGCATAAACATTTTCCTGAAAAAATGACATCATCGCAGCGGTAGAAACAATTAGCGACAGCTGTTAACGGACCAGTCGTAATCAATATCAGTTTTGATTTTAAGGCCGGGTAAATCCGGGTGATAATGCTTGATGAATACGGCAACGCCAACACTCGCCGCAAAGTCTTGTGTTCAAGTTCACCCAGACTGACGATCTTACCACCCAATTCACCCGCCGGTTTGTCCCATACCGCACTCAACAAACTGCCCACATCCTTGATGCTGTCAACAGGCCAATGATCGACCACGGTTTTCAAGGCCGGAATATTGTAGGCATTGATGTAAAACGCCAGTTGCTCGTTATGACCATTCAAACGTTTGTGATCGAAAGCCGTCACAGTCTGATAAGCTTTATCCAGTTGCTTATGCTTGATAATTTTGATAAATAAAGTGTGAATTCTTTACGCACGACAGGGGAAGATCATCTGTTTGAACTAATAAACATCGAAAGCTGCTTAGCCAAAGAAACCGAAATTTACACCACAGCGATTTTTACTGCTAAAGGATTACACCGAATGAAGTATGGTGAACAGGGCAGGTCTTGCACTCAAACAAAACGCATAAGAATTTGTTCCCGGGTTTTCAACTTACTGATTGCAAAATGAAAGACTTGATGCCGTTGATTCTTTGGAAAAATAATGTTGGTTAAATTTTGAGCCAGGATGTAGGATGTGATTAGTTTCCGAACCGCACCAATCGCGAACGATGCGGTGCACGTTGTTTAGCTCATCCTAAGGGCTAATGGTCGCCGTTGCTGTAAAAAATCTTCAGGGTACGATCAGAAACGCCTTTCACTTAACCGAGATTATCTCAAAAACCGAACTCAAAGAACCGGCAATTGAAGGTGTGAGCATCATGCCTAATTGCAAGATATGTTTCTGAAAGGAAATTGTAAAGCCGTTATCTTGCAACCACTTTTGCCGCTCCAGATGGCTTGGTAAGCTATTCAACGCGCTTTGGACACGTGCCCTCAAAAAAGCTGCTGCAGACACATACAGACTGATCAACAACAGCGTAAAAGTTATTCCCCAAAATTGACTGTTTGCGGAAATATAAGCAGAAAAAACTTTATTCAAGTTAGTTTCATTCAACAGTGTCTCGGGCCACTGCATCCATGAAGCCATGTGTATAATTCCAAAAAGCAGGATAATTGAACCCGCTGTTGTTCCCTGTTTAAGATAATTCATTCGATCAATATAAAAATCCAGATTGGAAGGATTTTGTTCTTCAGCAATGGAAATTGTACTGCACACCGCAACCAGAATGAAAACCGGTGTCAATGCTGCCAGAAAATTGATCAGGTTAATAACAATATAAACTTTGTTCTGAAAGGATTGACTGAACAAGGAAGAGGCGTGAAGTGCTTCATAGGTGGTACTAAAAATCGCGTTATACATCGCACTGTTCTGATCGGCATGGATTAACTGTAATAGCGTCAGCGTGACAATTACCAAGCCCAGCGCGATAATTTTTTTTATTTGTGCACCGCTTGAGCAGCACCGATGAAGTATCGAGCAACTCCAAAAGATGGCGAAAAGATAAGCCACAATCGATAATAAGCTACTGCTTTGCCACAAAATACGCGCTTTGTACTCATTTCCCAGCATATTCGGCGAAACTGCCGTTTGAGTGATTGCGTCTAACATCATTTTTTTGATTTGAATACTTCTGGCTAAATTGGTTTCAAATAGAAAATAACTTAAACAATAGATAAATACCGGTAGTAAACCTATCAGAATGTAGACATGCCGATTCACAAAGACTTTCATAAGTTACGTCTCAATTTGGAGCGATAGCTTGTAGCTCTTTTTTTAGATTTTGGAACTCTTGAGAGTTCTCCAGCAATTCACCCGCCGCGCGGATTACCTTGTCAACTGCTGATTTGGACAGTGAGAAACTGGTTGGTAAATTTAATAATTCATTTCTAAGTTGCTGGTCTGGCAGTGCTTCGAAACTTAAATCGATGAAAACCGGCTCGATTACCCGGCTCAATGATGGGAGGGGTTTGACCGTAGGACACTCTTTAATCTTGTCGTTACACTGAGCAAGTGTCTGCTGCGTTTGATTACGTTGTTTGACAAGATCGCGCATGGCTTCAATGGTTTCAAAACTGTAGTTATCCAATGAGATAGTTGCCGTTTTGAAGCCGACCTCCGACAGGTCGGGTGGGATATCCCTCTTGCTCATATTGTCAAGATTGTCGGTACGTGCATTTGCTACGATAAAAATTAACTTTTTGATGCCGCGTTTGCTACTGGACATGTTCATTCGCTGACGAATAAACCCGCCACTTCGCCGGAAAACGTTTTCGATGGCGCGCATTCCGATATTGTCAGAGAGACCGCCATCCATCAAATGAATATAGGGTCGTTCTTCCTTATTCAAGTAGCCGTCGTAACGTAATGCCCAGTGCCATAAACGTCGGTTGTAGCTGTAATTTTCCAGCCCTAACTCAATATCAGTGGGTAAAGTGAAATTTTTTGCTTGCGGGTAGTTTTTTAAAGTCACGGGGCTCAGCAGAAACGGGAAAGCCGATGATGCTGATACAGCCCGTGCTACCGGAAATTTTCCCAGATCGGAACCCAGAAAATCAAATTGATCCTGGGTAAATTCAAAACGATCACCACTTGCCAAGTTAGTTGCATTCAACATAATAAAAGGGCGCTTGCCCTTTAAACTTAAATCGGCAAAAGTTTTATTATCAAACACGGTGTCATCATAAAGTTCAGTCGCCAAATCGATACGATTAAACCAGGGCGAGGCTAAACGAGGCCAGTTTAAAGGGTTCAATGCGCGGCCAAGTAACTCGCTCTGGATATTGCGATCGAGAAAACGTTCCCGAAAATCCTCGAATATGCGATGGCCGAAGAGGCCGTAATAGGCTGCAGTAAAGGAACCACCGGAAATGCCTGAAATGCAGTCTACTTCATCGAGCAAACTGCGCGTCTTTCCCTCCCAGTTAATGGATGTTGTGCGCAGTTTCTCCAAGACACCATAGGCGAAGGCCGCCGCACGTGTGCCACCCCCGGAAAAGGCAAGGCATACAAATAACGAATCAGAATTTGTTTCATCTTGTCTGACTGTTTCAGATGCATCCGGGAAGCGATACCCCGCTTTAAGGTCAAAGGCTTCCTGCGGCTGATTCAACACATAGGAGGCACAACCCGTTAACATGAGGAAGACAGCAGAAGTGCCGTAAATAAGAAGCATCCGTTTAAACAAAGTTGAGTTCATAGGGTTGCACCACAGTTGAATTTACAAGAACAATCTGCCATTCATGAGGCTGGTAATCGTAGGGAGCGGCCAAGCTGATACGATGCTTACCTTCCTCTAGCTCAATCACCTGATTGGTCGAACCAAGAAAATGATCATCTACTACAACTTGTCGATCTTCCCTGAAGTTAACGATCAGGTATTCCATCGTACACCTCGCACTTTTTTGTTGATTAACAGGCATGAATCATATTGCAAACTATCAAACGATGCGAAGTTATTCTTACCGCTAACCCCGTTATGTCTATGAAATTTTCACTGGCGTTTTCCTGTCTTGGCCGTTATTACGTGCCATAAAACCAAGATACTGAGCGGTTCTGGGTCCGGTTGCGACATAAAAACACCGTTGGTATTCAATCGCAAAGCTGAAATTATCTTGCTATCCGAATTATTCTGAGTACCATAATAATCGAGCTTAAGTTGTTATTTTTATTGTTTTATTTTACAAGGTAAGAAATCATTTCCGGTAGGAGTAATCAATAATATTTTTACTGTTAAACCTCTTCGCAATTTTTGATGTAGCGATGTTCAAAATTTATTGAGTCCGGTGCTTTTCGTCTACACGCACTCAGCATCAGGGTTCCTTATTTTCCAGACAGGTTTTTTAACAGGGCAATTAAGGCTCGCGTTAGACCGCAGGCATGTGAAGGTTAGGATAATAAGTAATAAAAAAAATATCTGTTTCACTTGCTATGTTCGTTTCATAAAAATGAGGAGACCAAGTCATGACAACACCTGCATCAAGATGTCCTTTTGAGCACATTCAAAACCCCGATTTAGAGGCTGAGCAAATTGCTGAAACCACTGAAATCACGACCAAATTACTGGACAAGCGTTATCCCCCACCTAAACAAATACTGCGCGGTGTCCATCCAAAATCACACGGTTGTGTCAAAGCCACCTTCACCATCAATTTTGATATTCCTCCTGAACTTAAAGTGGGTCTGTTTGCTCAACCTGGCAAACAATTCGATGCGATCATTCGTTTTTCCAATGCGTCCGCGCTTGTCGAGCCTGATACTACAGAAACTGAAATTGATCCTAGGACTAATGAAGTAGTAGAGGTAGAAAAGCAGGGTAGCCGAGGTATGGCAATCAAGGTGCTGAATGTAGGCGGCGAAGTGTTAACCGATGATAACGGTGCACATAATCAGGACTTTCTGATGATCAATCAGCCGATGTTTGCCTTTGCCAATACCGAAGATTATTTGCGTCTGGATAGGGTGCTTCTTCAGGATAATGATGTAGCCGATAGGTTTTTTCTTCCTCTATTAATTCCGGATTCCACTGTCAGTGATGAGCAAAAGCAAAGGATCGCCAAGACCCTTAATATCATCAAAGACGATATCCAAAAAACCGATGTAGGAAATCCTTTGGGTATTCAATATTTTAGCGCGGCACCTTTTCTGTTTGGCACGAACAAGGTCATGAAGTTCTCTGCAAAACCTTGTGCTGAAGTCCCGCCTACCCAGTCACCGCCAAGACCCCGGCCGGAAAATTATTTACGTGATGCACTAACGCATACCATGAATGAAAAAGAACCGATTCATTTTGATTTTATGCTGCAGGTACGCAGCGAAAACTGTGATTTTGGACCGGATAATGAGCTTATTGAGAATGCCTCTTCGAAGTGGGAGGACGAATTTGTCAGCGTTGCCAAAATTACCATTCCCAGACCGCAACCTGAAGTCGATTCCGAGGAAAATAAAGCCCACTGCGAGAAACTCGCATTTACTCCCTGGCATTCACTGGTTGAGCATCAACCTATAGGCAGTATTAATCGTCTTCGTAAGGATGTTTATGAGGCATCGGCAAAACACCGAGAAGCAAGTGTCAGCAAATAAGGGGAGCTAACATGAAAAATTCAGATAAAAATAAAGGCTTATTTATATTTCCTGCAATTGCAATGTTGCTGTTGAATGGCTGCGACACAGGCACAAACACAAGTTCAAGCACAAACGAAAAGCCGGTAATAGCAGAGCCGGTCAAAAGCCAGACTACTGACGTTGTAACCTTGGAGCAGGGTTGGGACAACGATGAGACGCTAGACTTTTATAACACCTCCCAAGGCTCGCATTTACTGCCTTATTCCTGGTTTTTAGCGTTGGAACAGGCCGATAACAGCGATTTATTCCGAGACGATAAAAACATCTCCTATCTAGGGTACATCCCTCAAGCTTCGATGCCGGGCCGCAATCCTGACGGATTGCCTATCGGCTTTGTTAAAGATGATATTCAGGAGCCATTTTTGACGTCAGCTTTAAGCGTCAAACGGTTGTCATCGGACACGCAAGGCAATCAGATGGGTTACAACGTGTGGCTGGGTCTGAATTGTGCCGCCTGCCATACGTCTGAAATCAATTACGGCGATAAAACCCTGCGCATTAATGGCGGCCCTGCACAGTCTGATTTTCCTGCCTTCATGCATAACATGTATCAGGCTTTGGCGGTTACAATCAATGATGATGCCAAACTCACTCGTTTCGCTAAAAAAGTACTGCCTGAGGGGGGATATAATGACATTGAAAAACAGGCCTTAAAAACACAGTTAGTTGCTTACAACGTCTGGCTCAAAGAATATATCGACATCAATTATGGGGTGGTGACTACGCCTTATGGTTATGGCCGGCTGGATGCGTTCGGCGCCATTCTAAATCGTGTCACATCCAGCCTGCTGGATATACCCGGCAATGCCACACCGGCCAATGCCCCGGTTAGCTATCCATTTTTATGGAATACATCCCAGCTTGATTGGGTGCAGTGGAACGGTTCGGCGGGCAATCATATTGCTCGAAATGTCGGAGAAGTCGCTGGCGTATTCGCTCATACCATACTTAAAACAGATAATGAAGACGAACGATTTTATTCCTCTGCCAAAATCGTCAATCTGGATCATCTCGAACAGTTGATGAGTAAACTGGATTCACCACGATGGGGGGATCCGCTGCCTGCAATCGATCAAGACAAAGCCGCTAAGGGTAAATCTTTATTTGCCAAAAACTGTGTCAGTTGTCACGGCATTCGGGATGACAACGGTCAATTCCCGATGACTCAACCGAATAAAGTTGGCAAACAATTCATTCAGACACACATGACAGGATTGGCCGAAATTGGAACAGATCCATTGATGGCGATGAATTTTGTTAATCCAGATCTGAATGTTGATCCTGGCCAAATGCGACCTTTTTTAGATAAGGAAGACTGTCAGGATAAAAAAGCCTGCAGTGACCCTAAAGTACCCAGAGGCGTGATATTGACCGCGGCAGTCAAGAATATCATCGGTAAACAGTTAGCGGCATTTCAACCGCCATTGGACCAGCAGCAAATCTTGGCATTGTCGGGTTATCATCTTCCTGACGAAACACCACCTAATTTAATGGCTTACAAAGCAAGGCCTTTAAACGGGATCTGGGCGACTGCGCCTTACATGCATAATGGTTCAATGGCCAATTTATACCAGACTTTGCTGCCTGAGACTGAGCGTGAAACGTCTTATTATGTTGGCAGTAAAAAATTCGACCCCATTAAAGTCGGCTTTGAGTCCAGTCAGGAGGGCAATCATTTCTTATTTAAAACCCTTGATGACAACGGTGCACCCATCCCCGGTAACAGTAATAAAGGTCACGCCGGTAACAGCTTTACCAAAACCCTTGGCGAAGAGGGGCAATGGCGAGATTTTACTGATGATGAGCGCTATCAGCTGATTGAGTACATGAAAACCCTGTAAAAACTGACGGTGCATATTAAAGGGTGGTCCTTGGATCACCCTTTATTTTCATGCGGACAAGGTTAAATAATCAACAGGAAAGACAATGACTAAATTACACGGTGTGGCTTTAATAACGGCAATTTTGCTTAGCGCTTGTGACGACAAGGCACCCAATGATAAAGCAAGCGAAGAAGTTGTCAGCGATCCGGTAAAAAAAACCGGATGGAAAAACATTCAGCAGCAACGTCAGCTGCAGCTAGAGGCGTATTTGAAACGAGAGCAGGCTGCTTACAGCTGGTTTGCTGATTTTCCTATGGGAATTAACGATGGCGTTCCCTTTATCATCCTTAAGCTTTTGCCTAAGCTTGCCCCCGAATTATGGGGTAGCGATGAGAATTTTCTAGATGTAATCGGTTTATTTAAAGATCAACGGGCTCCGGGTTATCCGATTGCCCGTGGGGTTGGCTGGAGCGGGCTGGGTCGAGACGATCCAACTGGCGCGGTTGACTACGCATCGTTTACTTGTGGAGCCTGTCATATTGGCCAAGTCAGAACGGACGAGGGGATACGTTATCTGGACGGCGGCGTAAACGCACAGTTTAATTTGCCGCAATATCGGGTCAGAGCGTTGAAGACAGTGGAAAAAATTGCCGGCAACATGGAAGGTGAGCAAAATAAAATAGATCGGGCAACCACTGCGATTATTGCCGCGCTGGATAAGATACACGCCGAGGATAAAAATTATTTTTATCAAAATTACAAACTTGGCGACAAAGTGTTTGATGCCGAATATGAATCAAAGCAAATCGCCTTATTCAAGCAAAACGCACCCGCAATTATCAAGAAATTTATAGTCCGTACCCAACTTGAATATTCGGCGTTTGCTGCATTACTGAACCAGAATTACCAGGGATTTGAATCACAAATGTTGGACGGATTTGGGGGAATGGCCGATGCCACCGGTATCAGTACTTCTTTTAATTATGTGGTCAGACGAGATGTCGACAAGGATCCCACAGTCAATCCTGAAACCGACCTTCCTCCGACGCAGAGCATCACCGATTTTATGCCGGTTTGGGAGCAAGACAAGCGAAAAGTTCATTGGTCTGCTGATCACACCCAGTTGCTTGATGGGGGCGGCCAATGGAATGGCAATATTCCAATCCCCATGTTCAGAGATCTTGCGGCTGAACTGACGATGGGCTTTGGTGCCGAAACAGATCTGCGCGTATCGGCCTTTGCTGAAACACTGCTGGAAAATTTACCGGCGCCGGTTTATCCCTTTAACGTCGATATGGATAAAGCCGATAAAGGCCGCGATTTGTATCAACAAAATTGTGCTGTCTGTCACAAGCCCCATAATGGTGAAGTTTATCAGATAGGGACTCATAGCGGTCGCGCCCGTGTTGCCACTGAAGCCATTACCGAAGGCGCCAGGGTTGCTTTTACAACCATCTGCTCACCAGAAACAACAATTGAAATGCCGGGCCAAGGCAGTATAAAACCTTGCGCCCAGTTTGAAGGTGTTTCTTTAGCGGGTAAAGCCGAATTTGCCATGATGAATCCGGCCCAACATGATGGTTATAACGCTTTACCTTTGGGGGGTGTATGGGCACAAGCGCCTTATCTGCATAATGGTTCAGTACCAACCCTGTATCATCTATTGATTCCCAATGAACGACCTGTTCTCTTTATGAAAAGCCGTCTGGATTATGATCAGCAATTTTTGGGGTTTTCCTGGAGACTCAACACTGACAAGCAAGCTACAAAAGAAGAAGGCTATCAGTATGATACTCAGGCCATCCCCGCATTTTCAAATGCCGGACACGATAAAGACATCACAATTGGACAGCGGCGTTATAAATTGAATTGGAACGACGACAGAGAAGGGGCAATGGCCATAATTGAGTACATGAAAACACTGTGAACTTAACGATAATACCCAGGCATGAAATACCAGCGGGTATATGGGTACTCGGCTTCGTCAGCATGCTGATGGATATTTCCTCGGAAATGATCCATAGCTTGCTGCCGCTGTTTATGGTCACGGCGCTCGGGGCCAGTGCTTTCGATGTTGGCCTGGTGGAGGGACTGGCAGAATCCACGGCGTTGATCGTCAAAATATTTTCGGGTGCTTTCAGCGATTATTTAGGCAAGCGTAAAGGGTTGGCCGTATTCGGTTATGCGATGGGAGCTCTCACCAAGCCACTTTTTGCCGTGGCATCCACGACCGGCATGGTGCTGACCGCACGCCTGCTGGATAGGGTCGGCAAAGGTATACGCGGTGCACCGCGTGACGCATTGGTCGCTGACATTGCGCCATCGAATCTGCGTGGTGCCTCGTTTGGACTGCGTCAGTCCCTCGATACCGTGGGCGCATTTCTGGGTCCTTTGTTGGCGGTCGGTTTGATGCTGCTTTGGGCCAACGACTTCCGTGCTGTGTTCTGGGTGGCGGTGATTCCTGGCTTGATGGCCGTTGCGCTGTTGTTCTTCGGGGTACGCGAACCGGAACAACGTCAGGCGACAAAGCGCACCTATCCGATCCGGTGTGAGAATTTGAAGCGATTGGGCGGTCCGTATTGGTGGGTGGTGAGTATCGGTGCAGTCTTCACATTGGCACGATTCAGTGAGGCATTCCTGGTTTTGCGAGCGCAGCAGGGCGGCGTCCCGGTTGCTCTGGTGCCGCTGGTGATGGTGGCGATGAACTTAGTCTATGCGCTGTCGGCGTATCCATTCGGCAAGCTCTCCGACCGTATGAATCACAGAACCCTCCTGGCTCTCGGTTTAATCGTCCTGATCGCGGCTGACCTGGTATTGGCAACTAACGATCATTGGAGTGTCGTGCTGGCCGGTGTCGCCCTCTGGGGAATTCACATGGGCATCACTCAGGGTTTGCTGGCGACAATGGTTGCCGATACCGCACCCGCCGATTTGCGAGGCACCGCGTATGGATTTTTCAACCTGGTCAGCGGTTTGGTGTTGCTGTTTGCAAGCGTCCTGGCGGGGCTGTTGTGGGACCGACTCGGGGCATCGTTCACATTTTATGCAGGCGCCGCCTTTAGCATCATTGCACTCGTGGTTTTAGTATGGCAGCCAGTTATACGGTTTTGTCAAACGGTGTTGAAAAATTTTCAGTTATAATTCAGAACTATTGATTGGCAGTTATACCTTTTGCACTTCAAATTTCGGCAGTGTCTAAGGAGGCAACTGGTTTTTCGGCAATCCCTGCCGAAATGACGCGGTCGGCTAGGGGAAAAGTGTTAGAGCTGAAGCATCTTTATAATCAGGTGGAGCTATGCCAAAACAGAAAATTAACCTTGCTCAGGATCCACGATTATTTACAAAAAATAACCTGGACTCTTTCATGACTTTACGCGCAAGACAAACCGCCGTTGGCAATCGCATTTGGAATTTCAAAAGACCGTCATTTCTCGTGTCATGCTGATCACTGGGGCGGCTCTGGTTATTACACCCTGGGATTGCCGGACAATAACGGCATGTTCAACAATTCCTAAATGAACGCTATCATTCGATTCGACCATGCCACCGTTGCAGTCCGCGATAAAATAATATTGTCTGATATCAGCTTGACACTCTTACCTGGTCAAAAAGCCGTATTAAGCGGTAAATCCGGTTCCGGAAAAAGTAGCCTTCTGAAAACTGTCCTGGGTCTTCTCCCTGTTACCATGGGTAGGGTTTACGTCCATGAAATACCGCTAACGTCAATTTCTGTTCAGTCTATTCGCCAATGTGCTGCTTATATTGGTCAAGAACCGATGCTAGGCGCTGACAGTGTTCGAGCAGCATTGCTGTTACCGTTTCAATTTAAAGCCCATCGAGGGCATAAACCCACAGAAACACAACTGACTGAGGTATTGCAACGACTGCAGTTGTCGAAGAGTATTTTAAATCAGGCGTGCAATCGTATTTCCGGTGGCGAAAAACAACGGATTGCCTTAGCCCGTGGACTGTTATTAGGCAAGCGTTTGTATCTGCTGGATGAGGTAACCAGTGCCCTGGATGCGGAAAGTAAACACGCCGTCTTTAATGTGTTCTCGGATTCGCAGCTCACGGTGCTTTCAGTTGCACATGACCCGGATTGGGTAGAGCGGTGTAGTCTTGTCATTCAACTTGAGAATGGCCAAGTGGCTGAGGTAAAGCATTGTGGAAACACTTGATATAAAGCTACCCCAGATGGCGCTTCTTTATGGGCTTTCTGCCTTGCCTTGGTTGTTGCTGTGGTTAATAGGGCTGCGTTTGAGCCGGGATATCGGTATCAGTATTCTGCGAATGACACTTCAATTAGCACTGGTTGGCATCTATCTAAAAACACTCTTCAATCTGAATCATCCTTGGCTGAATGGTCTATGGATTCTGGTGATGCTGATAGTGGCCGACTTAAGCATACTCAAGCGTGCAGGATTGAAAGCCCGATATTTTGCGCTGGCCACTTTTACGGCTATCGCTTCCAGTATCCTCTTTACTACAGCCTATCTGGTCATTTTGGTGATACAGCCGCCACATTTTTACGATGCCCGCTATATAGTGCCTTTAGCGGGCATGATCCTCGGTAACTGTCTGCAAGGCAACGTTATCGCCTTGGAGCGATTCTATTCAGCACTTCGCAGTAACGTAAATGAATACGAGACGTTTCTGATGCTCGGAGCGAGCCGCTGGGAAGCGGTGCGTCCGTATTACCGGGAGGCCATCAAGGCAGCAATTAATCCCACTATCGCGAGTATGTCGACAATGGGACTGGTGTCTCTACCGGGTATGATGACAGGACAAATCCTGGGTGGAAGTGAACCTTGGCTGGCGGTAAAATACCAACTCGCAATCATGATTTGCATATTCACCAGCAGTGTTATGGCCAGCATTATCAATTTAAAGCTCAGTTTGACCATTGCCTTCAACGCATTTGATGTATTGAGAGATGAAGTGATTCAGAAGCCATGATGTATTATTTGAAGTTTCCCAGTTTTTATAGGTTGTCCAGGCTTGGAAAAATCTTAAGTCGAAGATAATAGAATTTGCCAGGTTGGGGTAAATCTTTTTCAGGGTTAAAGGAGCTCCTTCTGAAAAACAACAAAAACATATCTTTCACCAACAGAATTGAAGCCTTTCGCAAAAAAAAAGAAGATCAGGGTCTTCATGTTGTCTAATCAATTGCTTATGCTCTAAATGGGTCGTGAACTGCCTGAGATTAGCGGAAGCAAAGCCGACATTTGCGACGTTAATAAGCCCCAATTACCAATAGCGCATGATCAGTGAAACATCAATTCATGCCTTTAGCGATCCGAACCATTTATTGAGTTAGTTGAATCCGCGTTATTCCATACCGAAAGGATTTGCTGAAAACTATTTGGATTCCCGCCTCAGTCTGAGTATCACTAATATTAATGTGACCAATGTGGTTGATGCCTTCGGGATCAGCAAACTGGCAAATCCGATGTCCGTTATTCAGATAACCGCTTATACCAGTTGCCCGTTTCTATAATCGGTCATTGCCTGCTCGATCTCTTCGCGCGTGTTCATCACAAATGGCCCGTACTGAACGATAGGCTCACCTAATGGACGGCCAGACAGCAGCAAAAATGCAGCGGCTTGTTCTCCAGCCTGGATTTCGATGCGATCGCCGGGAGAGAGTACGCCGGCATTTTGAGATGCCAGACTACGTCCGTTTCCGATTGGACCCATCTCTACTTGTCCTTCATAAGGATAAACAAAGACATTATGCATTGCGTCAACCGAATGATCAAAGCGCCCGCCCACCGGAAGGCGCACATCCAGAAACAAGACCTCGGTACTTATCCCCTGAATCGGTCCGGCAATGGTTTGTCCATCAATTTCTGCAATGCCTGCAATAATTTTAACTTGACCTCCGTCCGGTAAATTTACTCGTGGAATTTCCTCTGGCTGGACATCCTGATAACTGGCGGGTTTCATTTTCTCCTTTGCAGGCAGGTTGACCCAAAGCTGAAAGCCCCGCATGCGGCCACTTTCCTGCTGTGGCATTTCAGAATGAATAATACCGCGTCCTGCTGTCATCCATTGTGCGCCGCCGCTTTTCAAGTCGCCCTGGTTGCCGAGATGATCCTGATGCAGCATGTGCCCGTCCAACATGTAGGTGACCGTCTCGAAGCCACGATGCGGATGGTCCGGAAAACCGGCGATATAATCATCGGCGTCCGTTGACGAAAATTCATCTAACATCAAAAAAGGGTCGACTCGCAGTGCCTGATTTTGTCCAAGGCTACGACGCAGCTTGACGCCGCCGCCATCGGAAGTGGTGATGGATGGAATGATTTGTTGAAGTGTACGTGTGTTCATATCTTATACCTCGTTTAGCAGACGGCAACAGAATGGCCTGCTGCCGTTAACCGATGTTTATTCTTTGACGGCTTCGACCGGAATGGTAATGGTGACCTCATCACCTACCTGCGGTGCGTATTTGCCCATATTGAAGTCGGACCGTTTGACAGTCGTGGTGGCGTTAGCCCCGCATGCGTCTTTTTTAAGCATGGGATGGGGCATGCACTGGAATGACGTGACTGTCAGCGTCACGGGTTTGCTGATACCTTTTAGCGTTAGCGTGCCGTCAACCGCTACTAAGTTTTCACCCTCAAATTTGAGCATGTTTGAGATGAAGGTCGCTGCAGGGTATTTGGCTGTATCCAGGAAATCTTCGCCTTGAATGTGTTCGTTGAATAGCGGGTAGCCGGTATTCACCGAGGTCGTATCAATGTTTACTTCTACGAAACCTGTTTTTGCCTGACGATCCAGCACGATTTTACCGGACGTCTTGTCGAAGCGACTCAGTTGGTTCGAGTAGCCAAAATGGCTGTAAGAAAAGCGCGGCAGGGTATGGGGGCCATCAATAACATAGGTTTCAGGAGCGGCTAATGCTGCGGTTGAAAGAGTTGTCATTAAAGATAATAGCGCAATGCGTTTCATGTTGAAGCTCCAAGTTTAGGGGGGGTGAATAAAAAAATAGTCATTGATCAGCAACTCAGGCGGCAAGCTCTGCCAGCCGTTGATGGGCCTTGGCCAGTGCCTTATCCTTGGTTTCTTGACTCATATTAAGCCCTTCCGCATAGATAAATTCAACATCGGTAATTCCCAGGAAATTGAGAAAATCACGGACATACGTGGTTTGGCTGTCCAAAGGCGTGCCCGCATACATTCCTCCTCGGGTCGCAAAAACGAAGACTTTTTTATCTGAAAGCAAGCCTTCAGGACCGTTTTCGGTATAACGAAAGGTCAACCCGGCGCGGGCGATCTGGTCAAAGTAGGCTTTCAGCGTCGAGGGAATACCAAAGTTATACATGGGCAATCCGATGACAATGACATTCGATTGCTTAATCTCGTTGATCAATGTATCTGACTCGTTAACAAAGCTTTGTTGTTCAGGTGTTCTGGCGTCAGGCGATGCGAAAAATGCCGAAACCCGTTGGGCATCCAAATGCGGTAACGGTTCCGTGGCTAGATCACGAACTTTGACTTGCACATCGGGATTGAGTGTATGCCAGGTGGAAACAAAGTCATTGGCCAGTTGGCTGGAGTGGCCACCCGATGAGAATATACTTGAATTGATTTGTAAGAGAGTTGTCATGCTTATTTCCTCCATCAGTGAACGTGGTGTTATTTAACGCTTTATGAAAACGATAAAAAAGCATAATAATTAGGCCATATTCATCAATTCATTAGATAGGTCGAAATGAGCCCTCATATTACCCTGGAACAATGGCGAGCATTGATTGAAGTGGTGGACGCCGGTGGTTACGCCCAGGCCGCTGAAAAACTGTGTAAAAGCCAATCGGCCGTCAGCTATGCCGTACAAAAAATCGAATCCTTACTGAACATTAAAGCCTTTGAGGTACAGGGACGTAAGGCCATCCTTACCCCAACGGGGCAAATGCTCTACCGGCGCGCACTGGCGCTGGTCAATGAAGCCAGTGATCTGGAGCGGGCTGCGCATAAGCTTTCGGCGGGATGGGAAGCGGTTATCACTATCGCCGCTGAAATATTGTTTCCTTCTGACCGGTTATTGACCTGTCTTCATCGCTTTGGCCTTGAAAGTCCGGGTACGCGGGTTGAATTGATTGAGTCGGTATTAGGCGGAACCTCAGATGCACTGCTCAGCGGCAATGTGGATTTGGCTATTTCACCCCAACTTCCCCCCGGTTTTTTGGGAAATGTGTTGATGCGAATTCGCTTGCTGGCAGTGGCCCATAACGATCACCCACTTCATCATTACGGTCGAGAGTTGAGTTACCGTGATTTGCGGGCACATCGGCATGTGGTGATCCGGGATTCGGGCGCCAAGCGAGACCAGCGCGCAGTATCGGTCGAGGTTGATCAGCGCTGGATAGTGAGTCAGGTGGCCACATCGATTCAGGCGGTCTGTTCAGGCTATGGCTTTGCCTGGCTACCTGAAGAGCATATTCGTGAGGAGCTGCTAACTGGAGTTTTAAAACCGCTCCCCTTGAAAGAAGGTCATACGCGCGAGGTGCCGCTTTATCTTATTTTGGCAAATCCCGATTTTGCCGGTCCCGGAGTCAGACGGTTGTCTACCATCTTAATGGAGCCTGTGATTGCAAAAAGCCAAGGCTAGGCGAAAATCACTCCATTGATATCGCCTATTGCTATTCGTACAGCATGGGTTGGAGATGCCAATTCTATAAGCGCGTGTAAGTTACCCGTTAAAAACTCAATTTAGCTCCTGTGTAAACAAAACGTCCTGCCTGAGGCAAAGCAACCGACTCTTGATAATTCGTATCCAGAATATTATCTGCGCCTACATAGATGTTGGCTTTATTGTTAAACAGACTGTAATTCAGCTTCATGTTCAGCAAGGTATATTCCTCCAGTCTACCTTTTTGCAGGGGCTGGTTGCGGGAATAGTAATATTCATCCGCCACATGCATGACATTCAAATAGCCTGAAAAGCCGTAACCGAACTGATAATCCGCTTCAAATGCCAGTTTATGTTTGGGCCGATACTGCAGTTCATCGCGGCCTTCGCTATCGGAACGATCGCGGCTATGTAAAAAAGTATAACTGGTGCGTAGCATCAGGTCGGATACTGCATAAGTCTGACCCATGATTTCAACGCCTTGAAATTCGTATTTGGCAAAATTACGAAAACGGTTATTGTTGTCTTGCTCAATATAGTTGGATACATCATTCAGAAATCCGGTTACACTGATCTCACTGTTACCGGGTAGTTGCTGAGTCATACCCGCTTCATAATTGTAAGATTGCTCAAACTTTAAATTCGGATCACCGGTGCTGGTTTCGTACAATTGCCGAATTGAGGGTATCCGTATTTTTCGAGAGGCAGACGCACGCAAACGCGTATCAGTCGGTAAGTCATAATGCGCGCCCGCAATAAACGAACTGTCATCTGCGCCACTGTCGTCGTCGCGAATCAGCCAGTGATGGCCATAACCCAAAGCGATGCCAAGATTCTTTAAGGGCGACAAAGTCAATTCTGCTGCAGTTGAGACCACGCCTAAATTACGGTTTTCATCGACGTTACGTAAATTATAGGTGGTGGTGGTTGTGGATCTGCCACCTCTGCCTCTGCCTCCAACGACAGTGGTTTGGGGGATGTCACGAATCACGCCGTCTTGACTCCAGCGTTCTTCCCGAGCATCCCCCATCAGTGTCAATTGACCGCCCCAGGCATGATCATAGCTGGTTTGAGTATGCCCACCGGCAATTTGTGTGGAACTGGTTAAGTCAAAAGTCCCATTAACACGATTGCTATTCATTGATGTAAGCGATGCATCGTCATAACGATTGGCTTCTTCGTCAGTCACATTAAGATAGGCCCAGTTTTTAGACGACCAGGGACCTTCGGGATCGTAGGCGACGGTAAATTGAGACGCATAAATGGCTTCATCGTTGATACGTTCATATCGGGGACGGCTTGCAAAATTATCCGTCGAGTCATTGGTTACACTGGACGGTACGCCGTGTGTGCCTTGGGAGTGATTAAACGTCAGGCCCAGGCTCCAGTCGTCATTCGGTCGAAATCCGGCATTGGTATAGACATTGGTGCGGCGCCGGTCACTGTTGTTGCGGACGCCGCCATTTTCCTCTGAAGTCGGGTTAAAATCATCGGAAAGTGGAAAGCCATCCCGGTCTTGATGACTTAGACTGACCATGAAGTCGGCGCTATCAAATCCTGCAGAAGCACTACCCCAGGTACGTTGATGTCCTCTGTTGCCGACTTCGCCGGCCGCATTGGCATGGTAGCCGGATGCGCCTTTTTTGGTAATGATATTAATTACAGCGGCGGCAGCGCCTTCGCCATAAAGTTCGGAACTGGCACCGGATGTCATTTTGATTTTAGCAATGGATTCGGTTGGAATCATCGTTGGATCGAATTGCCCGTCAAAAGTTGAATTAAAAGGGACACCATTTAACAGTAATTTGACATGACGTGTTCTAAACCCCCGGACATCGATACGCGGCGTCCCATCGGCGCCAGTGCGGACATTGACGCCGGGTAACAATTCTATGGCTTCGTCAAAGGTTCTGGCAGCTTTTCGCTCAATATCCTTGGCGTCCAGTTCATAAGTGCTGGCTATCGCCTCCACTCCCGGTTGCTCTCCTGTAACTATGATTTCGCCGAGTCGATAGATTTCGTCAGTGGCTTGGTTATCAGCCCAAGCCGACTGGCATAAAAGCAGGAAAGTGCAGCCGGCCTTCAGCGTTCGGGGTATCGAGTAAGCAGGCGGTTGAGGCTTTAATCTCAATCTCTTAAGGTTCATGATAATCGTAAAAAGGTCAAAAAGGAGGGAGGCGATGCTTGCATCGCCATTTGAATTGAGCAGAAAGTTCCGGGCACGTTTATTTTGCGAAACGCAAACTCACCGGCGTTTATTCAAAAGAGCCAATATCGCCCCCGTCAATCCGCCGATAAAGCCAAAGAGTAAATGCGTGAGCATGGGATAGGCCAGACCCATATTCAATGAGTGGTGAGCTAATCCAAAAACATTTGCTTCGACTAAGTTAAGTAAAGGCCTCAGCGAATGAGTCAGTCCGGCAACGATGGCGAGATAAAAAACTGATTGGCGCCACTGTTTTCCTGCAATAAACAAGGCATCAACGATCATACCCGCAAGCAAATATGACCAGGCTGCTGAAGGTTCACTGACACTGGCTATCGATACAAGAGAAGTACCCGCCGCACCCAAGGCAACAACACTTGCCGCCCAAAAATAAGTTGAACCGGCACGAAAAAATACCAGGATAGCCATCCATTCAAGTCCATGGCGTCCGGGCATTTTGATAGGCCAGCGAAACATCTCATGCAACACCGTGACGATGACGCCTGCCAATAATAACCAGAAGATTTCCCTGGCACGAAGTCCAGTGCTAAGTTCAATAGGTTTTAATGACAGTTTTTGGAACAACCCGCCACTGATCGTTTGTATCGTCATTTGCTTTCTCCACTAATAAAACTGCGTTACCGTTTAACAAGACCGGACGCGCCCATTCGGTAATCGACACTGTATGATGCAGTCCGGTCACTTCAAAACCATCAGTTGTTTTTATCTGATCAATATCGGTCATCGCTTTTAGCTGACCCACTGTGTAGTCTTTAACTTCCAGTTCCCGAACGCCGCGCAGGCCTATATAACGGCCGTCGTTACCTTCTGCACGCAAGCCTACTGCTGCCAGTGCGCCTATCACGCCGCCTTCATCGCCGGTCAAGCCTTCTAAATAAAACCCTTTCCGGCTGGCCAACCCCCGGCTGTCCTTTTGGGTAAAGACTTCCGATTTTGCGCGGCGGCCGTATTGTTGAACATCACTATCCACCTGATCGGCTGAAGCAATGCATAAACCGGCATCAGAGCCATCTGCTGATTCCTGCCTAAGATAATCACTGCAAAATTGTGTCAATTTTTCCAGTTCCGAGGGATCGATTGCCACGGCCATACAGGCAGAGCTGTTATGCGAGGTATAAGGAATCAAAGGGCTGACGAATAATTGATGACGTGTTATTCCAAACACCTGGGCAATGCTGTTTTCAGCCAGCAGCTTACCTAATTGCCGGACCCGAAAACCGGTGCCTCGGCTTTCCAGATTATCGGTATCGTCAATGCCGATCAGAAAATTCCTTATGTGCATAAGTGCTTTTTATACGTTAATTGGGCTGATAAGGTAAATATCAATAAAAAAAACATAATAACACATGAAATTGCTCAAAAATATCTTATAAATCTTGTGGATTAGAGGCTCAAGGATGCATCAAAAGAGGGGGTTTGGTTTTTGAAATATAGCTTGGTAGTCAGTCCATTCTGTACTGACAGTTAGTTGTAACAAAACCGTTCGCGGCGAGTTTTCGGCTATGTTTGAGAAAGGCTTGTCGAACCAGGTAGAGTTGTTCTTAGACTATTAAACAACCGGATGTTTTATTTGGAAGGGATTTTGTTGATTAGGGCGCATTTTATTAAAGGCGATGACATCAACAATGATTGGAGGAAAAACGAAACAGTCAATCAAGGGCGATTAAGCGTTCAGCGAAACCTTTACCTTTACTGACTGTGCCACGAAATGAAGCGTTTTATTTGTTTGTTCTCTTTAAAACCAACGGGGTTGGTTTCATAGGTGCGAAGTTTACAACTGTAAATCAACGAGCACCGGATGCTTCATCCGGCGTGTCCATAATACGGTTTAGCAGGTTGGTCTGTTGCGATACCCTATCGGCTTGAGTTAAGTCGATCATCGTTTTAAGTTCTGCAAAACGTTTCTCGGCTTCTTTCAGGTCTTCTGTTGCTTTAGCCAAATCGCCGCCTTTTACAGCGCCTCGGGCTTGTTTCAAATAGCCATTAGCGCGGTTACGATTGCGGTCAAGTTTATCATTAGCATTGATTTCCTTACTCAATTTTAAGGCATCTTTGATGTTCACTATAATGGGATCCTCGCCGGCTTTACCATTTTCAGTTGCACCGCTGCTTTTTCTTAGCTCAATAGCATTCAACGCTTCAGCAATTTGACCCAAAGTAGCGTCAATTCCTTCTATCGGAGTCATTCTGTTATACATACACGCCATGCCCAAACAGACATCAGCTGTAGCTGAAAACGATCCAAATGAAACTGCCAATGCAGTAGCTACGACAGCGCTTTTTAATAATTTCATCTAAAGTCAACCTCATTGTATTTATTATTATTAGGTCTGCAACTGCCTAAATTTTAAATATATTTAATCAGTTGCATGACGGCGTGAACTTTATCATAACTTTTGTGAATATCACAGGAGTCCATTTTCGTAATAACGAAGTGGGCTTGGCGCTTTTTGCTGGTATCGATCAGTACCTTATGTAGGTGCCAAAGCTTGCAGCGCCAATGACTCAGGAAACGCACAGGCAGGCTCGTTCAAATAAAGCGCTTTTTGCCGCAAGCGTTCTCTCGACATGGCGGATTGCTATTTTCGGGTATAGCGGTGTTTTACGCCGGCTGGAAAATACTCAGCGTCAGCAAAAGCATGCAGCGTAACCTGAGGCATCTGGCGTTCAACGGGAAGGTAATGAGCAAATTCGCTGTTCAGACGTAACAGCTCCTTGCGGATGGACTCGGCTATTACCGCCACCATGTTTTCGTTTGTTGCTATACCGGGTAACAGTTCCACGGCAATATGCAGGATGTTATCGCCATCGCCGGTTTCCTGTATTTCCAAAACGAATTTACCGGTGACCCAACCCATAATGTCAGGTTGCTCTAAGCCAACACTTACGTTTTCCGGATAAATATTGGCGCCATAGTAAGACACGGTGAAGTCAGCTCGGCCGAAGACATAGACAAAAGGCAATTCTCGCGGTTGAAAATCGTTGGGTAGATCTAATTGGCTCAATGCCTCTACACCTTGTGATTCAAGAAATGCCCGCATCTCATCGAAACGAATCAAGCCGCCTTTGTCGGCAATATGATAACGCATCAACGGTACGCTGTTTTCGCCGGACACGACCAAGGTGCCTTCTTGTGTTTCGAAAAATCGGCTGACAGGATCATACTGTACCAACGTCGGCAAACGAGATTCACCGAAAAGTTGTCGAGCGGCAGCCGGATGCCTTGCTAACCAGCGACGAATGGCGATACTCAGGGGTGTTTCGTTGCCGAGCACGCCGCCATCGGCAGTACCATACAGCGAAGCTGAATCAAAACACGGCGCTGTCGATCCGGTGCGCCGGCCAATCAACTCTCGCCATTCTTCACTGAACACTTCACCGGCAAATACCAGTTTGACGTGGTAAATGTGCCAATCAATGTCCTCTGTAATACCCGCGTCGATCACGTCTTTGACAAATGGCGGGTAACCCAACAGCACGGTCTGATCAAAATGCGGTGCCAATTCGCGGACCACGCGAAAAATCTCGGACTTATTATTGCCCGGTGTAGCCACCATCAGCGGATAACCCTTATGCGCCAAATGCCAGCAGCAGGATGTCGTAAACAAGCCTCCGACCCAGTTGCCCAACGCAAAACAAACGATCGCCAAAGTGCTGCGTTCGTGAGCGCGAAAACTGTCGTGAAATACCTGCTCGAACCGCAGCGCCACATCCAGCTCATAAGCTACAGAGCGAGGCCAGAAAGTCGGACTGCCGGTAGAGCCGGAAGAAACGGCCACCCGATCAGCGCCCATTAGACTGCCGCCGAAGCAGCGATCCGGTAATGGGTAGGTCTGCATGTAATCGCTTTTACCCATAAGCGGCAGATCGAGGAATTTCCGATAGGTCGTTATGTCAGCCGGATTGATTTGCCGCGAGGCAAGAAATTGGCGGTAAGCAGGCACCTCGACCGCGCAACGATGAAATAAAGCCAATGCATGGTCTTCCGCATTGACAGCACGGTGTTCCGCCAACAGTTCATCCAGTGATGTGTTCATAAAGCGGTTGAAAATTTCGTTGGGTGGTGGTTTAAGCGGGTTGGTCATAATAAGTTCTCCGACCGTTGGACCTTAACATCTCTTTGTACTCTGAATCGCACAATGTACTAAAAATTAAATCCGACACAGCACATCTGGGTTCATTATTATCGTCATTCGTAAGACCTGGCAATCCTAAATTTGCTATGCTGGGCCTGATTTGAACGGCCATTACTCATCCGGCAAACATCACCGACATCCATCTGCTGTTTTTATGGTCGCTTAAATAAGGCACTGTTTGCGTTAAAAGTGGGTGTCGCCCCGGCACGGATTGGCGGCGTTGATGTTCTTTAAGTTACTAACGCGAACAGTGCTTTTAATAATCCGTAATGGCATCAATCTGCAGATAGCGCGAAAATCTTATTCCAATCACTTAAAACAGGATTTTCTTACGATGACACCCGCACTCCGTATTGGCTTGCCATTCCTGTTTTTTTTGTTGAGTTTTGGTGTTCTGGCTCATGGCGTTGACGTCAATACAGAGCGCTTTTTATTGGCTAATCAGGGTACAGCCATAGGACCTTTTCTTTATATCGGCGCCAAGCACATGGTAACCGGTTATGATCACCTCCTTTTTCTTGTTGGCGTGATTTTCTTTTTGTTTCGCACCCGAGATGTATTGATTTATGTCAGCTTGTTTACCTTGGGGCATAGCGTGACCCTACTATGGGGTGTGTTAAACCACATCGAGGTTAATCCATTTATTATCGATGCCATTATAGGACTTTCGGTTGTCTACAAAGGTTTTGATAATCTAGGCGGCTTTCAGTGTTTGTTCGGTATACAACCGAATACAAAAATTGCGGTGCTGATATTTGGCTTATTTCATGGCTTTGGTTTAGCGACCAAATTACAGAACTTTGACTTGCCGCAACTGGCGTTATGGAAAAACTTATTAGCCTTCAATGTCGGAGTGGAGCTAGGTCAGTTTATCGCTCTACTTTTTATTTTGATCGCACTCAATTTTTGGCGCAGACATGAAAGTTTTTATTCCTTTTCAACTGCAACCAATACTTTTTTAATGACCGGAGGACTTGTTTTGTTCGGTTACCAAATGACTGGGTTTCTAACCAATGGCTAAATTTATGAAGGATACTTATCCTCCGGCTCAATCAGTGAAGTCGCTTGTTTTAGCCAGCACGCTTGCAATGCTGTTGGCGTTCATTGTTTTAGTAACCGCAGTCTTGCCGGCAGAATATGGCATAGATCCAACCGGATTCGGGAAAAGGATGGGCTTAAGCGCATTGTCCGGCTCTTCCAAGGGCCGTCCTGTGGTGGCTTCCTGCAAAGACCAGTTGGCCGAATGGTCCGATACGGTCACATTGGTGGTTCCCGGTCACAGTGGTTTGGAATATAAGTTTCACCTGCTGAAAGGCGCTAAATTGGATTATGCCTGGAAAACAGAGGGCGCTCATGTCTATTTCGATCTTCATGGCGAACCAAAAGGGGATAAATCCGGTTACTTCAAAAGCTTTAAGATCAGTACTGAAAATCAATCTGCCGGAACATTAACAGCTGAGTTTGAAGGGCCACATGGCTGGTATTGGGAGAATAAGTCGCAATCGCCCATTACTATCATCTTGAACACCCAAGGGGATTATCGGATTTTGGGCTTGATGTAATGACGTGAAATCGCTGTTTTATTGACGGAAGCCGTTTTACCCGTTGCCGGACTTAAAATCGATCCCCCGATCGCCAACGCAAAATCAGGGTCTTCCTTGAGCCAAGAAATGATCCCGAATTACCATTAAAATAGTTAATAAACTTTTAAACCCAGCTTGATAATTGCCCAGTGATCTATTGGGAATGAAATGCTGATGCACCGCGTAGGTTGCGGTTGGCGATAGCCAACCCAACATTTCAAGCCCATGGCGTTAATTGGTGAGAATTTCGGCAGCGTGGAAGCTGCCGTCAAACCCCGCATGGAAGGCTTCTTTAAAAGGCATAGCCTGTTCCTTTAACCAAGTCCACCGATTTTTCAGTAGGAGTAAAAGAGTCAGATTACTATTTAAATAATAATAAAGTAGACATAATACTATTTTAATAGTAAAAATAACCAGGATTGACATTCGCTTTTTAAAATTCCCAGTAAGCCAATGCTTTATGGGACATATTGACAGCCTAACTACTAACGTTCTGAGGGGAATCGATGGGTAATCCGGTAGTTCAAGCGTTCACTTTGACATGCGGCTTGGCCAAGCTGAACGATCAGCTGTTATGTCTGTTCTGGAAAATTGATGCATTTTGTAGGTCGTTGAGCACAGGCAGGGTACTTGATGCTGATTTTCGCAAATCGCTCGAGAGCATAAAACCATGATGACCATGATACTTGCCTATAGCGCCGTAATACTCAGTTTTGCTTCCGGCTTGTTAGCTCTTATGTCCAATCAGCGCGGGATGCTAATGACCTTGAGTCAGCGTTTTTTAACTCCGGACGCCCATTTTCCAAACTGCCGAAACCTGCTGGGTCGAATCCTTGAGGAAAGTCGTTACGCCTCTTTGCACAGGCAAGCGGTGTTTGTGCTGCTCGGCTTGTCCGGCGTTTTTGCCGTGCTTGCCGGCCTCGCCGTCATGATGGGTCAAGACAGTTTAACGGATCAAATCGGCCTGGGTCTGCCTTGGCTGCCGTGGCACGTTCGCTTTGACGGTTTGTCGGGTTTTTTCTTTTTGATCATCGGCATCGGGGTCATTGCCGTCAGTTTATACGGTCCGGCCTATGTTGCCATCTACCAGGAAAGCCAACATCCTTTTGCGGTGCTTGGCTTGTTTACCGGATTGTTCGTGGGTGGAATGTTACTGGTACTGCTGGCGGACGATGCCTTCTTTTTTATGATCGCCTGGGAATTAATGTCGGTTGCCAGTTATTTTCTGGTCGCATTTCAGCATGAACACTCGGCTAATCGCCGAGCTGCGTTTATCTATTTAGTCATGGCACAAGTCGGTGCTTTAGCCATTATCCTGAGTTTTGGCGTTTTGGCCAGTTTCAGTGATGGATTTACTTTTGACGCATTACGGCAGACCGCTTTATCGCCAACCTGGGCCAGTATCGCTTTTGTGTTGGCTTTACTCGGGTTTGGTATGAAAGCAGGCATAGTGCCGGTGCATGTCTGGTTGCCGGAAGCTCACCCTGCAGCACCTTCGCATATTTCCGCATTGATGAGCGGCGTGATGCTCAAGGTGGCTGTTTATGGCCTGATCCGGTTTTGCTTCGATTTGCTGGGTGAGTTGCAATGGCAATGGGGCGTAGTGCTTTTAGTGCTGGGAACAGTGTCGGCAGTGGGCGGCATTTTATATGCGATGATGCAGCCCAATTTGAAAAGACTGTTGGCTTACAGTTCCATCGAAAATATCGGCATTATTTTCATGGTGCTGGGACTGGCCATGATTTTCATGGCTAATGGTCATCCTCAGCTTGCCGCACTGGGTTTTCTCGCTGCGCTGTTTCATGCCTTCAATCATTCCTTATTCAAGAACCTGCTGTTTTTAGGCGCGGGGATATTGCAGCATCAAACTCATGATTTGAATATCGACACGATGGGTGGACTGATCCAGCGTATGCCACAAACCAGTTTTTTGTTTTTAGTGGGTTGCATGAGCATTTCCTCATTACCTTTATTCAACGGCTTTGTCTCGGAATGGCTGGCTTTCCAGACCGCTTTACAGGTCGATGTGCTGGATAACGGGGTGCTGCGCAGCCTCATTCCCGTTTCAGCGGCGGCGTTGGCCTTGACTGCGGCCTTGGCGGCCGCCTGTTTTGTCAAGGTGTTTGGCATGATTTTTCTGGGTTTGCCGCGATCGCGTAACAGCGAAAAAGCTCAGGAAGTCAAAGACAAATCGATGTTATATGGCCCTGCATTGTTAGCCGGTTTGTGCTTCTTTTTCGGTATTTTTCCCAACCTCATCATCAATTTATTGAATGGCGTTGCCAAGCAGTTGCTGGGCCAATCTCTGCCCAACGATACCGCATTGAGCTGGTTGTGGCTGGCGCCGGTTTCTGCGAATAAGGTTTCCTATTCCCCACCCATGGTCTTGGTGGGCGTATTGATTGCCGGGGGCATCAGCTTTTGGTATCTGCGCCGGAATCTGGAAACTAAAACCATGCGTCGAGCGGCTGCCTGGGATTGCGGTTTTGGCGGCTTAACACCCCGCATGCAATATAGCTGCAGCGCTTTTACCATGCCGTTCAGGCGAATTTTCGCCAGGGTCTGGCTGATAGATGAGCGTGTTGATAAAGAAATGCAGGGTGCGATGGATATGGATGTCAAAGCGGTCCACTATCATTTGCAGGTTCAGGATCACAGCTGGCCAAGGCTTTACCAGCCCATCACGCATGGCGTTAATCAGCTGGCCAAACAGGTCGGCCGGATTCAGACCGGGAATATTCGTGTCTACTTGGGTTATTCGTTTGTCACTTTAATTCTTATGTTATGGGTGATCAGCTGATGACATGGCTACTCGCTATCTTTCAGACCCTTCTATTTGTAGCCTTGGCACCGTTATTGGCCGGTTGGTTGAAATGGTGCAAATGCCATTTACAAAATCGACAAGCACCCTCATTGCTGCAGCCTTATCGGGATTTATTAAAACTGACCCGCAAACAACCGGTGGTGGCAGAACACGCCTCCTGGATTTTTACCCGGGCGCCTTACATCATATTTTCCGCGATTGTGCTGGCTGCCTCCATAGTGCCGTTGATCGCAGTCGATTTACCAACTGCCGCGATAGCGGATGTGATCGTTTTGGTGGGTTTTTTTGCTTTCGCCCGGTTCTTCCTGGCCCTGGCCGGACTCGATATAGGTACCGCCTTCGGCGGCATGGGATCATCACGAGAAATGACCATTTCCTCAATCGCCGAACCTGCAATGTTGATGGCCATTTTTACCCTGACCATGACGGCCTCGACCACCAATTTGTCATTTGCCATCGTCCATGTTTTGAATGAAGGGTTGGTGCTGAGGCCTTCGTTTGTATTTGCGCTGTTTGCGCTGATGCTGGTAGCCATCGCAGAAACCGGACGCATTCCGGTCGATAACCCGGACACTCACCTGGAATTGACCATGATTCATGAAGCCATGATTCTTGAGTACAGTGGCCGTCATCTCGCATTGATCGAATGGGCCAGTCAGGTGAAGCTGATGCTTTACGGCGTTTTGATTGCCAACATCTTTTTTCCCTGGGGCATTGCCCAGAGTTTTTCAGTACAAGCCCTCGCTTATGGCCTGTTGGCGATCATCGGCAAGCTGGCCCTTCTGGCGATTCTTTTGTCAATCTCTGAAACCTTGCTCGCGAAAATGCGCTTGTTCAGGGTGCAGGAATATCTCAGTTTTGCCTATTTGCTGGGATTGCTGGGCATGTTGAGCCACATCATTCTGGAGGCTTCGCGCTGATGAATATCGAACAACAGGATTTTTATACTCAGGCGATCTTGTCGATGGCCGCCCTGATAGGACTCGCTTCTTTTTTGATGCTGGGGCAAGGGCGCTTGTTGCGACTCATTTTTGTGTTTGCCCTTCAGGGTTTGTTATTGACCTTGACGGCGGCACTCTCTGCCTACAGCTTGAATAATCATCATCTTTATATTTCGGCTGGGCTGACCCTGGTGCTTAAAGTGATGTTTATTCCCTGGATGCTAAGACGGCAGGTCTTGGCCATGCATATGAACCGGGATGTTGAAGCACTGGAAAACAAGACCTTGGTGATGCTGGGCGGTGCCAGTCTGATGGTGTTCAGCTACTACGTGCTTCATCCGATTGTCCAGAGCTCTTCAACCATCATGGTCAACGCATTGGCGGTCAGCTTATCCATAGTATTGTTGGGTATGCTGTTAATGATTTCTCATCGGCAGGCGGTGGCCCATGTGGTGGGGTTTATGTCTATAGAAAACGGTTTATTTTTCGCTGCCATTGTCGCTACCAATGGCATGCCGATGGTGGTCGAATTGGGTATTGCCTTTGATGTGCTGGTAGCGGCGGTACTGTTTGGTATCTTTTTCTTTCATATCCGTACCAGTATCGATTCACTGGATGTTGATCGCTTGAATCGGCTAAATGAGGTCGATCAATGATCGCGGCCTATATGTTGCTGTTGATACCGTTTCTGGGTATTGTCTTTTTCGGTCTGACCGGACATCGCGACGATACCGGCAAGGTCAATATCGGCTTTAATACCCTCAGCTTTTTGGCGTCGGTGTGGCTGGCGGTCAAGGTATTAAACATCGGCAGTCTTTATTCGGCTGACCAGGCATTTCTGATCGACTCGTTCAATGTTTACCTGATAATGTTGACCGCATTTGTAGGCTTGACGACCTCGATTTTTTCCGGTCCTTACATGGCGCACGAAAAAGAATTGGGCAAGCTAAACGACCGGCGTTTGAAATTATATTACTCGATGTATCAGGGTTTCATGCTGGCCATGTATCTGGTGTTGACTACCAATAACATGGGCGTGATGTGGGTGGCGATGGAAGGTGCGACGCTGGCGACGGTGTTGCTGGTGAGCTTGTATCGAACCCCTGAGTCGATAGAGGCAGCCTGGAAATATTTTATACTTTGCGGCGTCGGAATTGCCCAGGCGCTGTTCGGTACGATTTTGCTGTATTACGCCGCCGTGCAAATCGGTGACAGCGAACATGCCTTGCTGTGGTCCGTACTTTACGAAAATGCCGATAAACTCAATCCTGACATTCTGAAAATCGCCTTTGTATTTTTGCTGATCGGCTACGGCACTAAAATCGGTTTGGTGCCATTGCATAACTGGCTGCCCGATGCCCACTCCGAAGGTCCGACACCGATGTCAGCCGTGCTGTCCGGCTTATTGCTGAATGATGCCTTATATGCAGTCGTCCGCAATAAAATGCTGGTCGACGGCGCCACACAGAATAATTCGGCCGGTTTGTTGATGATGGGTTTTGGCTTATTGTCGTTTCTGGTGGCCGCCGTATTTTTGCATCGCCAGAAAGACATCAAGCGGCTGTTCAGCTACTCCTCCATCGAGCATATGGGCATTATGACATTTGCCTTCGGTATGGGCGGGCCATTGGCAACATTTGCCGCCTTGCTGCACATGACCGTACATTCGCTCACGAAATCAGCGATTTTTGTTACAGTCGGACATGCTGCGCAAGTGGCCGGTACTCAGGATATTAAAAAGATCCGCGGTCTCATCAAAACTCAGCCCAAGATAGGCTGGGGCTTGTTAATAGGGACTGTGGCGATTGCAGGCTTTCCTCCTTTTGGCGTTTTTACCAGCGAGTTTCTAGTCTTATTGGCGACCATGCATAACTACCCCTGGTTGGCGCCCTTACTGTTATTGGGCATAGGCATCGCTTTTGCCGGATTGTTCAGGCATATCCAGCCCATGGTTTTCGGCGAGCAACCTGAAGGTCAAATGCCGGTCAAAGCCAATCTATGGCCAGTGATGTTACATCTGGGGCTGGTGTTTTGGCTGGGTCTAGCCATTCCGGATTTTCTCGCCAACTGGTTTTCACAGGCTACCTTACTGATCTCGGGGACTACGCCATTATGAATGCGTTAAACTGGACTGAAACGCTACGCCAACAACTTGAAGTGTCCGGTATTGTCGTTGATCAGCAAGAATCGGCATACACTCCTCATGCTTTGGTCTGGCAAGTTGCAGCCGAAGCTTGGCAACAACTAGCTGAATTGTCGATGCTTCAAGGCTTGCGTTGGTCGGCAGGCTGGGCTGAGGAAAACGGTGAACAATTCACGGTTCATGCCTTGTTGGAAAAACAGGGTGTTTACCTGCTTACCCGCACCAGCATAGGTTACAAAAAGCCCGAACTACCGAGTCAGGCCACCGTCTATCCTGCGGCAAATCGAAGCGAGCGTCACACTCATGATATGTTCGGCATCAAATTCATTGGGCATCCGGATAAGCGGCCCTGGACACGTCACAAAGCCTGGGATAAACACACTCATCCATTACGTAAAGATTTTCCGGTACAGGGTTCCCCGGAAATCATAACCCCACCCGATATGGATTACCCTTTTATCCGGTCGCATGGGGCAGGGACTTATGAAATACCTGTGGGTCCGGTACACGCCGGGATCATCGAGCCCGGCCATTTTCGTTTTCAGGCAGTAGGCGAGCTGATTCTGAATTTGGAAGAGCGTTTGGGTTACGTGCATAAAGGCATTGAAAAAATCGCCGAAGGCAGAACACCGCAATCTTTGGCGCGTTTAGCCGGGCGGGTATCGGGCGATACCACAGTAAGCCACAGTTGGGCCGCCTGCATAGCTATGGAGCAGGCCGCAGGCTTATCCATACCGGGCAGGGCGGCCCTGATTCGCGGCATTCTTGCAGAGCGCGAACGCGTAGCCAATCACCTGGGTGATATCGGCGCCATTTGTAATGATGTGGCTTTTGTGTTCGCTCAAATGCAATTCAGCCGTTTACGTGAAAACTGGTTACGCACCCATGCAACAGTGTTTGGCCATCGCTTATTGATGGATTGTGTGATTCCGGGCGGGGTCAAATCCGATGTGTCGGATTCCGATTGCCGTCTGATCAAGCAGGACATTATCCAGCTCAGAAAAGAACTGACAGATATCATTACCGCGTTGGATTTAAATTCATCGCTGGAAGACCGCGTTTACACGGCAGGTTTTTTACCGGAAGACATTGCCGCAGCTTTCGGCACCGTCGGTTATGTCGGTAGAGCCAGCGGTCAGGACTTTGACGTGCGAAGAGATTTGGCTTATCCACCTTATGATCAGGTCAAATTTAAAGTCGCTCTGGAAAATCAGGGGGATATCGCTTCCCGATTTTGGATTCGTTATAAGGAAATAATTGCAGCACTAAAACTGATCGAGCAGTTTATCGACTTGCTTACTCCTGGAGAGATTCTGAATGAGTGGCACGTTCCTGTTGCCGGTAGTGAAGGACTGGGAATTGTTGAAGGGTGGCGCGGCGAAATCATTGCATTTGTCCGTTTCGATGGGGACAATAAAATTTCGCGTTTCTATCCACGCGATCCGAGCATTCTCAATTGGCCGGTGCTGGAAAAACTGGTGCTGAACAATATTGTTCCGGATTTTCCGGTATGCAACAAATCCCTGAATGGTTCATATTCAGGGAACGATTTATAGAGAGCGGGCATGTTAAGACTGTTTAAAAAAATTCTTACTACCGGGATTGTTACAGAGCCTGTCAAAGTTCCAAAGGACGCTGAGCTGGAACAATTGGGTATAGCAATCAAACGCCATATCGAACGCAGATATACCGGCAGCATCGCTATAAGGCAAATCGATGCAGGCTCCTGTAACGGCTGCGAGTTGGAAATTCATGCTTTAAATAACCCTTATTATGACATCGAGCGGTTCGGCATACATTTTGTGGCATCACCCCGTCATGCCGACGTATTGCTGGTCACCGGGCCCGTTTCAAGACACATGCAAACAGCCTTGCTTCGCACTTACGAAGCCACGCCAGACCCGAAATGGGTGGTTGCGGTGGGTGATTGCGCCGCTTGCGGGGGCGAATTTGGTATTTCTTATGCCAGTTGCGGTGCCGTATCCAATGTTATTCCAGTTGATGCCGTTATAGCGGGATGCCCGCCCACGCCGCTGGCGCTTTTACAAGGTTTGCTCTCGTTGTGTGAGCGACACTGATCACCGCGTCAATTTTTTATACTGTATTTGCCCAGCCTTTTTTTATTGAGTGTACTCACGTTATGCGTAATTATTCAGCGGAGCAATCAAACAAAGGTGATGCACCGCTTAGGTTGCGGTTGGCGATAGCCAACCCAACAGCCATGTCGGTAATTGTTGGGTTGCGAAAAGGAAGCCTTTTCAATCAAGTACCTAAACACTCTATTCCAAGCGGGGAATATAACCATCGTAATCGAAATTCGGCACCGGGGTGCCCGTCAAAGGACGCCGTAAATTTATCCATGTAGCTCTATGCCAGCATCCCTGCTGGCAAAGCCTTTGCCGAACAACCCGTTGCCTCCTTAGGCACTGCCGAGCGAAGTATAATTACTCTTTCAATGATGCCATATCAATTACAAAGCGGTATTTCACATCATTTTTAACCAATCGGTCATAGGCTTCGTTTATCTTCTGGATCGGGATGAGTTCAATGTCGGCAGTGATGTTGTGCTCGCCGCAGAAATCCAGCATCTCTTGCGTTTCTTTGATGCCGCCAATCAGTGAACCATTAAAGTTACGCCGTCCAAAAATAAGACTGCCGACCTGTATGGCAAGCGGTTCCGGAGGTAAGCCAACTTGGGTAAGGGTGCCGTCACGTTTCAACAAAACCAGGTAGGCGTTGATGTCATGCTGCGCCGATACGGTATCGAGAATGAAATGGAAACTGTTAAGGTGTTTCTGCATCTCGTTTTCGTCAGTGGAATTGACGACTTCATCGGCGCCCAGACGGAAAGCATCTTCAACTTTGCTGGGCGAATGGGTAAACACCACCACATGCGCGCCCAAGGCTTTTGCTAATTTCACGCCCATGTGTCCCAATCCGCCCAGTCCGACTATACCGACTTTTTGGCCTTGACTGACATTATTATGACGCAGTGGAGAATAAGTGGTAATGCCTGCGCAAACCAGCGGTGCAGTAGCCGCTAAATCAAGGTTTTTCGGGACGCGCAGCACAAACGCTTCATCCACTGTCACACTTTCGGAGTAACCGCCGTAGGTCATGCCGCCGCTGTGTTTATCCGGGGAATTGTACGTAAAAACGGGGCCTTGTTGGCAAAATTGTTCCAGGTCATCTACGCAGTTTTCGCAAGTGCGGCAGGAATCGACTAAACAACCGACAGCGACCAGGTCGCCTGCTTTATAGTGACTGACTTTATCTCCAACCTGAGTCACGCTGCCCACGATCTCATGACCGGGAACACAAGGGTAGGTGGTGCCTTGCCATTCGTTGCGGGCGATATGAAGATCCGAATGACAGATCCCGCAATATAAAATCTTTATCTGTACATCGTGCGCGGTGGGATCCCTGCGATGAACAGTAAATGGTGCGAGTGGCGACGTGGCATTTTGGACTGCGTAAGCATTAATTTTCATACTAATAGCCGAAGTTTGTGTGATGTTTATGAAAGTTGTCTTTAAGGGAACACTAAACAGTTTGATTGATGACTGGATAAATCAAAAAATGAGTGTTGATATGGGCTAATCGAAGGATCGAGTCAGGGCTTTGTTAAGGTAACTCAAAAAACAGTTTGGCGGCAAGATTGGACGTATTCAGCCTATTGCACAGATGCACGATACGCTGTTTGTATAGGTAAAGCCTACTTGAATTTATCGACGGTATTGCTGATGCCAGTTTTAAGGTCATCCCAGGTAGTATCGGCGGTTTCTTTGAGCGATTCCAATGCATCGCCACTGGATTCTTTCAACTCTTTCAATTTCTCAGCAGCGGCTTTTTGTTTGTCGTGTAACGCATCGAGTTCTTCAACGTATTGATGATTGACGTCGTCAGCAGCGCTTTTTGCCTCGGCGGTTAGGCTGTCAATCTGGGCACTCCACTCTTTAAGTTCTGAAGCCTTGCATTCAATATATTCATCTTTAGTTTGCATGATGATCGCTGTTTAAGTTGAGTGCTGCTATCGCCTTGGTTCAAAACGTTATTGAATAAAGGCAATAGCAGGCAAAGATAAATTGCACCTAGCGTGGTTTTATATTACCTTCACTGTCAGACAAGATAATTTCAACGCGGCGATTCAGTTGGCGACTTCCAGGGCTGTCGTTACCGGCAATCGGTAAACCTTCTCCATAACCACGCGCACTGATTCGGTCGCGGCTTATTCCTGCGCTGACCAAGGCGTCATACACCGCGGAAGCACGACGTTCAGACAGATCCTGATTATATTCATCAGAACCACGGCTGTCGGTATGACCTTCAACCGATACCTTATAGGTTGGGTATTGGTTCATAAAATCAGCAAGTTTGTATACATTACGCATGCCACCTGATTTCAGTTGCGCCTTGGCGGTACTGAACAAGACATCGCCGAGTGTGATCATCATGCCTCGCTCGGTTTGCTTGGCATTTAACTCGTTGAGCAGCCTTTGTTGTTCTTCTTTCAGCGCATCGATTTCCGCAGTTCTTGCATCAAGGCGCACTTGGTTGCGTTTGGATTCTGCATTGGTGACGGCTATTTCAGCCGTTTTTCGCTTGGCAGTTTCTTCTGCGATGGCTACTCGCTGTTTGGTTAAATAAGCCAGATGGTTGACAGTGTCATCGTCTTTGCCCTCGTTTGAGGCAAAGTCTGCTTTACTCAAAGTGTCGCCGGCATCTTTTAATTCCAGTGGTGCCAGAGTCGTTACTTCGGGATTGGTGCGGGCTGTGTTGTAACTGTTTCGCGCATCTAACAGTGATTGGGTAGGTACGGTACTACAGCCGGAAATAATCGCTAGAGCGATTAAAGTCATTGGTAAATATAGAATTTTTTGCATGATGAACTCCATTTAATAATTACGGGGCATTACGGTCGATTTCTTGGCGTAGCACCTTAGTGCCTTCTTTCAATGCGGCTGCCGCTTTTTGTGCCTTGGCTGCACGGGCCTTGGCTGCCGCTAACTGGGCGTCGACCTGTGCTTGTTCTGATAGTTGGCGGGCGAGTTCATACTCTTCATCTCTCATGGCCTGCTCGGCAGCATCCATTTTTTCCATCGCTGACCTGAGCGGTAACGGAGCATACTCATTGCCTCCCGCGCTGTTGGCGTTGTTGACAGCTGCCTTTGAAACAGCCATTTGTTCTGTCGGCGGAATGCCTGCACAACCGGCGATGAAGACGGCAACAGTTGCCGATAGGCCGATGCTGCGCATCATTTGAGCCGATTTAAAGCGGTTAGTTATTTTCATGATTTTTATTCCTTGAGTTAAACGGCGAACACAATCGTCACGATGAACACTTATTTCAATGGCAACGACTTCCACTTTTTACATTAAAAATTCGTGGAACCTATTTGGGAACAAACGGTTTTGAGAATCATCGGTAGTTATTAGACGCCATTTAAAAGCGATTGACAGTTCGCTAACGTACATAAGACCGAACTTGGGAAGATTATAGAGTTATCAGAGGATTTGCAGTTGTGTGTTGGAGCGGGCCGTGTCCCCGCTCTAATTGGCTTATTGACTTGTTCGAGGGCAAGGCCCGCTCCTACTTTTCGCGGGCATGGAGGGGAGGGCCTGTTCCTGTAATTTTCTATGCGTAGCCGAACGGGCTTAAAACTTCTTTGGATTTGTCTTTGGCGATCATCGAGCTGGTTACGTCCTTGCCGGTGCCGCGATAGCCGGTAAATCGCCCGTATGGGTCGAACATCGGTTCTCCGCTCACCATCAAATATTGCCGCGTGCCCTTGGGACATAATCGGCTGTAGACAAAATCCAGGAAAGGGCGTCTGTTCTCCAGATAGGTTTCAAGCAATTCTCGCTCAGTTTCATTCCAGATGGCGCCCTGGTCATCACGAGATTGGGTCAAGGTGTCGTCGACCCGGATGCCGAGCATATCAAGTACCGGGCCATACATTTTGGTGAAATGCCCGTTTTCATCCTGTTCCCAATACCAGTCGGACGACAACTCCGTCAAGCGGCGAAAACGCGCTTCACTTTCGCGAAGTTGGGCGGTGCGTTCCAATACCGTTTGTTCCAACAGTTGATTGTGTAGTTCGAGTGTTGTGTACAGTAACCGCACTTCCAGCATGTTATGAATGCGGGTCTGTATTTCGATCAGATCAAAGGGTTTGGCGATGAAATCTTTTGCCCCCGCGGTAAGTGCTCGCAGTTTATGATCAGGTTGGGCCGTGATCACAATGACCGGAAGATAGCCGCCTGTTTCTATTTCCTTGAGGCCTTCAATCACCTGGAAGCCGTCCATGACCGGCATGAGCAGATCCAGCAGGATCAGATCATAACGGTTCTTTCGGTGCAGCGTGCAGACGGCTGTGGGATCGGTAGTAGACGAAATGCAGGAATAACCCGCATCTCGCAGCATTTCCCCCAGCAAAAGTACATTAGCTTGCTGGTCATCAACGATCAGAATGCTGGCGTTGAGAATGTCTTTTTTGTTAATCATTTTATTTGTCCGGTTTCATGGTGATCTTTCAACTTATCGCTGTAGTCCGTTTCTGCAAATTGTAGTGCATCTTCCAGGGCGCTCATAAATTCATGAATTTTAATCGGTTTGGTGAGATACCTGAAAAAGCCTGCAGCCAGTCCTTTTTCAATATCGCGGGGCATGGCATTGGCACTGAGGGCGACGACCGGAATGTGCGCCGTTATCGGATCGTCATGCAGAATTTTCAGGGCTTTGATGCCGCTGATACCCGGCAGATTGATGTCCATCAAAATCACATCGGGAAGGTGGCTTTTGGCCAGTGCTATGCCGAGATTGGCATTGCGTGCGCTTAACATCTGTAAGTGAGGAAGGCTCTCAATGATTTGTTCGACCAGCATCAGGTTGGCCGGATTGTCTTCGACATAAAGCAAGGTGCGCAATTCGCCAGGTGTTTGAGTTTGGGGCACCAATAATTCTTTAAGCAGGCTTTGAGTCCCGGCAAATGGAGAACTGTCGTCGCGAATCAGTTCAATCCAGAATACGCTGCCAACTCCGCTTTTGCTTTCCACCCCGATGTTGCCACCCATCAGCTCGACCAGTTGTTTGGTGACCACGAGACCGATGCCGGTGCCTTCCCTATTGCCATTCTCCTGGCCCAGGCGATTGAACGGCTGAAACAGTTGCTCCAGCTTTTCTTGAGATAAGCCCATGCCGCTGTCGGTAATGCTGATACGGGTACGATCAGGTGGGGTTGAGCTTAACTTCACCTCAATCGTGCCATGTTCACAGTTATATTTGATGGCATTGGAAAGCAAATTAATCAGCGCTTGCTTCACCCGGGTTCGGTCGGCAAAGATAAATGAAGCGTCATCAAAGGGCAGAATAGTCAGGGTAATATCGCGTTCCTGCAATTTCGGTTCAATCATGGCCTGGCACTCGATGATCAGATCAATCAGCGACACAGGCTCTTGTGACAGCGAGAGTTTGCCGGATTCAATCAGCGCGAGATCGAGTATTTCGTTAATCAAATCCAGCAGATACCAGCCGGCTTTAAGAATCTCGTGCAGCCTAATAATTTGGATGTCGGTTGGCGCTGGGGAACCTGCCTCCAGCAACTGCGCAAATCCGAGGATGGCATTAAGCGGGGTGCGCAGCTCATGGCTCATTCTGGAAAGAAATTCAGATTTGGCGCGGTTGGCTTTATCTGCAAATAACTTGGCACTCTGCAGCTCGGTATTCTTATCCTGCAATGCTTCGTTCAGTAGCGTTCGTTCTTCTTCTACCCGTTTACGCGCGGTATTATCCGTACCGATCAGCAGATAACCGATAATTTGATCTTGAGCGTCGAGTAAGGCCGTGACCGACACTACAGCCGGTAAACGGATGCCGTCTTTGTGGAGATACGTCAGTTCATAAATATCTTCAATACCGCGCGAGGCTTTAAATACCAAGGCTTCAAAGCCCGGCATAATGGGCGTGAACAGCTCGGCACTCAATTCCTTGGCGCGGGTTATCAATTCTTGCGGGTCAGAAATATCGGCCGGTGTGATCTTGTTCATGACCTCGGCGGCCGCGTAACCCAGCATGCGTTCCGCACCGACGTTGAAGATTTGAATGACGCCTTTTGCATCGGTGGCAATGATCAAGAAATTGGCGCTATTGTAAATCGCATTCTGTAACGCCCCCGCTTTGATCAGCGTTTCTTCAGCCTGCTTGCGCGCTGTGATGTCACGTAAAATGCCGGTGAAGTAACGTTCACCACCCAGCCACATCTCGCTGACCGCAATTTCCATAGGAAAACAGCTGCCATCCTTACGGCGTCCCGACACTTCAAGTCCCAAGCCGACAGCGCGCGCCTCTTTGCTGGCACTGTAATACTCAAGGGAACCATTACGCTGGTCTTGATCAAGCTCGGGAATCAGTTCGCTGAAATTTTGACCGATAAGTTCAGCCGCGCTATAACCAAACATTGTTTCAGCGGCCGGGTTCACGGTCTCGAGCATGCCGCCGCGCGCATGGAGCGTGATAATGCCGTCCACTACCGTATTCAGAATCGTCTGTATCATTGCGTTACTGTCATGCAACGCCTGTTGCGCTGCATACTCTTTAGTGACATCACGAAATACCAGCACGGCGCCAATAACCTGATTGTCGCGGTCGCGAATGGGGGCGCAGCTGTCGGCGATATCGCTTTCGTCGCCGTTACGTGCAATCAGCACCGTGTGGTTAGTCAGGCCTTGTATTGAGCCATGCGCCAAGGTTTCCATCAGCGGGATAGTCGCCGGTTGGCGGGTTTGTTTATTAATAATGTTAAAAATCTCGTACACCGGACGACCGGCGGCTTCCGCATGCGTCCAGCCGGTGAGCTGTTCGGCAAGGGGATTTAACAGTGTCACACGCGCTAGCGCATCGGTGGCTATCACTGCATCGCCGATGGAGTTGAGTGTTACTGAGAATCTTTCTTCGCTGACCTGCAACTTGAGATTAGTCTGTTGCAGTTGTTTATTTATCGCCTCCTGATTTTCAAGTAAATGATGGGTTTCAAGATGCAATAAATCCTTGGTGCGTTGTTGAGATTTGCGATAAATCAACAAAGGAAAACTCAGTGCGAAAAGGAGTGTCAACAGGCTGAGGGTTACAATGACGGCAAACAGATTTTTCAAATTCAGTTGCAAGGTGACTTCGTCGCCGGCCTGCTCGGCTTTCTTTGCCTGTATGAAAGCGCGCATTTCGGATTGAATGGCATTCATTAACTGATTGCCTTTGCCGTCGCTAATCCGTGTTAGTATGCGGGCCATGTCATTATTTCGACGCAATTCAATCATTTGTGATAAATCCGCCATTTTAGCATCGACCAGCGGTACCAGCGCATTCAGCGGTTTACTCGCGGTCGGAGGGACGTTAAGTTGCCTTAATCGATTCAGATGATCCGCGATGTTGTCGCGCACCATCAAGTAGGGCTCTAAAAATGTCTCGTCACCGGTTAAAAGATAGCCACGCTGACCGGATTCGGCATCCCTCAATTCCGACTCCAAGGTGTTTGCGCGGTGAATTATTTCGTTGAAATGCCCACGCGCTTCAAGTGCGTTTTCGTTTTGTCTTAACGCACGGAAGGATGTTCCTACTATCAGCGCAATCAGCGCTACCAGTAACAATGCGCCTGCAATTGAAACTAGAAGCTTTTGATTAGCTTTCAAAAAATGATCCCCGGCGTCTGTCTGGTCTGTTCATTATTATCGGCAACATCGAGTTACGGGGCAGGTTGGTTAAGTAGTTCATGGGCTCAGCAAACGATGGAATTCTTTCTTGACTACGCTGTAACATTCGCAAGCGTGAGATTCCAAGCCCAGGCGATCAATTACGGTGATGTGGCCCCGGCGGTAACTGATTAATCCCGCACGTTGCAAATTGCCGGCAGCTTCTGTGACACCTTCGCGGCGAACCCCGAGCATGCCGGCAATCAATTCCTGGGTAATGGTCAATTCATTTGAGGGTAATCGATCCAGCGTTAACAACAGCCAGCGGCACAGTTGCTGCTCCACTGTATGATGACGGTAACAAACGGCGGTTTGAGAAATCTGGGTCATTAATGCCTGAATGAATAGCAGCAGCAAATCTCTCATTGGCCCGGTGTGATTAAATTCCTCCATCATCAATTGCTCTTTCAGCCGGTAACCGGAGCCGCCAGTATGAATAATGGCCCGGTTAAGTGCGGTTTTTCCGCCCATTAACAATGAAGTGCCCACGACACCTTCGTTGCCTATGCCCGCAACTTCTGCTGCAGCGCCATTTTCCGTGATATAGCTCAGAGACGCGATAGCGGTGGTTAAGAAATAAACGTGCTGCAATTGATCGCCTGACTCATACAGCACTTTACCTGTTGGCATGGATACCCATTCCAGATGCGGTAAAATACGATCGTATATTTCTGACGGTAGTGCGGCAAGAAGATGATTTTGCATAGGGGAATGCGGTTCAGGAATTGGTTTAGTCATTACTTTGCCTCTTGACCGTGTAGTTGAATCGTTGAAAAACAGCTTAACAACAAGGAATGAGGCCAAGATTATGAAGTTATTTAAAACAGAGTTCTTATCAGGAATGCCTGTCTTTAATTGGTGGCAGATAACCCTTTCGGGTAATCTTACATTACCTAAGTTAAGGCTTATGTACGATGTCACACAGACAACACAGTTATTCTGACTTATTGTTATTATCAACAATGAACTACTTCATCGCCTCTGATTGATTCCGGCATCGGTTTTAGCGTTTTTTTGCCTGCCGGTTTATATATCACCCAAGTGATAACATCCTGGCTATTTATTCATGCTGACCATGCCGCCAATCTTCTACTTGATTTTTTGCCTCCAGAAGATTGTAAACAAGCAGGCATGAATTGCGAGAAAATTGAGTTTAGGTCTGCTGATATTGAGGTGAACGTTTCATGTCTGTTTAATTTCATTTATTGAGTGGCGTATACAGAAAGTAAGGCGGTTTTGGAAGCGCCTACTTGATTGATATTGGACAAAAAAACAGTTTGATGCGGTGCATTGGGGTGGCAAGGCCGATGGTGCCGCTCTTGTGTTAACTGCGTTAGGAGAGAACATGTCAAATCAAAAATTTAACAGCCACCACACTTCATCTAAAGCACTGTCGTATTTAATCTTGATCTGCGTCTTGACTATTGCCGGCTGCAGTCAAAATGAGACGAGTGAACAAAGTAAGTCAAAGCAAGGAGATCAGGGTTCTTCCAATACTAAACCGATGCACAAAGAAGTTGGCGAAGCATCGTGGTATGGGCCCGGTTTACAGGGTAAGCAAACCGCTAATGGCCAGACGTTTAATCAGAAAGAGCTGACAGCCGCTCACCCGAGTTTACCGATGGGCACCAAGGCTAAAGTTACCAATCTGGAAAATGGCAATAAAGTTAATGTGACAATCAATGATCGCGGGCCGTTTGCAGAAGATCGCGTCATCGATCTGTCTCGTGCCGCTGCAAAAAAACTGGGTATGGAAGAAGACGGTACAACTCAAGTCAAAATTGAGTCCAAATCCACCAAAAAGAAAAGCACCGTTAAGACTCAATAAAAAGCAAAATAGAGCCGCTCTTATACGGCATGAGCCAATGGCATTGCCGAAATGTCAGTCACTTCTACCAGGACATGCATGACCGGCATTTGTTCGGTGGTAGCGATGAAAGAGCCGGAAACAGGCGGTACCAATTCAGGATGCCGGCTCACGGCCAGTGCGATGTGATTGTTTCCGACCACTTCGCCGCTGGTTGAGTCAAAGCCTTTCCAGCCAGCGCCGGGCAGGTAAACTTCTGACCAGGCATGCGTTGAGCCTTGGCCTTTCATCAGTCTTGGCGAGTATTGATAGCCGCTGACAAAGCGCGCTGCCAAGCCCAGATAATGACAAGCTTCTATGAATAAGGTTGCAAAGTCGCGACAGGAACCAGCGCAATGCGTCAACGTTGTCGCAGGTGACTGAACACCAGGTTCTTCGCGTTGTTGGTAAGTAAATCCGGTGGCAATTGCTTTATTTATCCATTCCAGCAAAAGATAGGTTTCTACCACTTGGCCGGGGACCCAAAATTGCCGTAACCACTGACTTAATCGAGGTTTGTCTTGGGTGAAAATCGTTGCCAGATAAGGCCCCAAATCAATCAGTTCCGCGGCAGCGTATTGAAATGGAAAACGCACCGCGTAGTAGGCCACCAGAAAGTTTAGCGGATGGGAATCGTAGTGTTGAAGCGTGAGGTGGCTTTCGATAGAGAGCTTGTTGCATGGTTGGGTAAATGTTGCTTCAGCAACAGCGTTGTCGTAAACATCGCGTTGCCATTGCAGTTGATGCGCGGGAGAAATGATAAGCTTAGCTGATTCGATACGAATCTCATGCCCTTCACGGGGCCGCAACAGGAGTCGATGCGGCAGCAAAGTGACAGTTTCAGCGTATTCATAGGTGGTTAAGTGGTTAATTTGCAGTCGGCGCATCGTGATTCGTCTGGTGAGCACTGGTTAAGTCAAGTTACCACTATTGCGAGCTTTTACTAAGTTTCATGACGTTGATAACGTTCGCCATTTTTCGATTTAACTTCATTATACTGACGGGAAATGCGTCTAGGAGGCATTTTCAGATCCCCCCGGAGCAGCTAACGCGTCAATCAACCGTTATTATTTGGCAGGTACGATAACCAGCAGGTTAGTTTGTACTGATTTTACATTTTTTTGATTACTCGCCAAGCTCATTGCTCTTTCGATGAGCTGTTCGGAATCGACTGTGCCTTTCAAAATCACTACTCCTTGAGAGGTTGTTACCTGGATATCAGAGGCCTTGAACGATGAGTCGCTTGCAATTGCCGCTTTAACATCCGCAGTAATCACCGAGTCATCAATGTATTCTGTAGCAATCTGGGCATTCTCGATCACCGACTCTTTAGCTCCTTCAATTTTTTGTTCTGCTGTTTCAGTGGTTTGATCAAGTTTTTGGCCAGCGTTTTCCAGAGCAGCTTTGGACGCTTCAGATGATTCTTGGATAGTTTCTTTGGCAGCATCTGATTTACTATCTAAAGACTCTTTGGCGGCTTCAATTTTTATTTCTGCTTTTTCAGTGGCCTCGTCAATTTTTTGCTCTGCCTTTTCAGCCGCTTGGTCGATTTTTTGTTCTGCCTTTTCAGTCGTGCTTTCTTGTTGGCAACCTACCAAACCTAAGACAGCAGATAAGCAGCTGATCACAAGAATTTTATCGGCTAATGTGTGTTGTTTGATGGTGTTTTTAGTTTGCATGGGGGATTTTCCTTAAAGTTAATTGATTTAATCGAGTGCTCGGTGAAATTGCGGTATTTCAGTTAAGAAAATAGATTTATCAGTATTAAATACAGAGAACTTAAAACTCACCCGAATAGTAGCAATAAGCTAAGTCGCGGTCTGTTCGTTATCGAACATAAACCACGGATAATGTTGTCGGGCTGGATATGAATTTTTTGAAGAGTTTTTCCCTGAGTTTGAACTCTAAAGGGCAGTATTAACGGGCGTTGCAATTTTCAAGGTAGTTATAAAAGTTCAGGCTGATAAATCTCTTTTCAAGAGTATGTTTGTTACCGTACCGACTACGGCACGTTTTACAGTTAGAGTTGTATCCAAGGTATTGGATTAACAACAGTCATGTTAAGGATTTCACGATTTTCATGAAGATGACCAGGTAACGTCCAGGCTTTTTCAGCTTGTTACGAGATTTGTGTCATTAACGATTGTTGTCAAAACCCTGTTCAAACTTTTATTAAGTCATTATCGGAGAACCCATGAATACGTTATTAAAATCATATCCGTATTTAATGATAGGGGTCTTAAATTAGCCAATCGAAACCATCAGGAATTAATTATGGAAACGTTAGATAAAATATCCAATTCAGCGCACGAAGCTTACGACAAGGTGGCCAGTGCTGGCGCTCACGCTGCAGAAGTTATGGGCGAAAAAGGGGAGCAACTCAAAAATGCCGAGCAGCGATTAGTCAAAGATTGCCGCGGTTACATCAGCAAGAACCCTATGACGTCCGTTGGCATTGCTGCAGCGGCGGGTTTTATTCTGGGTCGCTTAATGAACCAACGTTAACACATCAATCATCATGAATTCGAGATGCCTTGACAGGCATCTCAGAACGAGGAAACTACTATGGACACCATTAATAAAGCCGCTGAGTCAGCCCACGAAACTGTCGATAAAATCGCGAATGCGACGAATCAGGCAGCAGATGCACTTGGCGAAAAAGGCGAGCAACTGAAAAATTGCGAGCAACGGTTAGTTGAAGATTGTCGCAGTTATGTTCACGAAAATCCGCTTACTGCGCTAGCTATCGCAGCAGCAGCCGGCTTTGTTTTGAGTCGTTTGTTAAGCGGCCGATAAAACTGGGTTCAAAATAGTATGAACAAGGAAGCGGTTAAAAATGAGATACCAGGGTCAACGGCCAAACCGGGTGACCCGGCAAATGATTCTGGCGTATTGGAAGTTGCTCTTTTGTTATGGGATGAGTTGCGGGGATTAAGTGTCGATCGCATCCGTCTCGCGGCGCTTGAAATGCAGCGGGCTGTTGATAACCTGGTGTCAATAATTATCTCGGGCGTAATGATTGCCATTTTATTGTTGAGCGCTTGGCTTGGGGTGCTGGCTGCCGCCGTGTTAGTGCTCATAGAAGTTGGCATCACCGCAAGCAGCGCTATCTTACTTGCAGTCGCAGCAAACTTATTCCTGTCATTGATCCTGTTTGCCACAATACGCCGCAAGCGTCGTTTCTTAAAATTTACCTCTACTCTCCGCAGTCTTCAGCCCATAACACCAGAGCGTTTGGAAACAGAGAAGTCATCATGAAAGACTATTTTCTAAAACGGCAAAAAGCTAAATCTTTGGCCGCCGAAATCAAGGCAATGGAGCGGCAGATATTACTTCGGCAACACGTTATTCATATGCGTGGCGATTGTCTGGTCAAAAAGCTCCGTCAACAACTGTCCGAGCCCACCACTTTTCTGTTAGCAGGGGGGATAGGCTTTGTCTTTGGTGAGCTTACCAAATGCCAATCCATCCAATCATCGGGCACTAGCGATCAGTCAAAAACAGCCGAACCCTCACCACTGATCAACGCGCTAAACCTGTTTACGACAGCCCGCACTTTGTATATGGCTTTGCCGATAGCTTGGATGATGAAGTCGTCTGGCCCCAGGGAACAGACCCCTAGCGGTGATGCCGCCAAATGAATATAAGAATAATCGTAACTACTCGCCCGCTTTGAACTATGGGCTTAGAGGTGCTTGATTTCAAAGGACGCATCAATACGTCACTGTAGTTCTCTGCAACATCCCCGTTGCAGAAGCCTTTTTAATCAACCACCTACACCCAAAAAATTGGAGGGGGTGAGCAGATACGATTTGGGTTGAGAAAAGCATGCAACCCAAATCTATGCTGAATAATTACGGTTAAATTTAATATGATTAATTTCGTTCACAGTGAGCGTTGAGCTGCTCGAAAAGAACCATAATGCCGAAGAGATTCGATAAGTTTAAAGGTGTTTTTTACACATGAGGAAACAACGGAGCATCCTTGAATCTGACCCGCTTTGGGTTTTTCTTCCCGTTAGCTTTTTTTAGTAGTCATTAACATCAGTCCAACGCCAGCCACTATTGCCCCTACACCGGCCCAAACAGGGATATTAACTTTTTCCGTGTCCTTAACCGTCAGCTCAAATGGACCCAGTTTGGCTTCCTGGGTTTCGCGCGTATAACTGAAGCTGCCGTAAACAAGCCCTAACACCCCCGCCGCGATTAGCACCAACGCCAGCATTTTGATTACGCTCATTTTTATTCTCCCATAAATGAAACAGTCAGAGTTCGGTTTTGCCACCGAACTCTGTCGCAGAGCTTTAGAGTATACGTCTGCCTCGGATGATGCGTAAGACGACGACAATGACTGCGATAACTAAAAGAATGTGGATAAATCCGCCCAATGTGTATGAGGACACTAAGCCGAATATCCAGAGGATGACTAAAAGAATAGCTAGAGTTTCGAGCATTTATGCTTCTCCTAAGGAAGCCATCAATTGATAGTGCAATAAGCTGCACGTAAACAAATTTCGGGTTTATGGATAGACTAAAACCGGTAAAGGTTATGTTAATCATTTCTTAACCGGGCATTTGAGGGCGCCCGGTTGAATTAGCGCATCAGATACTGTCTTTAATGTCTTCTTTAAGGTCACCCAAGCCCGATTGGACTTTACCGACGTTCTTTTGAACATTGCCTTCTATTTTCAATGCATCGTCGTCAAGTATCACACCTGCTGCTTCTTTCACTTTTCCTTTAACTTCTTCGACGCGGCCTTTTATTTGATCTTTGTTCATGAGTCTCTCCTTATAATTCAGTCAGGACAAAATGGACATGACTGAAGCGTGGAGTAGAATTCATCTTCCATCGCTCCATTTGAATATTACAAGTAAAATCGACTTTTGTCGGTACGGTAACGTACACAATAGGTTATTTCAGAGACTTTTCCTGACATAACCAATTTCTTCGCTAGCAAGGCACGAAAACAGTCGCTAACAAGCTCTATAACTGTTTTCGTAAAGCATCCTCTCCCCGCTCACGCTCCTTACCTACATCCATGAAGGTAACGCCGCTATCGGAGAAAAGAGTGCGTCAGAAAATCGCAAATGTGGTCGCGCGAAGTTTAATGATCAGGCCGCTGCCAAAATTGTGCAACGAGGCAATAAAAGCATTTATTCATTCCATCGCCGATGCATTAAATATCAGTGTGTTTACCCTGAAAGGCTAGTTTTAGCCGTTCCACTCATCGGTTATTGATAAGTCACGTAGATGCCATAATATGGATTTTTAGTCATGTGACCTCAGTTCCCGGCCATTTGACGGTTTATTAAGTGCAAAATGGGTTTTTACATTCTTACTTTGATGATTCTTTGGAAGGCTTCAAACACCCGTCTTCCATTTCAACAATTCGATCAAAGACGTCCAGTGCGCGAACATCGTGAGTAACAACGATAACGCCGGCATCGCTTTCATGGGCTACTTGAGCAAATAATTCCATGACCTGACGACCCCGGTGACTGTCGAGTGCAGCGGTTGGTTCGTCGGCCAGAATCAGGCTTGGTTTATTGGCCAGTGCTCGGGCTACTGCGACCCGCTGCTGTTGGCCGCCGGAGAGTGCTTCAGGTAAATTACCGGCACGGTCTGCAATACCTAAATGATCCAGCAAATTCATTGCACGCTGTCGGGCTTCTCGTGCCGGCATATCGTTGATTTCCATCGCCACCTGAACATTTTCCAGTGCGGTAAGAAACGGAATCAGATTGGCCTTTTGAAACACAAAGCCGAGATGTTGTCTGCGGAACGTCCGCAGATCTATCTTGGCGTCCTCGCCGTCCATGACCAGTTCGCCACCGATTATTATGCGGCCTGAAGTTGGCGGATTGATTAAGGCCATTGCGGTCAATAACGTGGATTTACCTGCACCACTTGGGCCTAATAAGGCAACGACTTCACCCCGGGCGACGCTGAGTGTGACATCGTTCAGCGCGATTACCTCGGTTTGACCGTGACCATAGACTTTGCTAACACCGATGGCCTCGATGGCAGGGAGTTCGTTACGGGCGACATTCATCAGGCCAGCACCGAGTTAGGTTCAACACGCAACGCCTTCCAAATACCTAGCAAGCTGGCCAACACCGAAATCGCCACGGTTATAACGGCCAGCTTGATCAAATCCGGCGATTCCAGCATTACCCGTCTCGGAAAATAAGGAAAGAGGTATTGGCCTATCCACCACGCCAGACCGAAGCCAAAAGCCCCCATGAGTAAGGCTTGTTGCAGAATAAGGCCGACAATGACCCGATTGCGGGCGCCGATCAATTTAAGCATGGCGATGTCGTGGATTTTATCCAGCGTCAAGGTATACATGATCAACGCAATTATGATGGTGGAGATAATAATCAGCAGAATGCTGAAGAGCCCGAGTTGTCGCCTCGATTTGTCAACCGTACCTGAAAGCAACAGATCCCTTTGTTGCTGAGCGGTATGGACAGAAATATCGGGCCATGCCGAGAGCAGTTCAATGATGCGCTCAGCGTCCACGCCAGATTGCAGCGTGACCAATACGGCACTGACTTGCGGCGGCGGCAGTTCGGCTATGTCTCTGGCCGAACCGGCGGCGCGTGCCACTGACAAGGGCTGAGTGCGGCCGAGTTCCTGGTTTGCGGTGCGAGCAGCTCGGGCTGCGCGCTCAAGACGCAGCGTTTCGCCCGGCAAGTCGAATTGAATCGCCATGGCATCACTCACGGTGAAAAATGCCAGGCCATCACCTGCGATACCTGACATGCCGCTGGTGAGTCCGACCACCCGGTAAATATCCTTGCCGAATGTAACTTGCTCACCCAAGGCCAAGCCCAGCGAAAGGTCAGCAATCATCTCAAAATGCGCCTGTTCCAGGTGACGACCTGCGATCATGGACACCCAGCCACCTTTATCATTCGGCCACGCCAGACCTTGCACCATCATACGCAAGGGTTTGCCACGGTGTTCGCGCTGAATCGAATGGGATACGAACCGGCGAGCATTAGCAACGCCCGGCAAAGCACCAACGCGGTCTTCGAGATTGGCAGGAATTCGGGAAAGTTCGGCAAAAGGACCGCGCGTGCTGCCTTGTACGACCCATAGATCGGCCCCGATGCGGTCCACCAGTAAAGTTGCCTCGAAAATAAGGCCCCGATAAATTCCGCCCATGCCCATAACGATCATCAGCAACAGGCCGATACCCACTGTCGTGAATGCGAAGCGGCTGAAATTATGGCGGATATCCCGCAAGGCTAAATTCATTGGACGGTGACGGCCTGGCCGTCTTCAAGTGTTTGCTTAAGCTCTAAGGGTTTGACGATTTGCTCGCCAGCCGCTAAGCCACGGGTTATCGCGGTAGCCTGGAGACCCTGCAAACCCAAGTTGATGTCACGCCAGTACGCCTTACCCTGGTCATTGACCATAACGCCGGGTTTACCGGCTCGCCAGAGCAGAAATTGTTGCGGGATCGTTACGGCATCAGACTGATGTCCGGTTTCAATATAGACCTCGGCCCGTTGTCCAACCGCCCAGTTTACCGGCAATTGCTGGACGAGCACATCGACCTGAAACTCGCGCGTTTCCCTATCCGCTTCTCGCCCCAGTCTGGAAATCTGGCCTGGATAGCTCTGATCCGGTTCCGAACGGAACACCACACGTGCCGGTTGTCCCTCGGCCAGCGCCGCTATTGCAGTTTCATCCACCCAGGTATTGATCCACATTGTCCGGGTATCAATGAGTTGCAGGATTGACGCGCCGGGAACCACGATGACACCAGGGTCAAGGTCGCGGCGCACGACCAAACCGGCATAGGGGCTGCGCAGTTCAGTAAACGTCAGTTGTTCTTCACGCAGACGTAAAGTTTCCTTAGCCGAAAGCTCCTGGGTCCGCGCTTCGGTCACCGAGGATAAAGAGCGTTTGAGTTCGGCTTCGGCTATACCCAGTGTTTGTGTCGTTTTATCAAGATCGGACTGCGAAACGAAGTTGCGGGCGGCGAGTTCGGCATAACGTTTATACTCGACCTGGCCCAATTGCAGAACCGCCTGTGCACGGGCATTATCTGTGCGGACACGCTCAACGGTAGCTTTACTGGCAGCCAGCGCCGCTTGCGCAACAGCCACTTGCTGGTCAAGTTCGGCACTGTCCAGTCGAGCTAATAGTTGTCCTGCCGTCACCGTATCGCCTTGATCAACGAGGACTTCGACAAGTCGCTCCTGAATCCGAGAACTGATCGTCGTCTTGACCCGTGCCTCCAGCGTTCCGGTTCCCATGATTTCACTGTGCAATTCAGTCTGTGCGACGGTATGGGCGAAGACCGGAATCGGAGTGAATTTCAGCTTATATACCGCAAAGAACACCACAAATACGGATACGACTAACCAGGCAATGCGGCGTGTAATGAGGTTTTTTATTAACAAAAAGCAGATTCCTTTTTTGTGTATTGGCGTATTCCATTGTCTGTGAGCAAACTATAACAGGATCGTCGTGCCTGAAATTCTATTTATTTGACATCAGCCAATCACTATTGACTAAATCATTTGCTTCAATGAATGTGAAACGGTAACGTTAAGGCAGGGTGAAAGTTATTAACCTCGGGCATGACCCACATTGAAGGGTTATAACAGTATTTTACGCAATAATTTTTATCATACGGTAAAAATCAGAATCTGGAATAGAAGAAGACTCTCGCTGATTTTCAGCTCAGTATCAACATAACTTTCGCCTTGGAGGGGCTAATGCTGGAATTTTTGAAACCGAAGAACGTTAAAGTAGCCGTTGCAGTTGCGCAACTATTCCGTCCAGCAATTCATGCCATAGAGAGCAGTCATGGCGGAGTTTTGCCAGCATCAGCATTACAGGACGATTATTTGATCGGTTATTTGGCAGGTGCTATAGCGGTAGCCGCAAATTTTGCAGGCATAGTAAATCCTAAGCTTAATGGGCTTACCAATCTGCATTTTTTTGATCGCTTGTTCCCGCGTCACGGCTTGAATATTTGTCGTGCACACCCGGAAAAGCTTGAAAATTCGGATGACTATTTAAAAGCTTATCAAGACGGGATAACGGATTTTAACAAGATTATTGGGGATTTAGGAGCGATGGATTTAAAAAGCATATCTGGCGATTTAGCTGATATGACCCATTTGAGAGAACATATCGAGCAAGCTTACCCTCTCGAATAGACTTTTTTTGGAACTTGCCGACTTTAGATGTGACTTGACCGATGCCAGCAGGGCTTCGGTCAGCTTTTATAGTTTGTTAAAGCCTTTTCCGATAATAAATTGCTCACGGCTGATGCTCACAAATCTTGTTTTATACCTGGCTTTAAATTAGGCCAGTGAGCGAAGGCAAAAATCCAAATCATGATAATGTTAACGACAGGGATTAACAGACACAAAACCCAGACTTGATGGTGCCCGGCTTTAGCCAGAATTTTGGTGCCTAGCCAGAGGACAAAAAGCACCATGACGGTCAACAGAAAAAAAGCCATTATGATCCTCCTGAAGTGTCTTGCTGATTAGGCCAGGGCATCAAGCCTAACTGCAGGAAAATGAGTAGCAAGCCGAAGCCCGGTACAAATACCAGTAAGGCCCAAGCAGGATGAAACCCCGCTTTTCGGTAAATTAAACAGACAGGAATTATGATCATCAACGCGACAATGATGACGCGGCCCATTTCAGGAAACATATCCACCTCCACTGGTTGCTATGAGTATGACTGCCAAAACAGACGAATAGTTTGTTAAAACGATTCGAATATTTGCCAACAGTAAGTTCAGTATACAGTGTTACAGATTAAGTTTTACCTGCTTGAGAATCCAGAGATGTTGGTCATGGTTTTCCACGCATTCTTTGATTAGGTTATCTGGCTTATTTCATCAAACGCGGATTAACCATCAAGCCAACCAGAAAGACGATTAGATGTCTAACCATCTTTATTAAAAAAATAGCTGCTCCAAATCATCCAGGTTGTCCATAACGTATTCCTGATCCTCTTCCAACACTAAATGTTGCCATTCAATGTGTTCAGCTAATGGCAAGTCATCCGTGCAGCCATAATCAATTTCATCGGTTTTACTATCAAACATGACACTTCTCCTGGTTGGTTTGTCAGATTGACCCCATTCTTGATGCTTTGGAGTCACCATCACTCATCAAAAGTGATATCAATCTTTATGCCAACCCAGAAAGACTCTATTAATAGACTCTTCATCGATTTGGTCCCACCAAAACTGACAGATTTAGCAATTAAACTGTCAATTACGTCAGTAATTTGGCAGATGACGGGGTGGTCAGGCAGTGTTTGATTTGATGAAACCGGGGCAGGTGCAGGCTTTTAGTAGAAATTAAAATGAACACACAAAAAGTCGAGCATCTTTAGTGTGCTGGTAATAAGCGTCGTTAGTTGTTGGCGCCAACAAAGCTCCAGAATCGGTAAATCCTGGCCTAGAGTTGTTGATGAGGGATTGATTATCGAAAAGTGCAGCGACTGTAAGCAAGGCGATCTGATTTCAAATGAGAAGGCTGTGCTGGATATTTTCCATAGACGCAGTTCTGCAAGCGATTTGTTTGGACGGTGTTAAATTATTTTACACTTGAGGATGGGGCGATGCTAAAACTTTCGGGATTTTATTTGGATTTGTCTACTATGAAGTGAACATGAGCGGGTACGATTTTTTGCAAAAGTAGGCTGATTTATTTTTAAAATCAATAGCATAAAAGTACTTGGCGGAGAGACAGCCCGCCAAACACAAAAACAGGTAAGTACAAGCTTGTCTATATTTAACGCAAAATCAAGAACTTATAAAAATTGTAATGTCTCAGTAAGTCCAACTTAATCAACTAAAACCGCTCTAATCCATGTCAGGCAGTAGGGTTGGCAGTAGGGTTGGACTTACATAGACTAAGCCTTTTCTATACAATCGCCGTTTTAATCTTATGGGTTGGACATGGCGAAGAAGATCAACAAACTTTCCGCGCGTTTAGTGGCTTCTCTCAAAGACCCCGGCCTATACTCGGACGGACTCAACCTTTATCTTAGAGTTACAGCAGCCTTAAATAAAAACTATGTTTTTAAATATACCCGAAATGGAAAGACGCATGAAATAGGGTTGGGATCGGAAAGTAAAATTTCATTGGCCAGGGCGAGAGAAAAAGCAAAGGATTACATTGATATTCTTGACGCTGGACTGGATCCATTAACAGAAAAACGCAAAAAGGATGAAACGGACAAACAGCAAGGCAAAATACTAACCTTCAGACAATGCGCCGAACAGTATATCGAGGCTAAAAGGTCAGGCTGGAAAAATCCAAAACATGTTCAGCAATGGGAAAACACTTTAAGCCAGTATGCTTATCCGGTTATTGGTGATACAGCTATCGCAGAAGTCAGCACAGAGTTAGTTCTACGCGTTCTATCGCCTATCTGGAACAGCAAAAACGAAACAGCAAGCCGGTTACGTGGGCGAATTGAAAACGTCTTGGATTGGGCCGCTGTGCAAGGTTTTAGGAGTCGTGAAAATCCGGCAGGCTGGAAGGGGCACTTAAGCAACTTGTTACCCGCACCAGCAAAAGTTCAAAAACCGGAGCATTTTAAGGCCGTCGACTATCGAGAGCTGCCGGACCTGATGACGGTTATTCGAAAAAATCAAAACCTATCGGCCAGGGCGTTAGAGTTTTTGATATTGACGGCATGCCGAACTAATGAGCTTATCGGCGCAACCTGGGACGAAATAAACCTTAATGAAAAATTGTGGACGATACCCGGCGAACGCATGAAGGCAGGAAAGGAACACAGAATTCCATTATGCAACCGGGCAGTTGAAATTCTTAAGTTTATGCGGCTGTTATCCCATGGCGATTATGTATTCGCTGGCAGATCGGCAGGCGGCAGGATGTCAACCGGCACGATGGACACTTTCTTGCAAAGAACGCTAGGAATTGAGGCAACCGTTCACGGATTTAGGTCGTCGTTTCGCGATTGGGCATCGGAAGAAACAAGCGCAGCGCATGAAGTGTGTGAAATGGCGCTAGCACATACCATAAAAAACAAGGCTGAATCAGCATACCGGCGCGGCGATTTACTCGACAAAAGGCGGGCGTTGATGGATGAGTGGGAATCATACCTTTATCAATACCCGCAGAAATTGCCGTACATTCTAAAAATAATTCAAATTCTTCAAAGATTGGCCATTAAAGCCGGTTATCAATAGAGCTTTTTCGCTCGAAATCTAAAGCTTAAAGTAATCAATAAGTTATCAGCTAAGGTTTTATTCTTTTTATAAGTCTTTGTTATAAAAAAGATAAATAGCCTTAAGGCTGGCTTAAATGTGCCAAAAATAAAAGGCGAAGCGCGGCCAAGCTTTCTATATAGTCTAAATCTGTTCGATTAACTCCCTTTACATTTATCAAACGAGGAAACAAGCAGATGACACCTAAAAAAGTTAAGAAAAATATCAACCTAAGACAAATGGATCCGGACTGTTTATTGCGGCTTGAACACATTGTTCCTGATGTCATACCGATAGCCAGAAGCACCTGGTACATGAAGATAGCAAACGGCAGCTTCAAAATTAAGGCCGTCTCACTGGGAGGAATGGCCAAAGCTTACCGCGTAAGGGATGTTTTGGCCTTGCTGGATGGTCTGCACGAGGTTGAGTTAAAGCCATGAAACCAAAGTGACAGACATAAAAAAACCCGGAAGCGATGAGAGCGCAAACCGGGCTTTTTAATACTTTCAAACTACCAGATAGGCCATTGGATAAAGGCCTATCTGAATATTAACACAATTTCACGAAAACACTAAGGAATTCAATGAAGAACTAACATTTTAAGCAAATGCCAGGCGATTAACCCGGCAAATCTTACAGCTACCACAACAACAACTCGACGGTTGAAATGGTAGCACAAACTTATCTTTTTTGTAAAGGAATAATTTAAAAATGTTACCAAATAACCGAACAACCTCAACAACAACCAGCTCAAACAAGCTTGATAATTTGCTTAACCGGCTTGAAAAAGTTAAGCAAATAAAACCCGGAAAATATAAGGCGTGCTGTCCTGCACATCAAGATAGATCGCCTTCGCTATATGTCACATACACCGACGATGGGAAAATATTAATGAAGTGCTTCGGGGGTTGCGATATTGAAAGCATTGTTTCAAGTATTGGACTCAAGCTGTGCGACCTGATGCCGGACAACCCGTTAAACCCCTACGAAAAAAGGAAACGACCGCCAAAATTCAGCAAGTCAGAAATGTTTGACCGCGTTGTTTTCGAGGCTGTTATTTTGTCAGTTGCAGTTAGAGAATTGTTAAAGGGGGAGACGTTGGCTGATGACGACATGGAGCGAATCTTAACCGCAGAAAGCACAATAAACGAAATTGCCAGGGAGGTTAGATAAATGAGCAGGCTTGACAGTTTAAGAGATGAAAAACTGAATTCTCACACAGACCCGGGCGAAAGGGGCGAAAAGGGCGAAAACCTAGACGCGGCGGGGGTTGACGTGGGGCGAAAACCGGGTGAGCAGGGGCGAATGGGGGCGAAAAAAAGGCGGGAATTGGGCAAAAATGACTATTGTTCGCCCGAATATCCTGTAAATGGACTAGGACCGCTCAAAGATTTATGTAAATCAATCAGCGAAAAAGCACAGCTTGACCCGGCTATGGTCGGACAGGCAATCATTACAGCGGCTTCACTGGTTACTCAAGGATCCTATGAAGTTCAGACGTTATCGGGATATAAGCCCCTTTCACTTTACGGATTGACCATTGCTGAGTCTGGAGACGGAAAAAGTACAGCCGAGGGCATTGTTTTGCAAGGCGTTAGGGAGTTTGAGAAAGAAAAACATAACGGATATATGGAACGCATAGCTAATGAATCCGAGGAAAAAGGCAAAAAGAAGAACGCACCGAGAGAAATTGAGCCTTATCTATTGGCCAGTGATTCCACTGTACAAGGTGTCATCAAAAGCTTTAAGACCGGATGGCCTTCTCAAGGTATCTTTACGGCAGAAGGTGCGACCATGTTATGTGGCTGGGGGATGTCAGGCGAGCAGCGAGCAAACAGTTCAGCGAACTTAAATAAATTGTGGGACGGTGAATCGATCGCGTTACAACGTGGCATTGAAGGCAGAACGCAGCTATATAACCGCCGGTTTTGCGCTCATTGGCTGATTCAACCGGACGTTGCACAAGAGGCGCTAAACGATTCAAATTTATCAGCTATTGGCTTATGGCCGCGTTTTTTAGTGGCATGGCCACAAGCATTAAAGCCGAGGCTATACAAATACTACGATTTTAAAAGTGACCCTGTAGTAACAAGTTTTTGGTCCGTCTGTAAAGATATATTGAGCGAGCAAGTTATTACAGGTGATGGTGAATGCGGGGAATTTTTCACACTCAAGCTAACAAGTGAAGCCAGGGCCATTTTAATAAAGACCTTTGAAAAAATGGAATTATCAAGAGATCCGTCCAACCCCCTGCACATCATAAAGCCTTTTGCCGTGAGGCTATGCGAGCAAGCGTGTCGAATTGGCGGCGTATTGGCGGCGTTCTCAGGTGAAAAAGAAATATCCGCAGAGACCATGAAAAACGCTTTACTTTTAGCGAACTACAGTCTTGAAACGTGGCGCGGTATTTTTGGAACCCGCGAGGATATGACGCACGAACTATGGGCTAAAAATGTTTATGACTGGATGTCGAAACGGCCAGGCGGCAGAGCGAGCGAAACGGACCTTATCAAAACAGTTACGCCAAAACATTTAAGAACAGCTCACAAACGCGACACAGCTCTTTCAATATTGAGGGAACGTGGGCTGATCGAAAAGGCGGTGGACTTTACCCCTGATGGCGTTATTAGGCTGAGTTTGAATGAATGGAAAATAGCTAATGGTCAATAATTTAAACGCTGATATTTTATTAAAGGGCGAATTAAGGGGCGAAACTCGCCCTTTTTCGACTTTTTTTCGCCCCGGCTCAGACCGCGTCATTGCTGAACTTTCGCCCCTTTCGCCCCTTTCGCCCCGGCTCAATAAAAACATCAAAAACAGCGGTTTTTTTATCGATGACCGGCGATTCTGCAAAGACTGCAAAAACCTAAACAGTAGGGACTATTGCACCAAACAAAAATTTAAACCGGTCGATGACATGCCCCGTCGATGCGTTGATTTTATTTAATGGCACTAACAACAATTTAAAGGTGAAAGATTATGAGCAGCAAATTATTAGAGGGTAGTTTTTTTCATACATTTTGTGATGATGGCCAGGTCAAATGGCAGGGCGAATTTTTAAAAGAGTTTGATGATGGCCGTTATTTAATACAGCTTTTTTCATGGATTGACGGACGCCCAACAATTCAAAAAATCATAACAGGCAAAGAAACTATTGGAATGAGTATCTACCCTACAGCGGAAAGCATGGATTTAGCCTGGGAATTGATTACAAAGTCGTTTGATGGTGGCTTATTATCATGAAATTAACCCTATCAAACAAAATTGAAATTTCCGGCATTGACTCCGAGTTACTGGAAACCATCGAAAAGCATTGTATACACAGTAATCCAGCATACTGGGAGGCGAAGAAACAAGGGCGCTATACTGGTGACGTTGACAGATTCATAAATTTATCAGAGCGCACCGAAAACGGATTAATTGTTCCTATCGGTTTACTTGATTATCTTCGCGGCTTAGGTGGCTCAGAATTAGCCGACAACCGGAATATGCACCCGTTATCAATACCCTTTAACGGAAAGTTACGCGACTATCAGAAACAAATTGTTATTGATGCCAGAAAGGCGAAGGCAGGCGTAATTGTCGCAGCAACCGGAGCAGGCAAAAGCATTTCAGGAATTGCATTGGCGGCCAGGCTAGGACAAAGAACGCTGATATTGGTTAAGAGCAGAGACCTTGCAAACCAATGGAAAGAAGCAATAAAACAGTACACCGGGCTTGATGCTGGCTTGATCGGCGGAGGCAAGTGTACAGAGGGCGCAGAGTTCACGATAGGGATTGTTCAGACGTTGGTTAAGCGCGATTGTTCAGAACTTAATTATGGCTTGGTTATCGGTGACGAGATCCACAATGCACCGGCGAGCCAATTCTATAACGTAATAGGCAGCATAAACGCCCGTTACAAATTCGGATTGAGCGCAACACCACAGCGGCGAGACAGTCTTGAATTTATGATCTTCGCGGCAGTTGGGCCGATATGCGCGACCGTCAGCACGGAGCAGTTAACTAATAAGGTTTTGCCGGTAGAAGTGAAGAGTTATAGCGTTCCTTTTGATGCAAACGTCGAGAGCTGGCAGGAATTTATTAGCGAGCTGATAGACAACGATTCACGAAACGACTTTATTGTAAGGGCAGCGAAGCATTACCAGGCGGCACCAATAATCATTTTATGTAGTCAGGTCCGGCATTGTGAAATCTTAACGACCTTGACGCGTGAGGCTGGTTTAAACCCATTACTTATACATGGGCAACTACCAGCAAAAGAACGCTTAGAGCGCATGGAGCAAGCAAAAACGGCACGATTAATCATAGGGACAGCTCAATTATTAGGTGAAGGAATAGACTTACCCCAATTAGAAGTTTTGATATTCGCGGTTCCTATGAGCGCAGTTATTGACAAGTCAGGTGACCCGGCAGCAACAAAGCTTATCCAGTCAATCGGCAGATGCAGAAGGCCGCACCCCGGAAAGATAAACGCGTTAGTGATTGATATTGTCGACAAGTGCGGTTTTGGTGTTGCGGCTTATAAAAAGCGATTACATATCTATAAAATGCAGGGCTTTAAAACTATTTGAGGTTTTAGATTGGCCAGGCAACCCGACAAAGACTATCAGTTAAAACTTTCCATTGAAGAACTTAAACGTGTTCTGCTTCTTAAAGAAAACCAATTCTATTGGCTATGCAGCTACTCACTCATACCAGGACTAACACCCGCAGCCGGGCGAATGGTTGACGGCCGGGAGGTGATGAGGATCGGCGGCAAGTTGTACAGCACCGAGGCATTGAAGCATTTTTATCAGTGCGGTGAGTGGCCGAGCGGATGCCGGGAGGCAGAGCCAGAACAGACACAGTCATTTTATCCGAGGTCAAAACATCGCGGGGTTTGTTGGGCCTATGGAAAATGGGTTGCAAAGGTTCGCATATCCGGAAGGATGAAGCAGCTTGGAAGCTTTACCGACGAAAACGAGGCCGCTCGAATTGTTCAGGAAACCTTAGAGCAATTAAGGCAGGGCAGTTATCAAGCTAGATAGTTTCTTATGTTTTTTGTAACTGGAATTATAAGAAAGATAAAGGATGATAAGAAAATGTTTTATTTATCAATGGGTTAGAAGGGGGTAGGGCCTCTTACTTTTCAAAGACTTAACCTTTGCTGTTCACGCCCGAAAGCTTTCTCACGCGAGCCATAAATTGGACACAAAAAGCCCAACAAAAACAAGCACTTACAAAACCCTTATAAATCAGCAACTTACGCCAATTCTATTGAATATCCTTTATAAATCAATGAGTTAGCAGTCACAGCGTGCAATGGTTGCGGCAAGGCTGGCGAATATGACGGCGAGTGACTTTAGAGGTAACCAGCATGTGCTTACGGCAAATTTGCCGGAAGCTAAAACATCCCAAACTCAAGCGGCAGAACTTTTGAACGTGTCGGAGCGTGCAATGGTTGCGGCAAGGCTGGCGAATATGACGGCGAGTGACTTTAGAGGTAACCAGCATGTGCTTACGGCAAATTTGCCGGAAGCTAAAACATCCCAAACTCAAGCGGCAGAACTTTTGAACGTGTCGGAGCGTGCAATGGTTGCGGCAAGGCTGGCGAATATGACGGCGAGTGACTTTAGAGGTAACCAGCATGTGCTTACGGCAAATTTGCCGGAAGCTAAAACATCCCAAACTCAAGCGGCAGAACTTTTGAATGTGTCAGAGCGGCTAATTCATTATCTTTTGGCCTGGATAATGGATAACAAGCGCAAATAGAATCGGGTAAGCCTGGGCGTTAGTAACGCTACTATTAAGAAACAATTAAATCCCTAGCTTGAACTATGGCCACAATGCTATAGCCTACGAATATCAATGGCTACAGCCGGGCACGAAATATGCAATGGACGAAATGCTTGATTGTTTACTATTTAGAGTATAATAAATTAACCGTTCGAGAGAGTCAGACGGCCAAAGACCGGAGGGAGTCCGGCACCGAGTAAGGCGTTTCAGGGGGATCCTGAACCGCAGACAAGTTTCAACCCTGAGAGAGTCAGATAGAAGTTAGTCAACCCGTAACACTTACAGCGGAGTTGATCGTTCAACCCGTTCAAATTTAACTAGCCAAAAAGGTTAAAAAATGAACAGAATTTTAGAAAGGCACAGCAACACATTTGCATTATTTATCGCGTTATCAATTATCACGTTGGCGGTATTCGGTTTTGACGTTGACGCGGCAGTCATCAACCAACACGGCGATTTATTCGGTGCGGCTGGCTTGGCCTTCGCTGGATGCGGTAGCGTTGGCGATATTCATAAAATATCTGAAGCCGTCGACATTATCGAAAATAAGATAAACAAGTTTCATGACCAGGCTGAAAAGCAGTTGCAGGAAACCGGCAAAGTCAGCACCGAAACCAAAAACGCATTGGAAAAGTTCCAAGAAAAACAGTTAGAAATTGCAGACCGCCTGCTATACCTGGAGCAAAAAGGCGTTAGTGGCGGCGGTATGGGCGGCGACACCCCGCGCCAAAGCGGTTGGGGTTCGCAGATCGTAAAGAACCAAAACCTTAAAGAATTGTTATCCGGTTCGCGTCAAAAAATACGCGTTGAAGTTCAGAATAACACCTTGACCGGTTCAGATACCACAGCGGCACCCATGAGAAAGCCGGGTGTTGTAGCGGGCGGTTTTGCGCCGTTAACTTTAGAATCATTGTTCCCACACTTTCCGACTACAGAAGCGGCGATTGAATTCACGCGTGAAAATGTGTTCACCAACTCAGCAGCAGAAGCGGCAGAAGGCGCACAGAAGGCCGAGTCCGCGATAACCTGGACCTTAGTCAATCAACCGGTTAGCACAGTGGCGCACTGGCTTAAAATCAGCAAACAGTTAGCCGCTGATAATCAGTTATTGGCCGCCTATGTAAACGCGCGGTTAAGTTTTGGTGTCAATCGCAGAGTTGAGACTCAACTTGCAGCGGGTGACGGCACCGGCGCGAACATTGGCGGAATTCTGAAATCTGGGAACCATGTAGTACATGCCTATGATGATGCGACACTGGGCAGCGGCTTGAAAAAGCATAAATTGATTCGGCGCATTATTGCTGACATGAAGAGCGGCGGCTTTATGCCCTCAGCGGTTTTAATGAATCCGGCGGATTGGTTATTGTTTGACTTGGATCTATTGGACAGCGTACCGGCGACAATCACGGCGCAAGATATTGCGGGAGGTTTTGAACCGAGAATATTCGGCGTTCCTGTCGTTGAATCAATCGGTGTTACGGCTGATAGCTTCGCTGTTATTGCGCCACAATTAGGCGTTATTCATGATCGGCAGGCGGTTGAGGTCGAGATCTCAGATTCAGACGGCGACAACTTCACCAAGAACCTGTTAACTATTCGCGCCGAAAGACGCTTAGCTTTTTGCGTTGAACAACCAGCGGCGGCGCGTGGGGGCGACTTATCACCCGTTTAGATCTGGTTAATTCTCAATTTATGGCCTGGAATTTATCCGGGCCATTCTTGCCAAAAGGTAAAATTTTATGTTCAACGTAAACGCACTACTCGAAAATTCAGACCTGGTAGACGGACTTATCAAGCAGGACCTTAGCGACAAATCAGCAAAGAAAAAAACTATCTTGGCTGATATGAAGAAACTTAAAACCGAAATGGCAGGCTTAAACCTGGGCTCGGTGCAAGTGTCACAGGAAAAGCTTAACAAGGCGCGGGTGGCCTATGAGAAGGCTCAAAGCGATTATCAGGACTTGCTGTTATCAGCGAACCAGAAACGCCGAATTTTGGAAAAGCGGTTACAAGCCAATGAATTAGAACTCAGGACGCTGGAGCCGCTCATTGTCCAAAGACTACGCAGCAAGTTAACCGAACGATTGCATCAATTAGGTTTTTTGACTCCGGAGCGTTCGCAGCGACTGCACAAGGTGACAGAAGAAATTGAAAGCTTTACCCGCGTTGATGATGCTGAGGCTATAGCCAGGCGCGTTCCTATTTTGGAAGATAGAATCTTAGAGATTTAAAAGTTAAGCCAGGGGAAAGCCGGTTATCTGCAAAGGTAGCCGGTTTTTTTTTGCTTATCTGCAATTCGGAAAAAAAGAAATATCCGTTATAAAACAATGACTTAGTTAATATTTTTGCTTGACTGGTAAATTATTTTTGTAAGTTGGGGTTTACAAGAATTATAAAAAGGTCTACATTTAAGGCGTTGTTAATAAAGCAACACGGGCTAGCATCTCGTTGCAAACGGCGCAAAAGCCGCTATATGTGGCTATTTTTTTGCGTAAAATATTCAGCTCTTCATTTTGTCGGGCTGTGTGGATCACTCGAAAGGGTGGCCGGTCCGTTTGCCGGTATGCTAGTTCACACAGTCCGGCGCCATACTTAGCATTGTGGCTCCGGGTTTATTTACAAACGGAGCGCATATCATGAACTCAAAAACCAACCCCGCAAACAATTTCACAGCACAAGTTTACGTCGATAAAGAAGCCGCACTATTGGCCGGACGGGACCATTTTGGAAGCGTTGACATCCAATTTAAACCTTCCGAATTATCCGAAACACACCGAAAAACTCTACTATCTGTCAATTACAAAATCACTCGCAGCGACACCGGCGCACCGATAACCGGAGCAGAAACCCTGGAAGCATTGCTTGATGCAGTCAAAGCAAATTATGACAAAAAAGCCGAAATCGAAAGCCAGGAATTAAGCGCGGCTGTTCAGTTTGTCACCAATCGCTTAAAGACGGCACCGGCAGCGGATGACTTGACTATTGACGCTGAAGGGCTAGTAAAAGTGACCAGCAAACCAGACTCACTTATCAAAATCAGTATGGGTTCAGTTACTAAAGAATATCGTCAGGCTAATTTTTATGACACTTGGGGGCCTGGAATATATCGGACGGACCACAGAAGAAATCAGTTACGCGAAATCATTAACGCAGATCCTGAGATTTTAAAGTTATTTGATGAGCTTGACGCTGTAGCTGATGGAATAACCGAGCGATTAAAGGCAGCACAGGCAACCAGGGACGCTATACGGGAGGCAAACTATCAGGAGCAAGCCAAAGCACAGCTAAGCAGAACCGCACAGATTAAACAGTTTGTTATTGATTACATGGGCGAACTTGCAATCGACCGTTATAACGATGGACTGATGCAGGAAGCCGAGATCCTGGAAGCAATGACGGCTAAAACCTTTAACGAAATCGACCAGCACTTTACCCCAGTTGACCGGGCGGCGTTCCTTGCTGAAGCGGTAGACTTTTGTTGTGACTGCGTACATGAAACGGGCTGGAGTGGGCGCATTATTGAACGCGACCTGGAGACCGTAACAGATGACCAATACAAGCGACTTCATGAGCTGAGAACGTTGACAAAGTTTTTAAGAGACTTTGAGCCAATAACAGTAAAACCGTTTTTATTGACTGGCTACCTTGACAACTTTGCAGACGATGACGACCCGGAATACCGCACAGTTGCGGCACTCGTAACTGTCATGCGCGGGGATATTGAACTATCACGGGAGTACAGTCTAAACAGCGTTGAGGGGGCGGAATGAAAAAGCCAATAACCAACCGCGTATTTATTCAACCGCTGGCAAGTCTCACGCCAGAAGAGCAGGAATCCCAGCAAGAAAGAGCACTCGAAGCCTTTAACCAGAACCGTCTTGAGCTGGCAACCGAAAGACGGAAGGCATGCCAAAAAGGCGAACCGGCATTGCACCGACTCGTTAAGGTGGCCAGACATGACACAGGCCAAAGTCTGATTATTCGGCGGTTTTTGTTGGGGTTGTACAACGGCTATCAGCATAAATTTAGCTTAACCGAACTCAGAAATCTGGATAAACAGCTCTTTTACGATTGTTTAGCGGTTTTGATACTGGATGCCAGGGTAACGGCGCAAGAAATTCATTTATACGTTGAACAGGGTGATTATCTGTTTGCAGAATGGGCCGATTCGGTAAGGGGGCGTGTATGAGCATAGAATTCTTAAATGCAGCGTTTAGAGCCCCTTTAACCGGCGCAAGTAAGGCGGTATTAATTGCGCTTGCTGATAGATGCAACGATGCCGGTTATTGTTACCCAGCGTTAAAAGATATTGCTTTACGCGCTGGAGTATCGGCCAGAACAGCAACACGCGCAGTTAAAACGCTAGAGGATAGCGGCTATTTAGCAATAATTCGAGTAATGGGAGCAACGAACAAATATATTTTATTGGCCGGTAAATTGACCGAAAACTTATACACAACCTTAGACAAAAGCAATTATCCACAGATAGACACGAGTTCTAACCCCTTAGACATGATGTCACTAGGGGCTGGACATGAGCGCGGGGAGGGGCTGGACATGGTGTCTAATAAACCATCATATAACCACCAATTAACCACCAAAGAACCATTAATTGGCAAACGGAAAAGCCAAAAAAGAACGATAGAAATTAGAAAAATGCGCGGCTTGTTGAGGTTGGCAAAATGAAAAACTTGCTTACACAAGAACGATTGAAAGAATTGCTGAGATACGACCCTGAAACCGGCATGTTTACTTGGTTGGCATCACCGGCTAATAGCGTTAAGGTTGGCGCGATTGCTGGGAGCGTTAACGGCAAAGGTTATATTCATATCAAGATAAACAGCAAGACTTACAGAGCGCACCGTTTAGCATTTTTTTATCACTTTGGCCGATGGCCTAAAAATGATGTTGACCACATGAACGGCGTTAAAACAGACAACCGGATAGAAAACCTTAGGGATGCGAATAAATCAGAGAATCAACAGAACAGAGGTGTTCAATCAAATAATACTAGCGGCTATATGGGCGTTTCTTATGATAAGCGTAAGAAAAAATGGAAAGCAGAGATAATGATAAACAGGAAAACTAATCGCTTAGGCAGATTCAGCACGCCAGAAGAAGCCCATGCCGCTTATCTATCCGCAAAAAAGGAACTACACACCTTTCAACCAACCCCGAGAGCAGCGCATCAAGAAGGCGGCGAGGTGCAATCATGAAATTATCATTAATCAAAAACGGAAAAGTCATTGCATACATACGCACCGCCGATTTAACCGGGCCTATCCTGCTTGATCTTCAAAACCGCGGTTATTTATTGGGCATTGGGCCTTTAAACTATTTTGAAGTAATGACGGCGGCAGCATGAACAACGAGCCATTACAGACAGGATTTACCGACTACTTAGGGAGCACCTGGAGCCAAGCCAGTATCGACACTTACAACCGCTTCAATGACGAGGTAGTTAAACGTCTGCACTATTGGGACATGCCGAAAGAATCAGAATGTTACAAGGAACTTCAATTTTACCTTGACCAAAGACATAAAACTTTTATTCAGTTATGCGAGGTGTCGAGATCCACAAATAAGGGGGCCTTATGAGTAACCCATTACAAAACTTGGTCTGTAATGGACCCGACGAACTTGTAAAAGCCGGTTATGAAATCTATTCACGGAATATTAACGCACAAGAACAATTCTGTATAAGCGATGGGCTAATGTATGCTGGCATTTATGGCCTTGTTACAGGCGTAATAGTGGGGCTTATGATAGCCTTGTTTTATAGGGAGTCAGGCAGCTAGTTTTAACTTTAACGATGAGGAATTAATTGATGATTGACTACAAAAAGGCCAGGTGTATATCAGAACCGCGCGGAAACTTTGGACTTGGCGATTATCAACGAGGGGAAAGTTACCAATTTTATTTTGATGAAAAAAAGAGGTATTACCACATTTTCCCGGTTCAGGGCGACCAGTACGCGGAGCGAGTGCACGAAAGGCATTTTAAGCGGTTCTTCACACTGGAGGCGTAAACAATAACGACTGTAACCCATGTTATCCAATGGGGTTGGAATGTGGGTTGATCCTTTCAGGTAAATCAAAAAACCTTGTAAATCAATAACTTAGAGGTGCTACTTGGCGGAGAGACAGAGATTCGAACTCTGGGTGGGCTATTAACCCACGACGGTTTTCAAGACCGCTGCCTTAAACCACTCAGCCATCTCTCCACAGGCCGCATATAATAACTGAATCGATTATTTATTCAAGCCTTTTTTGCTTTATCTTGAGTAGAATGACTTGAAATAGAACTTTCCGGTGTTTGAAGCACTGAAATAGTGATCTGATTTGTTCTTAAAAAACAGGGCGCATGACTGCGCCCTGTGAATCATTGCCTGGATTAACCTTTCAGCAAGTCTTTGGCTTTAGCCATGATGCCTGCTGGGTCGATACCTTGATGCGGGAACTGTTCCCATAAACCGCCGCAGCCTTCTTTGTGCGTGGCGATGTGAGCATACTTTGGTGTATGGCCACGTTCCAGCAACCAGGAGCCGAAACGGCTACCTAAACCGGTCTTGCGGTTGAAGGCTTCTACGACCATCACCATCGGTGATTTGCCGATTTTAGCCAGCATCTCTTCATCAATCACGTTCAAAGTAGGTTTGTTGATCAGGCCGACATCGAAACCTTCCTGTTTCAGGCGTTCAACTGCATCCAGCGCGCGGTATAAAGATTCACCGAAGCTGACGATATAGCCTTGTGTGCCTTCACGAATGACTTCGTCTTTGCCGGAAACAAATTTGTAATCGCCGCCGAAAAATTCCTTGCCTTCGCTGTCCAAAATCAGTGGGACTTTGGAGCGGGTAGAGAATACGAAACGTAAACCCGGATCAAAGAAAATGGTTTCCATACAGGCTTTCATCTGGTTTGGATCAGCCGGGAAATACAAGTTGGTCGCATAACCATCACTTAAACCGTTGTCGGCAAACATGTTGTTTAAACCGAAATGACACGTGTTGTCGGCCATATCATCTATGCCCGAGTGCGAGAAATGACTCAGAACATTTGAGTTATTCAGGCGCGCCATGGTGATTTCGGAAATACACATTTCCAAAAAGGCACTGAAGGTACCAAAAATGCCTTGTTTGCCAGCTTCCATACCGAAACCGGCAGCCGCAGAAAAGTTGCCGCGCTCCATGATGCCGGATGAAATAAAGATTTCAGGATAAGCGTCATGAATTTTCTTTAAGCCACATGAGCCTTCAAGGTCGCTGTCGATAACGCGGACTTTTTCAACACGTTCTGCTTCACTCAGACGGCTCAATATAGCTACTGCGGCATCGCCGAAAACGTTACGATTGGCATCCCATTTGTCGCTGGAGCCCAGGAAGGTGTAATCCTGTTTAGGAGCCTGGATAGATTTCAAGTGATCGGCAGCTGCTTGCTGGCCGTTCGATTCCAGGTATTCAACCGCTAATTTGACCGAGATGACATCGTGGCCGTGAGTTGAACCTTCCAAGCCTTTGATGCCTGGGCACATAGGACGGTGGTTGATAATTGCAACTGGGCCTTGAGTGTTGATCGCGGTAACGATGCGGCTATACAAGCCGTCAATATCTTCGCCGTCGCCTTCAAGTACGGTTAATCCATGGCCGGTCAATGTTTTGGCGGTACTGCAGCCACCCAGATAATGCGATGGATGACCTGCGATCGTGACATTGTTATCGTCAATGATCAGTTTGACATTGAGTTGTTGAGCTACGGCTAAACGAGCTGCTTCAGCATCGTTACCTTCTTGTTGCGAGCCATCAGAACCCAGGCAGAATAAGGTTTTTGTCGGGTTGGCCATGGCTACGCCGTTGACATAAGGCCACATGTGACCTAAACGGCCTGAGCTGAATTTTACACCCGGAGTGAAGCCCAGTTCGGGATGGCCCGGCAGATGGGAATGCGCTTCCCGGTAACGCATCAATTGTTCGGCAGGCAAGTCGCCGTTTAAAGTTGACATCAGGTATTGTGTAGCAACACGGTGTCCGGCTTCATCGAAAAAAATCGGCACGAATTTGTCGTCGGAACCACGAAACAGCGCGTCAAGAATCATGACTTCCGGCACGGTGTCAAATGGACCGCCTGTATGTCCGCCTACACCTCTGGCCGCGCCAGTTGCGGTGAAGAATACGATGGCATCTCGGCATAATTTGATATTGGCTTTGAGTGCTGATTTTTGTTCGTCTGTGAGTTTGTTGCTGCTTGGATCAAGGGAAATGCGTTGGTACGCGCCGAGATCAATAGGAAATTTTGACATAGTTTATTCTTCTTGTGGGTTGAGGTTAGAAATAGATAGCCAGGTTTAACTCAGTATTTTTATCAGCGAATGAAAATACTGAAGAAGCGAACTCATCCCGGAGAATAATTGAATTATGCCTTGTTTACCTGAGCCAGCCGTTGTGCGAGTCATTTTCCGTCAGCGTCTGAGTATTGCCTTCAGTGCCCGGACGTCCCTTTGAAAATGATCCTTGAAAAAAACAGACATTACACACTTGCGAGTTAAACAGTGCAAGCAATTTTCGCAACTTAATCTCTAGTTGATACAGTTGGAGCCTTTGACGAAGCGGATATGCCGGACAGGGTCATTTACTTGACTCATACATTGATCTGAAGTTTGCCAATAATTTCAAAAACGAACATCCATTATGCTTGGGCTGCAGGAATTATCGATAGGGTCTGCGTAAACTGTGGCAAACCCATTTAATAAAGCACTGTTCGCCTTAGACAGAGGCGTCATCCCGGCAATCCCTGCCGGAACGACGGCAATTATTAATACAAAAAAAGTTCTTAAACAAGCTTGGACAACCTTATAAAAACAGGGAAACTTCAGCATTGAATTTTTTAGTTTGATTTAAGCTCTGTTTCGTACGTTGGACTTTCTTGCTGAACTAATTTTTTAGTTCCTATATTACAAATACTCGTCCGCTTTGGATGGCATCGTAAGAGCGGGCCATGCCCCGCGACCAAAGGTGTTTCAATCGCGGGCTTGGCCCGCTCCTACAAAATACGCTTAACTTAACGGTATTGATTTGTTCGCAGGAAGTGAGCACATGCCCAAAATTGTTTAAAAGATGACATACTCTGATCAGCGGGTGCTAGCAGCAAACCGATGCATTTGATTTTCCTGTAAATTGCAGTCTGCCAAATGTATTATTTCATTTACTGCCCGACTAAAGAGCCTGTGCTGCAGGTAACGCTGCCTGTTTTGGAAAGCAAAATACCGAGGCACGGGTCCAAAATTTAAACTCCTTATGATGACTGTGCGTATTTTTAAGAGGATACCTTACTATGAGCTGGAATTTCGATGAAAAAACCAATCTTGACTCATTAATTCAGAATATATATATACAAGAGATAATTTTTATCGTATTGATTGTGTTGTGTATTGTCAGCGATTTTTTGGGTGAGATTTCCGATAGGACTGTCATTCTTTACTGGTTGCTGATGGCACCAATATTTTTGTTGGGTTCGTTAATTTGCGAAAAAGCCAACCTTCACAAGACGGGTCAAACCATAGCGCATTACGTAAAATTTGAATGTCTGTTTTGGGGGAGTGCTTTCATCTCCATTATGCTGGTATTGCTTTTATGGCATGCGGATCTGATGACCGCCAGAACAACCGGTTTAGTCATTCATATCGTTCTTGCCCATACGATGTTTTTAACGGGCATGTTACTGGGTGTTCGCTTCTATTTGCTGGGACTGTTTTTATTTTTTATAGCCGGTTTGGATGTTATTTTTGAAGCCGAAGTGGGTGACATTTTTTTATTGGCCGTTCCTGTGGTTATTGTGGGTCTTTATTATGAAAAACATTTTCTTTTCCCCAATCTAAAAAAATTGCATGAGGACATTTATAAAGATCAAAAGTAACCCTCTGACGAGTTCTTGGCTTAAGCATCCATTCTCGTACTTGCCAAAAAATTGGGTAAACTCTAAGCGTGATAGCCGTTCAACCGGTTATGGGCTTGATTAAGTTATTTAACTCTAAAAGTTGATAAAATGCAGGAAAAGATTCGAGAAATACAGAATTTAGTTGAAATTCTGTAATTTTGGTTTCTGTCAAAAACAGGGATGGTGTATTCTATAACCGAATCCAAAATCTACGGATTTTGTCGATTGGCGATCAATCTGA